>NZ_BDQY01000015.1 GCF_002724055.1 Tepidibacter mesophilus | reverse complement strand
GTTATACGAGACTTAAAGGTCTTAAAAAAAATAAAATGCAAGCTTTGCTTGTTTTCACATGTCTCAATTTAAAAAAGTTAGCCCTTTGGATATGGAATAAGTCTCCTGAAAGGCTGTTTTTGAGTATGTTTGTACAAATAAAAGCTATTCCTCATACAATTTATGGAAAAATAAAGAAAAACTTATGCATAGCATAGCTAAGTACATAAGTTTTGTCTTCAAACTGAGAGGTCAGCTATTTAGCTGACCTCTTTCTTATACTAAAGGGGGAGTGGGAAAATAATATTATTTCACAACGAAATATATTGTATCATTGTATACAATAAAAATCAAGAAAAAAGTAAAAAAATGTCGAAGAATATTTTGAGAAAACATGGTAAAAATAAGTGAAAAGGAGGTTTGGTTATGGATAAAAATAAAAAGAAGAAAATAGTTACAGAAAATGATATAATGAAATATGAAATTGCCAGTGAAATAGGGCTTATGGATAAGATAAATGAACAAGGCTGGGCAGGGCTTACAGCCAAGGAAGCTGGAAGAATTGGTGGAATGCTCACAGCTAGGAAAAAAAATAAGAAAAAGAAATAGGAGAAGATTATGCAGTATAACGATTTCGCATTCATATACGATAATTTAATGGATAATGTAGATTATGATAAATGGGTAGAATATATAGAAAAAATAATAAAAAAAGAAGATGTACAGGTTAAAAATATACTTGAGCTTGCATGTGGAACAGGTAATTTGACTATACCTTTTGCTAAAAAAAATTACGATATTTTAGGAATTGATATATCTGAGGAGATGCTTAGTGTAGCAAGAGAAAAGTGTATAGATAAAGGTATAGAAGTTGTATTTTTAAATCAAGATATGACTGAACTTGATTTTGAAATTTATAATTTAGATTGTGTTTTATGTGCATGTGATGGGTTTAATTATATATTAGAAAATGAAGACATACAGAGTATATTCGACAATGTATATGGATTGCTTAAACAAAAAGGTGTATTTATATTTGATATAAGTTCATATAATAAATTATCAAATATACTTGGTAACAATACTTTTGGAGAAAATAGAGAAGATATAACTTATATTTGGGAAAACTATTTTGATGATGAGAGTGATATGGTAGAGATGAATCTAGCTTTTTTTACACGAAACGGAGAATATTATCAAAAATTTGAAGAAACTCACTATCAAAGAGCTTATAAAAATCATGAAATAATAAAGATGCTAAAAAAATCAGGATTTGAATACATTAATGTGTATAAGGATTTTACTTTTTCCGAAGCAGATGAAGAAACCGAGAGAGTATTTTTTGTGTGTAAAAAATAATAGACATAATTGACTGCTTATTATTTGGATGCTATACTTTTTCCCTGATACAATAAATATCAGGGATTTTTGATATAAGAAACTATAATAGTTTCAATTATAGACAATATTCATAAGGAGGCAAATATGAAAAATTTTATAATTAGAGCCAGTGCTGGAAATCACAGTATAAGAGCTTTTGCTGCATATACTACTGATATGGTAGAGACTGCTAGAAAGATACATAATACAACTCCAGTTGCAAGTGCTGCACTTGGAAGAACATTAACTGCAACATCTATGATGGGTGTTATGATGAAAAATGAAAATGATAAATTAACAGTTCAGATAAAGGGTGATGGACCTTTAGGAAATATAGTTATAGTTAGTAACTCAAAGGGAATGGTAAAGGGATATGTATCAAACCCTTTTGTTGATGTTCCTCTTAAATATGCTGGTAAGCTTGATGTTGGGGCTGCTGTTGGAACTCAGGGAACTATAACTGTTATAAAGGACTTAGGTCTTAAAAAGCCATACATAGGTTCGTATCCTTTGGTAAATGGAGAAATAGCAGAGGACTTTACTGCATATTATATGTATTCAGAACAGCAACCATCTGCAATAGCTTTAGGCGTGCTGGTTGATACAGATTATTCTATAAAAGCATCTGGTGGATTTATAATTCAGCTTCTTCCTGATGCTAGTGAGGAAAGTATACAAATATTAGAGAAGAATCTATCTGATATGAAGCCTATATCAACTTTAATAGCTGATGGAAAAATGCCAGAGGATATATTAGATATAGTACTTAATGGTCTTGATCATGAGATACTTGATAAATATGAGGTTGGATTTGAATGTGATTGTAGTAAGGAGAGATTAGAAAGAGCTTTAATGAGTATAGGTAAGAAGGATTTAGAAGAGATACTTGAAACTGATAAAAAAGCAGAACTTACTTGTCATTTCTGTAATACAAGTCATCAGTTTGATGAGGTAGATTTAAAGAAACTTATAAGTAGTATATAATAGTAAATATTGAGCCAGATAGAATTTTTCTATCTGGTTCTTATATTTCGACAAAATTCGAAAAATTTAAAAAAATCTAAAAATACATACTAATTCCCTTGTAAGTAAATGAATTAACATGTAAAATATTACATGGAGGGGATATAATATGAGTAATTATAATTTAAAAAAAGCTGGTTTTTCTACAAAGACTATTCACGCTGGTCATAAGAAAGATATTGTATCAGGAGCTTTAACTACTCCTATATATCAAACATCTACTTTTGTATTTGATAATGCAGAGCAAGGTGGAAGAAGATTCGCACTTGAGGAGCCGGGATATATATATACAAGACTTGGCAATCCTACTTCTACACAATTAGAAGATAAGGTAGCTGCACTTGAAAATGGTGAAGCTTGTATGTCTACAGCTTCTGGAATGGGGGCTATATCATCTGCACTTTGGACAGCTTTAAAAGCTGGAGACCATATTGTTGCCGATGAAACTTTATATGGATGTACTTTTGCACTCTTAAATCATGGACTTACAAGATTTGGAGTAGAGGTTACTTTTGTAGATGCATCTAATGCAGATAATATTAGAAAAGCTATGAAGGATAATACTAAAGTTGTGTACATAGAAACGCCTGCTAATCCAAATTTAAAGGTCGTTGATATTGAAGAAGTAGCTAAGGTTACTCATGAGAAAGAAGATTGTATGTTAATGATTGATAATACATTCTGTACGCCTTTCATTCAAAGACCGATTGAACTTGGAGCTGACGTTGTAGTTCATTCTGCCACTAAGTATTTAAATGGCCATGGCGATGTTATAGCCGGATTTGTAGTAGGGAAGCAAGAATTTATAAATAATGTTAGATTATTTGGAGTAAAGGATATGACGGGAGCTGTTCTTAGTCCATTTGATGCTTATTTAATAATAAGAGGATTAAAAACTTTAGATGTGAGAATGCAAAGACACTGTGAAAATGCAATGGAAGTTGCGAAGTTCTTAAAAAACCACAAAGCTATAGAGAAAGTATATTATCCAGGGTTTGAAGAGCATGAACAATATGAGATAGCTAAAAAGCAAATGGACATGCCAGGTGCTATGATAGCTTTTGAAGTTAAGGGTGGAATAGCTGAAGGTATAAAATTCATAAACAGTCTTGAACTTTGTACATTAGCAGTTAGCTTAGGTGATTGTGAAACTTTAATTCAACATCCAGCATCTATGACTCATTCTCCTTATACTCCTGAAGAAAGAATGCAGGCAGGAATAAGTGATGGACTTGTAAGATTATCAGTAGGACTTGAAAATGTAGAAGATATAATTGGTGATTTAAAACAAGGGTTAGATAGATTATTATAAATCAGAAAAGATGTGCTGATTAAAGGTAAATAAAAATAGATTTTAATTTTGATTAAGGTCTATTTTTTTGCCCCAAAATATAAACAATTAAATACCGATAATTAATATACCTTCTAATAAAACTATAGATTGTATCTTATCAAATATACTAAAACTTCTTAAACTCCCTACGGTCAAACAAAAGAAGTTTTTTAACGTGTATTTGAACAATACAATCTAAGTTTCATAGTAGAAGGTATATGAAAATTATCTAACATTTAATTGTTTATATTTTGGAATATCTACTTTTAAAAGTTAAAGTGGAGGGTAATTTACCTTTTTATCTGTTACCCCCACTTCTGTATTTCGTTTGTTATAAATTCTGCTTTTCTTCAAAGTCCTTTTGATTAATTTCTATGGTGTAATTTACCTATATGATTAAAATTAACACTATGAATAATATCTATAAGTAGGTAGTTAAGTTGATTATTGGAAAAGTAGAACTAATAATTTGAAGAATGTTAAGGAGGTAGAACTATGAGTAATAATGACTATTTAAGTGAAGAAGAACAATTTAAAGAAATCCTTAATAATGAAGAAATAAGCCGAATAAAAGATCCAGAACTTAGAAGTATTCGGTTAAAATACTGGAACTTATTACATCAAACTTTTTTAGATGAACGTAAAATACCAGACGGTATGCTTGGAAAAGAATTTGACAATATTAAAGCTACGGAGATAAAAGAACTTGAGGAATATAGAGAACACAAAAATAAGGGCTAAAAAATTATCTTTATGTTGAACCAAAATATAGAAGGAGTAATAGAAGTTCCCATTATCATAAACTACATAGTAAAAAGCAACAATTAGAGTAGTAAATATAAATATTGAATTGGTATAGAGCTTTTATTGTAGAACAAGGATAGAATTAATACTTTTTAAAGAAATATTATATAAATTAAAATAAAAGTGAATTGAATGGAGAGGTGGATATGAATGACAATAAACTATTTACAGTAAAAACATCTATGGAAAAAGAAGACTACCATAAATTTTTATATATTGCCACATTTTTAAGAAGTAAAATAATAATTCCATTTATACTTTTCTTATCTGCTTTAATGGCTATATTCCTAGCTTATAGTGAACATCAATTCAACATAATAAAATTTTTTATATTTTGGATGGTATTAACGATTGTAGCTGTTTTTGTAATAATTTTTAAAGTTGAAAGAAAAAATAAACAAAGAATAAAAACAGACAAGACGGGAGTATTTAATTCACAAGAAACATTGGATTTTTATGAGGATTTTTTAATAATAAAAAGTACGGTATTTGAAGGTGAATCTAAGATTAAGTATAGCCAATTTTATCAAGTATTAGAGTCGAAAGATTATTTTATAAGTTATTTTAATATGAACCAAGCATCTTTAATAAGAAAAAAAGACATGGATAAGGAAAAAAGTGATAAGTTAAGATCCGTATATCAAAAGAATATGGGAAATAAGTACAGTAGTATTTTATAATTATATTTGAGGCATAAAATTAGAATTATGTTCAAGTAGGTATTAATTTAAAATTAGTGAGTGTACTCAAAAACTAGGAGCAAATATCAAGTATTTTAGTTTGATTGCAACTGCCCATTATTCATAATACCAACTTCTTATTAGGCTAATAACATGAAGTTGGTTACATGTACTGAAATGATTATAATGGGTAGTTGTAATTAGTAATAATAGTAGTAAATAATACGTATATAAATTTATTTGAGATAGAATAGGATTTATAAAATAAAGGGTATTAAAATGTATTTTAATACCCTTTATTTTTGCTTAAAGTACAAAATTAAAATTCATTAAGATTTTTTAAGGTCTTATAAACATTTGTGTCCAATACTTAGTTCCATTAGATTTAGTAGCAAGACCTACTCCTATTTGAGTAAAATTAGGAGATAATATATTTTTTCTATGTCCTGGAGAATTCATCCAAGAATTCATAACTTCAGCTGCTGTTCTTTGACCATAAGCTATGTTTTCTCCTGCAGTTGAGTATTTTATACCGAAGTTTTTCATCATATCAAATGGACTTCCGTAAGTTGGCGATGTATGAGAAAAATAGTTTTTATTGATCATATCTTGAGATTTATACCTTGCAACTCTTGATAGTTCCCAGTTTTGAGTAAGTGGACTTAAACCATTTTTAGATCTTTCTACATTTACAAGCCTTACAACCTCATTTTCAATAGCTTTTACATCATTGATTTGAGGAATAGTAAGTTTATTTCCCGGATATATAAGCGCGGGATTTTTAATCTGTGGATTCGCACTTATTATTTCGGATAATCCAATTTCGTATCTTACAGCAATTTTCCACATACTATCACCTTTAACCACTGTATAAACGGTATCGGCATAAGATATGCTTGCACAGCTAAATATCAATAAAAATACAACGCTTAAAATATGAAATTTAAATTTTTTATTCATTATAGAACCTCCTTATTAAAAGCAAAACAATGTTGAACCTTTAATTAGTATGTCAAAAAAAGTAGATTATATATTAAAATATATATATTAAAAACTTGAAAAAAAATAAATAAATGGATATTAAATTTAAATAAAATTAAATTATTAAATATTAAATCAAAATTAAATAAATTTTTTTTGATATAATAAGAATATTAATAAGAGTTTAACGTAAAGGATGGATTTTTATGAAAATAAATTTTGGTTTAGAATTAAATCAAAGTCAAAAACTAGTGCTTACAAAACAATTAAAACAATCTTTAGATATATTGAACATGAGCACCCACGATTTGGAAGAAGTTATATCTAAAGAGAGAGAAGAAAATCCTGTTATAGAAATAGATAAAAACGATAAAATAGATTGGGAAAAATATATAAATAATATTAACAATAGAACCTATAATCAAACAAATCCAGTTAATTATGACAATGAAGATTACAATATAGAAAATATGATTAAATATAATATGAATTTATATGAATATTTGAAAAATCAAATAAATTATTACAATCTAAACAAAAAAGATAAAGAAATAGTTGAATACATAATAGACTCAATAGATGATCAAGGATATTTTAAAAGTGATATAGAAGAAATAGCAAACATATTAAAAACAACTAAAGAAAATTTAATAAAAAATCTAAAAGTAGTCCAAACTCTTGAACCAAGTGGTATAGGAGCTAGAAGTATAGAAGAGTGCTTGATTATTCAATTAAAAGAAAAAAATATACAAGATGATTTATTGGAAAATATTATCGAAAATGATTTAAAATTACTAGCAGATAAAAAATATAAAGAAGTATGTAAAAAATATAGGATAAACATGGAAAAATGTATTGAAGTAATAAATATAATTAAAAAGTTAAATCCAAAGCCTGGAAATAAATATACGTCTTCTAAAAATAATTATATAACACCAGATGTTATAGTTGAGAAAATAGGAAGAGAATATGAGGTATATTTAAATGAAAAAAATACTACTCATATAAAAATAAATAAATTTTACGAAGAAATATTAAAAAGTTCTCAAGATGATGAAAATGCGAAACAGTATATAAAAGAAAAATTAAACTCTGCATTTAATTTGGTAAAAAATATAGAAAGTAGAAAAAATACAATACTTAGAATTTCGAAAGAAATAGTAAAATACCAATATGAATTCTTTGAAAATGGAAATAAGTATCTAAAACCTTTAATATTAAAAGATATAGCTCAAAATTTAGAAATACATGAATCAACAGTTAGTAGAGGTGTAAATGGAAAATACATTTTGACGCCACATGGGATGTTTGAACTAAAATATTTCTTCAGTAGTGGGTTAAAGCAACAAGAAGATATAGCATCTACTAGTATAAAAAATATAATAAAGGAAATAATAAATTCTGAAGATAAGAAAAAACCATATAGTGATTCTAAAATATGCACTTTATTAGAAAAGAAGGATATAAATATATCTAGAAGAACTGTTGCAAAATATAGGGAAGAATTAGGAATAGGTTCGTCTTCTAAGAGGAAAGAATTTTAATTAAAATTAAAAAATAAAATAAAAAAAATAATATTATTTCAAAAAAATATTGAAAAAATTTCTATGTTGGTATAGAATTAAATTAAGCGGTGGGACTAAAAAAAATCATAGGGACTTTTTAGATCCCGCCAAAAAAATGAAGATATAGGGACGTAAAATAAACATAGGGACTTAAAAAACCTAAGAGGTATAAGATTATGAAAAATTTGATACAACTTCAAAAGAAAATAATGCCTGAAGTTTTAGATATTATGTATAGAAGATACAAAATATTAAATCAGATAGCATTAAATGAATCCATAGGAAGAAGATCTCTTTCAAATAAACTAGATTTAAGTGAAAGAGTAGTAAGATCAGAGGTTGAATTTTTAAAAAAACAAGATCTTATAAACATATATACTTCTGGAATGAGTATAAATGAAAATGGGATTAATCTTCTTAATGACTTGAAGATATTTATGGGTGAAATAATGGGTATTTCTGAGTTGGAAGAGAAAATAAAGAAAAAACTAGGTATAAAAAAAGTTATAATACTACCTGGAAATGCTGATGAGGACTCTCTTGTTATAAAAGATATAGGTAAAGCAACTTACAAATATCTTACTAACATAATAAAAAATGACTATATAATAGGAGTAACTGGTGGAAATACTATGCTTGAGTTTGCTAATTGCTGTCATGAAACAAAAAAATATGAAAATATTTTGGTAGTTCCAGCTAGAGGAGGACTTGGCAAAGAGGTAGAAATACAATCAAATAACATAGCTGCAATACTTGGGAAGAAGCTTGGAGGAAACTATAAGCTTTTACATGTTCCTGATAATGTAACCGAAGAAACTTTAAATAGCTTGATATCAGAGCCTGAGATAAACCAAACATTAAACCATATACAAAATGTAGATGTTTTAGTATTTGGTGTGGGAAGAGCAGATGATATGGCTAGAAGAAGAAAGATGCCTGACTCTGAGTATAATTATATAATGTCAAAAGGAGCTGTGGGTGAATCCTTTGGATATTACTTTAATAGAGAAGGTGAAATAATATACGAGACTAGTACTATAGGCATAAAACTTGAAAATTTCAAATCAATAAAAAATACTATAGGAATAGTTGGAGGAAGTAGAAAAGCAGATGCTATACTTGCTATATCAAAGATAAAAAAGGATTTAGTGTTAGTTACTGATGAAGGTGCTGCAAATAAAATATGTGAAATAATTTAACCATATAAATTATTTCACAATTTAAAATATAAATTAACCAGGAGGAATGAAACATGATTAAAGTTGCTATTAATGGATTTGGAAGAATAGGAAGATTGGCTTTAAGATTAATGCTTGACAAGTCAGAATTTGAAGTGGTTGCAATAAATGACTTAACAGATGCTAAAACATTAGCACACTTATTAAAGTATGATTCAGCTCAAGGACGTTTCAATGGGGAAATAGAAGTTAAAGAAGGAGCTTTTGTTGTAAACGGAAAAGAAATAAAAGTAACTGCTGAAGCTAATCCAGAAAACTTACCTTGGGGTAAAATGGGAGTAGATGTAGTACTTGAGTGTACAGGATTCTTTGCTGATAAGGGAAAAGCAGAAGGACACATTAAAGCTGGAGCTAAGAAAGTTGTTATATCTGCGCCAGCAACAGGTGATTTGAAGACTGTAGTATTCAATGTTAATCATGATATATTAGATGGATCAGAAACAGTTATATCAGGAGCTTCTTGTACTACTAACTGTTTAGCACCAATGGTTAAAGTATTAAACGATAAGTTCAAGGTAACAAAAGGATTAATGACTACTATACATGGTTACACTAATGATCAAAACACATTAGATGCACCTCATAGAAAAGGAGACCTTCGTCGTGCTAGAGCTGCTGCAGCTAACATAGTTCCAGGATCAACAGGAGCTGCTAAGGCTATAGGTCTTGTTATACCAGAACTTAAAGGTAAACTAGATGGAGGAGCTCAAAGAGTACCAGTTATAACTGGTTCGTTAACTGAACTTGTTTGTACACTTGAAAATAATGTAACTGCAGAAGAAATTAATGAAGCTATGAAAACTGCTTCTAATGAGTCATATGGATATACTGAAGAGCCAATAGTATCATCTGATATAATTGGAATGCACTTCGGATCGTTATTCGATGCTACTCAAACTAAGGTTATGGAGATTAATGGGGAACAATTAGTTAAAGTTGCTTCTTGGTATGATAATGAAATGTCATATACAGCTCAATTAATAAGAACTTTACAACATTTCGTAAATCTTTCTAAATAATATTATAATTTGAGTTTTAAACAAGTCCGGGTTTGTAGTGTATACTACGGACTCAGGACTTTTTATATTTAAATTTAAACATAAAAAGTATAGCATTTTTATGAAAATATGATATACTTTTAGCGAAAAGGAGTTGTATAATATGTCGATGTTAAATAAAAAGAGTATAGAAAATATAGATGTGAACGGAAAAAAAGTATTAGTAAGATGCGACTTTAACGTACCTTTAAAAGATGGAGCTATAACTGATGAGAACAGATTAGTTGGTGCTTTACCTACTATAAAATACTTAATAGAAAATGGAGCAAAAGTTATTTTATGTTCTCACTTAGGAAAACCAAAAGGGGAAGCTAAGCCAGAGCTTTCTTTAGCGCCTGTAGCTAAGAGATTATCAGAAATGTTAAATAAAGAAGTTGTATTTGCAGCGGATGATAATGTTGTAGGAAAAAATGCTAAAAAATCAGTTGATGATATGAAAAACTCAGATGTAGTTTTACTTCAAAACACTAGATATAGAAAAGAAGAAACTAAAAACGAAGAAAACTTCTCAAAAGAATTAGCATCTTTAGCTGACGTATTCGTAAACGATGCATTTGGAACTGCACATAGAGCCCATTGTTCTACTGTTGGGGTTACTGAATTTGTAGAAACTAGCGTATGTGGATACTTAATTCAAAAAGAATTAAAATTCTTAGGAGAAGCTGTTGAGTCTCCAATAAGACCTTTTGTAGCTATACTTGGAGGAGCAAAAGTTTCTGATAAGATAAATGTCATAAACAACTTACTTGAAAAAGTAGATACTTTAATAATCGGTGGAGGAATGGCTTACACATTCTTAAAAGCACAAGGATATGAAATAGGAACTTCTTTACTTGAAGAAGATAAAATGGATTATTCAATGGAAATGGTTAAAAAAGCAGAAGAAAAGGGAGTTAAATTATTACTTCCAGTTGATCACGTTACTGGAGAAAAGTTTGATAAAGAAACAGCTCCTGTTGTTACAGAAGATCAGAACATAAAAGAAGGATTTATGGGACTTGATATAGGACCTAAAACTGCAAAATTATATGCTGATGCTGTTAAAGAAGCTAAAACAGTTATATGGAATGGACCTATGGGAGTATTTGAGTTTGAAAACTTCGCAAAAGGAACTATAGAAGTTGCAAAAGCTATGGCGGATGCTGATGCTACAACTGTAATTGGTGGAGGAGACAGTGCTGCTGCTGTAAATATATTAGGTTTTGGAGATAAAATGACTCACATATCTACTGGTGGCGGAGCTTCACTTGAATTCTTAGAAGGAAAAGAGCTTCCAGGAATAGTCGCTTTAAACAATAAATAATTTAAAAGGGGAGTGTAGTTATGAGAAAACCAATTATTGCAGGAAACTGGAAAATGCATAAAACAATAAAAGAAGCGGTTGAATTTGTAAATGAAATTAAATCTGAGATAAAAGGGACTGACGTTGAAGCTGTTATTTGTGCTCCTTTCACTTTACTTAAAGATTTAAAAGAAGCTACTAAAGATACTAATATTAAGATTGGTGCTCAAAATATGCATTTTGAAGAAAAAGGTGCTTTCACTGGAGAAATATCTCCTCTTATGTTAAAAGAGTTAGATATTGACTATGTTGTAATAGGTCATTCGGAGAGAAGACAATACTTCAATGAAACTGACGAAACTGTAAACAAGAAAGTTATAAAAGCTTTAGAATATAAAATAAATCCTATAATTTGTGTTGGTGAAACTTTAGAACAAAGAGAAGCTGATAAAACTAAGGATGTAGTTAAAGTTCAAGTTGAAGAAGCGTTAGTAAATATACATGAAAAAGACATAAAAGATATAGTTATAGCTTATGAACCAATATGGGCTATAGGTACAGGAAAAACATCTAGTAGTAAAGATGCTAATGATGTTATATCTTATATAAGAGATGTTGTGGCTAATGTGTATTCTGATCAAACAGCAGAAGAAGTTAGAATACAATACGGCGGAAGTGTTAAACCTGCTAATGTAGAAGAGATAATGAACGAATCAGATATAGATGGTGCTTTAGTTGGTGGAGCGAGTCTTCAGCCAAAAGATTATGTAGAACTTGTTAATTTCTAAGGAGTTGATAGACATGAAGAAGCCTACAGCTTTAATCATATTAGATGGTTGGGGTATTAATAATTCAGATTTAGGAAATGCAATAAAGCAAGCTAAAACGCCTAATATGATTAAATATGCACAAAAATATCCTTGTACTTCAATAAAGACAAGTGGAGAATACGTTGGACTTCCAAATGGTCAAATGGGAAATTCAGAGGTTGGACACTTAAACATTGGAGCAGGAAGAATAGTATACCAAGAGCTTACTAGAATAACTAAAGCAATAGAAGATGGAGATTTCTTTGAAAATGAAGAATTATTAAAAGCTATGAATAATTCGAAACAAAACAACAAAAGTCTTCATATAATGGGTCTTTTGTCTGATGGTGGAGTACATTCTCATATAAACCACTTAAAAGGACTTTTAGAATTTGCAAAAAAAGAAGGTCTTGATAAAGTATATTTACATGCAATCTTAGATGGAAGAGATACAGATCCTAAAAGTGCAATTAAATATATAGATGAAATAGAATCTTACATGAAAGAAATAGGTGTAGGCAAAATAGCTACTGTTTCTGGAAGGTATTATTCAATGGATAGAGATAAGAGATGGGAAAGAATCGAACTTGGATTTAATAGTATGGTTTTATCTCAAGGAGAAATAGCAAATAGTGCAAAAGAAGCAGTTGAAAAAGCATATAATGATAATAAAACTGATGAATTCGTACTTCCTACTGTAATACTTGAAAATAATAAACCGATAGCTAAAATACAAGAAAATGATTCAATTGTATTTTTTAACTTTAGACCAGATAGAGCAAGACAAATAACAAAAAGTATAGCCTCAAGAGAGTTTGATGGGTTCAAAAGAGACTATATAGATACTGTATTTGTTTGTATGACTCAATATGATGTAACTATAAAAGAAGTAAATGTTGCATTTAAGCCTCAAAAACTTATAAATACATTAGGTCAATATTTAAGTTCTAAGGGTATAAAGCAATTGAGAATTGCAGAAACTGAGAAATATGCTCATGTTACATTCTTCTTTAACGGAGGGGTAGAAGAGCCTAATGAAGGAGAAGAGAGATGTTTAATACCATCTCCTAAGGTTGCAACATATGATTTAAAACCTGAAATGTCAGCTTATGAAGTAACAGAGAATTTACTTCAAAGGCTTGATGAACATAAGTATGACTTTATAGTTTTAAATTATGCAAATCCAGATATGGTGGGACATACAGGCGTTATAGATGCTACCGTTAAAGCTGTTGAAACTATAGATGAATGTCTTGGAAAAATTATAGATAAAATAGTTTTATTAGGTGGAAATGCTATAATAACAGCAGATCATGGAAATGCTGAATATATGTGTGATGAAGATGGAAACACAGTTACTTCACATTCTACAAATGAAGTTCCATGTATATTTATAACGGATGAAGATGTTAAGTTAAAAGACGGAGGTAGACTTTGCGATTTGGCTCCTACTTTACTTGATACTATGAACGTACAAAAACCTGAGGAAATGACTGGAGACAGTCTTCTTATAAAAAAGTAAAATATAAAAATACTACAATAAATTTGTTAATTTAGAGAGGAGAAACAAATATGAGTTTTATTCAAGAAGTATACGCTAGAGAAATATTAGACTCAAGAGGAAATCCAACTGTTGAGGTTGAAGTAATGCTTGAAAGTGGAGAAATAGGAAGAGCAATAGTTCCATCTGGAGCTTCTACGGGAGCGTTTGAAGCTGTTGAACTTAGAGATGGGGATAAAGGAAGATACTTAGGTAAAGGAGTTACTAAAGCTGTTGATAATGTAAACAACATAATAGCTCCAGAGCTTGAAGATATGAATGTATTTGATCAAGTAGGAATAGATAATCTTTTAATAGAGCTTGATGGAACTAATAACAAAGGTAGATTAGGAGCTAATGCAATTCTTGGAGTTTCTATGGCTGTAGCTAGAGCTGCTGCTGAAGAATTAGGATTACCATTATTCCAATATATTGGTGGAGTAAATGCAAAACAGCTTCCGGTGCCAATGATGAATATATTAAATGGTGGAGAGCATGCTGATAACAACGTTGATATCCAAGAATTTATGATAATGCCTGTTGGAGCTTGTTGTTTCAAAGAAGCTTTAAGAATGTGTGCTGAAATATATCACAACTTAAAGAAAGTATTACAAGAAAAAGGACTTGGAACTGGAGTAGGTGACGAGGGAGGATTTGCTCCAAACCTAGCATCAAATGAAGAAGCTTTACAAGTAATAGTTGAAGCTGTTAAGGTTTCTGGATATGAGCCAGGAAAAGATATTAAAATAGCTATAGATGCAGCAGCTACAGAGTTCTATAACAAAGAAACTAAGAAGTATGTATTAGCTGGAGAAGGAAGAGAATTATCTGTTGAAGAAATGGTAGACTTCTATGCTAGCTTAGTTGAAAAATATCCAATTATATCTCTTGAAGATGCATTAGATGAAGATGATTGGGATGGATGGAAGTTACTTACTGAAAAATTAGGTAACAAGATTCAATTAGTTGGAGATGATTTATTCGTTACTAACACTGAGCGATTATCAAAAGGTATAGAAAATGGTATAGCAAATTCTATACTTATAAAGCTTAATCAAATAGGAACTATAACTGAAACTTTAGATGCTATACAAATGGCTAATAGAGCTGGATACACAGCTGTTATATCTCATAGATCAGGAGAAACTGAAGATACTATTATAGCTGATTTAGCTGTTGCACTTAATGCAGGACAAATTAAGACTGGTGCTCCTTGTAGAACTGATAGAGTTGCTAAATACAATCAATTATTAAGAATTGAAGAAATAGTTGGAGATGTAGCTCAATTCCCTGGGATGAAAGCTTTCTTTAACTTAAAATAATCTAAAAATTATAGGGAGGATATATCCTTCCTATTTTTATTTACGTAGTATCAACTATTTTAATCAACGGAGCACGTAAGACTAGTTGGGCACATTAGTTAGTACGTAGCGAGTAGACGAATTTTTTATTGAATGATTAATTCATATATGTTAAACTAACTATATTAATTTACCTTAAACTTAAGGGGGTGTAGTATGAAAACTTTTTTAATGGTAATTCAGCTTATAAGTAGTATAATATTGATTGTAAGTGTATTACTTCAATCAGGAAAAAGTGCAGGTCTTTCTGGAAGTATAGCGGGAGGAGCAGAACAAGTTATGGGAACTAAAGCAAGAGGTTTAGATGCTGTGTTTTCAAAAATAACATCTGTTTTTGCAACTTTATTTATAATAGTGGCATTAGCACTTGTTGCTATACAATAATTTTTTATAACTTTTAATAAAGAAATGACGCTTATTAAAATATCTTAAAGATATTTTAATAAGCGTCATTTCTTTATGTCTAATGAAAATATATATCATAATAGTACGAATAAAATAATATAAAACTAATATAGCTATTTAAAAGCTAAAATAAATTTTAAAGGGGAGGTTGTTGGAATGATCTCATATTCAGGGATTGCAGCAATTTCAGGTATTATAGCCTTGTTGTTTGCATTTATACTAGCGAATAAAATTAATAGAGTAGAGGTTGGTACTGACAGAATGAAGGAAATTTCTTCATACATACAAGAAGGTGCCATGGCTTTTTTAACTAGAGAATATAAGACCTTAGTTTTATTTGTAGCAGCTATATTTATAGTTTTATATTTATTTATAAACCCGCTTACTGCATTTTGTTTTTTAGTAGGATCTTTATTTTCTACATTAGCAGGTTTTTTTGGAATGAAAGTTGCAACAAAAGCAAATGTAAGAACTGCAAATGCAGCTAAAGAACAGGGAATGAATAAGGCATTAAGTATTGCATTTTCTGGTGGTGCTGTAATGGGAATGACAGTAGTAGGTCTTGGAATTTTGGGAATTGGATTTTTATTTTTAATTCTTTATAAATTAGGAAATAATCCATCTGAATCAGCAAAGATACTTACAGGGTTCGGTCTTGGAGCTTCTTCACTTGCCTTATTTGGACGTGTTGGAGGAGGTATATATACAAAGGCTGCTGATGTAGGAGCGGATCTTGTGGGTAAAGTAGAGGCCGGAATACCAGAGGATGATCCTAGAAATCCTGCTGTTATAGCCGATAATGTAGGAGATAATGTAGGCGATGTTGCGGGTATGGGTGCTGATTTATTTGAATCATATGTAGGATCATTAATAGCTGCTATAACACTTGGGCTTATAGCATACGGTATAAATGGAGCTATATTTCCTCTATTATTATCTGCTGGGGGGATAATAGGAAGTATAGTAGGAACATTCTTTGTAAAAGCAGATGAAAATAGTGATCCTCATAAGGCGCTTAAGATGGGAACTTATATATCATCAATTTTAACTATGGCTTTCGGATTCTTTTTATCAAATAATTTATTAGGAGACTTAAAGGGATTTTGGGTGGTGTTAATAGGTATAATAGTTGGAACATGTATAGGGCAGTTAACTGAAATATATACATCTAGTGATTATTCTCATGTTAAAAAAATTGCATATCAGTCTGAAACAGGACCTGCTACTACTATAATATCAGGTCTTGCAGTTGGGATGAAATCTACATTATGGCCTATAATTGTTATGTCCCTTGGAATATTGATAGCCTATTCTATTGCAGGAATTTATGGAATTGCATTAGCATCTGTAGGTATGCTATCAACAGCTGGAATGACAATAGCCGTTGATGCTTATGGACCTATAGCTGATAATGCAGGTGGAATAGCGGAAATGTGTGAACTACCAAGTGAGGTTAGGAATATAACTGATAAGCTAGACTCAGTTGGAAATACTACGGCTGCTATAGGGAAAGGATTTGCAATAGGTTCAGCAGCACTTGCAGCACTTGCTTTATTTGCATCGTATACAGAGGCTGCAAATCTTAGCGGAATAGACTTAACTAACCCTGTGGTTATATCAGGAATGTTAATAGGAGGTATGCTTCCATTTTTATTCTCGGCTATGACTATGGAAGCTGTAGGAAAAGCTGCTTTTGAGATGATAGAAGAGGTTAGAAGACAGTTTAGAGAAATGCCTGGAATAATGCAGGGGACTACAAAACCAGATTATGCAAAATGCGTAGATATATCTACGGCATCGGCTCTCAAACAAATGGTATTACCTGGTGTTCTTGCAGTACTATCTCCTGTATTAACTGGATTATTACTTGGTACAGAAGGCTTAGGAGGTCTTCTAGCTGGAGCATTAGTAGCAGGTATACTTATGGCTATAATGATGTCAAATGCAGGTGGAGCATGGGACAATGCAAAAAAATATATAGAAGCAGGACATCATGGAGGTAAGGGAAGTGAACCTCATAAAGCAGCTGTTGTAGGAGACACAGTAGGAGATCCATTCAAGGATACATCGGGTCCATCTATAAATATTTTGATTAAGCTTATGACTATAGTATCTTTGGTATTTGCTCCATTATTTGTTCAGTATGGAGGAATATTAGTAAAATTATTAAAATAAGGGTTTATATATGAGAAGGAACTGTATATTATATTAATATACAGTTTTTTTTATATAAAAAGCCTAAAGTGTAAGATTCTATTAAGAAAGGAATGATTTTATGAATAAAAAAGTTTATAGATCTTTAGATGATAAAGTTTTAACTGGAGTTTGTGGAGGATTGGCAAGATATTTTGATATTGACTCAACTATAGTTAGGGTTTTATGGATATTAGGATTTTTTGCAGGCGGATTAGGAATTTTAGCTTATATAATATGTGCAGTTATAATACCACAAGAAAGCTTTAGTGAATATAATATGAATAAACACAAATATGAAGAAGGTGTATCAAGATATGATAATAATAAGTCTAGGAAAAATAAAGTTTTATTGGGAAGTATATTAGTTTTAATAGGTAGTTTTAGCTTGGTAGATGAGTATTTGTACTGGATAGAAATAGAGAAATTATGGCCTATAATTTTTATTATAATTGGAATATATATTATAGTAAAAAAACAGGGAGATGATTAATATGAATAAAGGTGGGTTGATTTGGGGTATCTTTTTTATACTTTTAGGAATTGGGTGGACTTTAGAAAATTTTAATATTATAGATGAATCTACAATTGATATATTAGTTAAATTTTGGCCTATAATATTAATATGTATAGGTATTGATATTATTTTCAAAAATAGAAAAAAATGATGTATTAATATAGAAAAGAATGATATTATAAAGTTTAGTGTTAAAATTTGCATTATTAATAAATTATTAATAATTAGTATTTAAAATAATAATAAATGGAAAAGATATTAATATAATTAAAATTCTAATTTTAATAGGAGGTATTAGATGGTACCAGGAATGAAAGAAACGTTACTTACATTTATGAAAGAAAATGCATACAATCCCTTAACTAAAGAGGAACTTTCAAATATATTCGATATACACCCTGCTGAGAGGGCTATGTTTTATAATTTTTTAGATGAACTTGAAGAAGAAGGCGAAATATACAAGACTAAAAAGAATAGATATGGTCTTCCTAATAAAATGAATTTATTTGTTGGAAGAATTCAAATGCACCAAAGAGGATTTGGCTTTGTTGTATCTAACGAAGAGGGTGTAGAAGATTTATTTATACCAGCAGAGCATTTAAATGGAGCTATGCACAATGATAAGGTTGTAGCTAGAATAATGGAAATAGCAAAAGAGAGTAGACGTGCAGAAGGTGAAGTTATAAAAATAGTTGAAAGATCGATTAAGACTGTAGTTGGAGTGTATGAATCTAGTAAAAACTTCGGATTTGTAGTGGCCGATAACAAAAGGTTTACAAGAGATATATATATACCAAAAGCAGAATCTTTAAGAGCAAGCCATGGAGACAAGGTAGTTTGTGAAATAACTCAATGGCCTCAAAAAGGAAGAAATCCAGAAGGTAAAATAATAGAGATCTTAGGAAGAAAAGGTGAGAAAGGTGTAGATATATTATCTGTAATTAGAGAACTTGATTTACCAGAAGAATTTCCTAATAAGGTATTAGCCGAAGCTCAAAGAATAAGTGATGAATTGCCTATAGAAGAGATAAAAAGAAGAGTGGATTTAAGAGATATAACTACTTTCACTATAGATGGAGCCGATGCTAAAGATTTGGATGATGCTGTTTCTATAGAAGTGCTTGATAGTGGAAATTATAAATTAGGAGTTCACATAGCTGACGTAACTCATTATGTTAAAGAAGGAAGTAAACTTGATAAAGAAGCTTTAAAAAGAGGAACTTCTGTATACTTAATAGACAGAGTAATTCCTATGCTTCCAACTAAATTATCAAATGGATTATGTAGTTTAAATCCGAATGTAGATAGACTTACTTTATCTATATTTATGGAAATAGATAACAATGGTAATGTTTTAAATCATGAAATCGTTGAGTCTGTAATAAATACTAAGGCTAGAATGGTATACACAGATGTATCGGATATACTTGAAAATGAAGATGAGGAACTTATAAATAAGTATAAAGAGTTAGTAGAAGACTTTAGAACAATGGAAAAGCTTGCAAGAATACTTATGAAAAGAAGATCATCAAGAGGTGCTATAGACTTTGATTTTGCAGAAGCTAAAATAATCCTTGATAAGAATGGAAAGGTATTAGACATTAAGAAATACGAAAGAAGAATAGCTAATAGAATCATAGAAGAATTTATGCTTGTGAGTAATGAAACAGTAGCAGAGCATTTTTTCTGGCTTAAAATACCTTTCGTTTATAGAATACATGAAACTCCTAACGCAGAGAAAATAGAGCAATTTAACAAGTTTGTGGCAACATTTGGATATCATATAAAGGGAGACTTGGAAGTAGTACACCCAAAGAGCTTACAAATGCTTTTAAATGATATTAAAGGAAAGAATGAAGAATTGGTTGTTTCTACACTTATGTTAAGATCGTTAAAACAGGCTAGATATTCACCGGATTGTTCGGGACATTTTGGGCTTGCTGCAAAGTATTATTCTCACTACACATCGCCTATAAGAAGATATCCAGATCTTCAAATACACAGAATAATAAAGGAATCTATAAATGGAAAGATAGATGAGAAGAGAATTCAAGCTCTTAAACATATAGTTACCTACGCTGCAGATCAGTCATCTTTAAGAGAAAGAGCAGCAGATGATGCTCAAAGAGAAGTCGAAGATCTAAAAAAAGCAGAATATATGGCTGATAGAATTGGAGAAGAGTTTGATGGAAGAATATCTAGTGTTACATCATTTGGAATGTTTGTAGAAGTAGAAAATACTGTAGAAGGACTTATAAGACTTTCTAATTTAAATGATGACTATTATATATTTGATTCTGATAACTATGTTTTAATAGGAGAGCACACAAAAAAAACTTATAAGATAGGAGATAGTTTAAGGGTTAAGGTATCTAGTGTTAATATAGATTTTAAAGAAATAGAACTTACAATAGTATAGTTTAAAGACTAGAGCTCAAGCTCTAGTCTTAATCTTGACAGTTAACTGTATATATGGTATCATTATTTTTACAATAAGTATTGAAGTATTAAGAGGGTGAGAATATGGGTGAAGGAAGCAAAATTTTAGCATCAAACAGAAAAGCTAGACATAACTACTTTATAGAGGAAGTATATGAAGCGGGTATTGAACTTAAAGGTACTGAAGTTAAGTCTATAAGGGCAGGTAAGCTGAACTTAGCAGAAGGATATGCTTCTGTTGAGAATACAGAGGTATTCTTAAAACAAGTGCATATAAGCCCATATGAGCAAGGGAATATATTTAATGTAGATCCTCTTAGAGTTAGAAAGTTATTACTTCATAAACAAGAAATAAGAAAGCTTATTGGACTTATAAACCAACAAGGATACTCACTAGTACCTCTTAGTGTATATTTAAAAAGAGGTAAGGTTAAAGTATCTATAGGACTTGCTAAAGGTAAGAAGCTTTATGATAAGCGCCATGATTTAGCTAAGAAAGATGCTCAAAGACGTATTCAAAGAGAAATGTCGAGCAGACACTAAAACATGGGGGCGTAAAGGTTTCGACGGGGGTTTGGAACTTAAGGTAGCGAGTCATGTTTCCCTGGAGCATGTAAAAACTGGGGACTAAATATAAACGCAAACGATAATTACGCTTTAGCGGCTTAATATAGCTGCTCGTTCTACCTAACTTGCCCACGAGTTAGACTAGAACGTCATTGAAGTGGGGACCTATCTTTAGGGTGCCTTGACTAAAGACAGATTAACTAAGGCTGGTCAATCTTAGAGCCCGCTACTAGGCACTAGGAGAGACGAGAACCTAATATAGTAGATACACTCGTAGAAGCTTTAGGGAAAGGGCTTTCGGACAGGGGTTCGACTCCCCTCGCCTCCACCAATTGGGATTATAACCGTACAGAGAAATTTGTACGGTTTTTTAATGCAAAAATCCAAATGGAGAATGGGATATTAAATTTAGTAGAAAATAAAATAGAATTAATGAAATGATTTCTATAGGAGGACAATATGAATCAATATGTATTAAGAAAAATAGCAGAGGGATTGAATAAGTTGAATTGTACTTGGGCAATCGGGGGATCGGTAGTATTAAATCATTATGGTTTAGTAGAGAATCCAAATGATATTGATATATTAATAGATGCAAATCATAAAGATGAAATAAAAAAATTTATGGATACTATAGGTACATATATAGAATTACCTTCAAAAGAACCCTTTAAAACAAAAGAATTTTTTGGGTATATAGTGGAAGATACTATGGTTGAGTTTCTTGGAGATTTTAAAATAGATTTAGGAGAAGGTAAAATCTATGAGTTTGTTTTAGATGATGATGCTATTAAAGATTGTATGATAATAGATAATATCAAAGTAAATTTGACTACTCTAGAAGATTGGTATGTGGCATATAGTGTTATGAAAGATCCAAAGAAAAGAATTCCTTTATTAAAAGAATACCTTAAGAAATCGGGAATAAAGTATAGAAATTTATTAGAAAGAAATCTAAATCAGAATTTGCCAGATAATATTAAATTAGATATAGAAAATATATTATTATTAAAATAGAAATATGGGTATTATTTTAGAGAATAGTTTTTAAAAATAGATAACAAAACCGTATAGAAAAATCTATACGGTTTTTTAATATACTAAAAAGGTTATAAATATTTCACTAAACTTGCACCAAGGAAAAATCCTGAACCAAAGCCTAGAATTATGCCCAGATCTCCTGGATTTTTCATATATTTGTTATCTTCTGATAATGTGTATAATCTATTTAATCCTACTGGTACGCTTGCACAAGATATATTGCCGTAATTTTTATACACTTGAAGTGAAGGTAGCATTTGATCATCACTTAAATCGAATAATTTCTTTACCCCTGCTAAAATTTTCTTTCCTCCGGAGTGCATAACCCAATGATCAATATCTTCTTTTTTTAAACCGTGTTCTTCCAGTAAAGAAGAAACTAAGTCGTATATATGTGGTGAGATATTTTCGAGAAGTTTTTCATCAAGATGAACTATATTATTTTTCATTGACATACTATTACTATAACAAGTTGAAACTTTAGTATCGATAACCTGAAGTTTATTACAGTTAAATGAGCTATCTTTGGTAATTAATGTGGCAGACGCTCCATCACCGAATATTGTTACTGACATTAGCTGTCCATTATCATTAGGATCTGAGTTCTCAAAATACATGTGAGTTTGAGCTTCGCAGCATACAACTAATATATTCTTTATATTTTCATCTTTTAATAATGTGTTTGATAATTTGATTGCTGAAACGAATGCACCACAACCCAAACCGAATATAGGATAGTTGTGAATGTTTTTATTGAAATCTATTTCTGAGAACAATCTACTACTTAATCCTGGTAATTGTTGGTCGGTTGAATTATAACAAGTTATTATACAATCAATGTCTTTAGCTGTAATCTTATTGTTTATAAATAGCTTTTCTATTGATTCAAAACACATTTTTGTCATATCTTCATTAGATTTATTTTCTTTGAAATTGTATGTAGAAAATTTTGTATTTACTCCACCTTTTTTGAATAAGATTTTTAGTTTTCTAGAATCTTGTAATCCCAAAATATTCATCATTTCTGTATTATTGCGAATTTCTGATTTAGGAAATCCTATTTCTGGTTTACTTATATAAGTTTGCATATACCCCATCCCCTTTAGTTGTTTTGATAAAAATAACAATTAAATATATAAAATAACAATATATTACATAAAAACATGTTATTGTAATTAAAGTATACTATAATTGCAATAATATGTTAAGAAATAGAAAAGTGAATTATAATTGAGAATTTTTATTCTATTATAGAATTTTAAATGTTATAATTTAACAGATGGGCATTAGGGATTTCAATACAAAGGAAAATGTGAAGGTCAAGTAAAGCAAAATTTATGACCGTACTATAAGTAATTTAGTATGGTCTTTTTAGGTGTTATAGAACATTAAAAAAACATTTATGAGGTATTTAATATGATATATAATAAAATGTATTATTGAATATAGATTGAAAATTTTAAAGTTAAGTAGAGGGATAAAAATGACAAATAATATTTCTAAAGATATTCTTTATAATATAGATAAATATATAGAAACAAGATTTGGGTTATATTTTACAGAAAAAAGGTTTAATGACCTTACAAGAAGTATATTTAATGCAGCAAAACAAAAAAATATTGATTTTGAAGATTATATAAAATTAATACTTTCAAATAAATTGTCTCAAGAAGATTTAAAGAATTTAGTAGGTTGTCTTACTATTGGAGAAACTTATTTTTTTAGAGATAAAAAATTATTTGATGCAATGAGACAGACAATATTACCAGATATAATTAATAAGAGAAGATGTTCTAGTAAAAGTTTGAAGATTTGGAGTAGTGGTTGTTCTTCTGGTGAAGAAGCCTATTCAATAGCTATTTTAGTTAAAGAGCTTATTCCTGATTATAAAAATTGGAATATAGAGATTATTGCTACTGATATAAATCATTCATCTCTTAGTAAGGCTAAAAAAGGAATATATAGTGAATGGTCCTTTAGAGGTGTAGATTCAAGCATTAAAAATAAGTATTTTATTAGAATGGATGATATGAGCTATAAACTTAAGGAGGATATCCTTCGATTTGTAAAATTTGAAAGTTTAAATTTGGCTGATCAAACTTATATATTTGATGGGAAGATTATCAAAAATATGGATATTATATTTTGTAGAAATGTTCTTATATATTTTAGTAAATATCAAGCTAGTAGAATAATTGATCGTTTTTATAATAATATTGTAAATGGAGGTTGGCTTGTTGTGGCACCAACTGAAAGTTTATTTCTTAATGATACTTCTTTTACACCTATAAATATTAACGACATGTTTTTATACAATAAAAGAATTAAAAAAAATAATTTAGTAAAGTTATTTGACCATAGTTTGATTGATAATAGTTTTATACAAAAAAAATTAATTATGCAAAATGATATATTAAAACACCAAAAAAATTTAAATATTAATAATGTTACAATAAAAGATGAAAAAAAATCAACAAAGGAAGACAAACAAAATGCGCAAGAGCTTGAAATAATAGCTCGTTCCCTAGCCAATGAGGGAAAGCTTGAAGAAGCTATTGAATGCTGTAAAAAAGCTATCCTTATTGACAGAATAAATCCTTTTTATTATTACCTTTTAGCGAGTATTCAGCAAGAACAAGGGAATGTTATCGAAGCTGTTATGACATTAAAAAAAGTTGTTTATCTTAATCCAAATTTCATTATGGCCTACTTTGACCTAGGGAATTTAAATTTAAAACAAGGCAAACATGCCGAAGCATTTAAAAATTTAAAAAATACACTTGAATTATTAGATAATTTTGATGATGAGGATATAATTCCTTATTCAGAAGAAATGACAGTGGGAGTATTAAAGCAAATGATCAAAAATATAATTGATAAGGGAGAAGTTTATGGAAGAGTTCAATAAAGAAGAAATATTTGAAAGTACTGAAATTCTAGAATTTGTGTTAAACGATGATGATTCAAGCCAAAAATATGCAGTTGAAGTTGTATATGTTAATGAGGTATATTCTATAAAAAATGTTACTATGCTTCCATGTACACCTGCTTTTATAGTAGGAATAATGAATTTTAGAGGGAAAATAATATCTGTAATAGATATTAGAAATTTTTTAGGTTTTACTGTAGCAAAAATAAATGCAGATAATGTAAAAAAAGTAATTGTTATAAATATGGATGAAATAGAGGTTGGAATAGCTATAGATGGCATTTTAGGATGTAAGAATATTTCTTTATCAGAAATACAAAAAAATATTTCAACTATAACAAATTTTAATGCTAACTACTTTAAGGGAGTAACAAAAGAACGAAGTATTGTTTTAGATATAAAAAATATCATTATGGATGAAAAATTTATTGTTAATGAAGACATAATTTAACCACTTGAAGGGGGAAAAGATAAAGATGATAAAGAAAGATCTTATTAAAAGCTTAAAAGGAAAGTTAATAATATATTTTTTAATACTAGCTATTATACCTGCATTGATTATAGGTGAATTGAGTTATTATAACTCAGAAAAATCATTACAAAAAGGAGCTACTGATCAACTAACTTTTATAAGAGATACAAAGAAAAAAGAAATAGAAGATTATTTTAAAGTTAATCAAGATAGAATTACCTACATGGCACAGGAACCATATGTTATAGAGTGTATGGAAGAATTTACTAAGTTTGGATTGAATAGTGATTTTTATAATGATGTGTACGAAAAATATAATTCTAAATTCGTAAATTTTATTGAAAAATTAGGGCATGGGGATATATTACTTGTAGATTTAAATGGAAATATTTTATATTCAGCATTTAAGGAAGCGGATTTTGGAACAAATCTTTCGACTGGACCTTATAAAAATACAAATATTGCAAAAGCATATGAAGCTACAACAAACAGTAGAGATGAAAATTTCACGATAGTTACAGACTATGAATTCTATAGCCCTTCTAATGAAAAGCCAATTCTAGCTATAGCTTCTCCTATTTATAAAGGCGACGAAAAGATTGGGGTTCTTATTTTTAAAATGGGTACAGATAAAATAGATGATATTGTATCCAATAATGATAAATGGGAGTCGCTAAATCTTGGTAAGAGTGGAGAAGTAGTTTTAATTGGACAAGATTATAAATTGAGAAGTAATACTAGATTTTTAAAAAATGAGGAAGATGAAAAAATAAAGGCAGCAAAATCTGCTATCCTTTTGAAGGAAATAATAACAAAAGGAACTGAAGCTGTGATGAATGGAAAAACTGATGTTGATACATACTCTGATTATCATAATGTTAAATCAATTGTAGCATATACTCCATTAAATATTGATAATTTAAAGTGGTCTGTACTTGTTAAAATAGATGAAGCTGAAGCATTTCAATCAGTGTATAAATTACAAAAGTTAATGATGATTATTTTAATATTTGCAGTAATATTAATAATAATATTTTCAGTTATTATATCTTCTGGTATTGTCACTCCATTGATAAAAATGGCAAATATTGCTACGAGAATATCTAAAGGAGATTTAACTGTTGAAATAGATCAAGAACAACGATCAGATGAAATAGGAATTTTGAAAAAATCAATTGGCAATATGCT
This sequence comes from Tepidibacter mesophilus, assembly GCF_002724055.1. GTDB lineage: Bacteria > Bacillota > Clostridia > Peptostreptococcales > Peptostreptococcaceae > Tepidibacter_A > Tepidibacter_A mesophilus. The sequence goes on along the minus strand of NZ_BDQY01000015.1, from coordinate 58,543 downwards.
AAACAATCTTAGAGAGCAAACAAAAGAGATTATGAATGTAGCAAATGTGCTTGCAGCTTCTGTGAATGAAATTACAGTTTCACTTACTCAAGTTACAACAGGGGCTGCTCAAACTTCTTCAGCTGTTAGTGAAACGACAGCAACTGTTGAAGAGGTAAAACAGACGGTATATGTATCAAGTGAAAAAACAAAAAATGTTTCAAATAGTGCAAAGAAAGCACTTGAAATATCAAAAATAGGAAGCAAAGCAACCGAAGATACATTAGAAGGAATGAATGTTATTAATAGCCAAATGCAAGAAATTGCAGAAAGTATAATAGCTTTAAGTGAACAGAGCCAGAATATAAGTGAACTTATAGAGAGTGTCGATACTATTTCTGAACAGTCTAATATACTTGCTGTAAATGCTTCCATAGAAGCAGCTAAAGCAGGAGAACATGGAAAAGGATTCTCTATAGTGGCTCAGGAAATTAGAAATTTATCAGAACAATCAAAACAAGGTACAAAGCAGATAAGAAATATATTAAGGGATATACAAAAAGCTGCCAATACAGCTGTAATGACAACTGAAAAAGGGATAAAGCTTGTCGATGCAGGTATGAAACAAGCAGGTGAAGCGGGTTATTCTATACATCAACTTATGGAAAATATAAATATATCTGCACAGGCAGCGATACAAATAGAAGCATCTAGTCAGCAGCAATTGATTGGAATGGATCAGGTGGCAATAGCAATGGAAGGGATAAATGAGGCTAGTATTCAAAATGTTGATAGTATGAAACAGCTAGAAGAGGCAACGAATAGACTTCAAGAAATGGGATATAGAATTAAGCAGTTAACTGAAGAATACAAGGTTTAAGGAAAGGGAGGATAAAGATGCATATAAACGATGCTGAGTTTTTTAAAAAGCTACGTTCTACCTTCACAATAGAAGCTTATGAGCATTTAAGAATTATTTCATTATCATTGATTGAATTAGAAAAAATGTTCGTTGAAGAAAACAAAAAAACAATTGTTGAAACAATACATAGGGAATTTCACAGCTTGAAAGGTGCATCAAGAGCAGTAAGTATAAAAGAAATCGAGAGTATTTGTCATACTATGGAAAATATATTTTCTAAAATAAAAAAAGAAACATTAGAATTAAATGAACAGATGTTTGATATTTTCAATGAATCTATTGATATTATAGAAGATATTCTTTCCTCACATGAAGGTGAAATTAAAGATATTTCGGTAATTATGGGAAACTTGAAAAAAATAGAATGTGGTAATTTGGGAAAAATTGATTCAATAAAGACTGAAACTGTAAATTTGGATACAGGGATAAATCAAGATGTAAATATAAAACCTAAGTATTCACAAGAAGATAATAATATTATAAAAGCTTCTAAAAATATAAAAAATGAAGAAGATGTAAAAATGCAAAATATAAATACTGTCAAAGTTACTGAAGGTAAAACAAGTGAAATTGTTAGAGTTTCTAAATCTAAACTGGATTCTTTATTACTTCAGGGAGAAGAAATGGCTTATGCAAAACTTTCATCTATTAAAACTGCTAAGGAAATTAAAGAAATCAAGGAATTGATTGATTTATGGAAAAAAGAAAAAGAATATACTTTTATTGAAATGCTCAAAAATAATGTAGATGCTTTGTTAAAATCTGCTGAAAATGAGGCAAAAACAATAGAAATGATGACAGATACTTTTATAGAAGATATAAAAAGCATCATGCTTCTTCCGTTTTATTCTATAATAGAAATGTTTCCTAAGATGGTTAGAGATTTATCTAGACATATAGGAAAGGAAATTGAATTTATAAGTGAGGGTACAGAAATAGAGATTGATAGAAGAATTTTAGAAGAAATGAAAGATCCTCTTATGCATATTATTAGAAATTGCATTGATCATGGTATTGAAAAGTCTTCCAGAGGAACAATAAATTTGAACATTGTACAGGTAAGTAGTGATACGGTTAAAATTGAAATTTCTGATGATGGAGTGGGTATAGATATTGAAAAATTAAAAGAAAAAGCTATTATAAACAATATTCTGACGCAGGGACAAGTCAATGCTATTGATGATGAAAGTGCAAAAATGCTTATTTTCAAATCAGGTATTTCTACTAGTGATATAATTACTGATATATCTGGTAGAGGATTAGGTCTTGCTATTGTATATGAAAAAGTACAAAAACTTGAAGGGTCTATAACTGTAAGAAGTGAAAAGGCAAAGGGAACTACATTCACGATTATACTTCCCATAACTATTTCAACTAATAGAGGAATAATTCTAAAAGTGGAGAAACAAGATTTTGTAATACCAACTGGAAAAGTTGAAAAGGTTATGAGAGTCAAAAAAGATGAAGTCAGAATAATAGAAAATAGAGCTACGATATCGTTAGATGGATATATCATTCCTATTGTTAGATTAAAAGATATTTTAGAGATACAAGATAAAAGAATAGAAGAATCTTCTGGTGATATTATTTCGATTTTGGTGGTAAATGATATGGAAAATAAAATTGCATTAAGTGTCGATGAGATAATAATAGAGCAAGAGGTACTTGTAAAAAGATTTAATAAACAGTTAAAAAAAGTTAGAAATATCGCAGGAGCAACTATATTAGGTTCAGGACAGGTGGTACCTATATTAGCAGTACAGGACCTAATAAAATCATCCCTTAAGAATAGTAACAAATCCTTAAGTATTGTCGGTGAGAGTGAAAAAGATATTATTCAAAACAAGAGGATTATTGTAGTAGAAGATTCAATTACATCAAGAACTCTTTTGAAAAATATTCTAGAAAGTCATGGATATATTGTAAAAACTGCAGTGAATGGGCTTAAAGGATGGGAATTGATAAAATCTGAAAAATTTGATATTGTAATAACAGATGTTGAAATGCCTGAAATGGATGGATTCGAGTTAACATCAAAAATTAGAAATGATAGTCAAACCTGTGAAATACCTGTTATCCTTGTAACTTCCCTTGAATCAAGAGAAGATAAGGAACGAGGTATAGATGTTGGTGCCAGTGCGTATATCGTAAAAAGTGATTTCAGACAAAATAATTTATTAGAAACTATAAAAAGATTAATATAAAAAAGTCTTTATTTTGAAAATCTTAAATGTAGGCTTTTTTGAACTGCATAATGGAAATTATAAAAAAATTATATAGGAGCATGAAATATGATTAAAGTACTTGTAGTTGAAGATTCTCCAACTATTCAAGAATTAATAACTCATATACTAAATTTTGATGAGAATATTGAGGTAATTGGGGTAGTTAATAATGGAGAGGAAGCCATTAAATTTATACAGAAAAATAAACCTGATATAATAACTATGGATATAAGTATGCCTATAATGGATGGTTTTGAGGCAACAAGGAGGATAATGGAAACAAATCCCATACCTATTATAGTAATAACGGGATTGTTTGATTCACATGATATAGATAAAACTTTTGAGGCTATTGAAGCTGGAGCTGTTTCTGTTATAGAAAAACCAGAAGGCATAGACCATAATGATTTTTGTGAAATATCACAAAATATTATTAATATGGTCAAATTGATGTCAGAAGTGAAAGTTGTAAAGCGTAAAGCTGATTATAAAAATAGTAAAATGAGTTTATCAAGTGGTATGAATTTGAAAAATGGTTTTTTGAATATAAAAGTAGTAGTTATAGGGGTATCGACAGGAGGGCCTGCTATTCTTCAAACTTTATTTTCTAGACTTCCATCTAAAATAAAGGTTCCTATACTTGTTGTACAGCATATAGCTCCTGGATTTTTAGATGGACTTATTGAATGGCTTTCTAAATCTACAGAGTATCCAATACATATAGGTTCACAGGGAGAATATGCACTGCCTGGACATATTTATTTTGCTCCCGATGGGTTTCATATGGAGATTAGAAAGAATGGACAAATATTTTTAAATACGGATGAAAAAGAAAATGGATTAAGACCATCGGTTTCATGTCTGTTTAGATCAGTATTAAATCATTATGGTAAAAACTCAATGGCAATTCTTCTTACAGGTATGGGAAAAGATGGAGCTCAAGAGTTAAAATTATTAAAAGATAAAGGGGCTATTACTGTAGCGCAAGATAAGAAAACTTCTGTGATTTATGGTATGCCAGGAGAAGCTGTAAAGCTTAATGCAGCTACATATGTCCTTCCGCCTGAAAAAATTGCAGACCTATTTGGGAAAATATAAATTTAAATTACAGTATAAGTTATTAATATACAGGGGGAGGTAAATATGAATAAAGAAATACAAATTTTGATTGTCGAAGATAGTTTAACTCAAGCTGAACAACTAAAATTTATTCTTGAAAAAAGAAGTTATAAAGTAATAATTGCAAATGATGGGATTCAGGCTTTAGAATACATTAATGAATTTATGCCTGATTTAGTAGTAACAGACATACTTATGCCTAAAATGGATGGTTATGAACTATGTCAAAAAATTAAAGAGAACGATAAGTTGAATCACATTCCAGTTATTTTACTTACATCACTTTCAGACCCTATAGATGTTATAAAAGGTCTTAAGATTAAGGCAGATAACTTTATAACAAAACCATATAATGAAAAATTTCTTCTTTCACGAATCCAACATATGCTTATTAATGTAGAATTGAGAAAAAATAAAATTGGAGAGATGGGTATTGAAGTATTTTTTGCGGGAGAAAAGCATTTTATTAATTCAGAAAGAATACAAATAATAGATCTGCTTCTATCTACTTTTGAAAATGCTGTTCAAAAAAGCAAAGAACTTGAAAATGCAAATAATGAATTAAAAAAAGCATTTGAAACTATTAGAAAGCTTGAAAAAAATTACAGAGGGATTTTAGAAAGTAATACAGATGCTCTTATAGTAATTAATGACGATAAAAAAGTACTATACCTTAATCCTGCAGCAAACAAGTTGTTTGGTGAAAAGTACGAGGAATTAATATTTGATACTTTAAATTTTGATGAAATTGAAAATGGAATTGAAGAAACTAAAATAAATGATATAAATGGCAATCAAATTATTGGGGAGGTATGTATTTCAGAAACGGATTGGGAAGGGAAAGATGCATATCTTTTATCTATTAGAGATATTACTGAAAAAGTACGTCTTCGTGAAAAATTAAAAGTTCAGTCTCTTACAGATGAACTTACATCATTATATAATAGAAGAGGTTTCTTTAATATAGTTGAACATAAGGTTAAGTTTGCAAAACGTAACAAAAAAGGAATGCTATTATTCTTTATTGATATTGATGGTATGAAGTGTATTAATGATAATTTATCTCATAATCAAGGGGATTGTGCATTAGTCGGTGCTGCGAAGATTTTAAAAGATACTTTTAATGAAAACGATGTACTTGCAAGAATCGGAGGAGATGAATTTGCAGTTCTATGTATGAATGTAGATGAATCCTATGGAGCAAAACTAATAAATAGGCTTATGGATAGACAAAGTGAATTCAATAATAAACATGGTTATGATTTTAATATATCTATGAGTATAGGATACTCATATTTTGATCCTGACAACCCAATAGATATTAAAGAATTAATAGCTAGAGCGGATAAAAAAATGTATAAGTATAAGAAAAGTAAACGAAATATATAAGGATAAAAAATACAAAAAAATCGCATTGGATATACTCTAGTGCGTTTTTTTATTTAAAAATAAAATGGAATTCATTGGATTTTCAAAAAATTTGATAAAACACTTAATAGTATACCCGATATTTGTTATACTATTTTTATAATCAACATTTTACGATGAAATATTACATAATAAATTTAAAATATATAATATCTGGGGGAGTAGGTGAATTGTAATGCTGAGAATAGATATTAAAGGTTTATTGAATAATTTAGGATTTAAATTGGGAGCTTATATGTTAATTGTTACAATCATACCATTAGTCACTTACTTGATATTGAATACCATAGTTGTTTCTAAATACTTTTCAACAATGGAGGAGACAAATATAATAGACAAAGCAGAGAAAGCAAATAAAATTTTTCAATCACAGGGATTAGAGTTGGGAGTACTAGCAAAAGATAATGGGATATGGGATACTTTATATCAAAAGATAGAAGAAAAAGATACTGAATGGTTTAAAAAAAATTATTCTGAGTGGAGCCCAGATAATTTTGGTATAGATTTGATAGTCATAGCTAACAAAAACAGAGAAATTATAGATCAATACGGATTGAAATATATAGATGATCCACAATTACTTAAGGACAATATAATTAGTAGTGTATTAGATGGAAAGTATGATGGGAAGAAGAACTATCCAAGTGGGATGAAAATGTATGACGGGAATTTGTATATTATAGGAGTTTCTCCTATTCTTTTATCAGATTATAAAGGAACTTCAAGAGGAATAGTTGTATTTGGTAAAAAAATAAATTCTGAATATCTTCAGAATATACAAGAGAAGTTTGGATATAATATCTTATTTTCCAATGGGGACGAGTTTGTTTCAAATACAGAAATAAGTAAAGAAATTGAAGAAAATATTGACATATTAAAACAAGCAAACGATAAAAAAACATTTAAGCTAGGAAAATCAAAGATTGTTGGAGGTATCTCCGTTAAAGATATTTCGGATGAAAAAATAGGAAAACTATATATTGTTGAATCTAGGGATATATTACTATCAACACGTAGATTAGTACATAAGAATGCTTTTTATATTTTTATTTTATCTTGTAGCATAAGTTTACTATTATGCATTAGATTGAAAGAGATAATTATAAAACCAATGAAGGAACTTGAAAATGAAATTACTAAAACAGGAAACAAAAAATTACCAATATATATGAAGACGAACGGGGTAAATGAAGTTGTTGATTTTTCTAATAACCTTGCAAAAACTCTAAATCAAATGAATGATAATATTTACCGCTATAAAAAAGAAAACAAAAATCTAAAACTGATTTCTAATACAGATGGTTTGACTTCATTATATAATCATAGATATTTTTATGAATGTTTTAACGAGAAAGTAAAATTAGGGCGTAGACCCATAATAGTTTTGTTTTGCGATATTGACAAATTCAAATTGATAAATGATATTCATGGACATATTATAGGTGATATGATTTTAAAAGAAGTAGGAAATATTATAAAGGAATCAGCACAAGAAAATGGGTTGATATTTCGATATGGTGGAGAAGAGTTTGTAGTTATGCTTGATAATTATAATTTGGAAAGTTCTTTTCAAATAGCAGAAAATATAAGAATTAATATTATGAAATCTAAAAAAATTCAAGATTATTCTGAAGACGCATCAGTCACCATTAGTATTGGTTTGGCGTCATATCCTGAGGATTCGGTAGATGCAAAGGATTTAATAGAAAAAGCTGACAAGGCTATGTATTTTGCAAAACAAAATGGTCGCAATCAGTGTTGTATATATAATGAAGATATAGATAAAATAATACTACAAAATTCTAATGAGTTTGTAAAAAAAGAAATATTAATAGATTCTGCATTTGCTATAAGTGCAGCTATTGATGCTAAAGATGTATATACGGGTAAACATTCTGAGTTGGTTACAAGATATTCACTTTTGCTTGCTGAACAACTTCAGATGTCAGTACAAGATAAATATGAATTAAGGATAGGGGCATTATTACATGACTGTGGTAAAATAGGAATTCCTGATGATATTATTCACAAAGCAACTAGTCTAACAGATGAGGAATATAATATAATAAAAAATCATACTATATTGGGAAATAATATTGCAAAACATATTGCAAAAAATCCTGTAATTATTGCTTGTGTTAGAAATCATCATGAAAGATGGGATGGAAAGGGATACCCAGATGGACTTTCAGGAAAAGATATTCCTATACATGCAAGAATTGTATGTGTTGCAGATTCATATCATGCTATGATATCTGATCGACCATATAGAAAATCTTTATCTCAAGATGAAGCTTTTGAGGAATTAAGAAAGAACAAAGGAACTCAGTTTGACCCTAATTTAGTTGAAGTATTTATAAAAACAGTTCAGGAGGATATTGGGTTTGAATATGCTTAAAAGATTATAAACTATTGAAAACTAAATTAGTAACATGTTAAAATATAAAAGCGTTCTAGTGAATACCTGATAAAATGAAATTACCGCTAGATATAAAACGACAAAGAATTTTGCTATCAATATTTACAATGTAGTGTCAATATTATTTTGAGAGGTATTATTATGTATGAAAAGATTTTTGATCAAGAGATACAAAAAGAAATGGATGATTTTTTTATAAATAATTTATCAGGTTATGGTAAGATTGAAACTTTAAAAAAAGGTCAGATTATAAATCAAAAGAATCCAGATAATATTTATATTATTCTGGAAGGTGAGTTTAATCAAATTATGTATTCAAAAAATGGAGATGAAATAATTTTTTTTAGAATGACTGCTGGAGATATATTTGGAGAGATAGATTTTTTTGACAATAGCAGAACTTTTGTTATGTATAAGTCGTTAAAAAATACCAAAATATCTATTGTCAATAGAGAAATCTTAGAAGCTAAGTTAAAAGAAATACCTATTATGTATAATTATTTTTTAAAAAGTATAATAAGAAAGCAAAGAATGATTATGATTGAACTTAGTAATTTTAAATTTAATGATTCTATTGGGAAATTAGCAGACTTTTTGGTACGGCTTTATTATACAGAAGATATAAATATAAAGTTCAAAAACCATATAAGTATAGTATTAACTCATGAAGAAATAGCCAATAGAATAGGGCTTAACAGAACTACTGTTACAAATGGGCTTAAAATTTTTAAAGATAGAGATCTTATAGAAGTAAAAGATAGAAAATTAATAATAAAAGATATACAAGGTCTTAAAAATTTAACAAATATACCATTAGAAGAATAATCATGACTATGTCATGATTGTTTTTATTTTGACAAAATGTTCCCTAGACAACAGAAAAATTTTTAAATTTTATATAAAATTTTTATTGTACATAAAAAATATAAGAAGGGGATTTCATATGAAAAATATAAAAGAGAAAATTGAATTGAATTTTAATGATTTTGTTGCTGATCTTCAGAGCTTAATAAAAATACCAAGTGTATATGAAGAAGATAATAGTAATTATCCCTTTGGAAAAAATATAGACGATGCTTTAAAACAAATGTTATCAATCGCTGAAAAATTAGGGTTTAAAACATATTATGATCCTAATGGATATTATGGGTATGCCGAATATGGTAGTGGAGAAGAAATGGTTGGAGTATTAGGTCATATAGATGTGGTACCAGCTGGAGATTTAAAAAAATGGAATACTAATCCTTTTTATCCTGTAATTGTTGATGGAAAATTATTTGGGAGAGGAACTCAAGATGATAAAGGACCAACTCTTGCTGCTATGTATGCTTTTAAGGCAATACTAGACTCTAATGCTACAATTAACAAGAAGATAAGATTTATATATGGTACAGATGAGGAAAACCTTTGGAAGGGAATCAATGAATACAATAAAAAAGAAAAAATACCTGATTATGGATTTACTCCAGATGCTAGTTTTCCACTAATATATGCAGAAAAAGGTCTTTTACAAGTTGATTTAGTTGCTAAAAATGATACAGATATAAGGTTAAAAGGTGGAGATGCCTATAATTCTGTTCCTTCAAATATCTCTTATGAATCTAAAGATTCATGCAAGTTGGAAGAAGCTCTTAAAGAGTTAGATTTTGAATATAAAAGAGAAGACAATAACATAACAATTATTGGAAAAAGTGTTCATGCTAAAGATTCTGAAAAAGGTATAAATGCTATAACTAGATTATTGATAGCTATGGATAAAATAGGTCTTAAATCAAAAGCTATAGACTTTGTGGTAGATAATATTATGGAAGATGCATTTGCAACTAAGATATTTGGTGAATGTGCTGATGAAGCTTCAGGAAATTTAAAGTTTAATATTGGTAAGATATGTATTGATGAAGAAAAAGAAGTCTTAAATATAGATATTAGAATTCCTGTAACGGTTGAAAAGGACTTTGTTGTAAGAAGATTGAATGAGGTAGCACAAAAATATGGTTTTGTTATTGAGGAAAATGATTATTTAAGATCTATATATACTCCTCTTGATTCTCAATTAGTAAAAACTTTGATGGAATCTTATGTAGAGGTTACTGGAGATACAAAAAGCCAGCCTATCTCATCTGGTGGGGCAACTTATGCAAGAGCTATGGATAATTGTGTGGCTTTTGGACCAGCTTTTCCATATACAAAAGAGACAGAACATCAACCAAATGAGTACGTTGAGCTAGATGAAATAAAAACAGCAATAGAGGTTTATTCATCAGCTTTAGTTAAATTATTAAAATAACAAAGGAGGATATTTAAAATGCAAAAAGCCAAGAAAAAAATGAGTTTTCCAACTGCTTATACGGTATTATTTATTGTTTTAATTTTAGCAGCAATATTAACTCATATAGTTCCAGCTGGTTCTTATGGTAAACTGTTATATGATGATTCTACACAAAAGTTTGTTGTTAATTCACCAAATGGTTCTACTAAGGAGTATGAGGGAACACAGGAAACTCTTGATAAATTAGGTATTAAGATAGACGTTTCTAAATTTACAGATGGAAGTATTTATAAAGCTGTGGCAATTCCTAATACATATGAACAACTTAAAAGTAATCCTCAAGGAATTAAAGAGGTTATTCAAGCTCCTATTCAAGGTGTTTATGAAACAAAAGATATTATGCTGTTTGTATTTATAATTGGAGGTATAATAGGAGTATTAAACAACAGTGGTGCTTTTGATGCAGGTTTTGCAAGTTTATCGCGTGCAACAAAAGGAAGAGAATATTTATTAATAGTTATAGTTACTTTCTTAATTGCTTTAGGTGGTACAACTTTTGGATTAGCAGAAGAGACGATAGCGCTTTATCCAATACTAGTTCCGGTATTTATGGTAGCAGGATATGATGCAATTGTTTGTATAGCTGCTTTATATATGGGTTCATCTATTGGTACAATGTTTTCAACTGTGAATCCTTTTTCTTCAGTTATAGCATCTAATGCAGCAGGGATAGCATTTACAAATGGGCTTAAGTTTAGAATGGCTGGTCTTGTAATAGCTACTATAATAACTGTTGTATATATTATCAAGTATGCTGAGAAGATTAAGAAAGATCCATCAAAGTCTCTTATATTTAGTCAAAAAGAAGAATTAGATAAGAAATTCTTAAATCAAAATAAAGAAGTTCCTGAGTTTACTGCTAGACGTAAACTTATGTTGGCTTTATTCATAGCTGCTTTTGGTGTTATGATTTGGGGTGTTTCATCTCAAGGATGGTGGTTCTTAGAAATGACAACGCTATTCTTAGTAGTGGGTATTATTATTTGTGCTATTTCTGGAATGGGTGAGAAAGAAGCTGTTCATAACTTTGTTGCAGGAGCTGCTGATTTAGTAGGTGTTGGACTTACAATAGGTGTTGCAAGAGCAGTTAACTTAATACTAGACAATGGACTTATTTCTGACTCAATACTTAATAGTGCTACTCATGTAGTTCAAGGAATGAATGGAGGAGTATTTGCTATATTAATGCTGTTTATATTCTCTGTTCTTGGATTCTTTATTCCATCATCATCAGGTCTTGCGGTTTTATCGATGCCTATAATGGCACCTCTTGCAGATACTGTTGGACTTCCAAGAGATGTGATAGTTAGTGCTTATCAATATGGACAAGGGTTAATGGCTTTTATAACTCCTACAGGACTTATATTAGTAACTCTTTCTATGGTAGATGTAACATATGATAAGTGGCTGAAGTTTATTATGCCTTTAATGGGTATGATAGCAGCATTTTCAGGAATTATGTTATTAGTACAGGCTTTAATTTAAAATAAAATCAAAAGGGTTATAATGATTTTTTAATCATTATAACCTTTTTTTATGTATGAAGGCATTATAAAATTTTGGCTCTCTGGACAACACTGATGAAAGAACTATATTTGTAATTGTTTTTGAGTAACGTAACCCGAAGGGATTGTTGGCGACACGAGTGTACGTAGCGACTAGACGAATTTTTTATGTTTTATTTCTGCGACAACCCATATTATAATAGGCAAAATAACTTGAAATAAAAAAGCATAGTAGGGCCATGTCGTAAAACTCCATTCAATCATTTCAAAAATACTATCATATATTAGATAAGATAAATTAAGCATTAACAATGCAATTGGAGTTACTACAAATCTATAGTTATTAAGACCAAACAATTTAGTAGTTCCATTACAAGCACCTAACAAGCATATACTTATCTTGATAAACCCTCCAATTAAAAAAGCTGTAGATATAATTATTTCAATTCTTTGTATAAAATTACCGACATTTGCTCTAGACATAGCATGCTCCCCCGGGAAAAATAGAGTGCTGTAAGCATTTTTTCCTAACACTAAAAGGTTACCTAACGAAGTTATAAATACTATAAATATGCCAACTATTAATCCAAATGTATAAACTCTATATGGTGATTTACTGTTTTTTAATGGTGAAAAAACTAAGCAGAATAAAACTGTTTCAGCAAAAAGGAAATGAAAAAACTCCAAAAGCTCCTTGAATTACAGGTTTTATTCCGTTATATAGTATAGGGAAAATATTATTTATATCACTATTAGGAAGCATAATTAAGACTGCTACAATTAATAAAAATATGATTACTAATAAAAAAAATTCTCACCACCTTCCTAAAAGCTCGATTCCACCTTTTATAATCCAAGTAGATAAAAAAATGATAAATATCATAGGTATAATCATTGGAGTTTTAGATAATGAAATTGTACCAATAAATTCTCCGAAATTCCTTAAAACTAATGTTCCTAAATGTAATGAAAACCAAATGTATAATATACTAATGAATTTTCCAATAAATTTACCAAAAATTATTTCCAAAATATCAAATAGGTCTTTTTGGGGGAAAAGAGAAAGGAGGCGAGCATAAATCATTAATATCGGAAATGCAAACAAAGTTGACAATATAATAGCTAACCATGAGTCATTTTCAGCTTTACTACCAATACCCACTACAAAGGTACTTCCTGTTATAAATAATATTATAAGACATATACCTTGTTTATTTGAAATAACTTCTTTATTCATTACTTGTTCTCCTAACAGTTAAAAGTTATATTATAGTTTAACCTAAATTAGGTTAGCTTAATTCTAAGAAAGAATATCTTTTATTTAACTCTCTAAAAACAAACCACATCTCGTATATATATAATATAATAGACTGTTTATAAATAATAATGCTTTTACAAATTAAAGATTAATATAAATTATTTGTGCTTTGAAAAGCAATTAAGTCAAGATATATACAGTAGAAAAGTAACCTGGTAGTGACTTTGTAAAAAAGATATGTTGTAAATTTGAAAGGAGAAATATTAATGAGATTTTTTATAACTTCTAAGGATATTGGAATAGATTTAGGAACATCAAATACCTTTTTATATGTAAAAGGTAAAGGAATTTTATTAAGAGAACCTTCCGTTGTAACTGTAAATACCAAAAATAGACAAGTTTTAGCAGTTGGAATAGATGCTAAGAATATGACAGGTAGGACACCAGAAGGTATTGAAACTATCCAACCCTTAAAGGATGGAGTAATTGCGAACTTTGATTTAACGGAGCAAATGTTGAAAAAGTTTATTGATAAAGTTAATGGCAAAGGGGTTTTTAAAAGCTCTAGAATTGCAATTTCACATCCTTCAGGAATTACCGAAGTTGAAAAAAGAGCAATTAATGAGGTAATAAGTCAAGTAGGTGCACGTAAGGTTATGTTAATTGAGGAATCTGTGGCTGCAGCTATAGGGTCAGGGCTACCTGTAAATGAGCCTGTTGGTAACATGATTATTAATATAGGTGGAGGCACTACTGAGGTGGCAGTTATTTCTCTTCAGGGAATTGTTATAAGCAAAAGTTTAAAAGTGGCAGGGGATGAACTGGACAAGGCAATTATTGGATATGTAAAAAAAGAATTTAATCTAATTATAGGAAAAAGAACAGCAGAGAAGGTTAAAATTGAGGTGGGTTCTGTATATGCGGATGAAGATGAAAGAAATATGAAAATAAGTGGAAGAGATTTAGTAACTGGGTTTCCAAGGGCTGTTACTATTACAGAGAGTCAAATAAGGGAAGCTTTGAAAGAACCAGTAAATTCAGTAATTGAAGCTATTAAAGCTGTCATTGAACAAACTCCACCAGAGCTCACAGCTGATATAATGGACAAGGGTATAATGATTTCAGGCGGGGGAGCACTTCTAAAAGGATTAAATAAACTTATATATAGTGAAATAAATATACCTGTGTATATTGCAGAAGATCCACTTGATTGTTCCGTTCTTGGTGCTGGGATGTGCCTGGACATTATAGATAAAATTTAATTAAGTTGTAATTTATTCTACGATATATCAAGGTATTATTTATTTTTGAATTTATTTATTATAAACAATATATAAGTATAAAATGGGCATTATATAAAAAGGATTTATATTTAAAATTTAATTAGGAGGTTATAAATATGAAAATAAATACTAGAGTATCTAATAGATTATCTAGGGAAAAGTCTCCTTATTTGCTTCAACATGCATATAATCCAGTAGATTGGTACTCATGGAGTGAAGAAGCCTTTAGAAAAGCAAAGGAAGAAGATAAACCAATATTTCTAAGTATAGGTTACAGCACTTGCCACTGGTGTCAATGAAGTAATTGTAAGTAATATTATTTTGTACATAATGATTTAAATTTAAAAAGTTATATTTAAATGATAATTCTATTAATTAAAAGGCAATAAAAGTGCTTTTTATATTACTAGAATTTAGAACTGGTGATTTGTTCTAAGTTAAGTAGGACAAACATATATATTTAATGAATAATAGAAAGGGGGAGAGATAAATGAAAAAAGAAATGACTTATGAAGAATTTAATGATAATTATACAATAGAAAATAGAAAGGTGTATGAAATAAAAGATGAATTAGATAAAAGAGGTATAAAAGACCTCAAAAGCAGATTAAACTTTGTAGAAGAAAATTACGATGGTCAATACTACATGTATTTTGCTTTAAAAGAAGTGGATGATGTTATATTAAAAAATTATAATGAGCTCAATGAAGAATTTATATTAAGAAAAAACCCTATTGATTATTTATTACGTGCATTTGGTTTTGCTATTAAATTTATGCCAGAAGGACTTCCGGAACATGCTTATGATTATATGAAAAGCAACTCAAATACGTTTTTATATAATCTTATAGATCAATATAGAGAACAGGGTGTTATATAATATATAAAAGAAATTTTAGATAATACGTATATATTTTTAAGAGATAAATAGGAATATAGTATGAAAAAGATAACCCTATAAATGTCAAGTTAATTCTCCCCAATTCTTTGCAATTAAGATTCCTCACTTTCATGCACTTTTAACTTGTCTTTAATTCTATATGATGGTCCAGTTATGTTAAATAAATAGGAATAGTGTAATATCCTATCTAATATTGCTTTAGTGATCATTTCATCTTGTCCAAGTATATTTGACCACTTATCAAAAGTAATGTTACTTGTGAATATAGTAGACCTTTTTGTGTACCTCATATCAATAAGCTGAAAAAAAAGTTTTGATTCCAGTGTTGAGATTTCACTAAATCCAACCTCATCAATAATTAGCAATTTATACTTATAATAATGTTTTAGTCTTTTTTCAAGCAGGCCCTCATTATGTGCTTGTTTTAAATTTCTAATTAATTTTGAAAATTTTATGAAATAAACACTGTTTCTTTGAATCGCTACTGAGTATCCAATTGCAACGGCTAAATGAGTTTTCCCAACCCCTGGATTTCCTATAAAAACTACATTAGTAGCATCTTGATAGAAATTTGATTCACTTAAATTTATTATTTTATTTTCATCAATATTTGGTTGAAATGAAAAATCATAGTCCTCAATTTTTCTTATAAATGGAAATGCTGCTACTTTTACATTATATAATTTATTATTTTCTTCTTTGGCCTCAACTTCCTTTCTGAGCACCTTATTTAATCCCTTTAATTCGCTCTGTGATGTGCTATCATTTATATGTAACTCTTTAAGATACGAATGTGCAGACTTTAATTTAAGGTATACAAGTTGATCTAATACGTCATTAATCATAAATAATATTCCTCATTTCTTCAATTATAATGTCTTGCTTTGAATCACAATTTTTCACATCTTTCGATGGATAATATAGATTGTGAGACTCCTTAATGTTTAATTTATTTTTAGATATATTATGTATAGTTACAATTTTATTGTTATAATAAACATGTAGTTGACTGTTTTTTACTATTAAATTTACTTTGAATCCTATTAATCTTTTAGGTACTGAGTACTTATTTGATTTATATGAAACCAAAGAATCTTTAGTTACAGCAACTTGGTTTATTGAAAGGTGATAATTTTCGCTTATTCTTCGTGGTGGAAGGTTGGAAAACTCACCTTTTTCTTTATTTAATAGAAATATTCGTGGTAAATTTGTTGCTTGTGAAATACTTTTATTATCTTCATCGTTTATAATTTTCAACTTATCATGAACATCTAAGAGATCAATATATATCCCATTATAATTTTCTAATTGTGATGGTTTTTTATTTTGAGTTTCTGTTTTTCCTTTTGTTTCTGGCCTATAAGGCATGCAAGGCTTGCACTTGAGGTCATAATCCCTTAAGAACTCTTCGAATTTAACATTTAGAACAGCATCTCTATCTTTTGTTCTAGGTTTATCGACCAAACACTTTATGTTATCTATAACCAATTCTTTTGGAACACCTCCTATAGTTTCAAATGCACTCGCTAAGAAATTTACTATTGTCTCGTATTTAGTGTCTAAAACAATTTCTCTAACGTTATACCTCGAAAAACCAAGTGTTAGAGTAGCAACATTTACGCGTACAATTTCTCCGGTTTCATAGATTATTTTTATCCTTTCTTTTAAATCAAACTGTGCTTGTACTCCTGCATTAGTTTCAAATCTTTCATAAAATTTTTGTGTTTTCTTTTTATTGAATAATGAATTAATCTCATCATCCATTCTTACATACCTGTTTAAAGTAGAACTACTACATGTGATTTTATGTTCTCTAACTAAATAATTATAAAGATGATCTATATAATCAAAAGTTCTGTATTTATCAGTTAATAGTTTTATAATCAAATCTCTATACTCATCTAGATATTTAACTCTTTTTCTTGTAGCAGATGGCGTTTTTCCATTCAAATAATTTCTAATTGTTTTTCTATCTTTATTTAATTCTCTAGCAAGCTTAGTTATGTTCAACTTCAATTTTCCTTTCTTAAATGAATCAGCAAACATGGCTAAATCATTTATATTTTCAATATTATTAACAATTATTTCTGTCATTATAATCACCTCAAAATGATTATAACAAAAGAGTACCTATAGATTATAACTGGGGAAAGTTACGTGCATACTATTGGGTACTCTTATTTAAACATTTATAAACCCTTTACTTTGATAAGGGTTATCTTTTTTATATACATATAAAGGATACATATTAAGTTCATTCATTTCCTTTTCTCGAGTAATATATTTTATATATTCTCATCATAAAATACAATTGGTGATGATACTGTAGAGAATGGAATAGCAGTTTGTCAAAATTGCCATAGACGACTACATTTTGGTATTAGAAATACTGTTTTATTACTATAATTATATAAAAATAATAAATCAATTTTTAATAGGTGATATAAAACGTGAAAAACCACAAAAAAATCGTGGTTTTCTTACTGAATTAATATTGTTCTATATTAATTTGTTTGTTTTTTAGATGTCATTATATTAATAACAACTTTATGCAAAGTTTCAATAGATTCTGTTGATGGATTATTTATAGATTTTATATTAAACTTGATTTTATTCATACAATCAGCCCCCTTTCACGATCTAAGTCGCTGTAAGGGTTTTTTTGTTGTGAAAAATTAAGAGATTACTTAATTAGTTAAAGAATAAAGTATTTAAATAGAGTGAATTATTCTTTAGACTAAAAAAGGTTTTAGAGTTAGTATATAGGTGACCCAGTGCCTAGTAAAAAAGTTTCGCTTGTTTTCTAGGATGTAATCCTTGTTTTCTCCGTGAGAAATTTTTGTGAAATCAAAAATATAGAATTAATGGTGGGGTTGTAATCTTTGTAAAATCAGGTATTGAAGAGTATTAAAGTATAAAATGCTTTGAATAGGGGGTGTGATACTATACACTATATAAATAAAAGCCCTATATGGCAAAATATAGGGTTCTAAAGTGCCATATAAGACTTTATTATTGAGTGGGCGGTTTAAGTACAGGCTGATACAGAAATTTCTACTATAAATAATTACACCAGTACCCATAATAATATATTATGAGAACTTACAAATACAAACAATTGAATTTTATCATATAAATAAGCTACCATAGATATACTTCTAGTAAAAGTATATCTATGGAACTTCTCTTGATTTATAATTAATACCAAAATCACCAGTTACCTTTATTAATCTATGAATTTTACTTATGTTTGTTGTCTCTATGCCTATTCAAATCAGAAGTCCAAATTCTGCCCTGAAGTATATTAAGAGTAAATATATTAAGATTAGCCTTCGGCAAGGTTTACCTATTTTCTTATTCCATTAATTAATAGGGGAGGGCGTTCGCTGTAACACTCACATATTACCTCTAAAACACTTTAACAATCACCATACATAATTAAAACCTATTCTAAAAGGTGCCTTATAGCTTTACGTAAAAAATAAGCTGTCTAAATAGAGGAGTATGATAAGAATGAAAAATCTTGTATCTTGCTATTTTATATAAACTTGAAGATTTATTCTTATTGGTATAAACTAGAAATGTAATCTTTGGAAGGGGAGAACATGAAGGAAAAAGCAGGTATAGTATCACTTCTTATAGGGGCTTTTTTATAGAGGATAGCTTGTCTGCATTAGGGGATGGTAGGTCACAATATATTTATGGAGTTATATTTGCTATGATATTTATAGTGAGTGGGATACTGTCTTTTAAAAAAAACTTATGGGGATTTTTGTTGAATGTATTTACTGCAATAGGAACAGTGATTTATATTATTAATGAGTTTGTTGAAGGTGATCCTCATAACATTGGTATAGGAAGTCTCATTTTCTGGTTTATAATTTTTTATGGAATAGCCATTAGAACTCATAGAGAAAGTAAAGAAGGTTAAAAGTGATTTAAACAATTTTATTAATTTTTGTGCCTTGAGCACAGAAGAAGGAATGATAGTTAATATGTATAAAATATATGGAATATTTAGAGAGTTAGAAAATAATTTATCTGATACATGTAAGTTTCTTACAATATTAAAAGAAACTGTTGATAATTATGGAATTAAAAGTGCAACTAAAGCGTTAAAGACTACAGGTATTGGTATAAATCAATATGGAGAAAAAGGAAGGTACACGGAGCTTTTTAGAAAATCTATTGATTTATTAAAAAAATATGTAGAGAAAGATACTGAGAATGAAAAAATTTTAAATAAATATATCGAGCAAGTGAAGTGTTTGAACTTGCTGTTTTCTGATTTTTATTCAAAAGAAGAATTTGAAATATTAAAAGATATACCAGATGAGTATAAACTATTTTCATTTTTATTGATATTAGAAGCTTGTATAAGGACATTAAACGATATAAAAATTAATAATTCTAGAAATAAAGATAAATATTTATTAAATATAGATATGGGGAGAGCATTTGGAGACTGTAATAAGAATTTGAAAGATTTATCTATTGAAGAATTTACAAGCATGATAGAACATATTATGAGATCATCGTGTAAAGTACTACAAGCCCTTTTATTCCATAAATATTTATATAAAAATAGAAAATTTAAACATTGCATAATTGACAAAGAAATACAGACTGAATATATTATAAATTCAATTAAGCATATTGAGGTAATAGATATAAGAGAGATTGTATTTAACTTATTTGAGCAATGGAAGTTTGATGATTATAGTATAGAAATAAAATCTAATAATCTATTTAAAATATTACCTGTAAACAAAAAGGAATTTTTAAATAAAAATATAGAATTACAACGTTTTGAAAATGAAAGAATTGTAGAAGGGTTCAAAGGATTGAAAAAGAAGATTAAAATTGATGAAAATACTAAACAATTACCCCCTAATGTAGCTTTACATAAAGCTGAGTTAGCAGATATCCACACTTGTGGAACATATTTTTCATCAGAAACGTTAGAAGAAATGTGTAATGGAATACCCTTAAGTCAGTGGATTAGAGCATATTCTATTATAAAGAAGAAAAATGAAGATTTCTTGAATAAAAAAACATTCTCAGAAGAAATGAAACCTAAAGAGTGGTTTCTTATACTAACTATTGATGAGTGGGTTGATGAATTTATGAAATATGGAATAGCTTCTGACAATGCTAGACGTATGATAAATGATTTTATTTTTACTAAAGATTCAATAGATTTATTTGATAGTCCATTTATAAAGTTTGAAGACAATAAAGTGTTGACTATGCCATCATATGCTTGTAGCATTCAAGCTTCAATTTCTTTAATTTCGTTAATGTCGAGAAAAGGATATAACATTGCATTTAAAGGTAGTAACTATGAAAAAGAACTAATTAAGGAATTTAGAGAAAGTGGAATATTTGCTAGTGGAATCAAAAAGAATGACGAACAGGGAAACGAATACGAGTGTGATTTGGCTTTCGTTATAGGAAAAGACCTATTTCTATGTGAGTGCAAGAAAAACTTTCAACCTCTAACACCGAGGAAAAGATTTGAGTTTAAGAATAAAAAGTTAGAGGATATCGCTCAGATAAAACGCATAAGTACGTTTTATGATAGAAACATACATTACGTTAGAGAGGCATTAAAGTTAGGACATGATTGGAAACCAAGACGTGTATATAGGTTTGTAATTTATTCATGTAAGTTAGGAGAAGTTGAAAAAAAGGATGATGTAACTTTAGTAGATGATAGTATATTAATGAATTGTATTTCAAAAAAACTGCCTTCAATAGTTAGAGGAGGGGAAACAAAAAAGGTTATTGTACTAAAAAGCCTTAGTCATGTGTTTGAAGGAAAGATGACAACGCACAAATTATTGACGTACATAGAAAATTCAATGCAAATTAGTTATCAAAAATATCGAACTGATATAGTGGAAAAAGAAATTCCAGTAAATTATTATAATGTTTGTATATTAAGTGCTAATACAACTATTGACAATTTTTATCCTACAAAATAGGGTGAACAAAAACTGTAAGTGTAGGTCAAATAGCAATTCATGTACTATTTGAGGAGGGGAAGAGATGAAGCAAAGTATTATAAATGACTTTAATTTGCTTATTAATCCCAGTAATTTAGGGTTTTATGAAAGCTGTGAAATTTTAACAATATTTTTGTATGATAAAAGAAATAAGAAAACATACAACTTTTACACAAGTGTAGTTTTAGAAGAGAAACCTTTTCAAAACAATAAGGAAACTTTTTTAACAGATAAATTAATAAAAATTAATGAATATGTATCAATGGGAATAATTAAATATTATGAGGACATTGAAAAATGTCGTCAAATGTTTAATATTTTACTTGATGAAAATAAGTGGTCTCATGGAGGAAATGAATTAGAAATAAGTAATTTAGAACCAGTTCCAAAACAGTTTATTAAACCAAATGGAACTCTTGATGTTCCACTTAATTCAATATTAAAAAACAACTATTATAGTGGCTCTTATATATTAGAATTTTTTGATGAAGATAAATATATATTAAATCATTTACTAGATAAGGATGAAATTGATCAATTATGTGTACATGTAAATAACTTGATACCTATTGATTTGGGTTATATTAGAGATAGAATAGGAAATATAATATTTCAATTTCCCAGTAATTTATTAATAATAGACCATAGTTCTTTAGAAAAATGGAACGGTATACATGTGGATAATGGATGGCATACAAAAGTTATTGATAAATCAAACTTTTGTATTAAAGTTTTGAGTGAATTTGATTCTAGTATAATAGGGTTTGGATATAGTAGAGATATTACTAATGCTAGCAATAACATACATTCAGGAAATTCAAACATGAATAATGATATAATAATATTTAATTGTCAAAACCAATTAATAGTAGCTTATTTGTCTGGTAGTTTTATGAAGGGGTTTTCATTTAAAGGTTTTATGTCTACTCAACATTCTGAAAAAAGGATAGTAAAGTATTTTGATAAAGAAGGGAATCTTTTAAATGAAGATCAAATAGAATTACAATCTTTAGGTATTGATTCAGGTAGTGAAAAAAAAGATTATTTTTCGCATATTTCAAATAGAGTTTACGAGAATGAGAAGAAAAAATTGGAAAGGAGTCTATTTTTTGTTCAATACGGTAAAAATGCTAATCAAAGAAATAAAGCATTGCATGATATTAGAACTTTGATTAAAAAACATGGAACATACGGAATTTATTTATGGGACCCTTTTCTTGATTATCAAGATATTGTAAATACGTTATACTATTCAGAAATAAGAGGAGTTAAACTGAGAGCAATAGGCTCTTATGTAAAAAGAACAAAAAAAGTTCATTTAGATTCTGTAAATATAGAAAACAATATTGTAAATAGTAAAAATGACTTTCAACAGTGGAAAGAAACCCAAGAAAATGGGTTTGAAAGTAACAGTAATAACGTAGGTATTAACATGGAGTTTAGATGTCAGCATAGTGAATTTGGATGGAAATTTCATGACAGATTTCTAATATTTCCTTCGAAAAATGGGCGCCCTTTGGCATGGTCATTAGGAACATCTGTCAATTCCATAGGTAAGGAACATCATATTTTACAAAAGGTTGATAATGCGCAAATAATATTAGATGCTTTTGATGAACTTTGGGAAGAGCTAAATAATCCAGAATGCATTGTATGGAGGAAAAAATGAAAAATGAAAATAAATTATATGAAAACTTTATGAGTGAAGTGATTAATTTAAAAAACGATATGTCAATTAAAACTCCCGTTGAGGTATTTTTTAAAGAATTGACTAATAGTGTAAGAAAAAATAGCTTAGAATCAATAGTTATGAACAATAATGAAGTGTTGCAAGATTGTTATGAATTATTAAATCGAGAGCTCTGTTTTATCAACCAATATAAATATAGTTATTTTGATAATAAAATAAAAAAACAGGATATAATTCACGCTAAAAATGTATTGAATAAATTAGTAGATATTATAAATAAGTCTCTAGAGGATATAAATATTATTATAGTGTTTTTATTGGTAATCAGTTATTTTGATATTGATTTTAGCGACCTAATTAGTAAATCTGATTTTGATGAGAGTCAAATAAAGGTTGTTTCTACGAAATTGAAAAACTTACTAGGAAACCTTCAATTAAAGGTTTCTAAATACGATGATTTACCTTATTCTGAAAGACAATTTATTGATGAGTATATAATTGGATTAGAAGAAAATAACATCAATAAAGTATATAACCTTATAGATGCATTGGAAAGAGGACGTGATATCTATTTTGGAGGAATAAATAATAGATTGATTGAGTTTCTTTATTTTATAGATTATGATGCACTTATTGATATTATTAAATGTAAAGAGAAACCTGTAGACATTAAGTTTTATTTGTCTTCTCTAAACTTAGAGGAACAACTTAAATTGGGACTAGATGATAGAATTAATAATAAATGGATTTTATTTGAGGTTATCAGACAAATATTGTCTGAGTATAAAAACAAAGAAATGCCTGAAAATTATATAGAAAAAATAGCTAATATACTAGAGCGAATTTCTATTGTAGAGGAACAATTTTTTATACAGTCTCTTACTTATTATAAAAAATTTATAGATTTTCATAAAGCTTTGGGGATTACATTGTCAAGACTAGATAAGTCTTTTATTGAAATATATGCTAACTCTATTGAGGTTACACAATATAAACATTCAATAGAAGATAATAAACAATTCTTGATATACTTAGATAAGTATTCGATAGGTAGTGATAAGGTTAATTTGTTTTGTAAAATAATATATGAAAAGTGGGAACAACTTAATGAGAAAGTATTAACAGAAGGACAGTATTTAAATGAAATTCTTTATAGTAGTTGTTTAAATTCAGTAATAACATATTTAATTGTTGAGTTAAAAGATGTTGATGAGGCACATCGAAAATTAGAAGATGCTATAAATAATTTATTAAAATCAAGATATGTTTGGAAAGATAATTTTAGCGTAGAGACCACACATTTTTTTATTTACATTACTAAATTATATTTTCTTAGTATTGTATTTAGAGAAAATAATTTTGTATTTACTGATAGACGAGATTTAAAAAAGAAGATGGATGGATATTTGCTAGATGAAAGAACGTGGATACTTTACTTTAGAAGTAATCAAATTCCTCAAATTATTACTGAAATATATGATTGTTTAAGTATTGAAAGAACGTTTTAAAGCTTTTCGAATGTATAGACAACCAGTAGAGTCAATCCAAACAACATTTAGTTACCTAGCATATGATTATTAAATTTATTTGTTCAAATATATAATATTATATTTGAGGATACCGTCGCACTATATTTTTTAAGATTTGATTACATACAACAGTCAACACACGTGGAGTGAGTGGTAAAGCTATATCGTAAGTAATTAAATTATGAAGGTTAGGTAATTTTTGATATGTCTGAAAAATTAAATTTTATTTAAGAGCTGAAGTTTAAAAATCATATCTTTATATTAGAGTATTAATATTTAGACAGTTATCCATAATAGGTAGCTGTCTTTTTATATAGTAACAGATACTCCATTGATGAATGGAACACTAAACTCATCAAATATAAACGTAATCCTAATAATACCTACATAATAGGTATTATTAGGATTACGTTTTTTGTAAATATTGTATTATGTACTTCCCTAGTTGATTTTATTTTCATCAAATTTAGTTTTCTTTGTTTTTAGTAAAGCTTATAATTTTTTATTAGAACGACTTATTTAAAAATAATAATATTATTAATGCAACAAAACACACGTTAGGATCGACCTTTAGCATGTAAGAGGTAATTACCCTTAAATAGATTGTGGACGGTACATGTAAAAGGTTAGCCACGTTCACCATATAGTAAGGGAAATTATACAATTAATATAATTTAGGAGGCGTTACTATGAAACAAAATAAAGAAATCTCAAAAAATAAAGGATGGAATTATATGCAGGAACTAGCACAGAACAATGAGTTGATAGAGAACCATACACTTTATACACCTATACCTCATAAAATATCAAGATGCTTAAATCTAGGCAGTACACCAAAAATAATACTGTTTGATTTAGTGAGTTATATGGGGAATAAATATTATAGTTATCCATCAATTGATGATATAGCTTTAAATTGTGGAATGAGCCATGTAACAGTACAAGCTAACATGAAAGAGCTAGAAGCAAAGAAATTCCTCATTGTTAAGAGAAGGCGTAACAATACATACTATTTGCCTGATGGACTTGAGTTGAATCCGTATATTCTACTATCAGAAGTATTACATGGATTTAGAGGTACAATAAGTAAAACAGGGTTATTATCAGACAGACAAAGCAATGAGTTTATAAGAAGTATTTTAAAAAGTAATATTTACATTGAAAAATTGAATTTACTTTGTAAAGAATATAAAAGCTATTTGGGAATGCAACAGTTTTATAACAATATAAATGGGTTAACAATTTTTCAAGAAATACTCGGTCAATTCAGTGAAGCGGTGACAGAAGAATTTAACAGGGAATATCCTGAAATAGTATTATAAGAAATAAGCTATCCACTGATAACCTAAAATAGAAATTTTAAAGGAGGATATTATAGAAGTCCTGAAGTACAAAATTTACATGTTAGAACTAAAACTAATTTCTTTATGATTGTTGGATATTTTGTTATTAATTTCGGTAGGTGCTACCTAGATATCGTGGTGATGGAGAAAAATAGAATTTGATATATAACAAAAAAATTCAAAAAATAGCAAAAATAATTTGCGTTAAGTAGTCGAAATTGCTCTATTGAAGTGATGAACGAAAAAAAATTTCAGTTGTAAAAGAATATTTCGCTATATCGAAAAAAATATTTTTTAAAACGAAAGAAAATATAAAAGTAACTCATAAAACATGACACTAATAATATTCAATAATAAAAATCATATAAAAAGAAAATAGAATCATTTAATCAGAGTCACGCTTCCGCCTGAGGCGGCGGATAGGATTTATCAGTCATTTTCCATAACTATAAGGTCATGTAAATGGACATCAAGAGTTTTACAAAGCTGGTCTAGTGTTTCATAATACACAGATTTAGATTTTTCAGAACAAAGATGGCTAATAGTAGCAGGACGAGTATCCATCATTCTTGCTAATTCTCTTTGAGATACTCCCTTTTCTTCTAAGATTTCTTTTAATCGAAGTTTTACAGGCAAAAGAGTCCCTCCTTTCAATAGTTTCGGTTAAGAGTAGTAAGTAGACATTTTTTATAAGTTTACTATATATTAAAAAAAACTTGAATGCAACGGTATTCCGTAATATAATTATGATACGGAATACCGTTATATATGTAAATTTAAATAACATAAGGATAAGGGTTAAAGAAAGACGAAGAGCGTTATAATCTCAATACTTGTTGTTAGCATATGGCAAAAGTTATTGTTTATAAAAAACTAAAAAACGCTATAAAGGAGAGGGGATGTAATGGAAAGGGAAATTAATAATGTAGTTATATATTTAAGAAAATCAAGAGGAGATGATATGACTGTATTAGATAATCATAAACTTGAGTTGGTTGAGTATGCGAATAAAAATGGCTGGAAATACAATGTATTTGAGGAAGTGGTAAGTGGAGAGAGGTTAGCAAATAGACCAAAAATGCAGAAAGTATTAGACTTAATAGAGCAGGGGTTATATGATGGTATATTAGTAATGGATATAGATAGATTAACAAGGGGGAATATGCGAGAATTGGGAGAGATAATAGAGGTAATAAATTATGCTAATATACCTATAATAACTCCTACAAAAACTTATGATGTTAGTGATATAGGAGAAAATGCATTATTAGGAATCAAAGGTACATTTTCGCATATGGAGTTAAAAAAAATTATAGAGCGACTTATTAATGGAAAAAAGGCAGGAGCTAAAAAAGGTAATTGGACAAATGGAACTCCGCCATATCCATATGAATATATTAAAAAGGTTTCAATTGATGCAAAGGGAAAAGAGCAAATTTGGGGTAAACTAGTAGTAAATGAAGAAAAACGTAAAGTATATGAATCAATTAAGGATATGTATCTATCAGGTACTCATGGGTTTGAGGCTATATCGTTTTACCTTAATAATCAAAACATATCTTCACCGAACAGTAAGCTATGGAGCAGTAATACAGTACAGAGAATACTATTACATGAGTTGCACATGGGTATTGTTACTTATGGAAAAAATGAATGGAGAAAAGATAGAGAAGGACGTAAAAAGGTTATTAAACAAAGAGATAAGAGTGAATGGAGCACAGGCGTAGGTGAGCATGAAAAGTTAAAAACGGAAGATGAGCATAAAAAAATACTAGAAATTATGAATAGAAATCAAAAGATACCTAGAAAGAGTAGAAAAGGTACATTTGCATTAAGTGGATTAGTATACTGTAAAAAATGTGGTAAGCGTATGAGAATAGTAATAGGAAAAGAAGATAAAAGAGGATATAGAGCTAAATATTTACAATGTACTTATAAAGATCCTTATGGGAATAAGTGTGTGCAAAGAGGTGTGAAATTATCAGAAGAGTTATTTGATGTATTATATAGTAATGTAATAAACAATTACTTGATAGATGATAAACTAACAGAGATGGAGAAAAGTTCAAAAGAAATAGATGTTAATAAAGTGTTATTAATCCAAAAGAAAAACTACTTAAGTAAGAATGAGAAAAAACTAGAGAGAATAATGGAAGCTTATGAAAAGGGAGTATATACTTTAGAACAGTTTTTAAATCGAAAAGAACCAGTAGAGAAAGATATTGAAAAACTGAAAAATGAAGTTATTAATTTGGAAGAAGAAATAGGGAAAATAAGAATATTAAATACAGATGAATTAGAGGATAGAATAAAATATTTTAAAAATAATTGGAATAAAGCTACTACTCCAAAAGAACAAAATGACTTATTAAAAGCTATAGTAAATAAAATCTATTATAACAGGCAAGATGATGAAGTTGATTTAGAGATAATTTATTTATGATATCTCTTTATTTTTTTGTATTATATTATTGAAAATTGAATTTATGGAGGTGATATTATACATCAAAACAGAAAGCCTAATAGAATTATAAATGAAAAAAGTACTTATCTTTTGCAGTATGCGTATAATTTACTACATTAGCATAGCTGGAGTGAAGAAGCCTTCGAAATGGATAGAAAAGAGTATAAACCCATATTCTTGTTCATTAGGAGGATAAGTAGTAACCTTTTTAACTTCATCCTGTTTAATATTAACTAGCTACATCCACTTGTGACGATATTTATTAAATTACATTGTCTTGCCAATTATGTATTAGTGAATTAAATTCATGTATATATGTATTTAAATTACTAATATATATTGGTTTAAGCTGTATGATAATCATTTCCTTACCATTAGTATCGTTTTTATGCTCTATAAAAGTTTGTACAAGTTCTTCTAATAGTACTGCTTGGTTAAACATTAGCATACAAAATGTTATAGTTTTATCTATATGTTTTTGTTCTGTATATTCACATAAATTAAAATATATATTTTCTCCTTTAATAATATCTTCTAATGATAATGAAATTCGATTTAATTCTTTTCTATATTCATTATGGACTTCTTTTACTTTCTTATCATTATAATGTTTATAATGAGTTGGTTTTTTCAGAAAAATTTCTGCTTCTTTAAATCTTTTATGGATTCTCTTTATTGAATCTAAAAATGAATTTTTCACTACTTTGTTTAGCGTTGGGGTATTTTCTTTAAAATTAAGTTTATATCTTAATTTTTCAATATGCTTATTACTTTCATACATTTCCTTGTTGTATTTTTCTTCTATTTCTTGTATCTTCTCATTGTTTTTTTGATATAATGAGGTATTTAATTTATTACTATTATCTAGTTTGTATTTTAAATGTTCATTTTCAATTTCTAAATTTTTAATTTTGTCTTGTAAATGTTTATTTTCAATTTCTAAACTTTCAATTTTAGATGTTAAACTAAGATATTGGTTAAAATTATCTTTGTTTTTTTGGTCTTTCAAAGAAATAATTTTTTCTTTTAATTTTTTATTTTCCTCTACCTGCCAATAAAGCCTAGATTGTAATGTGTCATTTTTTCTTTTAAAGCTATTTACACAACTTCTATCTACAATAAGTTCTCTAAAGCCACCTTTGAATAAATTAACATCAAAGCTAATTATGTTATCTATATTAGAATATCGCCCACATTCTTCATACTTATTTCTAATATTATGTGAAAAAGCTCTTAATTTATTAATGCTCTCATATCCTTCTTCTGTTAAATATCTAATAAAACTATATTCAATAAAATTTAGTTCGCTATCAAAATCTATAATATTATCAAAATTCATATCATCAATAGTAAATATATATAGACCTGTAGCTATATCATTAGCTAATGTTGTTATCTGATTATTGTGGCTTCCACGTAAATGTGACCTTATTCTATCAAAAATACAGTTAGATGACATTCCAACATAAAACTTTTTGGTATGTCTATTAATGAAGATATATATTCCAGGTTCCTCTAGCTTTATATAATGAATAAACTTTTGTACTGATGTACCCATGTAAC
The DNA here is from genome assembly GCF_002724055.1 of Tepidibacter mesophilus. Classification (GTDB taxonomy): domain Bacteria; phylum Bacillota; class Clostridia; order Peptostreptococcales; family Peptostreptococcaceae; genus Tepidibacter_A; species Tepidibacter_A mesophilus. The sequence continues at coordinate 28,578 of NZ_BDQY01000015.1, read as the reverse complement.
TTTCACCCTCTTATCCAGATTATCATAATAGTTTGTATATCTATTTATATATATAGTTATTATTAACTTTTATTTACCAACTTATAACAATTATAATCTAATGAAGAAATTCTATAAGTATTGAAGTAGCCTGTTAAGACAAAAAAAAGAAAAATTATTATTTATATATTTTTAGAAATTGGGGCATTTGTTCTAAGTATTTTTTGTATTTATAAATGTTTATTTAAGAGTTATAAGAATCTAACATAAAAGATGATATAGAAGGTGTAAAAAAAGTTGATTGTAGTGAACTGATAGAAGAGGTGGATTATACTATTGAAAATTTTGATACTCTGAATACAGAATAAAATAATTTTAAGTTAAAATTTATTATCAACGATATATTGTGGCATACAGAAGAAGATTGTGATGTATTAGATGCAAGAATAGGAATAGAGTTCAAAAAATATAACTTCAATAGTGAGGATAGAGATTATGGAAATAAATCTATTTAGACATTATAAATTATTAATATTTATCTTTAGCAGGTATTAGCCTGCTATTTTTTTTGATTACAATATATACAAATATAATATAATATGTTTTTTAATTATGGGTATTATAAGGATGAATATAATCTTAGGGAGGTGATATTATGAATCCAAACAGAAAGCCCAATAGACTTATAAATGAAAAAAGTCCTTATCTTTTACAGCATGCTTATAATCCAGTAGATTGGCATAGCTGGAGTGAAGAAGCCTTTGAAAAGGCTAGAAAAGAGGATAAACCAATATTCTTGTCTATTGGGTACTCTTGAGGACTTACAAATATCTACATGTCATTGGTGTCATGTTATGGAAAGAGAAAGTTTCGAAGATAATGACGTTGCAGATATTCTTAACAAATATTTTATTTCAATAAAGGTAGATAGAGAAGAAAGGCCAGATATTGATTCTATATATATGTCATTTTGTCAGACCTTAACAGGACAGGGAGGATGGCCTCTTACTATTATTATGACACCACAAAAAAGACCTTTTTATGCAGGAACATACTTTCCTAAAGAAAGTAAATATGGAAGACCTGGTCTAATAGATATATTGGAAGAAGTTTTAAATATATGGAGTGAAAAAAGAGAAGATGTTGAAAAATCTAGTCAACATATTTATAGTGTAGTTTCGGAATCATTATTTACAAATGAAAAAAGTGAGATGCCAAAGAATGTTATAAATGATATATTTGGTGAAATGAAGGATATGTTTGATAATATATATGGAGGGTTTGGGAATGCACCAAAATTTCCAACTACTCATAATCTTTCATTTTTATTAAGGTATTATAAAGCTACAGGAAAAAAAGAAGCATTAGAAATTGTTGAAAAAACATTAGACAGTATGTACAAAGGAGGTATTTTCGATCATATAGGATTTGGTTTTTCCAGGTACTCTACAGATCAAAAATGGTTAGTACCTCATTTTGAAAAAATGTTGTATGACAATGCATTAATTGCTATTGCATATTTAGAAGCATATCAACTGACACGAAACAATAGATATAAAGAAATTGTAGATAAAATATTTACTTATGTTATTAGAGATATGACTTCGGGAGAAGGTGGGTTTTATTCTGCAGAAGACGCAGATTCAGAGGGAGAAGAAGGCAAGTTTTATGTATGGAGCGTAGAAGAAATAGAGTTAGTTTTGGGACGAGAATATAAAGAATTATTCTGTAAGTATTATGATATAACAGAGGAGGGGAATTTTGAAGGAAAGAGTATACCGAATTTAATAAATACTTCTTTAGATAAAATTGAGAATAATATAGAGTTGAAAGGGAAATTAGATAAATGTATAGATAAATTATTTAGATATAGGCTAGATAGAATACATCCTCATAAAGATGATAAAATATTAACTTCTTGGAATGGGTTAATGATTGCTGCCATGGCATATGGAGGAAGGGTTCTAAATAATTTAGATTATATTAACGCCTCAAAAAAAGCAGCTGACTTTGTATTAAATAATTTAAAAAGAGAAGATGGTAGATTATTAGCAAGATATAGAGATGGTGAAGCAGCTCATATAGGGACAATTGATGATTATGCATTTATGATTTGGGGATTAATAGAATTGTATGAAACAACTTTTGATATATTATATCTTCAAAATGCTATAGACTTAAATAATGATATGATAACTTTATTTTGGGATGAAAATGAAGGTGGATTATTTATAACTGGGAAAGACAGTGAAGAATTAGTCATAAGGCCAAAAGAAATCTATGATGGAGCTACTCCTTCAGGCAATTCTGTAGCTACTATGAACATGTTAAGATTAGCAAAACTTACAGGAAATGCAGAATTAGAGGAAAAAGCTATGCTACAATTTAATGTATTCAGTGGAAAGGTTCAGGAAAATCCAAGCTCATATAGTTATTTCATCATCGCATTTCTATTTGCTAACATAGCTACAAAGGAAGTTATTATAGCAGGAGATAGAGGGAATAAAGATACACAAAATATGTTGAGGAATATCAATGATAGTTTTTTACCATTCACAACTTTTATCCTCAATGATGAAAATCCAGAGTTATATAATCAAGTACCTTTTATAAAGAATCAAGGTATGATTGATGATAAAACAACAGCTTATGTATGTGAAGATTTTTCATGTAACAAACCTACTTCAGATGTAGAACATTTTATAAAATTATTAAACGATGCTAATTATCTATAATATAAATTTCAGTTAAGTATAAAAAATCAGGTAGACTAACTCACCTGATTTTTTATATTAATTATAATATATCTACTCTTGATAATTATTTAAAGTATTGTTAACAACTTGTATAATGTGTATTACAGATTATAACCAAGTTTTTTTGCTTTATAGTAACAAGATACAAGTGCTGCAACATCATACCTTGCATCGTGGAAGTTTACATCATCACAGTTAAAAAGTCTTTTAGCTCCATCTAGAACTTTATCAGGTTTTATTTGAAGAAATTGCATAGACTCTTCAAGCCTAGGTTTTTTTATTCTTCCACTTTTGTTTTTAAGATTGATTATAGGTTTGAAATATTCCATAGTACAGAAAAAATCATGGGGATACCACACTACACCACCAAGTCGATTGAATTCTGCATCTACGAATTTTTTATCAAAGTTTACATTGTGGGCTATAAAAATACCTCCCTGTAAATCATTTGCGACTTCTTTATATACATCTTTAAACTTTTGACCATTTGATAATGATTTCAATATATCTACACTGAATCCGTGAACTTGCTGTGCTGATGGTTCTACATATTCAACATCAAAAAAGAAGTTCTTAGAATATGCAACTTTTTCTTCACCTTTATCATTAATATCACATACGCAATATGTAAGTTGTAATATTTGCCCTGGGTTTAATCCTGTTGTTTCTGTATCTATAAAAACTTTCTTCATAAAAATCTCTCCTTTTAAAACTATTACTACGATTATTATAATTATACACTATATTTGAGATTGATTGAATTGAGAAATTTATGATATAATGAAATGCTGCTGAAGTGTTCACCTTGCATAACCACTTCTAAAAGAAAACAAGGAGGTATAATAATATGAAATTAGATTCTAAAAAAATAGCAACTATAGGTATAATTGCTGCTATTTATGCTGTAGCTACGATAGCTATAGCACCTATAAGCTATGGTGCAATTCAATTTAGAATATCAGAAATCTTAACTTTACTTGCATTTATAAATCCTATTTATATACCAGGTTTAGTTTTAGGATGTATCATAGCCAATCTATTTAGTCCACTTGGAATGGTGGATGTTGTAGTTGGAAGTATAGCTACACTTATAAGTGTATACTTAATAAGTAAAAGTAAAAATTTATTAATAGCAAGTCTTTGGCCTAGTATAATAAATGGGTTAATAATAGGAGCGGAGCTCCATTATTTGTTTAATTTACCGTATTTAAGTTCAGCAGCGTATGTATTAATTGGAGAATTTGCAGTGGTGACAGTACTGGGATATCCAGTATTTAAAACTATTTTAAATAAAGAGAGTTTTTTAAAAACTCTTAAACTAGAATAATATAAAAAGAAACAATTAGAGCAAGCTAATTGTTTCTTTTTTAGAATGAAAAACAATAAGAAAGGACTAGACATATGAAAAAAATAATATTATTTGTTTTATCGATAAGCTTACTACTTGGAATTACAGGTTGTTCTAAAAAAGAAATAGATCCTGTATCAAGGGAGACATTTGCGCTTGGAACAATAATAGATTTTAAAATCTACGATAAAGATCAAGATAAGTCAAATGAAGTTATAGATAAATGTATACAAAGAATAAAGGATATAGAGCAAAAAATGTCTACAAATATAGAGGATAGTGAAATAGTAATTGTAAATAAAAATGCAGGTAAACAAAGTGTTAAAGTAAGTGATGAGACTATGTATGTAGCTAAAAAAGCATTTGAATATAGTAATATTACAAATGGGAGATTTAATCTTACGGTATATCCTTTAGTCAGTATTTGGGGTATAGGAACTGAAAATGCCAGAGTTCCGTCTCAAAGAGAGATAGATCAAGCTATAAGCAATATAGACTATAATGATATTGTATTTGATGAAGCTAAAAATACTATATACTTGAAAAGAGAAAATCAAGGAATAGACCTTGGAGCTATAGCCAAAGGTTATGTTGGAGATGAAATAAAGAAAATTTTCATAGAAAATGATATAAAATCTGCTTTTGTTAATTTGGGCGGAAATGTAATGGCTTATGAGACTAAAGTAGATGGATCAAAATGGAGAATAGGAATACAAAATCCTTTAGATACTAGAGGTGAATATCTTGGAGTTGTAAGTGTAGAGAATAAATCTATAGTTACATCTGGAAACTATGAAAGGTATTTTGAAAAAGATGGGAAAAGATATCATCACATATTAGATGCTAAAACTGGATATCCTGCAGATAATGAACTTATAGGTACAAGTATAATAACAGAAAGTGGGATCGATGCAGATGCCCTATCAACTAGTGTTTACCTAATGGGACTTGATGAAGGTAGAAAACTTATAGAGTCTTTAGATCGTGTGGAGGCTATATTTGTAACTAAGGATAAAAAAGTTTATACAACGTCTGGGCTTAAGAATATTTTTGAACTTACAAATGATGAGTTTATTTATAAAAACTAAATATATTAGTGCTTTAGCCAAAAATGAAACTCATTGAAATAACGCTACTGGTTTTACCAGAAAGTAGCTAATATTTTAATGGGCTTTATTTTTTAGTCCAGATATAACTGTGTATTTAGTTGATGTATTTATGAAAAATTAAATGGGTGGAAATAGAGTGAAAATTGTTAAATCGGGCAAATATAAGTAGAGGGATTATGTAATATATAAACTTATAGGTAGTAGGAGGATTTAATGAAGAATAATACGATAGAAATTATTGAATACGATAAAAAATATAAAGATGAATACATCGATCTTAATATGAAATGGTTATTGGAGTATGGCTTACTTGAAGAAAAGGATGAGATAATAATTCAAAATGTTGAAAGAGAAATTTTGAATAAGAATGGAAAAGTTTATTTATTAAAAAAAGATGAAAAAATAATAGGGACAGTTGCTCTAAAATCATCATCAAGTGATACTGTTGAGATTTTAAAATTGGCAGTGGATAAAAACTTTAAAGGATTGGGACTTGGAAGCAAACTAATGGAAAAGGCTATTAAAGAGTCCTATGAATTAGGATACAAGAATATAGTTCTGTATACAAATAGCAAATTAAAAGCTGCAATTGGACTATATGAGAAACTGGGTTTTAAAAAAGTAGCTCTAGACGATAGTCACTATGAAGAGGTAGATATAAAAATGGTTTATGAAGTAGAAAAATTTCTAAAATAGCAATAAAGTTATTAGCTTTATTGCTATTTTATGATTATTTTTTTATATTATCAATAATATGATCTGCGAATTCTTTTGCTTTTGAATCTATATCATCTACATTTAGTATACTCTTTGGATCATTAGCTGTTGCCATTAAAGAAAAATTAGGTGGCATATGAAAACCTTTATTTATATTTAAAGCTCCTATCAGTTGCTTTGCTACTGAATCACTACCTGAGTTGCCAGAAACTACTATAGAAAATATACTTTTATCGTAAAATTTCATTTTTCTATAAAGCACGGTTAGTCTATTAATAACTGCCATAAGTTTAGCTGATATAGCATCGTTGTAGTTTGGGCATATCCATACTATACAATCAGCTTTTTTTATACTAGGTAAGAGTTCTTTAGTTATAGTTCCTCCGTAAAAACAACTATTATTTTCGCTGTAGTGCTTACATGCTATATAAGAACATCCCTTGCAATCTGTTATTGTTCCATTTTCAACATGAAATTCGTTTATTGTGCAGTTGGTTAAGTGCTTTTTTACCATATTCCAAAGCATCAATGTATTAGATGTATCATAAGAGCTTGCATGAAGTGCTAGTATATTAGGAGTTTCTATCGGCTCGTAGTGCTTCTTCATAAAGTTTTTAATTAATTTTTTAGACAAATGGAAATATACATTATCAAGTTCAAGGTCTAATCTTTTCTTCCATGTCATGAAATTATTTAAATCTTTAGTAGCTTCAACTAAAGGGTGTCCTATAAATGAACATCCTATTTGATTTAGTAGAAATATTATATTTTGTGAGGAACTCTTTGTATATAGTTCAGTAGGACTTTGAACTATAAGTATAGCACTTGAGTTATTTAGAGAATGTTTTCCTCTTTTATATAATTTAGATATTATACCGAATAAAATATTGTTAAACCCACAATCATCAAGCTCTAATGCAAATAATATTTTTTTATTTCTAAGATCGGGTAAGTTTGATTCTTCTTCAATAAATACCGTATTCAAATCGTTCGTTAAAGTATGTATAAATGACTTAAACTCTTTTGATGCACTTGGCATTACAATATAAAGAGTATCCATAATAACACTTCCCTCGATTAAATATTAGAATTTAAAGCAATCTATATCATTTAAATCTTTGTAAGTATTTTCTATTTTGCTTAATAATTGTTCTGGAAGATGTAGCATTTCTATTTCTACCCCGGACTTTGTCAATCTGTTTTTTGCTCCCATAAAAATACTACCCATATAAGTTGAGCTATAGTTCCAATTGCCCTTCATGGTATTTATAAGAGATAAGGCTCCTGATGATAAAGCTGGAGCAATATAAGGTTTAAATCCAGTGTTTCTAACATCTATATTTGCATTTATAGCTTTGTTAGTAAGAATTAAAGACAATTCTTCATCGTAGTCATTTATACTATTTGCTATTATAAGACCTTTTCCATGAGGACCGAATGCTCTTCCTTCATTTATATAATTTTTTGTATTAGAATCTTTTTGAGAATAATATATAGCTCTAGCATTCATAACTCCAAGACCATATCCTCTAATTTGATCTGAGCTTAGACCAAGAAAGTCTAAATTTCCATTTTCATCTTTATTGCTTGATATAAACGAAACCTTGCAAAGTGGGTCGACAGGGTCTGATACAACTGCAAATATTCCTTTAAAAGAAGAATGGCGAGCTTTTCTTGCGTAATGACTGACTATCTTTGCATTTTCTTGAAATTGGATCATTCTAACATCTGACACATTTGACCCTACAGGAGGGATTCCTTTTGATGCACAAAATACGAACATATCGCAGTCAAACAATTTATCTTCTTCTACTATATTTATTTCAGGCATGTGTTCATTAGAAAATGGATCTATTATTTGGTTCATCTCGTATTCCAATCTTTGAAGATTGTTTTTGTTTAATCCGTATAAACCTATAGAGTCTATAGTATTTGTACCTAAAAGTTTGAGACCTATTAAAAGAGTAGAGCCTACATCACCAAGACCAACTATATTTACTTTCCATGATTCAGGTAAAGTGTAATTTATTGATTCTTTCCAATTAGAGTAATTTGTATTTATACCTATAACTTTTCTATCGTTTGTTTTATCCATTATCCATAATGGAGTTTTGCATTCTGAATTATTGGATATGTTTATTAGATTTATATTTTCTTCTTCTAAATAAAGCAAACTAGGATGTGATACACAAAACATTTTTCTTGAATTTAATGGATTTAATCTATTTAAAAAATATATAATATTTTCGTTACTCATGGCTTCAGTTTCTGATATTTCATCTAAATCGTAATTAAAGTTTGAAAATAGTACTATATCGTCTAATTTATAAAAAAACATTTAATCATCTCCAATTCTAAATTATTATATTCTCCATACGTTTTAAGAGTTCTAAGTCGTTTTCTAAATAATGAGATGGATTTAAATTTAAATCATAATTCATATTTTTTCCATGATCGAGGTATCTAGGTGATTTTAATACTTCTCCTAGATGATTCAAAGTAAGCTTGCGTTTGTGCATTCTTTCGTATTCTTTTTCTATAGATTTCAATATATCTATAGAATTTTGGATACAAACTCTTGATAGTTCGTATAAAGACGATTTAGATGCATTTTTGACAAATGATAAAGATGAATAAGGAAATATCATATTAATAGAAGGAATTAAATTTCTTTTAGGAGCAACCCCTCTCCAAAGAGTATCTCCTCCTATAAATGGATACATTGCATTTTCATTAAACCATAGTCGTAGGTTTGGAATAAAATAAGCACAATCTACAGGTCTATCTTGAATATCCATAAGTTCCTTTCCTCTACCTGATAGTACACCTACTATAATTTTATTAACATTTACGTTTTGTTCTTTTAGTATAGGGTCTATAGCTTTTATTCTATACCCCTTATTCAAAATATCGTCTATAAGAATTACATTTCTATCAAATGATGCTATTGTTTTAATTTGACTATGAAGATCAAGGTAGTAAGGATATGAAGCAATAGAAAAATCAGTCAAGCTAGGATTAAATAATTTTTCTGTATGAAGAGATTTGGTAACTGTGTTTGGAACTACAATTCCTTTTAATAGGTTACCAAATGGAACACACATGGAATCACCTAATTTTCTAGGTTTTAAGACTATAGATGGAACTTTATTTTCTTTGCATACTTTTCGTATCAAATTCTCATATAAAACTGTTTTATCAAATGATAACACGAGGTTACCTGGATAAATACAGCTAAGAGTTTCTTGTAGTTTTTGTCTGGATTTTAATATGGTTTTTTTTACGCTATTACTATCTACAAATGGAGCTTTTATAAAGGATTCAACATCTAAGGTCAATACACAAGGATTTGTCATATTAACTATATAAATAGAGTCTAAATCTTTATCTGATACTTCTAAAAATCCCTGAAGCTTCAATATATCGTGAGTTGATTTAGTTAAACTGTAGTTATCAGTGTCTTTATATAGAGCATAAGTATAGTCTCTTTTAATACAAAAAGATAATACTTCTGTTATTAATATTTGATCTAGGCTTCCTATTTCGTAATCTTTTATACAGTGCATATAATCTATTACAACTGCTTTTCCTATTACATTTTGACGTACGTATTCAGATGTAGTATGGTTTTTAAATTCTTTATAAAGCATACTCCAATTTAGTTGATGAAATAAACAAAATCCTAATATTTTATTGTTTTTACTAGAATCTTGAATATATAATATTTTGGTATTACACATTTTTAAGTTATTATATAGGTTTTTGATATTGTAATTATTGTCATTGAAAAACTCTAAATCTATTCTGTCTATTAAATCATCAGATATATCAGTAACTATATTTATATCTATAGACATTGTCTTTATAAGAGATTTGTATTGCGGTTCTCTTTGGTACAATCCTTTTTCGTATATATATTTTTGTGCAAGAGGATCTAGAAGTTCTGAAATATCTCTATCTTCATCTATATAATTTCTTATTTGACTAGAGCTTACATCTTCGTATTGGGCAGGTAAATTAAGCACTATAGCGTTTTTTTCTAGTTTATCAATTTGAGACTTAAGTTTATCGTTAAGGCTAGTAGAATCGTTTATATTTCTTTTGAAAATTATATGAGAAAAATTATGTATAGAATTATTAGAAGCAGTTTTTTTGTATGCAGATGCGTTCATTATTACATCGCTGCCTATGACTATAGAAATATCAGATTCAGGAAAACTCTCACTTAGTATTTTCAAATCTTTAGGATTTGAAATATTAACAGGAATATCATCTGGATATAAGTAAATATTAGGCTCATTAGCTATTGACATATTGATTATATTTCTTCTAAATAAATTAGGTTGAGCCTTCTTAGACCAAGAAAATTCATCTACAGAAAGATAAACCTCAAATCCTAAATTTTGAATAGCTTTAGCAATTTCCTTGTGACCAATAGAGAAAGGGTCAAAAGTTCCTGGAAAAAAAGCTATTTTAGAAGGAACATTAATAGATATATCTTTTTTTGCAAATGTATATGCATTTATAAATCTATACACTTGATTTAATGCTGCTGCATTAGTAAAAAATACTATGTCCTTTGATTCAACTGAATCTATTAAAACTAATAGTTTTTTAGCTATAAGCTTAAATATGTTTTTTTTATTTTCAATTTTAAGTTTTTTAGATGCAAATAAATGCCTTCCTATAACCCTAAATGAAGTTTGTTTAACATGATAATCATAATGGGCAAGTCCACTTAATAAAATACCTAAGATTTTTATAAGTCTTTTATTTGATGCATCTTCGTTTTCCAAAAATCTATCTTTGTATTTAGGATAATTCTTTAAAGTTATTCCAACTGTTTCAAGAACTAAAGACGTTATTTGGTTGTTTGATTGCTTTATCTTTTGAATAAAATCATCTATAATCTCATCTAGCTCGATTGGTTGAAGATAAAGTATAATTTCACCTAAATAATCAGGTATATATTTACTAAATTGGTATTTTTCTATTTCAAGAGATCTAAGAAGCTCTATTGCAATATCATTTCTTTCTTCGAGTGACAGGTAAGGCATTATTTTTATGATGTTTTTTCCAGCAGCATTTCGAACACTTTCTATGCTACTAACTTTTAAAAGATTACAAAAATGCATAGCTGTATAGGCCATATTGTTTAAATTTTTTACATTGTATTCAAATAATAAGTCTATATTGATTTTTTTTATAATCCAAGGTGTTAAAGTTTTTAGGTTACTTAAGAATATGTTACCTATTTTAGATTCATCACTTAAATAAAAAGATCTATATTTGTTTAGTGTAATATTTTTTAAATTTAATTTAGTTGAAATCTTAAATTTCAGGAAATTTTCTGCTGGTATTTGGGATTTTAATATATTTGTTTCAAAAAATTCATTTATATTCTGGTTTAAGTTAAAATTATTATTCTCTTTATTCAAAAGTATATAAATTATATTCAAGGCGGATATTCTTATATTATCATTATCGTTGTTTAAAGAAGATAATATGTAATCTAAAAGTACAAAATCATCACTTGTTACAGGTATATATTTTGCTGAATTTATTAGATAAAGCTGAATGCTGTTATTCTTATTAAAATATTTTTTATAATAACTAAATACTATGTTTTTATAGGTTTGTATTTGAGATTCATTGCAATTACTAAATAGTGAAGAAATCATAATAGATATATTATATCCGATCCATTTCTGATGAATATCTATTATCTTATGATCTGGATTTATGAATAAATTCAAATAATCGCATAAAAGAGAATAGCTAGTAGTAAGAGGATTATTTAATTTAACATCATTAGGAATTTCTTTTCTATAGTTTTCATCAAACACTGCTATTAAGTTGCCTATTAAATAGGCACACTGTTTTCTTATATCCTCATCAGGGTGGATTAAGTTCTCATATAAAAATTTTAGCATTACTATTTTTTGATTTTGAGTTAAATAAGTTGAATATTCTTCAAAAACTTGAAGATATTTTCTTATATTATCTCCATCATTCTCGCTTCTAGCAAGTTCTAATATATAATTAAGAGAATGTTCACTTCTAAGTTTGTGCATCAAATTTATATTGTGATGAACTGATAGGTATTTTAGGTTCCTTATTATCTCATTTCCACTTATTAAAGAGTAGTATGCTTGCTTAGATTTATCATGTTTTATATCTTGATAACCTAAATCTATACCTATATGAATTAAATAATCTTCAAAATCCTTAAGCTTTGCATAGACTTTTTCGTATCTTTTTTTCTTTAAATCATCTACATTATCAAGTTTTTGAAGTATAATATTAAAAGACTCTTTTAGACTGAATATGCTCATTTGGAATTTATCGTTGTTTTTAACACGAAAATCACAGTATATTAGTATTAAAGATTCTATAGATAAATTTTCAAGCTCAAGATCCCAAACAGAGTGGTTCAAAGCTGTATGACCTATGTACGTTATGTGGTGTTTTTTAAACCATTTATCAGTATAATAATAGTGAAGATAAGCGACTCTTTTTGATTCGCTTTTTTTACATCCGAACTTTCCCAGATCATGGCCAGCAGCACTTCCTGAAACTCTTCCTAAATCTATAGGAATGGCCATGTTTTTAATTTGCCTTGCTATATTAAGAGCTAAATGATGTACTCCACATATGTGATCTAGTGTATTGTGATTTAGTATTTCTTGGTTTAATTTCATCATTTCATAGATGTATTCATTATTGAAATATCTTAAAAAGCGTGTATACTCTGATTGCATTTCAAGGGAATCAATTTCATGAGTATCTAAAAAATTTAGAGGGTATTGAATATAAAAACTTGAATTATTAGATAGTTTCTCGTATTTGCAAAATACTCTGATAATTTCTATGTATATGTTACAGGCAAGTTTTATAGTTTCAGGAATATTTTGTATGTCTATTTCTACAGAGTCTGGAAATGATTTGTATAAAAGCAAATTATAGGTATAGTTTAGCCAATCTGATTTAATTAAATTTGGATGAATATTATCTAATAGACTTTGACAAACAGTTAATATGGATTTGCATGTATAGTCTCCATTTTTTATCAAATTATTTATGTTTGCTATAAATAAATAATTGTCTATATTATTCTTTAAAGATGAACGTGAAATTTCGTTTGAAAAATCTAGATTTAATACAGCATCTAGTATTTCTTTATGTATATCTATTACAATATCTTTTTTCATCAATGAAACACCTCCATATAAAGCGGAATTTAATTCAGCTGGAGTTTTACTCTAACTGAATTTTTAACTTTTGTATAAATGTATTTTAAATAATTATACTATGTATTATTGACTCTAAATATAGTTAAATTCATATAATTTAAATTATATATACAAAATAATAATCTTGACACGAACATAGGTTTTGTGTAGTGTAAAATAGGAAATCAAAAATAGAAGGTGGTAGTATATATGAACAAAAATAATGACTATGGAAATAATAGTATATCATCTCTTAAGGGGGCAGACCGAGTTAGATTAAGACCTAGTGTAATATTTGGCTCAGATGGTATTGAAGGATGCAAGCACTCTATATTTGAAATATTATCAAATTCTATAGATGAAGCAAGAGAAGGATTTGGAGATATAATCGAGATAACAAGATGTATTGATAATTCTATAATAATAAAAGACAGAGGTAGAGGTATACCTCTTGATTACAATGAAAAAGAAGATAGATATAACTGGGAATTAGTATTTTGTGAATTATATGCAGGTGGGAAGTATAAAAATAATTCGGGTGAGAACTATGAATTTAGTTTAGGTCTTAATGGACTTGGAAGTTGTGCTACTCAATATAGCTCTGAATATATGGATGTTACAGTTTATAGAGATGGATATAAGTATGATCTTCATTTTGAAAAAGGTGAGAATGTAGGAGGACTTAAAAAAGAAAAGTGTGATTATGAACATACTGGAACTATAATAAAGTGGAAGCCTGATATAGAGGTATTTACTGATATAAAAATAGATATAGACTATTATAAAGATGTAATTAAAAAACAGGCTATAGTAAATTCAAATCTTAAATTCAAAATTTGTGATGAAGAAACTGATAATAATTATGAATACTGCTATGAAAATGATATTTTAGATTATATATATGAAATAAATAATTCAAAAGGATTTACTGATATACAATTATATGAAGATGAAAGACGTGGTAGAGATAGAGAGGACAAGCCTGAATACAAGGTTAAGGTTAAAGTAGGATTTTGTTTTAATAATGAAATCAACTTGATGGAATACTATCATAATTCGAGTTTTTTAGAATATGGAGGATCTCCTGATAAAGCTGTTAAGAATGCATTTATATATATGATAGATAAGTATTTAAAAGATAATAATAAGTACAATAAAGGTGAGAAAAAAATAAGTTTTGTAGATATATCAGATAGTTTAATATTAGTTACAAATTCATTTTCTACAATTACAAGTTATGAAAACCAAACTAAAAAGTCTATAACTAATAAATTTATACAAGAATGCATAACTGATTTATTAAAAGAAAAGCTAGAAATATATTTTATAGAGAATAAATTAGAGGCAAATAAAATATGTGAACAAGTTTTAGTTAATAAAAGAAGTAGGGAAAGAGCTGAAAAAACTAGAATAAATATTAAGAAGCAGTTAGGTGGAAACATAGATATAAAAAACAGAGTTAAAAAGTTTGTAGATTGTAGAACAAAGGATATTAGTAAGAGAGAATTATTCATAGTTGAGGGAGATTCTGCACTTGGTTCGTGTAAAATGGGAAGAGATTCAGAGTTTCAAGCTATAATACCTGTTAGAGGAAAGATACTTAACTGTCTTAAATCAGATTATGATAAAATTTTTAAAAATGATATAATAACAGATTTGTTGAAGGTATTAGGATGTGGAGTTCAAATAGAGTCTAAGCATAATAAAGATTTGAATACATTTGATATAAATAATTTAAACTGGGATAAGGTAATAATATGTACGGATGCAGATGTAGATGGATTCCAAATTAGAACGCTTATACTTACAATGCTTTATAGACTGGTACCCATGTTAATAGAACAGGGAAAGGTATATATAGCTGAATCACCATTATTTGAAATAAATACATCGAGAAAAACTTATTTTGCTTATAATGAAAAGGAAAAAAATAATATATTATCTAAGATAAAAGGTAAATATACAATACAAAGGTCAAAGGGACTTGGTGAGAATGAGCCTGAGATGATGTGGCAAACTACTATGAATCCTGAAAGCAGAAGGCTTATTCAAGTTCTTCCTGAAGATGTTAAGAAAACACAAGATGTATTTGATATGTTACTAGGGGACGATATTAAGGAAAGAAAAAGATTCATAGCTGAGTATGGACATAAGTATATGGATATGACAGATGTTAGTTAAGGGGAGTGAAGATTTATGGTTGAAAATATAGAAAAACAAAGGATTACAAAAACACTAGAAGAAAATTATATGCCGTATGCCATGAGCGTAATAGTATCAAGAGCTATTCCTGAGATAGATGGTTTTAAACCTAGTCATAGAAAATTGCTGTATACTATGTATAAAATGAGTCTTTTAAATTCGAACAAAACAAAATCTGCAAATGTTGTTGGACAAACTATGAAATTAAATCCTCATGGAGATATGGCTATATATGAGACTCTAGTTAGATTAACAAGGGGAAATGATTCTTTACTTCACCCGTTTATAGATTCTAAAGGAAACTTTGGTAAGAAGTACTCTAAGGATATGAGTTTTGCAGCTCCTAGATATACAGAGGTAAAGCTTGATGATATATGTAAAGAGATTTTTAAAGATATAGATAAAAATACTGTGAAATTTATAGATAATTATGATGGGACTTTAAAGGAACCTGTACTTTTACCTACAACATATCCTAATGTACTTGTAAATGCAAATCAAGGTATAGCTGTTGGAATGTCAAGTAGTATATGTAGTTTTAACTTGGAAGAGGTATGTAATGCTACTATTAATTATATTAAAAATGAAAATATAGATATAAGTGACTATATAAAGGCACCGGATTTTTCGACTGGTGGATATATAATATACTCAAAAGATCAAATGGATAAGATATATGAAACTGGAAGAGGTAGTTTCAAATTAAGAGCTAAGTACAGATATGATAAAAAGAATAATTGCATAGAAATATATGAAATACCTTATACTACTAATATAGAGACTATAATAGATAAGATAATAGATCTTGTTAAGGAAAATAAAATTAAAGAAATATCAGATGTCAGGGATGAAACAGATTTACATGGTTTAAAAGTGACCTTGGATTTGAAAAGAAATACAGATGTAGATTTACTTATGAATAAGCTTTATAAGATGACAACTCTTGAGGATAGCTTTTCTTGCAATTTTAATATGTTAATAAATGGACAACCAAAGGTATTAGGTATAAAGCAAGTTTTAAAAGAATGGATTAATTTTAGAGTAGAGTGTATTAAAGGATATCTACAATACGATATAGAGAAAAAGACAGATAAGCTACATCTTCTATTAGGACTTGAGAAGATACTTCTTGATATAGATAAGGCTATTGATATAATTAGAAATACTAAAGAGGATAAAGCGGTTATTCCTAACTTGATTAAGGGTTTTGGTATAGATGAAATTCAGGCTGAATATATAGCTGAGATAAAGCTTAGAAATTTAAATAAAGAATATATATTAAAACAGTTAGATAATATAAAGAGATTGAAGTCCGATCTGAAGGATCTTAATGAAACTATTCAAAGTGACAAAAAAATAAAGAATATAATAATAAATGACCTAAAAGAAGTTCCTAAAAAATATAAAAAATCTAGAAAAACTGAGATAATAAGCGAAGATGATATAAAAGAAATAAAAGAGGAACACTTAATAGATGACTATAATGTTAAGTTGTTTTTAACTAATGAAAATTACTTTAAGAAAATCTCTCTTGCGTCTCTTAGATCTTTTTCAGAGCAAAAACTTAAGGATGAGGACTTTATAATACACGAAATAGATGCTAATAATAAGGATGAAATTTTACTTTTTTCAAATAAGCAGAACTTATATAAATTAAAAGTTTATGAGATTGCTGATTGCAAGGCTAGTTCTTTAGGTGAGTACCTGACTAATTTATTGAAGTTGAAGGAAGATGAGAATATTATATATATGTGCCTTTCTAATAATTATGAAGGGTATATGCTTTATTGTTTTAAAGATGCGAAGATAGCTAAGACTCATATTGAAAATTATAAGACTAAGACCAATAGAAGAAAGCTTGTGAAGGCTTATTCTAACAAATCAGAATTAGTTCGTATGCTTTTTATAAAGGATGATGTCGATTTAGAACTTTATAAAAATAATAAAAAATTCTCTACTATAAATACTAAGGATATAGAGATTCAATCTACTAAAAATTCTAAGGGTATAGAAGTTCTAAAACTTGGAAAGCGAAGTTATATGACTGATGTGAAGATTAAGGAATAAAAAATACGCCATGGACATGGCGTATTTTTTAATATCTAAGGAAATTATAGAATTTTGAATCTATAGATAACATTGAGTAAAAATCTGCACTTGCAACTATTTTGAGCAACGAAGTCCGGAGGACTCGTTGGCGACATGAGCCATGCGTTAGCATGAAGCGAATTTTAAATAGAAGTTTCATTTATAAGTTTATCAACTGCAACTTGTACTTTATTAGAAGAATTAGTTTGAGATTTTGAAAGATTTTTTAATTTGTCTACTTCTGATGTTATGGTTTTTATTTCATCTGTTATTTTTGCTAATATTTCATTAATTTCTTTAGCAAATCCTTCGCTGTTTGCAGCAAGTTTTTGAACTTCATTTGCAACTACAGAAAATCCTTTTCCCGCTTGACCAGCTCGTGCAGCTTCTATAGTAGCGTTTATGCCAAGTATTTTAGTTTGATGAGCTATTTTATTTACGTATTTTATTATTTTATCAGTATCTTGTATGTGTGTTATAGAAGTTTTAGTAGAAGTTAAAAGTATATCGCTTATACCGTGCATATCGTTTATTGACGAAGATATATCATCTAGCTCATTTTTTACTATATTAGAAGTATTTCTAATTATAGAAATATGGTTATTGAGTTGAGATAGAGTATCTATATTTTTATCTACTAGAGTCATTACTAAAAGAGCACCAGTAGAATCTATTATAGTGCATTTATGACTAAATTTTTCTTGCAATGATTTAGCAACATTATTGTTTCCAGTAGCTTCTATTATTAAATCAATATTGTGATGATTTAAATCATCTATAGATTGAGAATAATCTATACCTAAAGTTTTACAAAGAACTATGCCTGGTGCATCTAAATTTCTATCTATAACCAAAGAAAGATTTATAGATTCTGTATCGTTTATTGCTTGAATAATATTTTTGCCACCTGATCCAGCTCCAATTAATGCTATATTCAAGATAAAAACCTCCTAAGTATAATTAAATTTAACATATTAATTCTACAGCATATTGCTTTATAAGGCAATATACAATGCTGCTTAAGAATTGAGAATATTTCGAAAAAAATAAACTGACTTTACAAATAAGATACAAGCTTTAAATGAATCAGGACTTATATTTGCTCCAATATCAGCAGCTGCAAAGACAAACTCTTGGGTTAGACAGTGTCTTGTATCTATGAAATAACTATATTTGCATTTTAAAGAGTGATTTCAATACCTCAATTTGGAGAGTATATAGTAACTATAGTCCTTATAATTTTTGCATTTACTATAATTCTTGGTTGAAATTATTATGGGAAAAGATGTACAGAATATCTATTTGGTATAAAGGGAATAAATAATTATAGAGTAATATATATATTCTTAGTAGCTGTAGGATTTTTTTTAAAGCTCGATATTATATGGATATTAGCTGATATTGTAATAAGAGTTAAATATGAATGGTAAAAAAAACTAACAAATTATAAAAATTCCAAATAATTAGAAAATTAAGAAAAATGAATTGACTTAGAATATATATTAGAGTATAATAGAGTTAATCGAATAGTTCGGATGAAGATAATGAAAAATCGTTATCAGACGAGCCTCTGGAGAGACTCAATAAAGAGCACCGAAGGGGAAAGCTAATATGAATTAGTCAAACTCTCAGGTAAAAGGACAGAGATTATTCTTATTGGAATAAATCCCAGAGATCAAATCATGTATGATTTGACTTTTTTGATTACATGTCTTTATAGCTTTTCGTTTTAATTATCATTTTTAGAATTTAGATTTACTTTTCAATGTTGTATAATTTCAAGATTTGTTTTTTCATCAAAAGATCAAAAAAATCTAAAAGGAGGAATTATATGGAAAATATAGTAGGTATATTAAATGGCTTAATTTGGAGTAAAGCACTTATTATTTTATGTTTAGGAGCAGGGATATACTTTTCTATTAGAACTCGTTTTTTACAAGTTAGACTTCTTAAAGATATGGTAAAACTATTATTTGGAGGAGGATCGTCAGAAAAAGGTGTTTCTTCGTTCCAAGCATTTGCACTATCGGTATCTGGTCGTGTAGGAACTGGTAATATAGCGGGGGTTGCAACTGCTATAGCCATGGGAGGACCTGGAGCATTATTCTGGATGTGGGCAATCGCTTTTTTAGGAGCGGGATCAGCTTATGTTGAGGCTACTTTAGCTCAAATATATAAGGTTGAACAAGATGGAGAGTATCGTGGAGGACCAGCATATTATATAGAAAAAGGAATGAATAACAAGTGGTATGCAACTACATTTGCAGTTGCAACTATAGTAGCAATGGGATTCTTTTTACCAGGAGTTCAGTCTAACAGTATAGCAGCAGGACTTGATAATGCATTTGGAGTAAGTGCTACAGCTACAGGAATAATATTAGTTGTATTTTTATCACTTATAATATTTGGTGGAGTTAAGCGTATAAGTAAAGCAGCTGAAATAATAGTACCTATTATGGCTACAGGATATATATTGGTTGCACTTATTATAATAGTTGTAAATATTTCTCAATTACCTGCAGTTATAGCATTAGTATTTAAAAGTGCGTTTGGAGTACAGCCTGCGTTTGCTGGTATACTAGGTCTTGCTATTTCTTGGGGAGTTAAGCGTGGTATTTATTCAAATGAAGCAGGTCAGGGAACTAGCCCGCATGCAGCAGCTGCAGCTGAGGTTTCACATCCTGCAAAACAAGGATTAGTTCAAGCGTTTTCAGTATATATAGATACTTTATTCGTTTGTTCAGCTACTGGATTTATGATTTTAATCACTGGAATGTACAATATTTATGATGGAGCTGGAGGATTTATAGCTAATAATTTAGGAGATGTTGAAATAGGTCCTATATACACTCAAAAAGCAGTTGAAACGTTATTCCCTTCTTTTGGTAGTGCATTTGTTGCAATAGCTTTATTCTTCTTCGCATTTACTACTTTAATGGCATATTACTATATTGCTGAAACTAATGTTGCTTACTTAATTAGAAAGAGTAAGAACAAATCATTAATAAATGTTTTAAGATTTGCAATGCTTGGAGCAACTTTCTACGGAGCTATAAAAACTGCAAACTTAGCTTGGGCTTTAGGAGATATTGGTGTTGGTGCCATGGCATGGTTAAATGTTATAGCAATACTTATAATGGGAAAACCAGCTCTTATAGCACTTAAAGACTATGAAGATCAGAAAAAACAAGGAAAAGACCCTGTATTTAATTCTAAAAAATATGGAATAGAGAATGCAGAGTTTTGGGAAAATACTACTGATAGCGTTACTAAATAATTAAAAGACCCCATATCTAGATATGGGGTCTTTTAATTATTCTATTTCTTTTTTGAATTCTTCAAATCCAACTCTATCTATATATGCACCTAATCTCTCATGTCTTTGTGCATTTTTAGAATATACCTTAACTACCTTGTCTATTATTGTAAATACTTCATCTTCATCAACATGTTCAAATAAAGTATTGCTTAATCTAGGTTTTAAGCCACCTTTCCCTCCAACTTGTATTCTAAATCCTTTAGGAGTACCCATTATACCTATATCTCTAAAATGATTATCTGCACATGAATTTGGACATCCGCTAACCCCTATTTTAAGCTTGTTTGGAAGGTTCATGCCATGATACAGTTCATCTAGCTTCATACCAACTCCTACTGAATCTTGTTGTCCTCTTTTACAAAATGTTGTGCCAGGACAGAATTTAACACTTCTTACACAAAGTCCTATAGCAGCTCCTGGCTTCATTCCTAAATCTTTCCAAGCGTTATCTATATCGTCTTCTTTAATACCTACAATTGCGATTCTCTGAGATGATGTCACTTTCACTGCTTGTGCGCTGTATTTATCAGCAGTATCTGCAATTTTTCTTAATGTGTCGGGTGATATGATTCCTCCAGGAAGGTGTGGTGCTATTGCGTAAGTTTCTTTATCCCTTTGAAGTACAGCCCCTTTTTCTAATAAATCTTTTTTAGACATAAAAATCCCCTTTCTAAATAAATAATAAAAATGCTACTTAATATATTATTCCCCAAAAATTAGTTGCAAAACACAAAAATTTAACTTTACACATAATTTTAAAAGTAGAAATAATTTTCTTGAAAAATATCAATAAATAATTCTATGCAACATAAAAAAGATTGAATATTTAAAAAAAAGAATAGGATACATAGAAGAAAATTAAAAATTCATAAAAATTTATAATATTGATAAAAAAAAGAAATAAATATGCATGAAAACATATAGTACATGCATATCTATATATTAACAAATTAAAAGGGGGTCAAAAATGTTTAAGAAGATTTTAGCCATACTTATGGCAACCGCTATGATTATAGGACTTGTTGGATGTGGTCAAGTAGCTAAAAAAGAAGAAATTTCTAAAATTGGAATTATGACAGGTACTGTATCTCAAGGTGAAGAGGAGTATAGAGCAGCAGAAAAAATGAAGAAAAAATATGGTGATAAGATAGTTCTTCAAACTTATCCTGATAATTTTATGAAAGAACAAGAGACAACTATAGCAAATGTTATGAGTATGGCAACAGATCCACAAGTTAAAGCAATTGTTATAGTTCAAGGTATACCAGGGGTATCAGCAGCTATAGATAAAGCTAGAGAAATAAGACCAGACATGTTATTTGTAGTTGGAGTTCCAGGAGAAGACCCAGATATGATAGCATCAAAAGCAGATGTAGTACTTCAAGCAGATGAACTTGGAATGGGTATGTCTATACCAGAACAAGCTAAAAAAATGGGTGCTACAAAACTTGTTCACTATTCATTCCCAAGACATATGTCGTATCAATTACTTGCAATGAGAAGAGATTTGCTTAGAGAAACTTGTGAAAAGTTAGATATGGAATTTATAGATGCAACAGCTCCAGATCCAACGGGAGATGCAGGAGTTCCAGGAGCACAACAATTTATATTAGAAGATGTTCCAAGAAAAGTTGCTGAGCTTGGAACAGATACAGCATTCTTTAGCACTAATTGCTCTATGCAAGAACCACTTATAAAAGCAGCTTTAGACCAAGGAGCTATATATCCACAACCATGCTGCCCTTCTCCATATCATGCATTCCCAGGAGCATTAGGAATCCAAATACCTGATGACAAAAAAGGTGATATTGATTATGTAGTTGAGGAAATTAAATCTAAGATAGCTGAAAAGGGTGGAACAGGTAAATTCTCTACATGGCCAGTTCCGGTTAATATGATGTTTGTTGAAGGTGGAGTTGAGTATGCTAAAGCATTCTTAGAAGGAAATACTAATGGTAAGGTAGATAAAGCTAAAATAGAGGAGATATTCAAAAATGTATCAGGTATAGAAATGAAATTAAGTACATTCACGAATGAAAGCACAGGAAATACATTTGATAATTTCTTTATGGTACTTTCAGATTATATAACTTTCTAAATAAGGATATTAAGCACAAGGTTGCCTTTTTATGGCAACCTTGATTTACTCTATAAAAAATTATAATATTTTTTAACTTGTGGATAATATTGCTGAAAGTACTACAGTATCAATTATTTTGAGCAACAGAGACCGTAGGACTCGTTGGCGACATGAGTCAATGCGTAGCATTAGACGAATTTTTAGATATAAGGGGGGGTTGGTTTGAGCGAAGAATATGTAATTCAAATGAAAAACATTAAAAAAAATTATTTTGGTAACCAAGTTTTAAAGGGAATAAATTTATCGGCTAAAAAAGGAGAAATACATGCTCTTTTAGGAGAAAATGGAGCTGGTAAATCTACACTTATGAACATATTATTTGGTATGCCGGTCATCCATTCTACTGGCGGTTTTGAAGGTGAAATACATATAGATGGTGAAAAAGTTGATATTAAATCTCCTAATGAAGCAATGAATATGGGAATAGGAATGGTTCATCAAGAATTTATGCTTATTCCTGGATTTAATATAACTGAAAATATAAAATTAAATCGAGAAACTACTAAACACAATATGCTAAGTAAAATTATGGGATCTAGTTTAAAGAGTCTAGATTTTGATAGTATGAATAATGATGCAAGAAAAGATCTAGATAAATTAGGAATAGATATTGATGAAAAGTCTAAAGTGTCGGGGCTGCCGGTAGGTTATATGCAGTTTATAGAGATTGCTAGAGAAATAGATAAGAGCAACATAAAGCTTTTAGTATTTGATGAACCTACGGCAGTTTTAACAGAAAGCGAAGCAGATAATTTATTAAAGGCTATGAAAAGAATATCTGATTCCGGTATTGCAATATTATTTATAACTCATAGATTAGATGAAGTAATGGAGGCTGCTGATAATATAACCATATTAAGAGATGGAGAATTCATAGCAGCGCTTAGCAAAAAGGACACAAATGTAATGCAGCTTGCAGAATTAATGGTTGGTAGAAAAATTGAAAGCTTAAATACAAGTGAAGAAAGTAATACTGAAAACAAAGAAGTAATTATGTCTATTAAAGAATTAAAAGTCTCTATGCCCGGAGAATATGTAAAGGGCGTAAATTTAGATATTAAAAAAGGAGAAATTCTAGGTATTGGAGGTCTTGCCGGACAAGGTAAAATCGGTATTACAAATGGAATAATGGGACTTTATCCAAGTGAAGGAGAAGTATTATTAAATGGAAAAAATCTGAGTCTTAATTCACCTAAAGATCCTTTGAACAACAAGATTGCATTTGTAAGTGAGGATAGAAGAGGAATTGGATTGCTACTAGATACTTCTATAGAGACAAATATAGTATTAACAGCTATGCAGATTAAAGGAGAGTTTATTAAAAATTATGGGTTATTTAATCAAAGAAACAAAAAAGAAATAAGAGATCATGCTATTAAAATGATAAATGATCTTGATATAAGGTGTACAGGACCTACTCAGATTACTAGAAGGTTGAGCGGAGGAAATCAACAAAAGGTTTGTATAGCTAGGGCCTTAACCTTAAATCCTGATGTATTATTTGTATCAGAGCCTACTAGAGGAATTGATATAGGAGCTAAAAAATTAGTTCTTGATTTACTTGTAAAACTAAATAAAGAGTTTGGTATGACTATTGTAGTAACATCTAGTGAACTTGGAGAGTTAAGGTCTGTGTGCAATAGAATAGCTATAGTTGCAGAAGGTAAAATAGAGGGTGTATTAAATCCTCAAGATAGTGATGTAGATTTTGGACTTATGATGGCTGGAGAATATAAAAAGATTCATGCAAAGGAGGAAATATAAGTGGTTGAAACTATAAAGGATGTTACAAAAAAATTAGGATTTGCAAGAACTACTATAATAGCTTTTTTGATAATACTTTGTGTTATGGCTGTTTTTTTAAAAATTCCAATATATATGTTATTGTCTGATACTTTAGTTAGAACAGGAATGAATGGAATATTAGTTTTAGCTATGGTGCCTGGAATATTATGCGGTATAGGACTTAACTTTGGTATACCTTTAGGAATAGTATGTGGAATTTTAGGAGGGCTTATAAGTATTGAAATGAATCTTAGGGGATTTAGTGCATTTTTTATAGCTGTACTTATATCTATACCAATTGCTGCTATAGTAGGATATTTTTATGGAGTTTTACTTAATAAAGTAAAAGGCTCTGAAATGATGGTATCTACATATGTAGGATTTTCGGCCATATCTTTGATGTGTATAGGATGGCTTATACTTCCTTTTACTAGTTCAGAGATAAAGTGGCCAATAGGTGATGGTCTTAGAACTACGATTTCTTTAAGCTCAAGGTTTGATAAAGTATTAAACAATTTTTTATCATTTAACATGGGTAAAGTTAATATACCCACTGGTCTTTTAATATTCTTTATAGTATCTTGCTTATTAGTTTATATATTCTTAAATACTAAGGTGGGTATTACTATGAAGGCCGTAGGAAATAATCCTAAATTTGCAATAGCATCTGGGATTGATGTTGATAAAAGTAGAATAATAGGAACTATGCTATCAACTATTTTGGGTGCTGTTGGAATAATTGCATATGCTCAAAGTTATGGATTTTTTCAACTATATCAAGCACCTATGATGATGGGATTTGCGGCTGTAGCTGCTATTTTAATAGGTGGAGCAAGTGCTCAAAACGCAAAAATATCACATGTTATACTTGGAACTTTTTTATTTCAGGGACTTTTAACAATAGCTCTTCCTGTGGCAAATAAAATAATTACAGAAGGAAACTTATCGGAGGTAGCAAGAGTTGTAGTGCAGTATGGAATTATTTTATATGCATTAACAAAAGTAGAAGGAGGGAAGTAGAATGAATGAAGAAAATTCCATTAAAGGTAAAAGTAAATCCATAAAGTTAAAAGAATTATTGTTTGATAATATAGTTACTATATTATTTGTAATTCTTTGTCTTATAGGTGTTAAGTATTCTGGGCAACCTATGATATTTATAGTAAATGAGTTAATTGATAGAATTTCAAGAAATTCATTTTTAGTAATTTCTCTTATTATTCCTGTGCTTGCGGGGATGGGTCTTAACTTTGGTATAGTAATAGGTGCAATGGCAGGTCAAATAGCTTTAATAGCAGTAACTCATTGGGGAATAGGTGGTATACAGGGATTTTTATTATGTGCTTTATTGACAGTTCCAATAGCAGTTTTATTTGGATATTTAACAGGAAAGTTATTGAATAAGACTAAAGGACAGGAAATGATAGCTAGTATGATACTAGGATTTTTTGCAAATGGATTATATCAATTATTATTCTTATTTTTGATTGGAACATTAATTCCTATGGATAATCCAATATTAGTTCTTAGTGGAGGAGTAGGCATAAAAAATACTATAGATTTAAGTGGAGGAATCAAGTATTCACTTGATAATATAGTACAGTTTCCTATACTTGAGGTTTTAGTAGTAATATCTATTATAAGCATTTTATATATTTTATTTAAAGGGTTTAGAAATAAAAAATTCACTAAGAAACAGATCATAAATTTATCTATACTCTTAGGTACTGATATAGTTTCTATTGTATTAATACAGTCTCAACCTATATTTAAGATGATAAAATTACCAGTTGTAACTATATTGGTTGTAATGTTACTTTGCATATTTAATGTTTTTATAATGAAAACTAAGCTAGGTCAGGATTTTAAGGCAGTGGGTCAGGACAATCATGTAGCTAAGGTATCTGGTATAGCTGTCAATAAAATTAGAATAATATCTATAGTAATATCTACTGTGTTTGCTGGATGGGGTCAACTGATATTTTTACAAAATTTAGGAACTCTAAATACTTATGGAAGTCATGAACAGGTCGGAATGTTTGCTATAGCAGCATTGTTAATAGGAGGAGCATCCGTATCAAGAGCTACTATATCTCAAGCTATAATAGGAACTATACTATTCCATACTTTATTTATAGTATCTCCACAGGCTGGTAAAAATTTATTGGGTAGTGCTCAAATAGGAGAATATTTTAGAGTTTTTGTAGCCTATGGAGTAATAGGTTTATCGCTTGGACTTCATGCTTGGAAAAAACAGATACAGGCAAAAAATAAACTTAAAGCTTAGATCGTTTTAATTATAGCTTTAATACTATAATGAAATAATACCTTCTAATTAGAAGGTATTATTTCATTATAGTATTAAAGCTATATGGAAATTGTATTGATAATAGCGTTTAAATATATATGGTTAAAAATCTATTTATAATTCATAATATATATATATAGTAAAATTTTAGTACTATGATATAATAATAGTCATATATATTTTTTAGGAGTGTGATGATCTTTGGATCCGAGTAGTTTGTGGCAATTTTTTATATTATTTATATTATTAGGTATATCTTCATTTTTTTCAGCTTCAGAGACTGCATTAATGTCTTTAAGCAAGATTAAAATAAGACATATGAAGGAAGAAAATGTTAAAGGAGCGGATGTTGTAAGTAAATTAATCGAAAACCCAAACAAATTATTAGGAGCAATACTGGTGGGCAATAACGTTGTAAATATTGGAGCTTCGGCAATTGCTACATCTTTGTTCATAGGTTTGTTTAAGGAAAATGGAGCGGTTATTGCAACTGCCTTTATGACAATATTAGTTCTTATATTTGGAGAGATAACTCCGAAGTCATTGGCAGCGCAAAATTCAGAAAGTGTATCTTTGAAGGTTTCAAAAATTATATCTATAGTGGTTGTTATGTTAAGTCCTATAGTTTTTGTATTCAATTATTTATCTAAATTCATAATAACGTTGTTTGGAGGCAATCCTGATGCTCATCAACCGTTTATAACAGAGGAAGAACTTAGAACTATGGTTGATGTAAGTCATGAAGAAGGAGTTCTTGAGGTTGAGGAAAAAGAAATGATACAAAATGTTTTTGAATTTGGAGACTTACAAGCAAAGGATGCTATGATTCAAAGAACTGATGTTGTAGGTATTGATGTAGAAGATACTTATGATGAGATAGTAGAAAAATTTCAACAAGATCATTTTTCTAGAATGCCTATATATGAGGAAAGTATAGATGATATAATAGGTATTTTAAATGTTAAAGACTTAGCATTTGTTGATAAAGATAGAGATACATTTGATATAAGAAAGTATATGAGAGATCCGTATTATACATTTGAGTTTAAGAAAATAACTGAATTGTTTCAGGAAATGAGACAAGAAAAAGTTCATATGGCTATAGTTTTAGATGAATATGGTGGAACGGCTGGTATTATAACTATAGAGGATTTGATAGAAGAAATAGTTGGAGATATAGAAGATGAATATGATGAGGAAGATGATGAAATAAAGATAGTAAATGAGAATGAATATATTATAGATGGAAGTACAAGAATAAATATAGTTAATGAAACTATAGGAACAGATATAGAATCAGAAGAGTTTGAATCAATAGGTGGGGTCTTAATAGGTAAATTAGGAAGACTTCCAGAAGAAGGTGAAGAAGTAAAATTCGATAATACCAAATTTATTGTGGAGAGTCTAGATAAAAATAGAATAAAGAGTATAAGACTTTTTACAAATTAACAAAAAATGCCAAGGGGAATTAAAATGTACCCTTTGTCAAGGACATTATAAAAAAAGACTATGCAGCAGATAGAAGATGATTTCTGAATGATACAGGAGTCATCTTCTTTAAATTCCATTGATATCTATAATTATTATAATAATCT
>NZ_BDQY01000014.1 GCF_002724055.1 Tepidibacter mesophilus | reverse complement strand
TTAATATTTACAATGCTGCAATAAAAGGTGAACCTATTAATAAAATTTTTGAAACTCTGAAAATTGCATAGGAATTCCGTTAGCTATGTAACTGTAAAAAATTTCAAGCAAAACTGCACTATTATAGTATTACCTATTATTTATAGAATATTTTTAAATTCAATAAATATTTTATGATTAGATGTTAATACTATATTTGGAGGTGGATTTTATGAAAATGAAAGCTGAAAAATTCAAATTAAATAATTCTCTTAAAGATAATGATAATTTGAAATCTGTTGCAAAATCTTTAACTGACGATATTCATAGTCTTGGTGGGGTTAATGCAGTAAGAGTTGACCCTATAGAAAATACAGTAACAGTTGATTATAACGAAGGACAAGTTTCATCAAATCAAATTCAACAAAAACTTAAGGACGGTAACTACCTTAAGTAATTAACATCTGTACTTAAATAAAAAACTCCACTTTTTGTGAAATAATCTATATTAAGATTAAATTACATAAAGTGGAGTTTCTATTAATGTTGCAAAATTTATTAATGTTAATAATTACAGATGAAAATCTTAAAGTATCAATCCATGTTCATTTCTACCTTAAACAGATAATTTTTCTTGTATAAATATTAAATTTTTAATCCCAGTTTAATATCATTAACAAAATTTTCTATATCTTTTTCTGTAGTATCGAATGATGTTACAATTCTTATTAATCCTTCATTTTCATCTATTGTATAAAATTCATATTTATTTTCAATATATTTTATAACATCTTTAGGTATTTTCATAAATACCATATTCGATTGAACAGGATAAGTAATTTTTATTTGTTTTATATTTTTCAGTTCATTTTCTAATAACGAAGCCATATCATTCGCTTGTTTAGCATTTTTATAATACAAATCATTTTCTAAGTATTCTATAAATTGAGCAGATATATATCTCATTTTCGAAATCAGCTGCATTCCTTGTTTTCTTATATATTTAAGATCTTCACTTATATTCGGATTTAAAATAAGTATAGCTTCACCAAACATAAGCCCATTCTTAGTTCCTCCAAACGATAATATATCCACGCCAGCTTCAGTTATCATTTCTTTCAAATTAGTATTAAGAGAAACAGCTGCATTTGAGATTCTAGATCCATCTACATGTAAATATAAATCATTTTCATGAGCAAACTTTGATATTTCTTTTATTTCCTCTACAGTATATACTGTTCCAAATTCACTACATTGACTTATAGAAATCATTTTTGGCTGGGTTCTATGGTAATTCCCTTTCAATTTAAGCATTTTTTCTATATCATCTATTGATATTTTTCCATTAGAATTAGGTACTTGCAACAATTTTGAACCAGTAAATTTTTCTACAGCTCCACATTCATCACCATTTATGTGAGCACTATCTGTACATATAATACTTTCATAAGATCTTAAAGCAGCACTTAAGCCTATAACATTAGCTGCTGTTCCGTTTAATACAAAATATACATCTATATTTTCTCCAAATAATTCTTTAAACTTTAATTCAGCTTTTTTTGTATATACATCATTGCCGTAAGGAAAAACATGTTCTTCATTTGCTTTCACCATAGCCTCTATAATCTTAGGGTGTACTCCTGAATTATTATCACTTAAAAACATCTTCATAAAAACATCTCCCTTATTTTTATATTAAATTTAATTCGTCTCTGTTTTTATAAGGATATAATAAAAGCCAAATCAATATGATTTGGCCTCTGGTTTGAAATATATCATCAACTTAGATATATCCCCTGTCCTTTTACCTGAGAGTTTGGCTGATTAAAAATTATATTTAACCAACTTTTCCCCTTCGGTGCTCTAAATAGAGTCTCTCCAGAGGTTCGTCCAGTAACAGTTTTAATCCTACTACCTTCATCCGAGCGTATTAAATTATAAATTGTATTATATTTGTTTATCACTTATTTGTAAAGTCAATTTCATTTTTTCGTAATTTTCTTAATTTTCCATAAGTATTACATTTTTGATTCTATATTCTTAACAATAAACTAATTTTCATATAAAACATGTATGTTTATCACTAAAACTAACCCCTAAAGTTTTTACTACTATACATATACAATAAATATTTCTTTACCATCTACTAGTATATTTTCTTTTTTATACTCTTTGCTCTTATTAAAATTATAAACGACCATATAACCTTTATCTAATCCGTGTATATCTAAATAATCAACTAATTGTTTTATACCTTCTTCATGATATTTTTCTCCACGCCATATTTTTAGCTCTATTATATATTTTTCTTTATTATATGTTATCACCACATCTAACCTTTTTTCTTGACTTACTTGTACTTCCTTAAAGTCAAATCCAACTCCATTTATTATAGGTTTTAAAAATGCTAAAAATAGTAGCCTTC
Organism: Tepidibacter mesophilus; assembly: GCF_002724055.1. Classification (GTDB taxonomy): domain Bacteria; phylum Bacillota; class Clostridia; order Peptostreptococcales; family Peptostreptococcaceae; genus Tepidibacter_A; species Tepidibacter_A mesophilus. The sequence continues at coordinate 83,852 of NZ_BDQY01000014.1, read as the reverse complement.
CTTCTCGCTCTATGAATTTAGAATCAATAAGGCTGTATTGTTCTTTCATAAACTGCTGAAATTTTTCAATTACTTTATTTAAATTTAATTTTTCTCCCTCTATAAAGTTATTCTTATAATTATATATAGACATTTGCTCAGATTTAACCTCTATCTTAGATATTAAATAATCATATATAAACTGCTCATATATCCTGTTATCCAACTTAACAATATAATCTTCTTCTGTGAAAATCCCACAAACATATCCTAAATCTATTATTGGATTTGCTCTATTAAAGCTTATCCTATATCCATCTAAAACTATATTTCTAACCAAGTCATATAGTTCATTATTATTTTCTAAATTCTTTATCAAATCATCAAATAAAGTATTTTGCTCTCTCAATATATACTTTACTGCTCTTTGAATAATATATTCATCCCAAGTATTCTTAGTATTGTCTAATATAGTTTCATCAACTATTTGACACAATCTACTCACTAAAAAAGGATATCCATTAGTATAATAATATAGTTTATTAGATAAAGTATTTGTATTCATAGATAAATTATTTTCTCTACAGTATTCAATTAACATGCTCTCTATTTCTTCTTCATTAAAGCTCATATCCAAATTAAAATCAACAGCTATATTCCAAGGACTATTAAGTTTAACTTCCTCATCCGGTCTTAGCTTTAATTTAAGATTCTTTATATCATATACTCCTGCAAGTATAACACTATGGAATGTACAGTCCTCTTCTTGCTGCCTTAATAAAAATTTACTTCTAAGGACACCCAAGAAATTTAAAAACACTTGATTATTACTTGACTTGTCTACCTCATCTATAAACAGTACTACTTCTTGGTCTACTGCTTCTATAAAATCCGTTATAATGTCGGATAAATCAGCTAGGTCATTAACATCTTTAGAAAGTTCTATAAGTCTGCTTGCTATATCTTTATTTGTTAACTTAATTGATTTTGCCATTAATTTTATAATTCTATTACTGAATGTTTTTTCATCTTTAAATGTTTCACTTCCTAATCCCTCAAAGCTACAACTTACTACTAAATATTTTTCTTTCAACTTGTTTTTAAGTAAATATATAGTAGTTGTTTTTCCATACTGTCTTGGTCTATTTATAACAAAATAATTTCCTTTATCTATCATGTTCTCTATATTATCAAGCTTATCTTTTATATCTACCATATAATGAATTGATGGTATGCATGTTCCTGTTGTATTAAACACTTTTTTCAAATTATCACCACCATTAAAATTAGCTTTTTTCTATAATTATATCACATCTAATATTATTCTAAACTACCGTAACTATTATCTTGAATATAAACTTGTTCTTAGTTTCTAAAATTACTAATTCAGTAGGCCCCTGTTCTTTAACTGATTTATTTATTCCAAAAAACTTTAATCCTTGTTATATAAATATATCCATAGCTCTTTTCATTATTAAGTCTTCATAATTCTTATGTCTCACATTTACACCTACTTAGTATATATATTTTAATATCTATATTTCTATTATAATATAATAAATCACATAGTTCTAAACGATTATATAAATCATCCCCATTCCTTTTTTTTGCCTTTACTTATATGTCGGAGAATCTATATCCACTTAATGACAAGCTCTTTTAACAAAACTAAAAAATGATTTCTGCACTATACAGAAATCACCTTTTTTTATGTAACAATAGTTATTTTTTAATTGTAACTATTAAACTTAGTATACCTTCAATTGTAGTATTTTGGGCTATGAATTTGTTATCTGCGCTTACTGTTGTTAATGTATATAAATTCTTATCGTTGTTTAATTTTTTTGTTAAATTTGTTTTTTTCTTATTATTTATATCAAAACAAAATATATTAGATTTTTTACTGTCGTTTATAAATATATAATTCTTACACAAATTAATAGCAAATATATTATGACCATTGCGTTTTGAATTAATCAAATAAAGTTTTTTTAATCTATGATCATAAACATATACATTACTCATTCCATAGTCTTCATGCCAAACTGTAAAATTATCATTTGATAAAACGTTTTTGATCTCTATATTTTTAGATATATTTAATACTTTGTTTTTGTTTTCATCTAAATTATATATATTTATATATTTATTTTTATTATCAATAGTTAAATATGTAATTTTATTATTCCTAATATACGCTCTATCATATGGAGATTCCAAATGAATGTTTTTATCGATAACCTTTATTTCGTTTTTTTCTATAGAATAAATCATTAGATAAGCTTTTTTATTTACATATTCATACCAAGCTAAATATTTATTGGTTACTTCAATGCTTGGTAAAATTTTAGAATCTGTATCTTTTGATGTTATTATAGGTTCAACTTCATTGGTACTAAGATTGAATTTGTTCAAACTCCAATTATTTTGAGGATCAAAATTTTCCCAAAATAAATAATTTTCATTAGCTCTTAATTCATTAACATATATATCATAATTTAAATTTTTATATTCAAAAATCAATTTATAATCTTTATTTACTATATTGTATTGATATATTTCTGCTTTTTGTGCAAAATTGGACATTTCTTTCATATATAAAACAATATAGTAAACATGATTTCCATAAACAGTTTGATCTCCTATTTCTCCACCTTCAGGTATAGGTAATTGGTATTCTTGTGTTTTTATATTATTGGATATATGTTCTTGTGTTTTTTGTACTGTAAATTTATGTGATATATCCTCTGCTTTATCTAAATTAATACTCTGATTTTTTGGATAAAGAACAATTATAGTTGCTATAACTGCTAAAGAAAATATTAAAAATATATTTTTTTTATTCATATATTCTATATGCATAAATAATTTTATATTAATTTAATGCATAATCTCCTTTCATATATTAATAAAAAATATAAACCCTTTCAGACTTTAAACTCTGAGAGGATTTATATTTTTAAACAAACTTATTATGGTAAATATATTAAATATCTCTCAGATTCTTTTGAAATAGCATTATAAGCCTCTTCAAGAGATACATCTCTGTGTCCACTATAATCAGAGTCATAATTACAATCCATTAAACCAACATCATCTCCAGATCTATTTATAAAATCAACATTTATATAATGACCTAAATTTTTTCCATTATAGTAACCTAAATATTTTGTTTTTGAATGCAGAATAGGAGCTGCATCGTACATTAAGCTATACGTTAAATTATCTTCAAAATCATCTATAGTCATGTCAGAACCCTTTTTATATACATAATCATTATCAGAATATTTATTAATCTCATTTTTCACTTTATATACATATGTTCCCATACCACTTTTTGTTCCCATACTATTTCCTAAAGTTTTTTGTTTGCTACTATCACTACTTCCGCTTACTTCATCTTCTTTATTCATAGCATATAGTGTTTGTAACACACTAGCTGGCCCACAGTAATATCCATTGATTTGTTTAACGTAAGGTATATCTACAAGAAAAATAGAACCATTACCACTACGTTTAACTCTAATAGGAGGTCTTTGTAATGTTCTTTCAGCCATGTAGTCAATCATTTCTTGTCCTATTTCTTCTCCTAATTCTTCTTTTTCTATTTGAAATTCTTCATCATTTTGGTATTGTTGAGTTAATTCTTCTTTCAACTCCTCTTTTTTATCTAAATTTAATCCTGCTTCTGCATAAGCAGCTGTTGAAAACATCAATGTAAAAGTAAGTGCCAAAGATAATTTTTTAATTAATTTATTCATAACTAAAATCTCCTTCACCAGTATTTTTGGAATGGCCATCCATGGAAATATTAACATATTTTTACATGAGTTTCAAACGTTTCATCTGCTAAATTGCAATTATTTAATTTCAGCTTATATTAATACATTAATATCTCTTTTGATTTCAAATAGAGGTATTATTATAGTCCTCTCCACAAGTATCACATTCTCCAATATAACTTAGATAATATTTCTTAATTGAATAATTTATTACTTTACCTTCATACTTTTAGCAACTTCAGTTGTATTCCTTTTTTTGCCTTGACATCTATGTTGAAGATGCTATATCCAACAGTCGACATAATAACAATTTTATCCATAATATTTACTATGATAAAACATATATATGTGTATATTTCTTACATCAAAAGACAAAATACCATTTCCAGCAAGAAAAATTCCTAAATTTAAAGATTCCTTCATCTACATATTGGATATTTCATAATTTATATATTATAATGATTGTATTATATTTTAGAAAAGACATATATTTAATGACATCAGATTTCTCTAAATATATAGTTATATAGAAACATAAACTATTATTAATTAAATTTGAAGTTGGAAATGGCTCCCAACACGCTACTTAGGTAGTAATCAGAGATGCAGGATACGCCGCCCTGCCAAGTTTAATTAGTGAATTTGAAGAGAGAGTACACAGTACTCTCTCTTTTGTTATGATGAAATTATTAATTCTTCCATACTTTTATCCATATTTTCTTCATCTAACCATAACCTATATGACTTTTCCTTATTATATTGGCAATCAAAACTATAACTATCTACACTTATACCTTCATTATCTATAATACTTTTTATATCTAATGATTTTTTAATGAATTGTTCTTTAGTAATATTCTTATCTTTCCAATCTATCCACAAACTTATCTTTATAGGTAAGTCTTTATTAAACTCAGTCTCTTCACTTAATTGAACATCATCTTCTACATGTATATATGTGTCTATATCCGTTATTTTATAATTTTTGTTTTTTAGCATATTAAGTATTGATTCCTCAATCTGAGGTTTTAACTTCTCTTCTATGTAATTATCTGATTCATATCCAGTATTATAGAATTCAATATAAAAAGTAATTGGATTTTTCTCTTTCGTTGTAACAGTTGCACCATATGCACATAATTTGCAGTCATACCATGTTTTTAAATCATCTATATCTAGTTTAGGATATCTTTCCTCTATATATTTTTCCGCTCTTGGTCTAGTAGCCTTTATTTTGCTTGGATATCCCATTATATCTATGTATAAATACCCCATCCCGTAAACAATTACAAAAACTAATATCATTAAAATAGTCCTTATTATAATTTTTTTCTTATTCATCTATTTTTGTCCTCTCAAAATTCACATTTTCTGTTTTTTGAATTTATAATATACCATTAATTTATTTTTGACAAAATTATTCTTATCATTTAAACTCAATAGTACTTCAAAATCCCAAAAAAATATTTCAACTCATCGTTGCCAAGTTGAAATATTTTAAAATCCTAAAGATTTAATATTTAATTTTCTTCTATTACTGTATCCTTAACTATAACTGATTCAGCATTTCTGAATATAGAACTCACCTCATTATTGTAAATTCTTGAATTTTCAATATATACATTTTCAGATAAATCAACATCCATTAAACAACCATTTGACTTATCATATGATCTATTTGCTTTATTATTATGTATATCGCAATTATCAAATTTAACATTATAACTATTACTTATATTTATAAGCCCATTAAAAGCTATAGTTTCACTTAATGTACTATTTTCAAACTCTATATTGCTAGAGCTATCTATAGTCATAAGATCATATGTACAGTCTGTAATAATTGAATCAACAAAATTTAATTTATTTACCCCATTTAAATTTAAACCTTCTGTTCCACATCCAAACAGTCTAGATTTTTCAATATTTATATCACCACAGTTTTCAAATACAAATACACCTCCAGTACAAGATCCTTTATCAGGTGTATGACCCACATTAATGTTTTTAAAATTTAGTTTACTACAATTTTTAAATGTAAGCACATTTGCATATCTTGGTTCTACTAATATATCTGAATATCCAGAATTTTGACCTTGTATACTAAAATTTTCTATATTTTCTAATATTAATTCATACCCATCATAAACTTCTTCCCAATGTACATTCGGATTTTTTATATAAGTGGCTTTAATACTTGAAAGATTAAGGGAAACCCCTTCTCGAATTACAATCTTTCTATTAGATCCAATAGCATCTATAAATTCCTGAGTATTATTTACTATAATAGTTTCTAAGCTTTTAATTGAAATTGTTTTTGTTTTATCATCCCATAAAATACTAGCATTTAAACTCTCTCCAATAAATCTTAATGGAACCATAGTCTTTCCATTTATTATTTTAGCAGGTGTTTCTAATTGAATTTTTTCACCATTTTTAACACCGTAGTTGCTATCAACAGTTAAAGATATGTATGTATCACCTTTAGTCGCTATAACTGTTTTACTTTTTTCATCCCAACCAACTTTGCAATCTAATGCTTCAAATATTTCTCTTACTGGAACTAAAGTTCTTCCATTTACTATAGTTGGATTCACATCAAAATGTAAAGCTTTATTATTAAGAATTACTTTAATTGGATTTTCTGCAAAACTAACATTACTTACAGAAAAACTGATTAAAAAAATTAAAGTAAATAATTTAATAATTTTTTTCATTATATACCCCTCCAAATCCTTTTATTTGCACGTTGAGTATATTTTATCAAATTTTTACTTTTTATTCCATGTGCAATCTTTTATTTAATATGAACTTTTCCATATAATACATGTTAGAGTCTATATATAATATTCAACCCAATAACAGTTTTATCCAAAATATTTACTATAATAAAACCTGTATATGTATAATCCTTAAAGTAGAAGAGAGTACACAGTACTCTCTCTTTTGTTGTTCAGTATTATATGATTTTTAATTACTTTTTAATTCCACTAATTTTATTGATTTATCACTTCCTGAAGTTATTAAAATTTTATCGCCATTTACAAAATTATCAGAAACTTGATCTGTAATTGCTAAATTTAAATCACCAGATTTGTCAAACACTTTTATACCATAATCTTCTTCAGATAAAAGAGTACATATTATTTTATTATTTTCTATTTTAATACTTTTTAAATATTCCTTTAATACAAGTGTATCTTCTTTATCTTTATCTGTATCTACCTTATACAATTTTAAATTTCCATCTTTATCTGATATAGCATAATATACATTTCCATCTACTTCATAATATCTATCATAATAACCAGAAAGTTTATTATCAGATAATTTTTTTTCATTGTTTCCATCTAAGTTTGATGAATACAAATATTGGTCCTCATCTTTTACATAGTAAATCTTATTATTTACAATTTTAAAATTTTCCACTCCAAAATTTGTAATCTTTATAGTTTCATTTGTATTTAAATTTATTTTATAAATATAATTTTGTTCACTATCTTTTATTGGATAAGCAGATGCAAGTATATATATATCATCATTCATTATAGTAGTACAACCATCATGACTATAGCCTGTGTTAGTTCCTTCTGTTACTATATGCCATCCGTATGTAAGATTTGGATTCCCTATACTTTTTCCATGCTCTCTTTCTTGTCCTGTTGGTATAAGCCAAAGATTATTAGCATATGGTGAAGTACCTTGATCTATCTCCAATATCCCCTTTGAAGTATTTTCAAAATCAAGATAACCACATTCTTCTACTGTAGCTTTTCCATTATCATTTACCTTACAATATACATCAGACCCCATTACAGCAGTTCCAACATGATAGTGAAACCAAAGGGCTTTATCTCTTATATAAAATGGTAAATTATTATTGTAATCGAATTCATAAGAATACACTAGTTCTTTATTTGATAAATTATTTTCCTTAACTCTATACACTTTATTTGTCTTATTTACAGTCTCTACAAAATAATAAAAACCATTAAATATAGCAACATCATTTTCACCTGCATATTTAGGAAGATTTACTGTTTTTACCTGAGGGTTATTAGATTTTATCATAAGTCCTTTTGATTTATCCCAAACATATTCCCAACCAAATGTATCATGGGCAAACTTCCATGTGAGTGGAAAATATGTTACATTGTTAAAGGTTAAAAGAGGATATTCCTCTTTAGAATTATCAATTGAATTCCCATTTGCTGTAATCTTAAATGTAGGTATAGTTGCATTATAACTATTTCTATTTTTATGTTTTGTTTTATATGGTACATAAGATGATGTGACCTTACTTTGAATAATTTTAAAACCTTCATCCTGTGTCCATTTCGTTTCTAATCCCAAAAGCCTACAATCATACCATGTCATTGGAAAATATGTCATATCTTTATATACCAAAAGTGGATATTCTCGATATAAATTATCAATCTTATTTTCATTTATAGTAACATTAAATTTTGGTAATCTAACTTTTACACTTTTTTCTACGGCAAAACTTTCTTCTCCAACTAGCATAAAACTTAGACAAACTACAAATACAGATACCAATGTAAAAATCTTCTTTCCCATATAAATCGCCTCCTTAGTTTTTTAATATGTTTATCATTATATCATGTATATTAGTAATAATTTTATATTTTTACATATTATGTAACTCGATTAATGTAAGTTCACTCAGCCATTGAAAAGAATTTTTTATGCCATTTATATGATATAGAAGAAGCTATATCCATGGCAAAGAAAATAGCTGTTCTCTCAAAACGTCCAGCAACAATAAAAAACATACACGAAATAAATCTTACAGTAGAAGGAACTAAAACCCCACTTTCATCAAGAGAGGCTCCTGAGTTCAAAGATTATTTCAATACTATATGGAAGGAGCTTGATATAGATGGAAAAGATCAACTACTCTAGTGAATACACAGCTTATTTAAAATCAGTCAAATCAAACAAGAGAAAAATAATATTCTACCAGATATTAGTACTTGTACTATTTATACTGATTTGGGAAATGGCTGCTAATCTAAACTTTATAGATGTATTTTTAACTAGTAAGCCATCTGCTATATTTAAGCTGTTTATAAAATATTCTTCAAATGGGGAGATATTCAAACATGTGGGTATATCAGTATATGAAACTGTTTTAGGATTCGTATTCGGAACTTTAGGAGGTATCCTAATAGCCATAGTTCTTTGGTGGGATGAAACTTTAGCTAAAATATTAGATCCATTTTTAGTTGTATTAAATGCTCTTCCAAAAACAGCCCTTGCTCCTATACTTATAATATGGGCTGGAGCTGGAATTACTGGTATAGTGGTTATTGCTCTTACAATATCAATAGTAGTTACAATACTTTCAGCTTATAACTACTTTATTACTGTTGAAGAAGAAAAAATAAAAATGCTAAAAAGCTTTGGTGCAACTAAGTACCAAATACTCACAAAGCTTATCCTTCCTTCAAATATAGGCAATATCATAAATATAATTAAGATTAATATAGGTATGTCTTGGGTCGGAGTTATAGTTGGAGAATTTTTGGTATCAAGATATGGAATAGGATATTTGATAGTCTATGGTGGTCAAGTATTTAAACTAGATCTTGTTATGATGGGAGTATTCGTTCTCTCTATATGCGCTCTTTTGATGTACCAGGTTGTTAATATTATTGAGAAAAAATATAAATCTAGATAAAACTTAGGCCTATATCTAAAATTTAATTAACAATTTTTTAGATATAGGCTAATAATATTAACAAGATATATACACATTATTTATTTTGATTTGTGCAATGTATAAATTAACATATTCAGACAACATAACTCATTTAGTCATAAACGATGTGTTATAATAAAGTAAATTTTTACTTAATTTATTACTTAAGCGTCTTATTGATCTCCTTGGTATGAAAACCTTTTTTTACCTCTACAAATATATTACCATCATCTTCTTGTTTAGACTGTTGTTGAATATTTGGTTTAACAACTAAACTTGACATCATTTGTTCAAAATCTCCTATGGTAACTGGTTTAGCACTTCTGATAAGTTCATATCCTATTTGCCCATTGGGTTCTAGTGTAGCAGTTTTCACATCAGATATTTTGCTTATTCCTTGTTGTCTAAGACGCATTTCTAATTGATCGGTAGTCATTCTAAGCTTTTTTAAGTTTTCTTTTATAAAAACTCCATTCTCAATAACACTAATTGATTTTCCCGTAATTAAAGTTTCAATAAAGTCGAATTTAATCTGCAAATATTCTGATGCAATAAGAAATATAATAAATACAACAGCCGTAACCAAAGTATTTTTTACACTTTTACCTGATATTGGCTGCACAATAAGTGACCCGATAGAAATCATTATTACAGTTTGAGTAATAGTCATTTGAGAAATAGATTTTCTACCTGATATTCTCAATAATATAGAACCAGCCGTAATAAGAATTACTGTCTTTAATATAAATTCCATAATTATCCCTCCAAACTTATGTATAATATTAATATGGCTATTATTGTCTTGTATCATCCTTCGTATTTAAATATTTAGGTCTTTTTTTAGATAATGTTATTATTATTCGATATCCTTTCTCTATAGGTAAGATGTTGAATATATAGTATAAATATTTCTATATTCATAATAAATAGTTTTCTTTTCGATATTCCTATATTAGAATTTTTAAATTCCTCCATTTATGTCTGCTATAGCGAAAAATGGTCTCAAATTAATTAATTTCCCTTGAGTAGATATTGCCAAATGTATAGTTATATAGCCTATTATAATAATCAAACCATATATTTCACAAACCCTTGCTATTACTTCTAGTTTCTTTATTACTGCATAATATACAACGGAGAGAAATAGTAAACATAATGCCCATACAAGAGTTTTTATTAATACTGTCAGTTTAATGGCTTCAGCAGCCATTCTTATAATTGTAGTAAAAAGCATAAAATAAAATATATAATCATGAATATCGATGTTATAAATTTTCCAGTTAATATATATTTCACATTAATACACATATAATTCTATTTACTCAACTTTAAATTTCTATATGTAATATAATTAAAATATGAGCCTATATCTAAAGATTAAATAATCTTTAGATATAGGCTCATATTATTTACAATGTATATATATTAATAACTTTATCTTGCTTTATTATAATATATATTACTTCTAATAATTTTAGCATCTTCACTAAATTTATTAATAATATTCATTTCTTTACATTCTTCATCTCTTCCTATATAACTTAACAATATATCACCTTCACAAAGTGTTTCTTGTGAATCTAGTTCTACACTTACATTTCCGCTTACTACATACAAAACATTTGCTACATAATCGTACTTTCTTTGTTTATTATCAAATACTATTTTTTTTGAGCTAAGCTTATCAATACATACGTATTCTAAATTTCCTTCACAATCGTTCATCATAAGATTAAAATCCGTAACTCTTCCATAACTCTTTGTCTTCCAATCACCACAGAAACTATCTTGCTCAAACTCTTTAAGCTTTATACTATGATGACCTTCATGTTGTAAAAGTAATTCGCCATCTAAAATCATTATTTTTCTTTTAATATGAGGTAGATGTGTAAATACAGATTCATTAACATCAACTTTCGCAGAGCTTAATCTCCACTTAAAATTAAGTTTTTTATACTCAGCATCATGTGGATATATGTATAACTGTGTTGTTGTTCCACCAGACCATTCACTTGTCTTATGTTCACTTTTTCTTACAATATTAATATTTTCATACACTCTAGCTCCCCCTACTCTTTTTATTTATTCTTATATATTTTAAAACATTTATAAAGTGAGTCTATACATTAATTCTATATATTAATAGTAAAATCCTTATTATTAATAAAAAAGTCTTTCTTTGAAAGATTTTAAATGTAAATTTTTTTGAAACTCATAACGGAATTTATAATTTCATAGTAAGTAAAAAATTACGCTTATTAAAATAACATCTGTTATTTTAATAAGCGTAATTTGAACTATCATATGAAATTAACATACATATTTATTTAATTAAATCTGTACTCTTTAAAAAATCTGTAGCTATATCTCTTAAATCTTCTTTTTTTACATCTGCTCTATAATTTAGTTTTTGCATTTGCTCATCATCTAAAACATTCCCTAACTTTTGTAAAAGTGGTTTAAGTTCACTATTTTCTTCTAACGTTCTATTATTCACTAAAGGCACAGCATAATATGGTGGGAAATACTCTTTATCATCTTCTAATACAACAAGTCCTAATTCTTGTATTTTCCCATCTGTAGAAAAAGCATCTGTAACTTGAACCGAATTATCAGCAATCGCATTGTAACGAAGCCCTGGATCTAATGCTTTGATATCTTTAAAACTAAAATCATATAACTCTTTCAAACCTGGAAACCCATCTGGGCGTTCTAATATCTCTGGAGTTGGCCCTAATATGAACTCATTAGAATATTGTGCCAAGTCAGAAAAAGTGTTTAAATTATATTTTTCAGCAATTCCTTTTTTTACAGCTAAAGTATAAGTATTATTAAATCCTAAAGGATTTAACCAGCTTAATCCAAATTGTTCATCAAACTCTTTCTTTACAATATCATATACTTCTTGAGATGAAGGGATATCACCTTGCTTTTTAAGTAATGTAACATACCCAGTTCCTGTATATTCTACATACATATCAATATCCTTTGATTGAATGGCCTTAAAAGCAGGTAATGTTCCACCTAGTTCAGAAACTTTAGTTTTTAAATTTGTATTATTTTCAATATATACAGACAATAGTTCCCCCATCAAACGAGATTCTGTAAAATTTTTAGTTCCTATCACAATAGTTTCTTCTGATTTTGTTGATCTAATATAAGTTATACTACCTATAGCAATTATAGGTATAAGAATACAAACTAATGCTCTTTTCATTATTTTTTTATTTGTGATTACATGTCCCAAAGCACTAACTGGTAATTTATTTTCTATTAATCCCAATATAAAATCTATAGATAAAGCTAAAACCGTAGTAGGAATAGCTCCTGCTAAAATTATTCCTGTATCACTCATAGATATACCTCTAAAGATAAAGTCTCCTAGACCTCCAGCACCTATTAATGCAGCTATCGTTGCTGTTCCTATATTTATAACAGTAGCAACTCTAATACCTCCCATAATTATAGGAAATGCTAAAGGAAGTGTTACCATAAGTAAGATTTGTCTAGCAGTCATCCCCATTCCCTTAGCTGATTCAATAACTGCATCATCTACACTTTTAATTCCTATATATGTGTTTTTTATTATAGGAAGAAGTGCATATAAAAACAATACAATTACAGCCGGTTTATATCCAATTCCTCCTATTATAGGTAATGGTATAATAAATCCAAATAAAGCTAAACTAGGTATAGTTTGAAATATATTAGCAACTCCTAATATAATTTTTCCTAATTTTTCACTCCTTGATACAATGATACCTAAAGGTACTCCTACAACAACTGCAAATAGTACTGCAATTAAAGTAATTTGCATATGTTGTATTAATTTTTCTATAACTAACCCCGTATTATTTAACATATAATCTAAAATCAATTAATATCAACTCCTTTGTTAATCTGTAATAATTAAATCTGATATAACATTTAATAAGCTACTCTTTGTAATTACTCCTTTAACTATATTTACACTATTTGCTACAGGAAGGAATTTGACATGCTTATTTTTCATAATGTTAATAACTTCAACCATATTTAAATCTTCATGAACAGGTTCAATACTTGTATTTTTTATATCTTTCATTTTCACTTTAGATGCTTTGTCTTTTAATTCTTTTATCGTAACATAACCTTCATAATTACCTTGTTTATCCACAACAGTTAAAAACTCTAACTTTTTTTCCTTCATTTTTTCTATAGCTTGAGCTGGAGTTCTACTTAGTAAAACTTTTGGATAATCTTTTATCATAATGTCTTTAGCTAGTAATAATTCCGGTTGTCTCCACAAACGGTCTTTTCCAACGAAATTTTCTACAAATTCATTAACTGGATTGATTAAAATTTCTTCAGGCGAATCGAATTGAATCACTTTACCCTTATCCATTACCGCTATTTTGTCTGCAAGTTTTATAGCTTCATCCATATCATGAGATACTAATACAATAGTTTTTCCTAGCTCTTCTTGTAATCTAGTCATTTCATCTTGTAATTGCTCTCTTGTAATTGGATCAAGTGCTGAAAATGGCTCGTCCATTAATATAACATCAGGATTAACAGCAAGTGCTCTAGCAATACCTATTCTTTGCTGCTGTCCTCCACTTAGTTCATGAGGATATCTATTATAATATTCATTAGCTGGCAATCCTACTAAATCTAATAGTTCTTTTGATCTTTTATTTCTTTTGATAGGATCCCAATCTTTCAGTAAAGGAACTAGTTCTATATTTTCACCCACAGTCATATGAGGAAACAGTCCAACTTTTTGTATTACATATCCAATATTCCTACGAAGTTCTATAGGGTTAACTTTCGAGATATCTTTTCCGTTTATATATATCTTTCCATCCGTAGATTCTATAAGCTTATTAATCATTTTCATTGTTGTAGTTTTACCACATCCACTTTCTCCAATTAATACAACAAATTCCCCTTCTTTTATTTCTAAATTTAAATTTTCAATTACTACATTTTTTCCAAAAGATTTTTTTACATTTTCAAATTTAATCAATATTTATACCTCCTCGTGTAACAAAATTAATAAATCAAATCTATAAATCATCTGATTATATGTCTTTTAAAATACTTATTATATAAAAATACTTATTTAATCTTCAATTTATTATTTATTTTTTTTAATACTGTATACATAATGAAAGTCTTTCGTTCTTATAAATTAATACTGTAACAACTTTATTAAAGTAATAGAATTTAGAATGCAACCAACCTAATCGTATCATATAAGTTGTTTGTTGTAAAATTATTTTTGCTTTTATTTTTTTATTTTTGATTATAATTTTTAAAAATACAAATTAAATTAATCAAAAAATAAAGACTTTAAAACACCCGTTTAGTAAGCCTCTATTTTTAATTACTTCAGTTAATCACTTATATTACGAATCAAGTAGCTTGAATACTTGTTGTAGTGATTTTTCCATCTACTTTGCTTAAATTCTTTATTTTTAGAGTTGGATTACTAACACCACATTCATTCAAGATATTTTGAAATACCTTAAATTCATTTCTCTTTATTACAACTTCGACTTTATATCTTGCATCTCCGTTATTACCACGCGCTAAAAAATTATTAACAGTATATCCTACTTCTCTAAGTTTTTCAGCTATCTCAATCATTTTATTTTTATTGTTTAAAAATAAATCTACTTCTAAAATCCCAAGTGCTAACCGTTCTTCAAGTTTTGCCCCTATAAAAACCCCCACTGGTTTACCTAGTGCATATGCGACTGTAAAATGAATTCCCTGTGAACTAGTAACTTTATTAACTACTATTGCAAAAATCATAGCATCTATAAATACTAAAAAATAAACTGGATTCATAATTTTTTTTGATATTAACATAGACTTTAGTGTTGCTAAAATATTTGTAAGTGACGTTATTAAAAATAAGCCAATCAGTGAAAATATAACTTCCTTAGTCATAATTACACCTCCTTTTTTTGTTTTTTATTCGTAATTATTGCACAACGAAAAAACTAATAGTAAATATTAGCATTCAACATATTCATTCGAAGCATATATGTTATGTAATCATATATAAAAGCATGACAAGATAGACTATCGTGCTGCAAATTTAATTATAAAATTTCTTCATTTAAGTAAATTACATTGAAAATTCGAGAATAGAATAAATTGATTTAATAATTAGAATTTTTAAAGAATTCCTAATTCAAAACAAGAAAAAAATCTAGATTCCTGCAATTCTAGGAATAAAATGAAAAGTATTTTAATAATAATTTTAGAACTAATGATAAGATTATTTTAAAAAATTATTTATACTTCTACTACTCAGCCAAATAATTTCAACTAGCTAACTTTTCAAGTATATCATGCATGAGTACATAAAGTCAACTCTTTATAAATTTATTATTATATTTTTATAATTAAAAAGTGTGCATCTCCCTTAGAAGTTTACACACTTTAAATTATATAAGCTTAATTGTTTATCTTGAAATCACTTTATCATTTTACTTACCTTTTCACTCTTAATTTTCTTTCTAAGTTTTTCGGTTCTATTGTCATGCTTTGATTGTTAAGTAAACCAGAAACACCTAAAAGTACTTCTTCCTTTTTTCCTTTACATATTTCACAGCTACATTGAGGATTATAATTATCTGGCTCTTTGTAAGTTGTAATTACTCCTTCAAAATTTCTTAATATAACTTTATTATGACTTTGAGAAACTACATAATTAGGCATTACAGGAATTTTTCCTCCACCTCCTGGAGCATCTACTACAAATGTAGGAACACAAAATCCAGATGTATGACCTCTTAGTCCTTCCATTATCTCAATACCTTTAGATACAGTTGTTCTAAAATGTTCAAGTCCTATAGAAAGATCACACTGATATATATAGTATGGTCTAACCCTTATATTCACTAAGTCATTTACTAATTTCTTCATTATATGAGTACAATCATTTATTCCTTTTAAAAGTACAGATTGATTTCCAACAGGAATACCTGAATCTGCAAGCATCTCACATGCTTGTTTTGACTCTTTTGTAATTTCATTAGGATGGTTAAAATGAGTATTTAGCCAAATAGGATGATATTTTTTAAGCATATCTACAAAATCTTTAGTTATCCTTTGAGGCATAACTACAGGTACTCTACTTCCTATTCTTATAATTTGAACATGAGGTATTTCTCTTAACCTTTTAATTATATACTCTAATTTTTCATCAGATAATAATAATGGGTCTCCTCCTGATAAAAGTACATCTCTAATTTGGGGAGTTTTCTTAATATAGTCTATTGCATTATCTATTTGAATCATAGGAAGAGATGTGTCCTTTTGTCCTGCAAACCTTCTTCGAGTACAATGTCTACAATACATTGAACATTGATCTGTAAGTAATAAAAGTGCTCTATCTGGGTATCTATGAGTAAGCCCTGGAATAGGGGAATCTTCGTCTTCATGAAGTGGATCTAAAAGATCTGATTTTGACTTTTGTATTTCTAAAGAAGTAGGAATTGCTTGTTTTCTTATAGGATCATTTTTGTCATCTGGATTAATTTGTGATAAATAATAAGGAGTTATAGCCATTCTTAAGCTTTTTAGACACTGTCTAGCTCCGTTTTCTTCCTCTAATGTTAAGTTAATATATTTTTTTAATTCGTCTACATTTTCAATTCTATTTTGAACTTGCCATTTCCAATCATTCCACTCTTTGTCTGTAACATTTTTAAATAATTCTAATCTTCTATTTATATCCATATTATTCCCCCTAAAAATAAAATTTTAAAAAATTTATATAACATATTCCATCTCATTGTCTTCTTCTACAAGAGATTTATACCAAACATTCATTGTTTCTAAATCTCCTGATATATTAGTATTTTGGGTTAATGTTCCGGTGTAATTATATCCTAATTTTGAAAATGTAATATTCATTGCATAAGAAATAGAACGTGCTATTGTATAAACTGTTTTCATGCCTCTTTTTTTCATAGACTGCTCCATTTTATTTAAAAGAAATAAAGCAAATTTATTACCTCTGTATTCTGGCAAAGTTGCAAAATCTGTCATTTCTACATTTAAATTTTTTAAATCCATTTCACAAGATGCTAAAGAAATTATATTACCTTTATGCCAAATTCCAAAATATTCAACATTTTCGTTCATAGTTTCTTTAATGTAATTTGGATCTTCAATTGGAAATGGATACGTTTCAAAAACCTTATTATATAACTTCGACATATCAGCTGCATCTTCTAATGTAGCTTTTCTAAAATTAAATTCTTTATTTAAATTGAAATTTTCTTCACAATTATCTTTTTCTATCGATGTTTTTAATACTTTATCGATTTTTTGTTTGTTCTTTTTTGTTTTTCTATCTTTACAAAAATATTTTGCCATAAAAAATGCATCTTCTTTTCCTTTATAGAAGTTAGGAATATGTGCCTCTACTATATATTCATTATTTACGAAATTTTTTTTAGCATATGACGGCACTTTAGCAAAAATTTTTGTGTAGCAAATCTTTTTTGATATTTCATCTAATTTATTAATAATACTTGGCAAATCGCTTTTATGAAGTTTCATTAAATAAATACGGTCATTTTCTTTCCCATGTTGTATAATAGATTTTCCTATTTTTAGAATTTTATCGCTCACTATTACCACCCCATTTTATTCTAGTATAATTCTAACAAACAACTTAATAATATCATTTAAGTTGTATCTTGTCAAATATAATTTAATTTTTTCCTTGACAAATTCAAATATTACATTCAAAGGTTAAATAAAAACAAGGTTTGTAAAAATAATTTTATTTTTACAAACCTTGTTTTTATTACACAACTATATAATTATAAAGATGTTCTGCTTTCGCAATACTCGCATTTATATTCTTTATTTTCATTATTAACTAATATAAATTCAACTTCATCTATATTCTCAACAGTGGTTATACATCTTGGATTTTTACATTTAAATATTCCTTTTACCTTCTTTGGAATTGAAAGTTTTATTTTTTCTTTTATTTTTTCGTCTTCAATCACATTAACAGTTATATTAGAATCTATTATTCCTAAAACTGTAAAATCTATATTTATTTCATTTTCAATTTTTATAATATCTTTTTTTCCCATAGCATTTGAACTTACATTTTTAAGGAGTGCAACTGAATAATCTGCCTTATGAAGTCCTAATTGTTTAAATATCTTATATCCACATCCTGCTTTTATATGATCTATTACTATTCCTTTTCTTATACTATTTATATTAAGCATCCACATCAACCCCCAATAACTTCATAATCAATGCCATTCTAACAAACATACCATATCTAGCTTGTTCAAAATATACTGCTCTAGGGTCATCATCTACTTCCGTTGATATTTCATTTACCCTTGGAAGAGGATGTAGTATGAGCATATCTTCTTTTGCACTTTTCAATTTATCTTTTGTAAGTATATAACTATCTTTAAGTCTTAAATATTCTTCTTCACTCACAAATCGCTCTCTTTGAACTCTAGTCATATAAAGTATATCAACCTTATTTATTACTTCTTCTAAGCTTGAAGTTTCGTAGTAGCTTCCTTGTATTTCCTCTTTTATATAGTCTGGAATCTTAAGTTCAGATGGGGATATGAATATAAACTTTGTGTTTGTGTATCTAGCCATGGCCTTAACCAACGAGTGAACAGTACGACCAAACTTTAGATCTCCACAAAGTCCTATAGTAAGATTGTTTAAATCTTTTTTCAAAGATTTTATAGTAAGTAAATCAGTAAGAGTTTGAGTTGGATGTTGATGCCCTCCATCACCTGCATTTATTACAGGTACATTTGAATATTTAGATGCAAGATATGCACTACCTTCCTTTGGATGTCTCATAGCTATTATGTCAGCATAGCATCCAACAGTCCTTATAGTATCTGCAAGTGATTCTCCCTTTGATACAGAAGATGAACCTGGCTCAGAAAACCCTACCAAACTTCCACCTAACCTAAGCATAGCAGCTTCAAAACTAAACCTAGTTCTAGTAGATGGTTCATAAAATAATGTTGATAATAGCTTTCCTTTGCAAACATCTGCATAATTTTGTGGATTCTCAATTATTTTTTCACCAAGACTTAATACCGAATCTAATTCTTGTAGTGAAAAATCATTTGGAACAATTAAATTTCTTCCTTTTAACATAATATTACCCTCCTTTACAGCCTCTCTGGACTACTTTAAAAGATTTTTTCTATTAAAAAATGCCTTTCTATATAGAAAGGCATAATTACAGACATACTGACATGAATATGTACTAAAATGACATATTCAAATTTATCCATATTTATAACCTTCCCAGCCTCTCTGGACCAGCATTAAAGATTCATTTTATTAATAATTATCGTACCATTATACATATTGTATGTCAATATATTTTATAAGGTTATATTTGGGTATTATTTTATTTAATTTATTTTTATAATATCTTTTATTTTAATCCAGCTGCTATTTTAACTTTTTCTTGATGATTCTCATCTACAAGTCCATCCTTATGACGAGTACTATTTAAGAAATGTATATCAAAATGACCTTCAAAATTATTATCAGTTATATATTGTACATCATGCGGCATAAATGACATTGATGCTGCTATTTTTCTTCCATCTACTTCTACTAAAATAGCTCTAGTATTCCACGAATATCCTCCCCAGATTTGTTTTGCTATAGCTGTATCATTACTTGTTAGGGGTTCACAGTCAGCATGATTTGCTCCTATAGTTCTTTTCACCATAAAAGTTTTTCCAGTTTCTATATCTGTAATCTTTGCTACATCGTTAATTGCTATCAAATATTGTGCTTCACTCCACCAGTCTAGATATTCTCCGTACTGGCTTCCCATAGTTTCTTTTACAGGTATGTTGTGAACTGGAACAGTTAATTCTTGTCCTATACTAAGTTGACTATTTCTCGTTAAGTTATTTGCATCTAGGAGTTCTTGCATTGGTATCCTATAGTCAATACTTATACTCCAAGTAGTCTCACCCGATTGGACCTTATGAGTCTTGTATGTTATAGTAGATTCTTTAGTTTCTACACTCCCTTTTAGATAGATTATTTGGCCCTCATATATAGTATCTGAAGATAGATTATTTATGCTTTTTAAAGAATCTACTGAAACATTAAATGTCTGAGATATTTTCCATAAGGTATCTCCTTTTTTTACTATGTATTTTGTAGTATCAACAATCTTATTTTCTTGATTTATTATAAGCTTTTGACCTATATATATATTATCAGTAGTTAGATTATTATCTGTTTTTATTTTATTAATAGTTGTATTATACTCTCTAGATAATTTATACAATGTATCTCCTGATTTTACTATATATACATTATTAGATGCTATTTTCAAATTTTGATCTATATATATAGTATCACTAGTTAAATTATTTAAAGTTTTTATTTCATTAATCGATACATTAAATTTATTGGAAATAGACCATAAGCTATCTCCACTTTGAACCTTGTAGTCTATAAAAGAATTTTCATTTATACTAGATTGATTATCAACTGCATATACTGGTGCCTTTGTGAACATAAATGATGTAATCAACATAGAACCTAACATTACTTTACATAAACCTATTGTAAAATTAGGGCACTGATTTTTTATATATTCTTGTATTTGATCTATAAAATTACAATTTTCATTTTCTTTTATTTTATCTAATTCATCTGCAAACTCTGTATTAATATTATTTAAATATATTTCCAATAAATACTCTCCATTTTCCTGCTTTAGTTTATAATTTTTGATAAGCTCCATTTTATTCACCCCTGTATATAATTAATAATATTATTATTATCAATTATATAAGGTTTATGCATAACTCAAGTTATGTCCGTGGGAGTCTCTACATTTATTTGCTATACTACATACGAAAATGATATAAATATGTTATGAAAATATACTAAAATAGCCTATATTACATAGGCTATTTTATATATTAAGGTATTATAATTTTCGAATTGTGGATGACATTCATGAAAGAGCTAAACTTACAACTATTTTTAAGCAACAGAGTCGTGAGACTTGTTGGCGACATGAGTCAGCGCGTAGCGACTAGACGAATTTTTAAATTTCCATTATTATAGGTATTACATAAGGTCTTCTCTTTGTCTTTTCGTATAAATACCTCTCTATTGATTTTTTCATATTTCTCTTAAGTGCATACCACTCTGTTATATTATTCTCTAAGCATCTATCGAGTTCTTGCTTTGCAATTTCTTTGACTGCGTTTATTAATTCTTCAGATTCTTTAACGTATACAAATCCTCTACTTATTATGTCAGGCCCTGCTATTACACTATGTGTTTCTTTTTCTATTGTAACAACTACATTCATCATTCCATCTTGAGCTAGATTTCTTCTATCTCTAAGAACTATATTGCCTACATCTCCAACTCCTAAACCGTCTACGAATACACTTCCTGTTCTAACCTTATCACCTTTTTCTACCTTATCTTTTGATAATTTTAAAACATCTCCAGTTTCTAATGTAAATATATTATTTCTATTCATTCCAAGCTTATTAGCAAGATTTGCATGATGTTTTAAATGTCTATACTCTCCATGAATAGGCATGAAATACTTAGGTGTAGTCAAAGAATGCATAAGTTTTAATTCTTCTTGGAATGCATGTCCAGATACATGAACATCTTCTAAGTCCTTGTATATAACTTCTACATTTTTTCTATATAATTCATTTATAACTTTAGATACAAGCTTGTCATTGCCTGGTATTGGAGATGCAGATATTATAAATAAATCATTCGGCTTTATATTTATTTGTCTGTGATTAGAAAAAGCTATTCTAGTAAGAGCTGCCATAGGTTCTCCTTGACTTCCAGTTGTTATTATAGTTATATTTTCATCTTCATAATCATCTATATCACCTACATCTATTATATATTCATCAGGTATATGCAGATATCCCAATTCTCTTGAAACCTGAGATATGTTAACCATACTTCTTCCACTAAATGCTACCTTTCTACTATATCGTATAGATGCATTTATTATTTGCTGCATTCTATGTATATTAGAAGCAAATGTAGCGACTATAACCCTTCCCCTTGCTTTACTGAATACTCTACTGAATGTCTCTCCTATTGATTTTTCTGATAATGTATGACCTTTTCTCTCTACATTAGTACTGTCTGCCATAAGAAGAAGTATACCTTCACTTCCAAGTTCTGCGATTCTTTTTAAATCCATAGGAAGATAATCTATAGGTGTATAGTCTATTTTAAAATCGCCGGTATGAAGTATAGTTCCAACAGGCGTATGAATAGCTATACTACAAGCATCTGCTATACTGTGAGTAGCTCTTATAAACTCCATTTTAAAATGAGTAAGTTTTACAACATCTGAAGCATTAACAGGATTAAGAGTACAAGTTGATAACAGGTTATGTTCTTTAAGTTTATTCTCTATTATACCAAGTGTTAGCTTTGTTCCGTAAAGTGGAACATTAATCTGTTTTAGTATATAAGGTATAGCTCCTATATGGTCTTCATGCCCATGAGTTATAAATATACCCTTTACCTTATCTTGATTTTTTAATAAGTAGCTTATATCTGGAATTATCATATCAACCCCGTACATATCCTCATCGGGAAAAGCTATACCACAGTCTATAACTACAATTTCATCTTCATATTCAAATGCAGTAATATTTTTTCCTATTTCACCAAGTCCTCCTAGTGGAATTACTTTTACACAATTTTCATTTTCCATTTATTACACTCCTTTTCAAATTACTTAATAGTATAAGTTTTCCTTATTAAAAAATCTTTATTCAAAAATATATCTAGTTATAGTACAATGATATCTATACACTTAAGGAGGGATTATATTGGAAAAACTTTTCTATGAAGATCAATACCAAAAATCTTTTACTGCAAATATACTAAATGTAATTGAAAAAGAAGGTAAATTTCATATAGAGCTAGACACAACTTGCTTTTATCCAGAAGGAGGAGGACAACCTAGCGATACAGGGTTTATCGAAGATATTAAGATAACTTATGTATACGAAGAAGACAATCATATATATCATGTTGCTGATAAAAAGCCTAATAAAAAAAATAAGGTTAAGTGTTCAATAGATTGGAATAGACGATTCGACCATATGCAACAACATTTAGGACAACATATTCTATCAGCTTCTTTTGTAGAATTATTCGGTGCACCTACTGTTGGATTTCATTTAGGTAAAAATCATTGCACTATAGATATTCAAAAGTTTGTAGACAAGTCTCAAATAGAAAAAGTTGAAAAATTTGCAAATGATATAATACTTAAAAATATATCTTTAGAGTTTTTATATCCTACAAGATCAGAGCTTAAAAAAATGAATATAAGAAAGATGCCTTCAAATGTAGATGGTCAAATAAGAATAGTTAAAATAGATGATCTTGATGTAAATGCATGTTGCGGAATTCATCCAAGCTCTACTATTGAAGTTCAAGTTATAAAGATAACTAAGTGGGAAAAATATAAGGATTGTACAAGAATAGAGTTTTTATGCGGAGATCGTGCTGTTAAAGATTATTTTAATAAAAGCGAGTTCACATCTACTGTCTGCTCAAGCTTAACTTGTGATACAGAAGCTGCTTTAATTCAAATAGAAAAATTAACTAAAGAACTCAAAAAAACTTTATCTGAGAATAATAAATTAAAGTCTGAAATAGCAGATTACGAAATAGAAGGTATGCTTAGAAACTGTGAAGATAGTAACGGAATAAAGATTATAAAGAAGGTTTACCATGACGAAAGTGTAAAAACTGTAAACCTTATAGGTTCTAAGCTTACTTCTTTTGAAAATGTTGTAGCTCTACTCGGAGTTAAAACTGATGATAAGTCAAATCTATTATTTATGAAGTCTAAGAATATAAAAAACAGTAATATGAATGAATTATTAAAAGATGCAATTACACTTATAGACGGTAAAGGCGGCGGAAATGAATTTTCTGCTCAAGGTGGCGGAAAGCAAGGTAATAATATAGAATCAGCACTTGACTATGCTTATATGAAGGTGTTAAATTCATAGTACTCTCTTTGATTAAGGATATTGGCTTAACATAATCGATAGGAAAGTTCTACTTTCCTATCAATTAAAAAATTCTATTATAGAGTCCCTTGCTGTATTTACCATTAAGTCCATCTCTTTATCATCAATAACGTAAGGAGGCATAAAGTATATAACATTTCCTAATGGTCTTAACAATACACCTTTTTTAAGAGCTATTTTATAAATCTGATAACCAACTCTGCTCTTCCAGTCAAAAGCTTCTTTAGACTCTTTATTTTTAACAAGTTCAATGGCTCCTATCATACCTAATTGCCTATATTCTCCAACATGCGGTAACTCATTTAATATATTATGAA
The DNA here is from genome assembly GCF_002724055.1 of Tepidibacter mesophilus. Taxonomy (GTDB): domain Bacteria; phylum Bacillota; class Clostridia; order Peptostreptococcales; family Peptostreptococcaceae; genus Tepidibacter_A; species Tepidibacter_A mesophilus. The sequence continues at coordinate 58,951 of NZ_BDQY01000014.1, read as the reverse complement.
CTTTTTTTGTTAATAGATTAGATTTAATTATATTTTTTTCGATAATATTTTCATCTTTAAATATATCAAGTGTTTCAACTGCAACAGCACATCCCAATGCATTTCCAGAATAACTATGACTATGTAAAAAAGCCTTTAACTTTGAGTACTCATCATAAAAAGCATTATATATTTTATCTGTCATTAAAGTTAATGCTAAAGGCATATATCCAGCTGTTAAACCTTTAGATAAACACATAATATCTGGCGAAATTTCAGCATGCTCACATGCAAACATCTTTCCAGTCCTTCCAAATCCTACTGCAACTTCATCAGCTATTAAGTTAATATCATACTCATCACATAATTTTCTTAGCTTTTTTAGATATTTGGCAGAGTATATCTTCATACCTGCTGCCCCCTGTATCATAGGTTCTATTATTATAGCACTTATTTCTTCATGTTGTTTTTCAATATTTTTTTCCATATTTTCGAAGCACTCGGCTTTGCAAGTTTTTCTGTCTAATTTATATTCACATCTATAGCAATCAGGTCCTTGTACTTTAATAACATCTAATAACAAAGGATTAAATACCTTGTTATAAAGTTCAACATCACAAACTGATAAAGCACCCAATGTTTCTCCATGATAAGCATCAGATATCTTAACAAATTTTATTTTTTTCTTTTTTCCTATTTGTTGATGATATTGGAAGCTTAACTTTAAAGCTATCTCTACTGCTGAAGATCCATTATCACCAAAAAAAATCTTATTTAGTCCCTTCGGAGTTATGTTAACTATTTTTTGTGCAAGTTCAATAGCTGCCTCATGAGAAAAGTTTGCAAGCATAACATGTTCAAGCTTGTTAGCTTGTTTGTATATAGCTTCATTTATTCTTTTGTTAGAATGCCCAAACAAATTAACCCACCATGATGAAACAGCATCTAAATATCTTTTCCCATTCATATCTTCTAAAAAAACACCTTCACCTTTTTTTATAACTATAGGGTCAAATGTTTCATAGTCTTTCATTTGAGAACACGGATGCCAGATATATTTTAAATCTTTCTTTTGAAGCTCATTCATTTCACTCACTAAAATCTCCCCTACTTTCACTTTTGAATAGATTTAATAATTTATTTATATCTAAATTTTCATCAAATTCTTTTCTCGATTTTAAAATAAAATCTTCTTTTTCATCTAAATCTAACTTATTTACTATAGAAATTATCTCTAGCCCTGTTATTGACTTAATAACTTCTATATTGTCATCCTCATAATGAGCCCCCGTATATTTATTTATTACTATCCCTCTTATTTGTATTCCTAAGCTTTTTAAGAAATTAGCCGTTAATACAGTTTGGTTAATAGAGCCTACTCCTATTGTTGTTACTATCAATACAGGTATATTTAAATCTTTTACAAGATTATAAATATAGTATTCATTTCTTATTAAAGGAACTACACTTCCTCCTGCACCTTCTACTATACAAAAATCATATTCTTCATACAATTTTCTATAATGACTTATTATTTTGTTCTTATCTATACGTATATTCTCCATTTCAGATGCAAGATGTGGAGATACAGCTTCTGCAAAACAATAAGAGTTCATTGTTTCATAATCTTCATTAACCTCTGATATTTTTTTTATAAATTCTATATCATCTGATATTAATTTTTTATCTTTTATTATTCCTCCACTTTGCACAGGTTTAAAGCTAATAGCATTAAAGTTGTTCTTTCTTAAGATATAGTTTATACCTGCTGTTATAAATGTTTTTCCAACATCAGTATCAGTACCGACTATGAAAATACCTTTATTCAAAGAAATTCCCCCTTATTCTCTTATATCTCTAATCCAGCTTTATTTATCATTTCTTTATCATTTTCAACATTGCTTCCTATTGTAGTTAAAAAATTTCCTACCAATGCGGCATTTACTCCTGCATTAAACCCTAAACTTTGTTTATCCTTTAATGCCATTCTACCTCCAGCGTATCTAATGTATGAATTAGGTATAATATATCTAAACAATGCCATACTTTTAATAATTTCTAATGGCGATATTACCTTTAAATCTTCACATGGAGTTCCTTTCATAGGCATTAGTATATTTAATGGTATTGAAGTTATACCTAAAGATTTAATTTCAAATGCCATTTTTAATCTATCTGCTTTGGATTCTCCCATACCAAAAATCCCACCACAACAAACTTCAATATCTGCTTTTACAGCATTTTTTATAGTTTCTATTCGTTCTTCATAATCATGCGTTGTGCATATATTTTTATAGTTATCACTACTAGTCTCTACATTATGATGATACATACTTACTCCTGCTTCTTTAAGCTTTAACAATTGTTCAAAGCTCACTATCCCATGTGATGCACATAACTTAAGGCTCGTGTCTACTTTTAGTCTACTATATATATCTACTAGTTTATCCATTTCCTCCTCACAGCTTATACCTCTACCACTAGTAACTAATGAAAACCTGTGGGCTCCTGAATCTTGAACTTCTAAAGCTCTTTCTAAAATCTCATCATAACTTAATAGATTATATTCTATAACACCTGTATCGTAGTGAACTGATTGAGCACAATATTTACAATCCTCAGAGCATCTACCTGATTTTGCATTCATTATTGTACATAAGTCAACTTTATTGCCTACATATTTTTTTCTTATTTCATTGGCTCCTAGAAAAAGTAGATCTAGAACCTCTATATTTTCTTCATCTACATTAATTATTTTTAATGCCTCATCATATGTTATCTCTTGACCATCTAAAACTTTTTGTGTAACTTGCTTAATAAATTTTTTCATACTATATAAATCACCCCAAGATACAATTTAGATAAATCACAATAACTATTCTGCTTGATTTTCAATTAAACCTGTTCTTCTTATTACTGGTATTATTCTAACAGCTGAGTAAGCTATTATTATACTAAGAATTAAATCCGAAATTATATATGGTGCAAATCCTACTGCTATTGCCGACTTTATGCTCATTTCTTTTCCAAGATAAACATTAATAATCATATAAAGATACGAAACTCCTATTACGTAAACTCCAAATAATGCCAATAAGAGGGATTTGAATATATTAATAAAACTTATATCTTTTAATTTTTCAGTTGATTTTCCCATTATATAAGCACATAATATAAATCCTAGTAAATATCCAAATGTAGGTTGAAATATATATGTTGGTCCTCCTCCATTAGCAAAAATAGGGATACCAATAAGTCCAATGGCAACGTATAGTAGTTGTGAATATAACCCATACTTAGATCCTAAGAACACTCCTGAATATGCACAAAATAAATATTGCAAAGTGAATGGAACCATTGGTATGGGAACTTTTATAAATGCCCCTATCGCTGTTAAAGCAGCAAACATCGCTATCAAAATCATATCTCTAGTTTTAATTTTCATATCATTATTCTCTCCTTTTACCAGATATTTGTTTATGATTTTATTTTACATAGTTGGATTTATATTGTCAACTTAAATATTTTTAAAGTTGACAATATGATTATATTAATAAACATAAAAAATAATACCATTTCCTTATAAAATAATTACTCTATAATAAGTAATCTAATATAAAAAAATGATATTATTTTTTCCTGTAAAATCACAGGCTAAATTAACTTACATGAACAGCAGTTTTATCAGGTATATAATCATATATCCACTTTGCATTCTCAACACTAAGTCTTACACATCCATGAGATAAAGATTTTCCAAGTCTTGAATCTACTACTTTCGTTCCTTTTGAATCAAATAATATTGAATGAAAATAATAATTTCCGTAAAAATTCACCTTATATTTGGCTTTTACTTTACCATTATAGGAAGTAAGCCATGGTGCCCTACTATTAACACTAAAATTTCCCTTAACCGTAGGAGTAGAGTCTTTTCCATCTGTACAAAGCATCTTCTTTTCAAGCTTCCACTCTTTAGCTTTACCTTTGAATACATATACCATATTTTTCTCCGTATTCACCCATATAAGCCTATCTGTTTGGCTAGTTAAATTTTTAGTCTCATTTACATAAGCTTGTACACTTTCTATCTCTATTTCCTCTGCTGTTTTTACTTTAGGAGGCTCTACTTTTATTTTGTCTACCACACTAACCTTTTCAGATTCACAAGTTACAATATTTCCATCTGAATCCTTAATACTAACACCTACATAATAAATACCCTCACATGTAACAGGATATTCAAATACATTGCTTTCACTATAATCTTTTGTATAAATAACACAAGAATCCTTTAATATGCTCCATTTATACTTCATATTACTGCCTTCACTCAAAGCCTTAAACCTAAGTATATTCCCTGTAAACTCCGTCTGTTTTTCAGTAACAATTTGGACATTAGTAATAGGCTGAGCATAAGATGTCGGTGACAAAAAAAATATAAATACCAATAAATACAATACACATGATTTGAATTTAATCATTTCATTTCTCCCCTTTGTGAAAAAATCTATATTGTAAATATATGACATTTATATTATTTTTATACTATTTATATCATTTTATAACTATCTTTTAGGTCTTTTGTTTTTACTAAATGAGCTGCCTTTTCTCTTGAAGTCAGTTCCTTTCTTATGAAATTCTTTTTTCTTAGGCTTAGATGCTTTTTTAACTTCTACTAAAGCATTGTCACTACCTTCTTTTTCATATCTTTGTTTTTTAATCTTCATTTCTATTCCCTGCTCTATTTCAGCAAGAGTTTTTTGATCCTTAGGAGCAACGAAAGTAATAGCAACTCCATCTTTACCAGCACGCCCTGTTCTTCCTATACGATGTATATAGCTTTCTGCATCTTCTGGTACATCATAATTAAATACATAACTCATACCGTCTATATCAAGTCCTCTAGCAGCTATATCAGTTGCTACTAAAAACTGTAGTTTAAGATCTCTAAACTTTTTCATTACCCTCTCGCGCTTAGGCTGACTTAAATCTCCATGAAGCTCATCTGAATCATATCCTCTTTCATTTAAAGCTTCATTAAGAGTTTGCGCACGAAGCTTTGTACGACAGAAGATTATAGCCATAAAAGGTTTGTGCTCATCTATAGCATGGCAAAGTGCATCTTGCTTTAATCTGTCGGTAGTTTCAATAACTATTTGTTCTATTTCTTCTAAAGTTACCTTTTTACTCTCAACCTTGATAAATTCAGGATTTCTCATATATCTTCCTGATAAAGATTTGACCTTCTTAGTTAAAGTCGCTGAGAAAAACATAGTCTGTCTTAATTTGTTGCTGTTATTCATTATTTCTTCAATTTCATGTATAAATCCCATATCAAGAATTTGGTCTGCCTCATCAAGTACAAGAGCTTTAAGATTTTTAAAATTAATAGTCTTTCTTCCAATATGATCTACTAATCTTCCAGGTGTACCTATAACTAAATGAATTCCACCCTTTAACTTGTTTATCTGTTTTTCTACATCTTGACCACCATAAGCTGCCAGTATATTTATACCTTTAGCTTCTTGTAGTTTTTTAGCTTCAGCTGTAATTTGAATAGCAAGCTCTCTTGTAGGTGTAACAATTAAAGCTTGTACTGTTCCTTTGTTCGGATCAATCTTTTCTAGTATAGGAAGTAAAAAGGCAAGTGTCTTACCTGTTCCCGTTTGTGCTTGAGCCATAACATCCTTACCTTTTAATATAACAGGTATACTTTGAGTTTGAATAGAAGTAGGCTCCGTTATTCTGTTCTCTTGTAATACATTTTCTAACGCTTTACTTATTCCAAGATTTGAAAATTTCATAATACATATCATTCCTCTTTTAATTTATATTTAACGCATTTATTAATATCCCAATTTTTATATAGGATTTATGAAGTACACTATAAAATCTTCATCTTATCACCGATATCAAATGAATCTACTTTAGTGCAGTCATAAACCCTATATATGTTTTCAATGCCAAACTTTATTTTAACACATATTCGCCCACTTTATAAACATTTATCTGCATCAAACCAAAATATAACCCCATTTTCGACATTTAAAACCCCGTATTCATTTTTATCAAGTTCTTGAATAGCCCTGACTATAGATAGTCCAAGACCATACCCTCCATATTCCCTAGTCCTTGCCTTATCTGCTTTGTAGAAGCTAGTCCATATCTTATCTATATCATCGTTTGATATATGTTTTCCTGAATTAAATACGCTTACTCTTACTTTTTTATTATTTCCATCTACAATTATTTTTATAATATTATTATCATCTACATGGTCTATTGCATTATTAATAAAATTCACTAGAATCTGTTCTATTCTCATATTATCTGCAAAAACATTTCCTGTATAATTTTTATCAATTCTTAAATCTATATTCTTTTTATCAAATATATTTTTGTACTTAGTAATAGTTTGATCTATTAAATCACATATATTGAATTTCATCTTTTCTAATTTAAAATATCCTGATTCTATCTGAGAAAGATTCAAAAGGTCTTTAACAAGCATATCCATCTTCTTAGCCTCATCAATTATTACATCACAATAAAATTCCTTGTCTTCTTCACTCTCTATAACATTTTCCTTTAGTCCCTCTGAATATCCTTGTATTAAAGATATCGGAGTTTTGAGTTCGTGAGAAACACTCGATATAAATTCTTTTCTCATATTATCTATCTTTCTCTTTCTTTGTATATCCTCTTCAAGCTTTTGATTTTCTTGACAAAGACTAGATATAGCCTTATCGAGTTCACTCGATAAATAGTTTATATTATTGGCAAGTTCACCAAGTTCATCACCTGTATCTACTATACATTTTTTAGAAAAATTGAGATTTGCAATGTTTTTAGTTATATCGTTTATATAAAGTACAGGCTCAGTGAATTTTTTAGAAAAAATCAAAGCCCATAATATTCCTATTATTATAGCTAATAATCCTGTAAATATCATAAATTTATTAGCGATGTTGGCACTTTCAGATATAGATGGCATAGGAATTTTAAGTATCAATATATCTTTATTTTTTAAAACAGTTTTAAGAGCTAAAAAATCAATATTTAGTTTTTGATCCGATTCTAGAGCAAATACATACTTATTTTTTATATTCATGATATTATTTAAATACATAGGACTAAATGCCTTTTTTGCATACATGCCAACAGATGTATACTTAACATGCCTATTAGGATCTACTATTATAATACTTGCACCTATTGTGTTGCGAATAACTTCAAGATCTATGTATATTTCATCTACATGACCTGTATATATAGAATCTATCTCTGTACTTGCATTCATTAATATATTTTTCTTTTGCTTTATATAGTATTTTTCCAGTAAAGTAGAATTAAGTCCCCACAACATAACTACAAATATAACCACTATACTAGTTATCCCTATAAATAATTTTGTCCTTATAGATTTTTTCATTTTTTTTCAACCTCAAATCTATAGCCTATACCTCTTACTGTATGAATTAAATCACTTTGATTTTCAAGCTTTATTCTGAGTCTATTTATATGAGTATCAACAGTTCTGAGTTCACCAAAATAATCATATCCCCATACATTATTAAGTATTTGCTCTCTACTAAGTGCAACTCCTTTATTCTTTATCATATATAACAGTAATTCATATTCTTTAGGGCTTAACTCTGCTACCTGATTTTCTACATATACAATTTTAGCATTATCATCAATTTTTAAATTCCCAAACACTTGAATATCTTTTTTTTCTTCTATACTTCTTCTAAGAAGAGCATTTACCCTTGCTACTAATATTTTAGGACTAAATGGTTTTTTTACATATTCATCAGCTCCCATTTCAAATCCGAATAATTCATCGAACTCTTCACTTCTAGCCGTCAACATTATTATAGGTACTCCTGATTTTTTCCTTATATCACGACAAACCATCCACCCATCATATTTTGGCATCATAACATCTAGTATTACTAAGTCTATATTATTTTCTTGCTCAAATAAATCAAGAGCCTCCTTGCCATCATTAGCTTCTATTATAGAGTACCCTTCTTTTTTTAAAAAGTCTGATACTAGCTTTCTCATCCGATTTTCATCATCAGCTATTAATATCTTTTTTGTACTCATAATATCCTCCTACAAAATATATTTATATAAATTATAACCTATATATCTAAGTATTAATATATTTGTATCTATTGTATTTTTAAACATATACTTTTTTGATTTTATACTAGTAATTATTCTTCTTTATATTCATACATTTAATATAGAGGCTTATATAAGGAGGGATAATATGAAAAACAACTCATATATCAAAATAGCTAGTATTTATGTTGGTACTATAATAGGTGCAGGATTTGCTTCAGGACAGGAAATTATGAACTTTTTTGGAAAGTTTGGTGTGAATGGTCTAATAGGTATACTAATAGCAACAGTTTTATTCTGTTTAATAGGAAGTATAATACTAGTAACAGCTCATAGAAATAAAATATCTACATACAACGAGATGTTAGAAGCAATATTTGGGAAAAACATAAGTAATGTAATAGATTTTTTAATAATACTGTTTCTAATAGCTGGCTATTGTATAATGTTAGCAGGAAGCGGTGCTATATTTCACGAGCAATATAATATAAATTCTAACGTAGGTATAATATTTATGGCTATAGCTACATTTATAACATTCATTTTCAGTGTAAAAGGGTTATCTACAGTAAACACTGTGATAGTTCCTTTCTTATTAATCTCAATAGTTTATATAGGGACAAAAGTTATTTTACATGAAGGCATAGATATGAATAGCCTAAATTACATAAACACAAATAATAACCATACATTCATAATATCATCTGTTACTTATGTTGGTTACAATATGATACCAGCTTTAGTTATACTAACATCTGTTGGTTCTTTAGTTGACAGTAAAAAAACTGCTATAAAAGGTGGTATGCTTGGAGGTTTATTTCTTGGGATATTAGCTTTATTCATATTAATACCATCGCTTATACTCTATAACGATGTTTCTTCATTGGAACTTCCAATGCTAAATATATCTAGTTACTCAGATTACAGAGGAAAATATTTATATTCTATAATACTATGGTTTGCAATGTTTACAACTGCTATAGGAAATGGTTTTGGATTCATAACTAGAATAAGTCCTATTTTTAAAATAGAACAAAAGAAACTATGCTTTTTATTTTGTTTAATATCTATATTTTTAGCTAAATTTGGATTTTCGAATTTGATAATGATTTTGTATCCTTTATTCGGATACATAAGCTTTTTAATAATAATATGTGCTTTTTTAAAGCTTATATTTAAAAGGAACGCTATTTAAGCGTTCCTTTTTTAAGATACTTCCTTATCTATATTCTTTTTTTTCTTAACATTAAGCACAACTATAGATATTATAACCATAATCATACCTATTATTTGAAAACCTTCAAGACCTTCATTAAATACAAAATATGCTACAATTGCAGCTACTACAAGTTCTAGTGACACTATTATACTACAAACACTTGCCTCTAAGTATTCAACTGCCTTGACATAGGATCCATTAGCTATTATAGTATTAAAAATACCTATTACTATAATGTTTTTTATTATAAAGTACATATCATTTGTATTTTTAAATATATTTGCAGTATTTTTAAAATCTACAAAAAATATTAAAAATAAGGTTCCAAATAAAAATGAATATGCTAAAAGGCAATCTTTATCATATTTTTCATCTACTATTTTTGCAAGTATTCCTTGAAGTGCAAATGCAAATCCAGATATAAGTCCAAATATTATTCCCTTTAAACTCAATGAAAAATTACTAAACTCATATCCCTTAGATATCATAAAACAACCAAATAGATTTAGTATTATAGCTATTGCTTTGTTTTTATTTATCTCCTCTTTAAATAAAACGTGAGATAAAATTACTACCCAAATAGGACATGTAAACATCAGAACAGTGGCTATTGACACAGAAACATAATTTATTGATATATTATATGATATGAATGTTAATGCAAATGCACTTATTCCATAAATCATAAAAAATATTATTCCTTTAGAATCAACTTTTAAACTCTTCGGTTTTTTCTTTAAACAGTATAAAAAGTAGAATACAGCTGCAATCAGTGTTCTAAAAAAAGAAACTGAAAATGCATCAAAGTTTAAATTTCCTAAGTTTCTAGTAGGTACACCCATATAGCCCCAAAATACAGCTGCTATAATAACTAGTATAACTCCTTTTTCCTTGTTTTTATCTATATTATCCATATTCCCACCTCATATTATGTTTTTACGCACTATGATTATAACACCATTAAGGTATTTTGTGGAAAATATTTTCTTTATTATTTTTTTAAAGTTATATTCATTACATTTTCTATATTTTGAAGATTTTTATCGATACTTTCTACCTTATCCATGTTAGTTACTATTATAGGAGTTATAGTATCTTTACCTCTGCTTTTTATATATTCTAAATCAACCTCTATGATAACGTCTCCTTTTTTAACAGATGTTCCTGCTTCTAATATTCTTTTGAACCCCTCTCCCTTAAGTTCCACCGTATCAATACCTATATGAACTAGTATTTCCAATCCTTCTTTGCTTGTTATTCCAAACGCGTGATTAGTTGGAAATATTTGAGTTATTTCTCCATCACAAGGTGCTACTGCTTTAGCGCTAGACGGTATTACAGCCACTCCATCTCCTATCATTTTGCTAGAAAACATCTTGTCACTTACCTTAGTTATATCTACAACTTCTCCTTCAAATGAAGATTTTATACTAATTTGATTTTTATTTTTCTTTAAAAAATTAAACATCTAATTCCCTCCTATAAATATTGTTTATCTATCTCTTCTAAATTTAACTTTGAACCCGCTTCTTTATCGATTATAAATATAACGTCTGGATGAAGTTGGAGTACTGATGCTGGTAGATTAGGAGTTATATTACCATATATCGCTTCATATATACACTCTGCTTTTTCTTTTCCGCTTGCAAGAAGTACTATTTTTTTAGCCCTCATAATAGTCTTAATCCCCATACTTATAGCTTTTGTTGGAACCTCTTTTATCGAATCAAAAAATCTCGAATTATCTTTTATAGTCTGATTATCCAATTTAACCATATGAGTTAGTGCTTCAAATTTAATATCTGGTTCATTAAATCCTATATGTCCATTTCTTCCTATCCCTAGGACTTGAATATCGACTCCACCCTTGTTTCTTATTTTCTTTTCATATTGTAAACATTCTTCATCTATATCATCAACCATACCGTTTGGTATGTTGATATTTTCTAAATTTATATTTACTTTATCAAATAAATTTTTTTTCATATAGTGATAATAGCTTTGATTATTTTTTTTGTCTAAATTGAAGTATTCATCTAAATTAAAGGTAGTTATTTTTTCAAAATCTATATGCCCATCTTCATAAGCTTTTACAAGCTGTTTATACATTCCTATCGGAGTTGATCCAGTTGCTAGTCCTAATACACTGTTCGGCTTTAATATTATTTGACTTGCTACTATATTAGCAGCTTTTTTGCTCATATCATCATAATTATCAACACATATAATTCTCATCTATATCACCTCGTATAAAGTTTCTCCATTTATTATTGTTCTCAAAATTTTTATATTTTCATCAAATATTACTAAATCTGATATTTTTCCTTTTTTTATACTTCCTATTTCATCATAAAGACCTATTGCTTTAGCAGGGTTGACTGTCACCATATTAATAATGTCATTTATTTTGTATTTTGTATTGTCTCTTATATTCTTAACTGCATCATTTAATTTCAATATGCTGCCAGCTAATGTATTATCCTCAAGTCTTGCACTCATTTCATCTACTATTACCCTTTGTCCTCCAAGCTCATATTCTCCACACTTCATGCATCCAGCTCTCATAGAGTCAGTTATAAGTATTACTTTTTCTTTTTTATTTATATCTATAAATGATTGAAATATACCCTTGTGAACATGTACAGTATCAGCTATTAGCTCACAATATATATCATTTGCGAATAAAGCACCTATAACACCTGGATTTCTGTGATGAAGTCCAGTCATAGCATTGAAAGCATGTGTTACATATGTTACCCCATTTTTAATAGCTTCTACAGCTTGTTCAAAAGTAGCATCAGTATGTCCCATAGACAAAACTATATTTTCATGTTGTTTTAGTTTATTTATAAACTCAGAGTTTTCATCTCGCTCTGGTGCGAATGTTATTATTTTTATTATATCTAGATAGTCCTTTATAAAGTCATAATCAGGCTTTATTATATATTTTGCATTTTGCGCACCTTTATATTTAGGATTTATAAACGGACCTTCAAGATGAACTCCAACAGGCTTTGCTCCATTAGTAACTTTTGTATTTCTTATATTATCTAATGCATTTTTTATATCCGATTTTGACATACTCATAGTGGTAGGTAAATACGATGTTACTCCATTTTTGATTATAGTTTTAGATATAGAATTTAAGGCTTCATTTGTAGCATCCATAGTATCATATCCACCTGATCCATGTATATGCAAATCTATAAAACCTGCACTAACATAATTGCCTTTAGCATCTATAATACTGCTAACTTTTATATTCTCAAAATCCTTGCTTTTAACTATATCTATTATTTTATCGTCATAAATAATCACACTATCTTCTATAACTACATCTTCTAATATTATCTTTGAGTTTATAATAGCTTTCACTACAATCACCTCCTATTTTACTTTTAATAAGAATGAAGAAGCTTATATAAGCTTCTTCATTCTTGAAGATAAAAGTTCAACCTTAGTTCCAACTACAACTTGCATACTCTTATTATTAACCTTTATAACTCCTGATGCTCCTAATGACTTTAATTTATTTTCATCTACTTTAGAAGTATCATTAAGAACAAGTCTAAGTCTTGTTATACAAGAATCTAGTTCAACTATATTCTCTTTTCCACCTAATCCTTTTAAATATTCAACTGCTAACTCATCCATATCAGAATTTTTATTAGAATCCTTAGAATCACTATCTTCTAATATTTCTTCTCTACCTGGAGTTTTAATGTCAAATTTCTTTATAGCAAATACGAATATAACATAGTATAGTATGAAAAATGCTATTCCTATAGGTATCAATAGCCATCCATTAGTAGATAAGTTCATGTTTACAAAATAGTCTATTGCTCCTGCTGAGAATCCGAAGCCATGGCGAATTCCAAGCATATAAGTTACAGCCATAGATAATCCTGTCAACACAGCATGTATTACATATAAAACCGGTGCTATAAACATAAACATAAATTCAAGTGGTTCCGTTATTCCAGTTAAGAAAGAAGTAAATCCTACTGATAATAGTACTCCCCCTACAGTCTTTTTATTTTCCTTCTTAGCACAAGTATACATAGCAAGTGCCGCCGCTGGAAGACCAAACATCATAACTGGGAAGAATCCAGTCATGAATACTCCAGAGCTTGGATCTCCTGCAAAAAATCTATTTAAATCTCCTGTTGCTCCATTATAACTTCCAAATATAAACCAAACTATACTATTTATAATATGGTGAAGACCTGTTGGTATTAATAATCTGTTTAAGAAACCAAATACAAACATCCCTACTGCTCCTGCTCCAATTATCCAATTACCTATAGAATCTATTGTACCTTGAATATATGGCCATACATAACCGAATAAAAATCCTAATATTATACAAGTAAATGCTGTTATTATTGGTACGAAACGTTTTCCACCAAAGAAACCTAAGAAATCAGGTAGTTTGATATCATGATATTTATTATATAAGTTACCAGCTACAATACCCGCTATCATACCTGCTAAAACCCCCATATTAATATCTGCATTAATAGCTTTAGCACAACCATCTAAAACAAAGTACCCTACTGCACCTGCAAGACCAGCTGCACCTTGAGAATCCTTAGCAAATCCAATAGCTACACCTATTGCAAATAATATAGCCAAATTATCAAATACAGCACTTCCTGCTGCTGTTACAAACGGCATGTCCCATAATACCCCAAGTCTTAATAATATAGCTACAACTGGCATTACAGCTATAGGAAGCATTAATGACTTACCTAACTTTTGAACCTTACCAAATACATTATTCATTATAATTCCTCCCTTTTTAACCTTTTAGTCTTTCAATATGAATTGCCATATAACCAAGTTCTTCTTCTAATACTTTAGTTTCATACTCTTCTTCTATCTTCTTCTTTATTTTTTCTATTATTTCAAATGAATCCTTGAACTGTTCCTTTATGTTACTCAAAAGTGGATTTTTAATAGTTTTTTTGTTTTTTATTCTATCCAAAGCACCTTGCAAGTGATTTATAAGTCTTTTATACTCATAATCTGTTTTTTTAACTTTTATATTAAGACCATCCTCTATAATATTTACTATCTCATTTAATATCCTCGTACTTTTAACAGTCTCTCTTACATTTATATTTTTTCTAGCCGAATGAAGGTGCATAGCTATAAATCCAACCTCTCCATCTCCTAAATCAATATCTAAATTTTCTTTTATAAGGCTTATCCCATCACCTGCAATCTTAAATTCTTCAGGATAAAGTATGTTTATTTCATCTATAAATGGATTTGTTATTTCAAGACCTGAATTTACTCTTTCAATAGCAAATCCTATATGGTCTGTTAAAAGAATGTGTATATGAGAATTTAAATCACCTAATTTTTTCTCTGCTATATCTATTATTTTTTCACTTATTTCTATTACCTTTGAATCTGTGTTATTTACAATCTTAAAATAATCATTAGTCATTTTATCATCATAAGTTACGAATGATTTTTCTATACTATCTCTTGAAATATAGGCCTTTTTATTTTCCTTTTTACCAAACCCTATTCCTTTTCCAAGAAGTATTACTTCCTCCTTGTTATCAATGTCAAAAGCTAGAATTATATTGTTATTTAAAAGCTTTAATACTCTAAAATTTTTCTTATCCAAATCCAACCCTCCTATCTAAAATTTGGAAACAAAAAAGGCGTAAACTTATATATACAAGAGTTCTTGTACACATAAGTTTACGCCTGTTCAACAGTAACGCACTAAATTTATCATTTAATTTTTAATTTTATTAATCTAATGATAGCATACAAGGAAAACAGTTGTCAATATATAATGAATTTTTTGTCTATATCCAATTTCATGTAAAATTATGTTTTTGATTTTATTTAGTATTTTCTTAATAAATTAGTATAATGCATATTTTTCTAAAAAAACCGAAACTAATTTATATATTATTTTTAATACTCTTATTGAGATAAAATTTTAAAATTACTATATGGTTTTTAATAATTCCAATAATAGCTTATACCTCTAGGAACTTAGAAAATTATATAGATATTATTGCTCGTAATATCTATAATAAAAGAATCTAAAAAAGCAGAAGAAAAATTCTTCTACTTTTTTTATTTATTTAATCTTTTTTCAAGTTCCTGTTTTTCTTTTTCGTATCCAGGCTTGCCTAAAAGTGCGAACATATTTTTCTTATAAGCTTCAACTCCTGGTTGATCAAAAGGATTAACTCCTAATATATATCCACTTATAGCGCACGCTTTTTCAAAAAAGTACACTAAGTATCCATAATTATATTCATCAAGCTTAGGTATATTTATTACTAAGTTAGGAACATTTCCATCAACATGAGCAAGTACAGTTCCTTCAAAAGCCTTTTTATTTACAAAGTCTATAGTTTTTCCTGATAAATAGTTAAGTCCATCTAAATCCTTATCATCTTCTTTTATAATAGATTCTCTTCTTGGAGTTTCTACATTAAATACTGTTTCAAATAAATCTCTTCTTCCATCTTGTACGTATTGTCCCATAGAATGTAAATCTGTTGAAAAATCAACTGAAGCTGGGAATATCCCCTTTTGATCTTTTCCTTCACTTTCTCCATAAAGCTGCTTCCACCATTCACCTATAAAGTGAAGTGCAGGTTCATAGTTTACCATAAGTTCTATATTCTTTCCTTTTCTATGAAGAACATTTCTAACAGCAGCATATTGATAACAATGATTATCCGATAAATTTTCATTGTCATAATCAATACGAGCATCATTTGCACCCTTCATAATCTCGTCTATATTAATTCCAGCTGTAGCTATTGGTAAAAGACCTACTGCTGTCAATACAGAGAATCGTCCACCAATATCATCAGAAATCACAAAAGTTTCGTATCCTTCATTTTGTGCAAGTTGTCTTAATGCTCCTTTTTTAGCATCAGTTGTTGCAAATATTCTTTTTTTAGCCTCTTCTTTTCCATATTTATTTTCTAAGTATTCCTTGAATATTCTAAAACTTATAGCTGGTTCTGTAGTAGTACCTGATTTTGATATAACATTTACAGATATATCTTTATCCTTTATAACATCCATTAAATCCATTATATATGTAGAACTTATATTGTTTCCTACAAAGTATATTTCAGGATACTCTCTATCTTCCTTATTTAAGTTATTTCTAAAAGAATGGCCTAACATCTCTATAGCAGCTCTAGATCCTAAATAAGAACCACCTATTCCTATTACTATTAATACTTCTGAATTTTCTTTTATTCTATTTGCAGCTTTTTTTATTCTATCAAATTCTTCTTTATCGTAATTATCAGGAAGATCTACCCACCCTAAAAAATCATTTCCAGGTCCTTTTTTACTGTGTAACAGATTATGAGCCATTTTTATACTAGGCTGCATAAAATCGATTTCTTCTTGTCTTATAAAATCAAGTGCATTATTATAGCCAAAGCTTATTTTTTTCATTTTGGTGCTCCCTTCGTAAATATTAATTCAAATTACATTATAATTATATATTAATTTCACAAAAATTTCTAATATAATTTATATTTTATTTTATTTTTTTGTTTTAATATCATATATGTCCAATCTTCTGTGTTTTAAAAGAGGTAATTGCTCTCTTACCTTGTCTAAAAACTCTAAATCTATGTCAGAATACAATATGTCCTCATTTTCATTTAATTGCCCTATAATTTCTCCAAACGGATTACAAATACTGCTATGACCATAAGCTAGATAAGTCTCGTCATAATTTCTAGCAGGACTTACAGCAGCAAAATATACTTGATTGTCTACAGCTCTATTTCTTATTATAATATCCCAATGAGCAGGTCCTGTAACATTGTTAAAGGCTGCTGGAACTATTACAAGCTTCACATCATTTTGTACCATAATTCTAAATATTTCTGGAAACCTCATATCGTAGCATATAGCAATACCAACTTTACAATATTCTGTATCAAATATAGTTATATCTTCTCCAGAAGAGAATGTATCAGATTCCTTCATATAGACTCCACCTTTTATATCTATATCGAATAAATGTATTTTTCTATGCTTTGTTATAATATTTCCGTCTTTACCTATAACATATGACGTATTATAGTATCTATCCTCTTCTTTTTCAGGAATAGACCCTGCAACTACATATACATTATGTTTTTTGGCTATATGGGATATAGATTTTAAAGTATTACTACTCTCCTCTTCTTCAGCATATTCTTTAAATGCATTATTTCTATAAGGACACATAAACATCTCGCCTAAAGAAATAATATTTGCACCATTGATAGCTGCCTCTTCTATGAATTCTAAGGCTTTATTCAAATTGTAATTCTTATCATCCTTTACCATAGTCTGACATAAAGCTATTTTAAACTTTTTAGACATAAATATTCCTCCCTTATTTTTAACTATAAAATACTTATTATGTATATAAAACGAAACTTAATTCAGATGAATTTTTAGTTGCGTTTATCCTGTGGGTAAACTAATCCATAAGCTGTTAAGTTTTTATCTCTATACTTAAGATGATGAGTTTTAGAACTTTTAGATTTCAGATAATTAATTATATACTAAAAAATGACGCAAATTGATTTCAATTTACGTCATTTTCCATTAATTATTGTGCATTAATATTGTTTTACAGTTTGTGCATCTACTACAGCCCTTGCTATATTAGACGAGTGATCCCCTATTCTCTCCATATTGCTTATTATTTCTAAGAACATTATACCACTTTCTGGGTTGCATAAGCTTTTATTTAATCTATTTATATGAGTTGTTCTGCATGTTCTTTCCATTATATCTATTTGTTCTTCCATTTTTATTATTTTAAAGGCTAAGTCTATATCATTGTTCTTCATGCATTTTAATGAATTTTTATAAACTTCCATAACCTTGTCAAACATAGCTTTTAGCTCACCTATAGCATCCTTAGAAAAAGGTATATCCTTTTCTATAGCTTCAACAACCAGCTCTGCAATATTGTCTGCATGGTCGCCTACTCTTTCAATATCATGTACAGTATTAAATAAACCATCTACGATTTCTCTATTTTCTCCAGATATTGCTTTATTGGATAGTTTAACTAAGTAGTCTATAATTTCTCTTTGTAGAGTATTTATCTTTTTCTCTTTTTCAAATGTTTTTTTAGCTTCTTCTTTTGACCAATTAAAGAATCCATTCATAGCATTTTCTAAAGATTTTTTAGTTATATTACCCATGTGTAGACATTCTCTTATAGTATTTGCGAGTGCTATAGATGGTGTTTCAAGTATTCTACTATCTAAATATTTAGTCACCTTATTATTATTTTCATCTTCCGTCTCAGGTAATAACCTCATAGCTAATTTAACTATAAATGGAGCAAATGGGAATAAAATTATAACATTTACGATATTAAATAATGTATGTACATTTGCTATTTGTCTTGTCACATCCGTTGCATTCATTTTAGTTACAAGTGCAATTGTTGGTTTACTTAATATAATTGCGAATATTAGTGTACCTAATATATTAAAAGTCAAATGCATAATAGCTGCTCTTTTAGCATTCTTTGTTGCTCCTATACTCGATAATATAGCAGTTACGCAAGTTCCTATATTTTGACCATATAATATAGGAAGTGCAGATGATAGTGGCAATAATCCTTCTGATGAAAGTGCTAATAATATACCCATCGCGGCACTACTACTTTGAAGTATAACAGTCATACCAAATCCCATAAAAATTCCTAAAAATGTGTTGCTTCCAAATCCAACTAGCATTTCTCTAAAAGCTGGGAACTCTCTTAAAGGTTTAACAGCTTCCTTCATAAAGTCCATACCTATAAATAATATACCAAACCCTATTAATATTTCAGCTAATTGTTTATTCTTTTCTTTAGATGCAAATAAATATATAACCATACCTATACCAACCGCAGCAGGTGCTAACTGTGTTAACTCAAATGATACAAGCTGCGCTGTTACAGTAGTACCAATATTTGCTCCCATTATAACTCCTATAGCTTGACTTAATTGCATTATACCTGCATTAACAAATCCAACTACCATAACAGTTGTTGCACTACTACTTTGGATAATAGCTGTAACAAAAACCCCAACTAATACTCCCATAAATCTGTTACTAGTTAACATTTCTATTATTTTCTTTAACTTTTCTCCAGCTGCTTTTTGAAGACCTTCTCCCATTAAATTCATTCCATACAAAAATAAACCTAATCCACCTAGTATACCTAATGCTATATTTATAGCCATTATTAGTCCTCCTTGAATCTGTAATCTTTGTTTTTTTACTGTCTAATTGTATCAAATTTCAACAAGAGGAATGTTAAGTTTATGTTAAAAATATTAATTTTTTATTAAAATTGTTAATTTCATATTAAATTTTTCTATATTTATTTATTATACTCTCAGCTACTTTTATTCCATCAACCGCAGCAGATACTATTCCTCCAGCATATCCAGCGCCTTCTCCCGCAGGATAAAGTCCAGATATATTTACAGATTCAAATCCGTATTCATCTCTTACTATTCTTATAGGAGATGATGATCTCGTTTCAACCCCTGTAAGTACTGCATCATTAAGTGCAAACCCATCTAGTTTCTTATCAAGATTTACCAAACCTTCTTTCATTGCTTCAACTACGAAATTTGGAAGGCACATTCTTAGGTCTGTAAGAGTATATCCCGGCTTATATGAAGGTTTTACACTTTTAATTTGAGTGGATTTTGTATCATTTAAAAAATCGCCCACTAGTTGAACTGGTGCTTTGTAGTTTTTTCCTCCTAATTCAAATGCTAACCTTTCATATTTTTGCTGGAAGTAAACACCTTCTAGCGGATGATCACTCTCAAAATCTTCGGGGCCTACATTTACTAAAAGAGCGCTATTTGCATTTTCCTTATTTCTTGAATGTTCACTCATTCCATTTGTAACAAGTTCTCCTTTAGATGACGATGATGCTATAACGCTTCCTCCAGGACACATACAAAATGTGTATGTAGTTCTTCCTTTTTCTGTATGGTAAATAAGTCTATAATCAGCTGCTCCCAGTCTTGGATGATCATAAAACTCTTTATACTGAGATTTATTTATCATTACTTGGGGATGTTCAATTCTTGCACCTATAGCAAATGGTTTCTGGATTATTTTTACATTTCTATTATTTAACATCTCATAAGTATCTCTAGCACTATGACCTATTGCTAGTATAATTATACTAGTATCTATTATATATTCATTATTTACCTCAACGCTAACTATTGAGTCATTTTCAACTTTAATATCTGTAACCTTAGAATCAAATCTAACTTCTCCACCAAGTTCTATTATTCTTTGCCTCATATTTTTTACAACTTCCTTTAATATATCAGTTCCAACATGGGGTTTATGAGAGTATAGTATTTCATCTGGTGCTCCCGATATAACTAATTCTTCAAGAACCTTTCTACATCTCAAATCTTTTATTCTTGTAGTCAATTTACCGTCTGAAAAAGTACCTGCTCCTCCTTCTCCAAATTGAACATTAGAATCTTCATTTATTTTTCCTGTTCTCCAAAATAAGTTTACATCTTTTGTTCTTTTATCAACATCCATTCCCCTTTCTAAAACTATAGGATTATAACCTCTTTGGGCAAGTACTAATGAAGCGAATAGTCCAGCAGGTCCCATTCCTATAATCACAGGTCTTTCTCCTAACTCTTTGTTTCCCATTTTCACATCATTATACTGTAACTGTGGGCTCAATCTAACATCGTTGCTTTTTATCTTTTTTAATATATTATTTTCCTGTTTAACGTTAACATCTACTGTATATATAAAGTTTATTTTTCCTCTTTTTCTAGCATCTATTGACTCTTTAAATATTGTATATTCTATTAATTCTTCTTCTCTTATTCTTAATTTTTTTAATATTTTTTGTTCAATATTTTTTATATCCTCATCTATATCCATCTTTATATTTGATATCCTTATCATATTTATTATCCTTTCTTATATGTTTTTATTATTTAAAAATTCCCAAATTGAAAGTCCTATTTATAAATATCAACCATATATCTATAAATAGGACTTTTAAGTTTTATATGTAAATATATAATGCTTTAGTTTATTTCATGATAATATACTATCTTTCTTCATTTTAACATAATTATCTAATAAAACATCTAATTCTTGACTTAAATCTATTATTTCTTTATTAACAAGTTTAAAATTGTTGTTCTCTATCAATTTATTGAGTTTTCCCCTCATTACCTCTATATTAATCTGTAAATCGTTAATATTTTGCATATAACCCGCCCCCCTTTATAAATTTACACTATGATGAAGTAAAAATCAACAAATTTCATTTTATTTATTTAGACTGAAAATTACATTTATAGACGTTTCTTTCATATTTATTAAAGGAATTTCTTGCATTATGAAATTTTTTATCTTTTTTTCGAAACTATAGTGTGATATTTCTATATTTTCAGATAAATTCTCAACGACAGCATATCCTACACTTTCATCAATTCCTCTATCCTTATACAAAGGGTTTATATTTAATTGTATAAATTTCAAATCACATATAAATTTTTCTTCGTTTCCTAGTTCTATTATATCATCATACTTAAATATTTTGTATTGATATATGTTTTCGTAAGCCTGTATTTCTTCTATTCCTATAATGTCCATTTTATTCACTCCTCTTTAATTAACAATGCTATATGTAGTTTATATCATATATATTATTATTTGCAAATACTTAAAAAGTCATGTTATTACTTTTAATAATAACATGACTTTTATTTTTACCTTATCTTGAATTCTTGTATATTGCTCGTCAATTCATCAATGCTTGAATTAAGACTTTTAGCTAAATTGTTCAATTTTTCTATATCTCTTACTTGTTGTTCAGCATATGCAGATACTTGCTGAGTAGATGCTGCTGTCTCTTCTGTTACATATGCTATTTTTTCCATAGAATCTACGAATTCTACTTTACTTACATTTATATTTTTCAACATATCTTTTATATCAATAGTTTTTTCTATCATTCCATAAGTAATATCATCTATATCCTTAAATAATTTTTCTGTTTTTTCTACAACTTCATTCTGCTCATTAATTATATATGATGCTTCACTCATAATCTTACTTGTCTCATTAGTCTCTACTTGGATATTGTTTACTATTTCTGCAATCTCTTTTACTTGCTGAGTAGTAGCTTCTGCTAGCTTTTTAACCTCTTGAGCTACCACTGCAAATCCTCTACCATGTTCTCCCGCTCTAGCTGCCTCTATTGTTGCATTTAAAGCTAATAGATTTGTCTGTTCTGCTATTTGAGTTATGGTTTCACTTATATTATTTATTTGCATAGATTTTGATATCTGCTCTTTAAACTGATTTTCAATACTTTTAACTATATTTAATGTATCTACATTCTTATTTTTTAACAATAATATAGTTTGAATACCCATTTCATTGAAATTTTTTACTTTATCCGAATCAACAGCCATATCTTCAGCTACATTAGATACCTGGTCTATAAAGTCTCCAAGCTTCTTCATTTTTGATAGTGATTCATCAGTTTCACTAGCTTGTGAAGTTGCTCCTGTTGCTATTTCTTCTATAGCTTGAGCTACTTCATTTATAGACGTTGCCGTGGTTGAAGATATGTCTACTAAATCTGAAGATATACTGTGTGTACTTTTCGATATATCTTCAACGTTTATTACTAGATTTTTTATTTTTTCTATCATATTATTAAGACCTTGTGATATTAATTTTATTTCTGTTTTAGTTTTCAGTTTATTTTTTATAGTAAAATTCCCTTTTCCAACCTCATCCATGCTTTTTACTATTTTATTTATGGGTTTAGTTATACCAAATGATATGTATATACTTATTATAATAGATACTATAGTTGTTATTATCCCCACTATTAGTGATATTTCATAAATAGAACGAGTCTCATTTTCTATTATTCCTTTATCAAATACACTTATTATCTGCCATCCTATAGTATCATTGTTGTCAAATGTTATGTATTTTTTACCTTTAAATATTTCTTTGTCGTCTTTTGCTTCATATTCTATACTTCCATTTTTATTCTCATATATTTGTTTTCCCCATACCGTCTGCTTTAAATCAGTTCCAATCTTAGATTCATCTTTATAAAATGCTATTTTGCCTTCATGGTCTCCTATTATAATATCTGTACCCTCTCCTAAATCTATACTTTTTGTTAACTCCCCTATACTATCAAGTAGTATATCTACAGCTAGAACTCCTTTTATATTATTATTCTCATCATATAATTTCACAGATAATGTTATTACGTTTTTGTTTGTAACTGCATCTACATAAGTCTTTGACCAAACAAGCTTATCACTAGACATAGCTTCTATATACCATCCTCTTTCAGTTGGATCATATCCCTCAGGAAATTCAACTTCAGGATAAGTCCTCATGGTTTTATCTGATTGTCCTATATAAACAAGTAAAATATCTTTATTGTTTTGACTAAACTCTTTAAATAACTCTAATATATCCTCATCATTAGTTTTTCTAACTGATTGATCTAATCCTTGAAATATCTTGTACTTGTTGTCTATCTCTAAGTTTAGGTTATCATTCAATTGTCTTATAGATGTTTCACTCTTACTAAGCTCGCTTTGACTAATTATTTGAGCTGCTTTATCATATGAAAAATATCCAACTAGCATCATAGGAATCAATATTAATAGTGCAGAAACAGAAATCAACCTTACGCTTATCTTATTAAAATTCATTTTAATTTCCTCCCCCTTTAGTTAGTATAATTATATCACTTTTAATCAATTTTGAATATTCTGTTATTTTTATTTAAAATAAAAAGAGGACTAACCCCTTTTAGTAGTTAACCCTCTTATAAATTTCATATTATCAAATAATTTTTCTACGAAACTTTCAGTTTCTTCGTTATCTAATAAGAATATTTCAACATTAGATTCTAAATCTTTTCCTTTTATTTTACAGTACTCTCTAGCTTTATCAAGTAAATCTTCTTTATCTGCTTTAGCTAAAGTGTAATCTTTAAAATCCACTATAATATATTCTTTTATTTTTTCTTTTTCTTTTTCATAAAATCCTATTTCTATGTGATATATCATCCCAAATAAGTTTTCAAGTGTTTCTTCTCCTTTATAAATAGGTACAGCGGGGTTTGATTTTATATAACTAGTTGAAACAGCTATTTCTTTTCCTAAAGTTAGACTCATTATTATCCCTCTTTCTACATATTTATCCGAAAGCTAAAAGTTCAAATACTCTACACTCTTACAGCTAGAACTAAGAACTCTACAGTTTCTGAATTAGTGAAACAATTACCATATATGAATATTATATCACAGTGCATAAAATATAATCTATGTTATATTTTATGCACTGATTTTATTTCTTTATATCTTTTTCCTAAAGTACTTGGACTTACTTTATATTTTTTAGCTATGGCACTTTGAGTTACATTTACTCCATCTTCTTTTTTAGCATGGTATTCAACCGCTGAAGCCCACCCATTTTCAGTTCCCTTTACTTCGTTATTATTCTTGTATTCTTCCCATATAGTTAAAGCCGCCTCTTTATAAGCATCTTCTATATTTTCTGTTATAAGATTTTCAACTTCACACACTTCTTGAGAATCATCTATTTTTTTAGTATCTACTTGTTTTTCTATATTATTATTTTCTGTGTTAGAAGTTGTTTTCTTTTCTTTTAGATATTCTCCTATTTTAGGCTCTATTAGTTGTTGTATATATTTGTAGAATATATTTGTATTGTATATTAGGAATGTTTCCATTTGCTTATAAACATCTTTATTCTTTTCATATATATTATTAATATCAGCTATTATAACATCTTTTATTCTTTCAGATATAGATAATACAGTATCTATAAATTTGTTTACTTCTACAACATTAGCCGTTCTACCTATTATTAATTCTCCAGCTTTTAAATCTTTTAATACATTTATATCTTCTATATAAGTTTCTTTATCAAGTATTAAGTCTTTAAGTACAGCTTTATCTTCTTCTATATTTAATATTTTATATATAGTTATGTAAGATTTTAATTTGCTCTTTAATATATTCTTTTCTATTATATTTAATTTATCTTTGTTTTCTTCAAAGAATGATATTGCTATAGTCTTATTTTCACTAGTTATATAGTCTTGAAGGTAATATGTATTAAAGAATGAATTGAATTTAGAATTTATTTCTTTATCGTCTACGATATAAAATTTGTGTTGAGCATTAATATATTCATCATAGAATTTATCTTTTCTAGAATAAGCATATAGTTTTTGAGTCGTAGTTATATCGTGCTTTTGTGAAAAATCAACTTTTTGTTGTAACATAGAATTTTTTTTATCTTTATTTAAACAGCATTTTTTATATTTTTTTCCACTATTACATGGACATAAATCATTTCTTCCTACCAAGTTGTGTTTCCTCCCTCACATTTTATTCATTTGTTTTTATCCGAAAGCAAAAACTCCATCTGAATTAAGTTTCACTTTATTGAGATACAATATTGTATTATATCATTGTTTGTCAAAACATTCTACAAAATCACTCTATATTTTTGTTATATTGTTAATATCCCTTAATATATATTTCTATAAGTGTATGTAGATATCCTTTTATTGTTTAGGTTCTGATATTAATATTATCTAACAGTTATAAATCATATAATAATCTTGTATGTATAAGAATAAAGAGTAGATACGGATTTTATCTACTCTTTATTCTTTTTAATGTTATAACTTATTCTAAATTAGGTAATGGTACAATATTTATTTGATGTGTTGCTTTTTCTAAATTAACTTTTATGCCAATGTCAGAAGAACCTATAGATGTATTTTTTAATGATTCTACATTATATATAACAATATAATTTTTTATATCTTCTATATTTGAAGTTTCAATTTTAATTTTTTTTCCGTCTGTAGTGATGTTGATATTAGAAAGCGACTTATTGAAATTAATGTCATTTTTATCTATACTTCCATATATCTTTATTTTATCTTTAAGTATATTTATTTTACTTTCATCTTCAACTTCTAATATTATATCTTGATTTCTAATATTCTCAACTTTTACACCTAAGTCTATATCAAATCCTTTTACTAAATTAACATTACTATTCTCCTTAAATTCTCCATTAATAAACATTCCTGTTGTTATTTCAATTTCATCTTCAACAACAGTTATATTAATTGAATCAAATTCCTGCTCTCTATTTGCTTTTTCATTAAAGTCAGTAAAAGTTATTTTTGATTTATTCCCTTCACTTAAAAGATAATTTCCTGTTTTTTTAGCATTTAAATTAACCTCAACCTTTATTGGATCACCGTTATATCTATATACAGTTTTACCGTTACTTGTATCTTTAATGAATTCTATATCGTCAATATATTTTATAATTTTTTGTCCTGATGTTAAATTATTTTCTATATATTGAGGATATTCATCTGTTATTTTTATATTAGTTAAGGATATCTTATCTTTATATACTCCATTTTCTTTAAAAGTGCTTATAGCTGGTATTTCTTTTGGAGGTTGAATTGTATATTCTAATTTAAAATTATTTTTTTCTTTTATTTGATTTCCACCTACAACTGATTTAGATATTGTAAGCTCTGTTTTTTCTTCTACTGTAAATGCTCCATATATCCCTTCTCTAATAACATTTCCATCTTTTCCTGTTCTAAAGGCGATATAGTAATCTCCTGATTCAGTTGGGAATTTTACCCCTTCATTTCCAGTAAATATAGTTGTAGCATATTCTCCTGGTGAATTATCTTTAGATGGATATAACCAATCTGATGGAACTATTGCTGAATTTTTATTTATTGTTTTATTATCACTATAGACCATTTGAAAGTGGGCCCTTCCGCCCCAGTTAAAGTATTCCAGATAAATCGGATAATATTCACCTGCTTTTAAGTCATAGCCTTCATTAGAGCTTCCAAATCTTGACCCTTGTACTTTAAACATATCAACAAATTTCTTTGTATTTCCACCAACTGTTATATAGCCTTTACATCCATCATCTGAGTTCATTCCAAATTTATAATTTCCATCCTTAGGAACTTTAATATACCCCCAGAATTTTGATGCTTCTTTATAATCTAAGTTTATATTTCCACTAGACCAAGCTATATCCATCTCATTCATAAATACTGAATTTGTAATCCATCTTTTTTCTTTAGTCCCATCTTCTTTTTTATATTCTTCCCATTTACCATATTCTGATGAAGTTGTCGAATATGTTGTAGGTTTATATACTGTCGCATCAAATGGAGATTCAAAAACTAATTCTGGGTTATTCCAATCTGATTTATTCTGCATAGTCTTCATATGACTTACGTCATAACTTCTTTTATTTAAATATCCTTGTTTTTCTTTAACAACATCTTGATTTATAGTTTCTCCATTTAATTTTATACTCTCCCAATCATTTGTAGGCGTTTTTGAATTTTTTATAAATTGATATTCAAAAAAGTCTACATTTTCCCCCTTCACACTTATATCAGCATAAGCATCTCCTTGAAGTCCTATAGATAGATCTATTTTATCAACCTTCCTATCCGCATTTGTAGAAGGTATATTAAGTGTATTCCTATCCCCTAAAGTATCTCTTACTTTTATATTAATTTCAGGTAAATTTTTCTTTAAATTATTTACTGTTGCTGTTGCAGTCCCTGTATTTCCTGCTATATCTACAATATTGAACGTGTATGTTCCATTTTCAGATACTTTATACGTTGTGGTATCTCCTTCTACCCATGTTCCATCTGGTTTTTGTACACTTTTCACACCAGATCCTATATCATTTGCTATTAAAGTCAATGTTACATCTTGATTTGTAGTTGGTGTAATATTAATATTCCCTGTAGGCTGTACTTTATCTATATTTGTTATACTTAAACTATTTATGGAATATTGATCTAATTCATCTACTCCTCTAGCTTGAATTATTGCATTACTCGTTACAGTAATTGGCTCGTTATATGTTTGCCATGGGTTATCATCAATTTTATACTCTCTTATCTCAGAATCATTAGAGTACTGAATGCTTACTTCAACATTTTGATTTGTCCATGTAGTTGGAGTTTGGGTAAATATAGGTTTTTCCGGCTTATCCTTTATCTCAATGCTCAAGGCTTCTAAATATTTTTTATCACTTTTATCTAGAATATCTATATTTGCAAAAGAATTTTTGTTATCTCCAAAAGTATATATGCCTTGTCTATCTAATTTGTATCGAACCGTAAATGAAACAGGATCTGCTACATATAATGTCTTTTCTTGATTTAGCTTATACGTTATATCCATATCTCCTATTATCTTGTTATTATCTACATGAAAACTTTCCGGCAAATTATCTGTATGTAAAATGTCCCTTACTTGTTCATTATTTTGTGCAGTAATAGTTTCTTCAAAATGTATCTTCCCTGAAATAGAGTTTAAAATTCCTTCTGCAAATTGATCATATAACTTTTGTAGAGTACTACTATTTTGTGTAGAATAATACTGTCCTTTTGCTCCTGCAGTATTTGCTATTTCTTCATTACTACTACCCGCTCCTGAACCAAATCCTACTACAAAAAAGGATGTTATATCATCTGATTTTTTAATTTTTTCATCTACTACATTTTTTGCATAATTTAAGGATGCCTCATCCCCTTGCTGATTTCCTAAATAACTTAAGTAATCTTTTAAATAATATGCTGTTCTAAATTCATCTAATTTATTATGATATATAATATCATTTATATTTGAACCCATATAATCATCTAAACGTCTATAATATTTTCCCTTGTAGCTCGAATCAGAATTATATACGTCCGTAACATCACTATAATTGCGACTTCCATTTATATCTTTACTATAAGCTGTAGCTACTCCGTCAGTCATTAAAATAATATATTTTTCTTTTGCAGATGTATCTGCATCAAGCATTGATTTCGCAATCCTAATTCCATCTCCTATATTAGTGGCTCCATTTACACCTAATCCATCTATACTATTTTTTAGATTTTGCGCTCTAGATGGAACAGATTTGATATCACTTACTTTACTAGCATAACTACTATATTCTACTAATCCAATATTGAAATTCTGTGAGTTCTCGAATTTATCTACAAAATTTTTAGCAACATTTTTCATTATGGTCAATCTTGAAGTTTCATTATAATAATAAGGTTCTCTATTTTGTGTTGGAATCCATCTCATACTTCCTGAAGTATCAATAATTAATATTATATCCTTCTTACTACTATCCTGTTCTCTAAGAATTGGCTTAGGTGTTATAGTATATCTAATATCAAAATAATCTTCTTTTTTCATTTTCACCTCATCAATAGATCTACTAATATCCATTAAATTAGATGGTGATGTATCTTCTTTTATTTTTACTAATCCTATATGTATATCTGTTGAAGGTTTCATTTTATATGATTTTCCATTTGTAGGATTTACTTTTGAATCATACTTATTTGTTGTTAATTCATATCCTCTATTATTCAGTTCCTCTAAATCTACCTTTATTATATTATCCTTACCAGAATTTTTAGCCGAAACACTATAATATCCATTTGAAGATGAAGTTGTTCTATAATTCCATTCTTTTTTATCTGCGTTCCCATTGTAAGAATAAATAATTATATCCTCTACTCCTTTTTCTCCTGAATCCCATATTCCGTTTTCATTCACATCTTCCCACACATAACCACTTATTTTTTCATCTTTATTAGGATTTCCATAAACAGGTGTAAAGGTTGTAATAATCATACACATTATGACGCAAATACTAATTATTTTTTTAAATTTTTTTTCCATACTCCCCCTCCTATTTTTATTTATTTCTAAAATAAACTTCATCTATAATTTCAACTTCAGATTTATTCTTTTTTGCTTTAATTTTTATTTCAATACCTTTACTATCTTTATAATTCGACGTATTCGGAATAAGTCTCATTTCAAAATTTTCGATATTCCCAGATATTGCTTTATTCACCGGCTCTCCATATCCATAAAATATTGTCTCATCATTAAACTTAAGTAATAAATTATCTGGTATATTTTTAAATATAATTTTATCTACTTTATAATACCTAGTTATTGAGTCTTTTTCTCCTTCTATTGAATATATACCCTCTGTTTCTCTTATTTTATCTATAATTTTAGTCATTGCATTTTGAGCTTGATCCTGTACTGTTATTTGGTCATCTGCTTTAAAAAACAATCTGTAATTTGATATAAAAAATGATCCTACAACTCCAATTACAATCGATGCTATTGCTAAAACTATAAGTAACTCTATTAATGTAAATCCTTTTTTATTAAAAAGATATTTCATTTTTCAACCCTTCTTTGAAACTAATTTTTTATTTTTTCCCAATCTGTAATATTTATTAAATCAGAAAATTTGTAATAAGCTTTTATATCACTATCTACACCCATATTGTCTAAATATACGTTTATTTCTTTACTCCATCCTGAATCTTGAGTAAATAAATCTCCTATTTGGGTTCCTTCTGTTATTATTTTTATATCTTCAGCTATTTTATTAATAACATAATTATTATTAAATTTTGTTTTGTAGTCATTAGTAAATATTTTTTCTTCATCATCTTGTATATATATATTTCCTTTTGCTACTATCATTCCTGTAAAGTTTATTTTTCCTGATATATAAACATCACCTTTAGTAACTATTATTCCTTTTAATACTCCATCTGAAGGTTGTATGGTGTAGTCAGAATCAGATCGTGATTCACTTGAATCAGGACCTACTATATAAATAGATTGGTTTTGATTTGAATTTGCAATATATATTTCTTTATTTTCTTTATTTTTTACTATGTCTTTTTTAAAATTAAATCTTTCTTCTATATTCAATTTACTATCTATTT
This sequence comes from Tepidibacter mesophilus, assembly GCF_002724055.1. Classification (GTDB taxonomy): domain Bacteria; phylum Bacillota; class Clostridia; order Peptostreptococcales; family Peptostreptococcaceae; genus Tepidibacter_A; species Tepidibacter_A mesophilus. The sequence continues at coordinate 27,680 of NZ_BDQY01000014.1, read as the reverse complement.
GATTGTCATCTAAACTAATTTGTGAATCTCCTATTGTATTTACATAATGCTTATATTCTTTAAATTTTTCTTTAAATAAAGTCTCATAATCAAGAGAACCAGAGGTAGATTCATTTAATTTTGATGTACTATCAATATAAGCACCGATCGAATATTTTACATTTTTAATATCAATGTCTATATTTCTATTTCCTAAGTTTAGAAAATTATCTCCTTTAGTTGTATTTATTTCTTTTATATATCTAGCCAAATCCCTTGCTTGAAAATCTGTCCCATCCTTTTTATGTACTAAAGTTAAAGGAGAACGATATTTAAAACTTACTTTACTCTGGTCTTTATCATTACTATAATAATATTCACTATTTGTATCTTCTATTTTTTCTGTATATGCTCTATAGTTTCCTTTTACAGATACACTTTCTCCTGTTTGATAATCACCATCAGCTAAATTTATATATACAGTTCCTCCAATAAATATCCCTTTATTATCATCTACTATGTCTTTGTTATCTCGCGTATATTTTCCAGTTATTTTTATACTAGAACCATTTTGTTCTCCTATATCATCACTATTAATAACAATACTACTGCTTTCTTCATGTGTATCGGAATGTGAACCATCAGAAAATCCATAGTAACTTCCATAAATATTTATGTGTGATTTCTTTCCATTTAACTCTATGTCATCAATAGTATTAACATCTGCTGTATTTTTTTCTTCACCTATATTTATATCACAATTTTCTTGTGAATCCGGTATAACTAAACTATTACAATATACATCTCCATTTTTTATAGTTATATTAGAATTGTTGGATTTTGTTTGAATATAACTACCTGTTATCACATTTCCATTTACAGTTAATTTACCTGATTTGTTATTTTCTCCTACTATAATGCCTCTTTCTTTGATATGTTTATCTGTATTTCCATATGCATATATATCCCCGTTTACATTTACATTATTTCCAGTTATAATTATATCTTTATCTGATATTAAAGCATTTGTCCAAAGTATATTTTCTTTTAATGTTAGTACTTCATTTCCTATGTAGTACGGAGTATTATACTCTGGTATTGATATAGAAAATGTACTCTTAATCTGTTTATTAATACTTTCATGAGTGAATTGAGAAACTAATGTAAATTTAAATTTATTATTATCTTCTTTCATATACTTTTTTAAATCTTCATTATAACTGTCTAATTGTGTTTGTATTATATCTTTTTTCATTGGTGGAACATTAGGATATTCATCTATTTTTTCTACAACAATATTTGGTTTTGATGAATCTATATTACTATCTAAAATAGAATAATTATCAGGTTTTACTAATTGTTCTTTAAGATCGTTTACACTAGTATCTTTAGCATCTTTTTTATTAAAATAGTCAGTATACCCCTGAGCAAACCATTGTTGCATTTTTATCTTTATATTTTCTTTATTTACACTTCCATCTCCATCTATAAACACACTGTCTATAGAGTCTTCTATTGGTTCTTTATGTTCTTTTGCTCTTTCATCACTTATAAACTTTGGTAAACTATCTTTAACTTTTTTATTTCCAGCTTTAATTGCTTCATCAACTTCATGCACCATAATACCATAAGCTTCTTCAAGCCCTGCTTCTGATAAATAGAATGATGTTTTTTGTCTTTTATCATGCATCTTTACTTTTAAATTCATTACAGCCGATGACATTATAGCTGTCCCTAAAATACTAAGTACCGATAAACTCATTAATACCATTATTAAGGTAGATCCTCTTTGGGATTTTAAAATTTTTCTTATCATACATATCTACCCCTAATCTATCTTTTTTAGTGCTACTAATTTTGTTATTTCTCTATTATTTTTTTGTACTGTTATTGTAATTTTATATACCCAATTATTTTCTTCTTTTGCTACTGTATTATCATAAATATTCTTATGTATATATACTTTTCCTATTGATTTTTCTATGATCATTTCATTATTGCTATCTTTAGAATTTATAATATATATATTAGTTTTTGGTTCATTCAAACTAGATACTTGTAAATTTATTTTTTTATTTCCATTACAGTTTAGTTTTATATTGATATCTTCGTTACTTAAATCTATATTATTTACCGTTTTCTTTTTGTTGTTAAAAGCTATAGTTATTTCTGTATCTGAATATTTTTGTACATCTATTTTTATGGTTTCGTTTTCTTCAATATATTCTTCTGTATTATCTTCAAAAACAATTTTATCTTGTGTATCATTATCTTTTTCTATTTTCATTTCTCCATGATATGTTATTGATCGTTCTTCACTTTTATCTTCTTCTTTTATTTTATGTTTTAGCGTCTCTACTTTTTTATATACTACAAAATCTCCTTCATCTTTCTTATAAGTTACAACACTGTCATTATGTTGAGCAGTAGTATCTATTGTAAAGCCATTATCACTTGTATTTATAGTTAACTTATTATTTTCATGAACTATACTATCACTAAATTTTGTCTTTTCGATATATTTTTCAGCTAACTGATTTGCTTTCAGCCTATCTTCTGAGTCTTTATTTATTTTTATTGTATTCACAAAAAAAGTAGAAAGAGGCACAATAATAATTCCAAGTATTGCTAAACTGACAATAAGTTCAACCAACGTCAATCCTTTATTAGATTTTATCATTTTATCACCTTAACACTTCCAAGCTTATTAACTACTTTTACTCTAGGATTTTTATCATCTTCATAATCAACTTTTACATTTAATTTTAGATTTGTTTTATTTATTAAGGATAAATTTATACCACTATTATCTTCAGGACCATTCCTTTTATTACTTATAATATTCAGATTTACAGTAGTTCCATGTGGGTCAAATTCAATCATATCATTTTCATAATCTTGCGGGTAAGCTTCTCCTTGAGTTTTATATTTATAGTAATATTTTTTATCAACTTGAACTATTTGAAATTCTACATTTTCAAAATTTTGGTTATCCGCGTATACATAACTTCTACCTAGCTTATCCATCGCCCTTCCCATTATAACAGTAGGCAAATCTGAGGATATAGGCTTTACAGTCATAATAAAATCATTATTTACAACTATATTGTTATTCTTATTATATTCAGAGTACCCACTAAAAGGAACAAACGGGTCATCTTTACCATATCCATTATCAAAATCCCACTTTAAATACTCTTCGTCCTGTTCATGAATTTTTGGAACAGAATAAAAATCTAATGCAATACTTCCTGTTATACTATTGTCATCAGTTACAATTCCTTCTTCATCCGTATTATTTTCTTTAGATTTAGATATTGAAATACTACTTACAAGTATTTTTTTATCATAAGTTTCTATTTGTTCTAAAAAATTAATTATATCTTTATATTTTCCTTTATAACTAATTGTTGCAGTCATTTTTTCAGTTTCTCTCTTATTTTCATCTGGTTTTTCTGTATTTTCTTGATTTTCATTACTTACTTCATTATTTTTTTCTTTCTTATTACCTTTATATTCTTCTAATAGATTTTTTATTAAATAAGTTTTATCTTTTTCTTCTTCTTTTTTTACATCAATTTCATTCACATCTATCTCAGAAAAACTAATCGAATTACCTTCTAAGTTAGCATCTGCAAGCATCTCATCTAAGATTACTATTATTTTTTCTTGATTTATACTTGGGAATAAAGGTTTTGTCATTGATTTTATTTTAGCATTTATAATTTTAAAGTTTTTATGCACAGGACTATTCTCAGATATTTCTAATTTAACTCTTTCAACCTCAGCTTTTTTATCTATTACCTCTTGCTCAATATTATCAAGCTTTATAAGCTGTTGACTTAATATAAATTTGTAATATCCTCCTATAATAAGCATTAACCCTAATATTATTAGCATGATTTTTTCTCTTGTAGTTAATTTCACTACATTTCACCGCCCTTCAGTATACACTTTAAGGCAAATGTGAAGTTTTGAGATTCATCTGATTCTTTGTTTATATTAGATATATGTACAAAGTTGAATATTTCTAATTGCTTCAAATTATATTCAAGTTCCCCTATAGATGTTCTATTCATTGATACTCCCTGTATAGTTACATTTAATCCGTCTATATTCATAGACTTTAAAAATAAATTTGTAGGTAGTTTCGAAGATATTCTATCCATTAAAATAGTATTGATTTTATCTGATTTATTCATGTCTATGCTAAGATTACTTACTTCGCTATAGTATTTTTTCATAATATCTATTTTTCTTTTTTTCTCATTTACTTTTTTTAAATCTGTAACTACTTTTTCCGAATCTAGATACTCTTGATAATATGCTTTTTCTGCTTCTAATTTTTTAATTTTATTATTTGTGTATACTGTAAATCCACACATACATATAATTAGTATAATTACACTTGAAAATATCAATATATTATTGTTCTTTGATTTCTTGTTTTGGTCTATATATGGTGAAAAAAAGTTAAAATCTCTCATGTCACTCTACCTACTTTCGTATAATTGATCCTATACAATTTAAATATTGACTAAGCTTTATATCTTGTTCTTCTTTTCCAAGCTTTATATTGGACATTTTTTCTATTTTTGCAACTTCAATATTTAATTCTTTTTTAAAGTAATCTTCTAATCCTTTAGTCTGTGATCCTCCACCATATAAATATATTTCTTCTATTCTATTGTCTCTTTTTGTATTTTCATAATATCTGAATAATCTTCTAATTTCTTGTATCCAATTATTAACAGAGTCTTTTACTACATCATTTAACATTTCTAATGAAATAAGACTATTGTTATTATTTAAATTAGAATTTTCTATTTTTCTTTTTTCAGCTTCTTCTAATGATAGATTAAGCATATTTGCAATATTTATATCTATTTCATTACTTCCAACAGGTATAATCCGACTAAATTCTACTATTCCATTAGAAATCATATTCAAATTTATATGATTATGCCCTATATCTATAACCGCAACAGTTTTATCTAAACTGGAATTTTCATCATTAATTATAACCTCTGATTCACATAATTTAGATATAGCATTTGAATTCATATCTAAAGCTACAGGAGTTAAATTTAATTCTTTTATAAATTTCAAACAATCTTCTGCTATTGTTTTAGGAAGTGCCGCTACAATTATTCTTCCTTTTTTTATACCTTCTTCAATAAAAGTTTCTAAAATTTTGTACTCTATTACATACTCATCAAACATAATTGGTAAATACTGCTCTATTTCAAATCTTACCATTGTATCCATTTCTTCTTCTTTTTTAGCAACAGGTAATGTTATTTCTCTGTTTATAATCAATGTACTCTGCACTGTAAAAATTGTCTTTTTAGTTTTTATATTTTGACTTTGTATATATTCAGTTATAACAGATTTTAATTTTTCTATATTTAATATATTTCCATCTTTATATGAATTAGGAGGAGTTTCTATCATAACTGCTTTTTCAACTAATACAGTATTTTTACTTTGCTTTCCTACTACTATTTTTATATTTTTACTTCCTATGTCTATAGACAAAACTTTGTTATTAAACAAGTCTATCCCCCCTATTAATCTAGCTTATTATCTTGAGTATATACCAATTTATCATTTCATTTCCATAGTAAATTGTTACAAAAGCCGCCATGGCTATAAAAGGCCCAAACGGAATAAAATCTTTTCTGCTTTTTATTTTTAAAGATATTAATATCAACGATACAATTGCACCTATGATGAAAGATAATAAAGTTATCAAAAGAATATATTTATATCCCAAACTAAATCCTAACATCCCCATGAGCTTGATATCTCCACCACCCATAGCATTAGTTACTAGTGCAATAATCAAAAACAATCCTCCACCTATAAGTAATCCTGCAATCCCATCCCACATATTGCCTTTAAAATTATATCCTATATGTATAATAAAACTTAGTATTATTCCAAATATTATGACTTCGTCAGGTATAATTTGATAATCATAATCTATGAAACTTATAACTACAAGAATACTAGATAAAAGAGCATATTTTATGAATAAGATGGTTATACTAAACTTTAGATATAATATTAAATAAATTAGAGCATTTAATATCTCAACAATAGGATATCTCATGGATATTTTTTCTCTACAATATCTACACTTACCCCTTGTCCAAATAAAGCTTATTACTGGGATTAAATCGATGGGTTTTAGATTAGTTCTACATTTTGGACAATGAGACGGTGGAAATGAAATTGATTCGCTTCTTGGTATTCTATATATACATACATTTAAAAATGAGCCTATGAGAAGGCCTAGGGTTAACATTATAAAATTCATTATTATAAACTCCTTATATATACAAATAACACAATATTCCTACTGTGCTATTTGTATATAGTTTGTATATCTTTTAACTAGATGCTATATTCTTCTTATTTTGTTACTTCTAAATCACCCGTTTCAGCTGCTGCTTTAAGTTCAACTTTCCCATCTGTTCCCATATAAAATTCCTCAGTAGTATCTTCTTGAGCCACAGGAACGCTTCCTTTTAAATAATCATCAACTAAGTTAGTCATTTGCGTTGCAGTTGTAGGATAATGACCTTTTTCAGCTTCGTACACTTCAACTGCATTCTGTATTATTTTTATATTAGCCACATCTGCTTGTTGTTTAGCTTTTGTGTTAAACCCTGTAAATTTTGGTACCATTATAGCGGCTAAAATACCTAATATGGCAATTACAACTATTAATTCAACTAATGTAAAACCTTTTTTATTCTTTAATCTTTTTTTAATCGCTTTTATCATAATTTCACCTCCTTTCAAAACCTCGTATAACATTACACATTTCCTCATGCCACCAACAAGTCTTACGACTCTATTGCCTTAAATACTTGATACTTTTGTTACCTTGCCAATAATATACTTAAATTTAAAATATTGTAATCATCCTAAATATAAAGCAAAAGCCAAATACTTAAACAATATAATTGCTCAATACTTGGCGGTCGGTTGCACCACTCACTCCACATCCTCCAGGTGCCCAAATACAGAAGACGCTTCACAGTTTCCAATATATACAGTCTTAAAGTTAACTTTAAAACAAGTTTTTTCGTTAAAATTTCTTAATCAAATTACTTTTACTAATAAAGTTAAAAATCCACATTAAAATCCTATCAAAGAAACTAAGAATTATTCATTTTTTGAACGACTTTTAAATAGTTATTTACCCTTATATGTTTAATTAAAATGACTATTTAACCCAAGAGAAAAAAATGAATAATTTTAGTTTCACGCTTAAAATGCTATGTAAATTTTACATATCTATCGTATTCATCATATCAAACATTGGTAACATCATAGCCACAACTATAAATCCAACTATACCACCCATAACAATAATCATAATCGGCTCAATCAATGTTGTTATCTGCCCCAATGCCGTTTCTAATTCTTCATCATAAAAATCAGCTGTTTTCTCTAGTATCTCATCAAGAGAACCTGATTCTTCTCCTATCTTTATCATAGAAGTAACCATTGGTGGAAATACCCCTATCTTTTCAAGAGGACTCGCAAGGTCTATACCTTTTCTAACCTCTTCTTTAGCTTCAATTATTCCTTTTTCTACGATTATATTACCTACAATCTTTGCTACAATTTCAAGTGCTTGTATTAGAGGTACTCCACTTGATAGTAATGTAGATAATGTTCTTGTAAATCTTGATGTTATTATTTTTTGTGTTACTCCCTTAACTATAGGTATTCTAAAATTTATAATTCCTATTAGTATCTTTCCTCTTTCACTTTTTGCATATTTTATTATAGCATAAATTGCGACAAAAAGTGTTAATAAATGTATATACCAGTAATTTTTAATAGTATTACTTATAGCAAGAAGTATTCTAGTTGGAAGAGGTAGTTCAACCCCACTACTTTCAAACATACCTACAAAGGTAGGCATAACAAATGTTAATAAAAATGTTACTACAACAACTGCTACGATACTTAATATTATAGGATATGCCATAGCACCCTTTATTTTATTATTAATTTTATTTTCCTTTTCATAGTGAAAAGACATTCTCTCCATTATTACATCTAAGTTACCACTTACTTCTCCTGCTTCTACCATATTAATAAGTAATTCTGGAAATACATGTTTTTGTTTTTTAAGACCTTCTGAGAATGTAAGTCCTTTTTGAACATCATCATGAACATCTCCAATAACTTTTGAAAATTTCTTATTCTCAGTTTGAAGCCTTAAAATCTCCAAACAGTTTATTATTGTAATACCTGCATTTAATAATGTATAAAACTGTCTACAAAAAATTGCTATATCTTTAGTTTTTATTTTTCTCAAAGAATCTCCTATTTTTATCTCTTTACTTCCTTTATCTTCTTCTACTTTCATAGGATAATAATTGTTCTGTCTTAACATTGTCAGAACTTCTTCCTTTGAATTAGCTGTATACTTTCCTTCAACCTTCTTACCCGATTTATCTATAGCACTATACTTATAATTGGGCAATATATTCACCCCCTATATATATCTAATAACCATATCCTTATCTATTGCATAAGTTAGTAATGATTCCTTCGATATAATACCTTTTAAATATAAGTTCGTTAAATCATTATCCATAGTCTGCATTCCAAATTTAGTCCCTGTTTGTATAGATGTTTGTATTTGATGTGTTTTGCCTTCTCTTATAAGGTTCCTTATTGCTGTAGTTGCTACCATTACCTCAAGGGCTGCAACTCTCCCACTTCCATCTTCTTTTTGGATCAATTGTTGAGATACTACCCCTTCAAGAACCGCAGATAACTGTACTAATATTTGATCCTGTTGATGTGATGGAAAAACATCTATTATTCTATCTATAGTTTTAGCAGCACCTATAGTATGAAGTGTTGAAAATACTAAGTGTCCTGTTTCTGCTGCTGTTAGAGCTATTGATATTGTTTCCAAATCTCTCATTTCTCCAACTAATATAACATCAGGATCCTGTCTTAAAGATGCTCTTAAAGCATCTGAAAAAGACTTTGAATCAGTCCCTATCTCTCTTTGATTAACTATACTTTTATCGTGTCTGTGAAGATATTCTATGGGATCCTCTAATGTCAATATGTGAGCGCTTCTGTTTTTATTTATGTAATCAATAATTGATGCGAGTGTTGTTGACTTCCCACTTCCTGTAGGGCCTGTTACAAGAACAAGACCTCTTTGTTTTTTAGCTAATTCCTTTATAACTGGTGGAAGTCCTAGTTTTTCAATGCTTGGTATTTCTAAAGCTACAGATCTTATAGCCATACAATACGTTCCTCTTTGTTTAAATATATTTACTCTGAATCTTCCTAATTTATGATAAGAAACTGATGTATCCAATTCCCCTTTTTCCTCTAATTTCTCAAACTTTTCATCATCTAGTATTTGCTTTACTAAATTCAAATTATCATCTGGTAATAATATATCTTCTCCGTATTTACTAAGTTCTCCATTTATCCTCATAACAGGTTGAAATCCAACTGTTATATGAAGGTCTGATGCGCCTAATTCTATTGTTTTTTGAAGTAAATCATACATATTCATTTCTATCACCTAATTATTATTATTGTATGCAACTGTCATAAATTCCTCAAAACTAGTTATTCCGTTTAATACAAGTTCTTTACAATTATCTCTAAGGTTAACCATACCCTCATCCATTGCTACTTTTCTTAATTTATCTATACCTTCTTTATTGTCTATTGATTCTCTTATATTTTTACTCATATTCATTATTTCATGAATTGAAGTTCTTCCTTTATACCCAGTATTATAGCATTGAGCACATCCTTCGCCTTTATAAATCTTAGTGTCTTCTTCTATATTAAGTATTTCTTTTTCTTTATCACTAGGGGTATATGCTTTTTTGCAGTTGGTACATATTTTTCTAACAAGCCTTTGAGCTATAGATCCAACTACAGATGCTGATATAAGGTACGGCTGTATTCCCATATCTATAAGTCTAGTTATTGTAGATGGAGCATCATTAGTATGCATAGTACTTATAACAAGATGTCCTGTTATAGCTGCCCTTGCTGCAATTTGGGCTGTTTCTGTATCTCTTATTTCTCCTATCATTACAATATCTGGGTCCTGTCTAAGTATTGATCTAAGTCCATTTGCAAAAGTTAAACCAGCTTTATTATTTACTTGAACTTGATTTATACCATGAAGTTTGTATTCTACAGGATCTTCTACTGTAATTATATTTTTATTTATTTGATTTAATTCTTTTAATATTGTATATAATGTAGTAGTTTTACCACTACCTGTAGGACCAGTAATTAATATAATTCCATTAGGATTTTCAATTAATTTATAGAATCTATCTAAATTACCATCAGTAAATCCTAACTGACTCTTTGAAAGTAGGAATGAGCTTCTGTCCAAAAGTCTTATAACTATTTTCTCTCCAAATACAGTAGGAAGTACCGATATACGAAGATCAACTTCTTTCCCATCTATATTTATCTCTATTCTACCATCTTGTGGAACTCTTTTTTCTGCAATATCCATTTTCCCCATTATTTTAATTCTTGTAACTATTGCTGAATGTGTAGTTTTTGAAGAGTTCATAATTTCTTGAAGCTGTCCATCTACCCTAAATCTTATTCGTACATTTTCCTCGAAAGGTTCAATATGTATATCACTTGCTTTTGCTTTTATCGATTGCTTTATTATAGAATTTACAAGCCTAACAACAGGAGCATTATTTATATCATTTAATATTGCTTCATCTAAATCATTTATATTTTCTACCTCATATTGTTTTTTAAAATCTTCTATTGCCTTTTCAGCTACTTCTTTTCCATAACACCTATCTATTGCATTTAATACATCCTGTTGCGAACATATACAAGGATCCACGTCCATATTTGTAGCTATTTTGACATCATCTATTGCAAATATATTAAGAGGATCCACCATAGCTACCATAAGTTTACCTCTTTGTTTTCTTATTGGAATTAACTCATATCTTCTTGCTAAGCTTTCCGATATCAGTAATGGAACCTCTTCATCTATTACGAAGTTTTCAAGATTAATATGTGGTATTCCCAATTGAAACTCTAGTATTTCTATTATATCTTGTTCTGTTATAATGTTATTGTCTATAAGTATTTGTCCTAATTTTTTCTTAGAATTTTTTTGTTCTTTTAAAGCATTATTTAATTGTTCTTGAGTTATTTTTCCTGTTGATGTTAGAATTTCTCCTAATTTAATTTTCTTATATTCCATATTAAAAGCCCCTTGCTATTTAGTCGATATTCGTAAATTTTAGATTTTTTTCTCTTAACATTCCCCCAATGGGCAACATTTTATATGACTTAATATTTATATCTAGTCCATAGCTTTTCATATACTCTATGACTTCATTCTCGCTGTTTATATGCTTATTTAAAATATCAGGATTTCCTATTATTTTTATTTCATACGGCTGGACTATAGGAGTAAAATTTACGTTTATATGACTTCCCGCCAAAGCAATAGCACTATATTGGCTAACTCTTTGACCATTTATAGATATGGCTTCTCCCCCATGTCTTTTTATTTGATTTGTTAATCTTACAAAAAAATTATTTCTTTCCATTAACTCGCCTAGATTTACATCTTCTTTTGTATCTATTTTTATTATCATGCCTGGACCTTGTACATCCTTGTATCCTAAATTCATTTTCAAATTGTTTATATTTTCTTTCATACTTTTAACTAATGGATCATCTATTTTATTTTCTTCTAATATTTCAAGTTGATTATTCAAGTAATCTTTCTTAGTTGTTAACTTTCTATTTTCTTGTTTAACTCTATTCACTTGATCTATTATCTGTTTATCAAAAAAAGAAAGATCTTCAACTGTATTGTAGTTACTTTTAAATTGAATACCTACTCCTACTCCTAAAACTAAAGAAAGTATCAATATATGTACATAGGATTTTTTCATAGTCTTAACTCCTCAAATTTAATTTACTATTTATTATTATAATACATCAAATTCTTTTTAATTTATACAAAAACTTAACAAAAATTCACATATTATAATTTCCTTATATAAAAATAATTTCCTTATATATATAAAAAACTTGTGAGTATATTTTTATACTCACAAGCTTTTTTATTAATTTAATTTAAATTGTTTCGTTACTTCCTCAAGTTCTATCGCCATACTTGACAATTCTTCAGCAGATTTTGTTATTTCATTTATTGTAGCTGATTGCTCTTGGCTAGAAGCTGCTACCTCTTCTGTATTAGCAACAGAATCCATTGCTATACCTTCTATTTCTTTAGCAAATTTCATAACCTCTTGAGATTTTTTAGTTGAATTTGCTATATTTTCACTAGTTATAAGTAGCTTTTCCTTTGTTAAATCAAATCCATTTAATATATGCTCTAGATAGTCTGAAACCTCAGTTACTATAGCTTCTCCTTTTTGTGTTTCTTCAGACCCTTGATTTATTGCCACACTAGCTTTTTGAGCATTCTGTTGAGTAGCTACTATTAAATCTCTTATCTTATCCGATGACCTCATAGATTCCTCAGCAAGTTTTCTTATTTCATCTGCAACAACAGCAAATCCTCTTCCGCTCTCCCCAGCTCTAGCAGCTTCAATAGCTGCATTTAAAGCTAATAAATTAGTTTGATCTGCTATGTTATTTATAACTTGTAGTATATCCCCTATTTGTTTTGATGCATCATCCAAATCAGCCATAACATCAGATGTATATCCAACACTTTCTTTTATAACATCCATCTGAGTTATCATATCTTTCATCTTTTCCCTACCTTGAAGAGCTAATTTACTTGTTTCATTAGCATTGTCAACCACATCTATAATCTCATTTTTTATATAATCCATTGAACTTCCAACCTCTTGTATATTATTCAATACATTATTAGTGGCAAAAGATTGCTTTTCTGAACCTTCGGCTATATCTTGGGTTGATAAAGCTATCTGTTCTGAAACCATAGCTGCCTGCTGAGTTGAAGCTAATAATTCTTGAGAGAAAGATGATACACTAAGCGTTACATCTTGAATTTTATTAGTTATTCCACTTAAATTATCTATCATATTATTAAACCCTTCAGTTAACACACCAATTTCATCATTAGATTTTATATCTATTTTTTCAGTTAAATCTCCATCTGATACTTTCTTAGATACTTGAACTACCTTTTGAATAGGATTTATCATTTTTCCAATAGTAAATATTATTATAAATGAACTTAATATAAATGTTACTATAGCTGTAATTATTGATCTAATCATAGTATCTCTAATAGCCTTATTTACATTTTTCATAGATATACCTATATCAACTGCACCTATATGCTCTCCATTATTATATACAGGCATTAATACGTCATATGTAGGTATTTTGTCTTTATACATAAATTCCGATGTATATTCTTTTCCTTCTTGAGCAGCCTGTATGCTACCTTTATCAGATAACTGCTTTCCTATTCTATCTTTTTCACTATGAGCTACAGCCTTTAAGTTCTTATCTATAAAAAGTGCATAAACTATATTATCTTGTTCTGTAAATTTATCTATTACAGTTTGTACCTTCATAGAACTTTGTATTTTTTCTATATCATTAGCCATAATACCAACTTGAACTATTCCTCCATTTGGCAAGCTTGTAGCTCCATATTTATAATAATTATCCGAAACCTCACTTTTTCTTATATCTTCTATAACTTTATCTTGTACCCCATCAAGTAAAGGTTTAACCGCATGAGTATCAGGATACTTATATCCTATGTTTTCAATTAAATTAGAGTATATTATAACTCCATCGGTATTGGTTACATCAATTTCAGAAACTCCTGTATTCTCAGCTACTTTCATCAAATATTCATTTGAAATACCATTTTTATCTCCAATGATATAAGCTACTGATATTATTGTATTTCCCAACATTGAATCTATCTGGTCTATTGCATTACTATTGCGTTCTAATTGAGATGCTATTTCCTTAACTAATCCTAACCCATCTTCTTTTAACTGATTTTTCATAGATTTATCTATTGTTTCAATAGATAAATAAGTACTTATAGTTAATATGGACATTATAACGAGTAACATAATTGCTGTTATTTTTGTTTTAATTGAATTCAACTTGAAATTAAATTTGATTTTCATGCAACCTCCTCCAATTTTATCGATTTTATTTATAATTATAACATATTTCTTCATTATATTGCTTTTTCTTTTTATGCTTGTAGTATATTTTGTCAAAATATTTAAAATTAATTCTAAAGTACCAAAAATAAAGAACTCTTTCAAGACTTACGTCCCAAAAGAGCACTCTATTTTAAACTTTAAATTGTTCAACCATAAGTTCAAGTTCTCTAGTCATACAAGAAAGTTCTTGTACAGATGATGATATTTCTTGTATACTTGCTGATTGTTGCTCACTGGATGCGGCAACTTCTTCTGTGCTAGCAACCGAATCCATAGCTACAGCCTCTATCTCATGTGTTGCATTCTCTATATTTTTAACCCTTTCATTTGATAGGCTAATACTTTCATTTGTCTTATATAGTTTTTGCTTTGTTATTTCAAATCCATTCAATATATCTTTTAGATACTCTCCTACTTGAGTTACTATAAATTCTCCCTTATTTGTTTCTTCTAAGCCTTGATGTATAACTTCCATGGCTCTTTTAGTATTTTCTTGATTTGATAATATTAAAGTTTGTATCTTACTTGCTGATTTAGTTGACTCATCTGCAAGTTTTCTTATCTCATCTGAAACTACCGCAAATCCTCTACCACTTTCTCCAGCTCTTGCTGCCTCTATAGCTGCATTTAAAGCCAATAAATTGGTTTGCTCTGCTATGTTATTTATAACATGCAATATATCCTCAATTTCCTTTGAGGCCTCCTCAAGATCATTCATTACATTATATGTATATCCTACATTATCCTTTATCGTGTTCATTTGATTTACCATATCAACCATTTTTTCTCTTCCTTGAATAGCTAACTCACTTGTATTATTAGCATTATCCACAACAATATTAACCTCATTTTTTATATTATTCATATCAATTACAACATCTTTTATATTATTCAATACATTTTCAGTAGATTGAGACTGCTTTTCTGAACCAGCCGATATATCTTGAGTAGATATAGCTATTTGTTCTGATACAACCGCTGCCTGCTCAGTTGATAGAAGAAGCTCCTGAGAAAAATCTGTTATATCAGACGTAGTTTCTTTTATTTTCGTCGTCATAGTTCTTAAATTATTAGTCATCTTATTGAAACTAGATGCTAACATTCCTATTTCATTACCATTATTTATATTTATAACCTTAGTTAAATCTCCATCAGATACCTCATTAGATACTTTTATAACTTCATTTAATGGTTTTAACATTCTATTTAATAATAAAATTATTATTGCTGAACTAAATACAAAGGCAATAAAAGCTACTATAACAGTGTTCATAACCATCTGTTGCTTGACATTATCTAAGTTTTTCATAGATATACCTATATCAACAGCCCCTATATGCTTACCTTTATTATAAAGAGGAACCAACACATCATATACCCAAAGATTTGGTTTGTACTCATATTCCCATGCATATTCATTTCCGTTTTTTGCAGCCTCTTTACTACCTTTATCATCGCATTTTTTACCTATACTTGTTTTATCACTATGAGCTATAGCAGTTAAATTTTTATCTATTATAGTTATATATTCTATACCTTCTTGCTTTGCTATTTTCTCTATTATCTTCTGATTAGATACAGAGTCTTTTATATATGCTATATCATTAGCTAATATGCCTATTTGAATCACATTCCCATTTTCAAGCTTTATAGCTGAATACTTATAATAATCATTTGAAACAGAACTCTTTCTTATTTTTTCTACAATCTGATTTTCACTTCCATTAATGATCCTAGAAACAGCGTGTTCTTTTGGGTATATAAAACCTAAATTTTCATCTAAATTAGAATATATTATTTCACCATCTTGATTTGCTAAGTTTATTTCAGAAACATCACTACTTTTAGTTAACTCCGCTAAATATTCATTAGATATTACTTCACTTTTAGCAATTATATTACAAATAGACATCATATTATTTTCCAATAATTTATCTATACTATCTATAGTTTCATTATTATTTTCTATTTGTAGTATTATCTCTTTGGCAAGCTGAGTACCATCTTGTTTTAATTGCTCTTTAATTGCTATCTGTGTAGCTCTTATAGACACAGAACTTAATATCATTATTACTATAAGTAGTATCACTAATAAAGCACTTGTAAATTTAAATTTTATAGAATTATGTTTAATTTTCAATAAAATCCCCCCTCAATCCTCATCTTAATATGTATATATTAACATTTTTAGATTAATATGTCATTATATAGTAGTTGTCTTATTGTATTTCTATAAAAAAAATACGCCCTTTAGCAAAAGGCGTATACTACTTCTATATCTTATATATATTTATGTCCTTACCAAAGTTATCTATTATTTCATTAAATTCCGATACACTCTTAGTAAGATTTTTTATTTCTTCTGTATATGTTGTTACACTAGAACTAACTTCTTGAGATGAAGCTGAGTTTTCTTCTGCTATTGCTGCTAATGATTCCATATTTTCAAAAATTGATGATATAGATTCCGTTTCTTTTTGAAGATATTCAGATGTTTTTATCATTTTTTTAGCTACATCCTTTATTGTATTATTAGCAATACTACTCTCTGATACAGCTATATTTAATTTATGATTTTCTTCTTCAAGCACCTCAAACTCAGTTCCAACATCTAATACAAGCTTCTCTACTTCTCCAATAAACATGGACAAATTAGAATTTATATTATTAACTGCATCTTGTGATTGCTCTGCAAGTTTTCTTACTTCTTCAGCTACAACTGCAAATCCCTTTCCCATTTCTCCAGCCCTTGCGGCTTCTATTGAAGCATTAAGTGCCAATAAATTAGTCTGATATGCGATTGATGCAACTATAGATACAATGTCCGTTATATTCTCTGCTTTCTTTTGAAGGTTAACACTATTTTCCTTAACCGTTTCGAAACTTTTTAATATATCATTCAATTTGTCAGTAGTTGATTTAACATGACTATAACCTTGCTCTATTTTCTCAACAGAATTCTCTAATTCTTCTTTATTTTCATTCTCCATCTCAGATATATTTTTTATACCCATTATATTATCATTTAATAAGCTAACTGCATTTTCAGTCTCTTCCGCTTGAGTTATAGCTGCCGTTGCAACCTGTTCAACTATTCCCGATATTTCTTCAGAAGTATAGTCCATCTTATTAGCTATAGAAGTAAGTGTTTTACTAAAAGTATTCATTTCATCAGTAACACCCTTAAATCCTACGAAATCTTTTCTTATTATATCTTTATAATCATTTAATATATAGTAGATATCTTCATACATATCATTTGATACGATTTTTCCACCCTCTGTATAGTTATGAGCCTTAATATTTTCAAATTCATCTAATATAAATTGCATAGGTTTATTCATTATTTTAGATGATACTACAAAACTTAAAAATGCTATAAAAGGATATATATACATTCCTATATTTTTCAAGAATATATTAACTGGTAAACTGAATAATATAAATATTATAAGAGACATTATAGAAGTTTTTATGTGTATATCTTTTATAAGTCCAAAAGACATCAATTTATTTATTTTATATGTCTTCTTAAAATATATATCTTTTTCGAATAATATCTTAATTTTAAGCTCCGATGAACTTCTTTCAATTTCTTCTACTTGTATTTTTTCATTATAATGCTTTGCTGCTCCTTCAAGCATTCCTAAGAAATAGTCAAACATACCCCTCTTTGATCTGTACACAAACATAGCTTCATTCTTTGATATAGGAGTCAAATCAAGTCCTGGTGGTTTAGATCCAGGAATTCTCTTTACAACTATTTTGTGTACATCATTCATAGACTTCAGAAACTGGTATAATGTTTCATGTCTAAAAAAAGCAGGATAGTCATTAGTAAAAGTAGCTACATTGTCTATACCTATACTCTTCCATATACTTTTTTCATCTAAATTAACAGCTTTTGCTATATTCTTAACTATATTGAATATAATAGAATCTTCAACATCCTCAATAGGTGAAAAAGTCCTCGAACTACTAACGTTACAATCTTGCATAGCTTTATCTACTATATCGTCATTATACATTTTTCTGCATGTCTTAAGCCAAGTTGATACAACTGTACCCTTCATACAAAGTCCCTCCATTTACTCTGAATCGTTTATATAATCTTCAAGCTCTTTTACTCTTTTCTCAAGTAAAACTACTCTTACTAACAATTCATCTTTATTTTCTTCTCTATTTTTTAAAAATTTTATTGAATAATACCCAACAACAACAGGAATAATCATTATTATCAATAATATAACTATATTTATACCGCTAAACAATAATGCCATACCATTTTTTCTCCTATTCAAACTTTATTTTGAATATAATTTTATCATTTTTTTATTAAGTTGTATATGTTATCGTAATTTTATTGAAACTCATTATATTTTTATGCAATTATATGTAATTTTTTAATTTTTTGAAATATAATATATAATATAAGAATTCAAATACATAATTTTATTATTTTAAAAGGGGGTTTTATTATGAAACAAGCCTATCTTAAAACTGAAATGTCCCAACATGAAATGATTTTAAATCAAATGGGGGGGCAAGTGAAGATAATAAAGGGTATAATGTGTTATGTCAAATTCAATGTAAAAGAAATTGCGGTAGAATACGTATACCATATAAACAATTTAAATAAGTATTTCCTCCAAAGAATTGATCCTTACCCTATGGATATGGGGACATACGCAAATAAAGATGAAATATTAAATGTCATAAAGCACGATATAAAACAGTTTGAAAATGCATCAAACTCAACAGTTTTTGAAGAATTTATAAATATAAATAAAAGATTTGCCAATGCTAAAAGACATTTTGAAGATTTGTATCTTTACTACAATATCCCCCACGATATGTTCCAAAAATTAAATGACAGTTTAGATGAAATAGAGGATAATATTAAAAGTTATAAGGCTAGAAGTAAAAGAATTTATTTTGAAAAAGATCCAGATACTATATAAAATAATAAAAGACCTCCAATTAATTGGAGGTCTTTTATTATTTAAATTCAAGTATTCTATCTTTTATCTCGCACTTCAATTTCTCTACTTTGTCAAAATTCATATTAGGTATATAATATTTTTCCATTACGTCATGCTCTTGTTTAGCTCTTCTTATATTATCTATTCCGCCTTTTATTAATTTTTCTATTAATGTATTGTCGTATTCTATTTCTTCTTTGTACTTATCTAATATATCATTATTTATGCAATTATTTAAATCTACTAGCTTATAATTTTTTTCTTTAAACATACTACTTACAGTAAGACCTATATTTATATCTTTAATCCATATGGTTTCGATTTTGTCTTTAATTAAAGGAGTATGATAAACTTCTACATCAAGTCCTTTGAGTATTGCATTTTTGTATACTTTTCCCAGTAGTGTAGATTTCCCAGTTCCCATATCACCTTTTATATAATATACATCAGTTGCATCATTAAATATTGTATCCGTATACTCTACAACTCCATTAGGACTTATAGCAGTTCCAAATAAATGTCTCTCATATCCTGCTTTTCCTTTGAACTCTACATTTCCTAATATCTCATCAATTAAATCTAGAGTTATAGAGTTTACCTTTCCAAAATCCATGGCTTCTTTATACTTAACTACTACATCTTTAACTATACTCTCAGCTGCTTTTAAGAATTTGTATGCTCTTGTGAATAATCGTCCAACTTCTTTGTTAGATTTTAGTATATCTTCTCTATTTTGCTTCATTTTTGCAAAATCCCAGTACTCTCCTAAGTTTATTATTTCATCTACTGCACCAGGATTTTTAGGGTCTACTATGTGAGGAGCAGTTGCATCTTCTATATAATGGCAAAGTTTTAATATCGTATTTTTGCTTTAAACATAATAATATGTACCCTCTAATATACATCAACGTAAGTAAGAAGACAATCTAGACTAAATATAATTAATTTTAATAGCTACATTATTGCCACATATACATGTTATTATTTTAAAATATTACATATATACTATAGTAAGCTTTCTTTTAGGATACTAACCTAAATTTCATCCTAAGCATATTCATTAACATTGTTACAAACTAGAGTTCATCTCAATATCTAAAGATTTTTTGTTTTCATATGTTTGCATAATAAATAAACACATTGAACCTGAAATATTAATAGCTAATTCAGCATGCCTTGCAGAAGGTCTGTAATTCTTTTTTCCCTTACCATGAGCATCTCCATAAGAATTTCTTAAACTACCTAAACCTGAAACTACACCTGAACAACTTCCTAAAATTTGTTTAAATATTTGTTCTTGATGTTGATGTGGGCTTAAACTTAAGTTGTCAGCTACTAATTTATATAGTTCTGGAAGATCAGCTTTATTTCCATAGTTAATATTTAATTCATCTAATATGTGTTTAAATACCGTTTCCATAAGCGTTTTTGCTATTGTTATTGCCCCTTCAAGATTAACAAATTTTCTTTCAAGCGATTTATTCCATGTATCTATAACATATTGTGAATTTAGTTTTTTAAGTTCATCAGAAACACTATTAATCATTGGTATATCAAAGTTTGCTTCATAATATTACATCAAATTGCTAAATTCATCCCATATATATTTCCTTCTTTCAGCATAAGTATAAAATTTACATTTGATAAACTGCCAACATTGTCTTAAATCTCTACACTTTCTTACCCAAGAAGGTACAAGTTTACTGGCTTCAGGCTTATTCAAAAAATATGCTCTTAATCTTAAAATTTTGTAATGTTCATCATTTGCTGGCCCATCATTTGTAGCTGCATTATTTAAAATCATTTGCAAGTACTCAGCTTTTTCAAAATCAGTCTTATAGTCTTCAATCTTTGGTTCTAAGTTTAAATCATTATCATTTAAATTAAATATATTATCCATAATCTTCACCTCTATTTCTATATTTCAAATTGACCTAATCCTTTATATTCCAAATCATCAAAGTTTTAAGAAACTCTTCTTATTCTTTTTCAGTAAACTCCTTTAAAATAACTGAATTATAAAATCCAAGTATTGCTTCATTTCCACACATAGTCCAATAACGTTTATATTTAATATGAAACGTTATCCAAAGTATAATATCTAAACCTATGATAATTGAAGAGTACTTAGCAATCATTAAATTTGGTGCTAACTTATTACCTATTAATATCATATAGAAAGTATGACATATAAAAATAAATGAAACTGACCTATAGAAATTATATTTTGCAAGAAACTGTCTTGTATTTGTTTTAATATTTAGTCTTTCTGATACAATTTTTCCTGATTTATAAAAAGGATACCACTCTCTATTTTCAAAAAAGTAAGATATTCCATACTCTTCCTTCAATCTTATTTTTGTATCTTTATACATATTTTCAAATTTATAATCATAACTAGGTGCATCAAAGGTTATAATCTTTAATAAATTATCAACAAAAAATCTTACTATAGACCACTTTCTCATATAAATGCGTTTTTCGTTTGAATTTTTTGGTGTTTCATTGTAACTTGTTTTCAGAGTTCTATATTTTTTAATATTTTCAAGTATAGCATCTAAACCATCTATTATAGTGTTGTCTACAATAGATTTACCTAGTTGATAATACATATTTGAAGCTACTTTAATTACATGTCCAAGTATATAACATATTATGAATAATACTAAAAATATTAGTAATGGATCAAATTTCATGGAATTAAGTTCTTTTATGTAAAATAATAACTTTTTAAAAGTGGGATTCACTTGTTCGATAGGCAAAATTGAGAAAGGATATACTATAAAAATTGCAATAGTAATTAACCCCGGAACAAAAATACCCATAATATCAAATAAAAATTCATCCAATCTATGTAACATTAGTTGCTCTCCTTTTCATTTTATATGATGTTTTGGACTCAAAACATTATTGAGTTTTAGTAAGACTTAGATTTATAAGCATACATACCTTAACTTTTTTAGAGCCTTCAACCTGATTAACCCAAATCACACTCAAATTCTTTATTATAATATTTAAAATCTAGTTATTATATTTCATAATCTTCAAATCCCCACCCGTCTTCCATTTCCATTTCTCTCAAGAATCCATTCAGGTCTTTATTTAATTCCATTAATTCATTTAGAATATCTTTCAATTTTTCAAAATTTTCTTTAGAAGAATCATCAATAAATATATTGTAATTCTTCTTGTAATGTTGAACTCCATTTTCCTTTTCCCTGAGCAACTCTTGCATTTCTTCTTGCATTTTGTGCTGTACTTATAATAGTATGAGGTAATCCTTTACCTGTTTCTATTGTTACTGTTGGTGCTAAACTTGGGTCATAACCATATTTAGTCAAATTCTCTTTTGCCCACTGCTGTTGTAATCCATGATGCGACTGTAATCTTCCACCATTTGGTCCAAGTCCCTTTGGTATAGGTACAGAACCTTTATGAGTTTTATTAAATAATACATAATTTTTTTCTACAAGATTACTCGTCCACTTTATTCTGACACTACCACGCTCATCTTTAAGAATTTCTTTAGCCGTCTCAACAACTGCATGACCATTTTTATATGCTTTTTTTACATTTTTAAATTGTTGGTACTCTATGACTGGTGCTACATAATCTAGTTGTTTCGCCGCCTCGTGGAAATCTTTCATTCCATAATCATCACGTGCAGTAAGATTAAGTGCCTTTCCTGTTTGATAATCATAATAAGAATAAGGTTGATTATTATCTTTCAGATTATCTTTTTTACATTTCGAGTGTCCTGTAGGGTCAATATAATTTACTGGATTATTTGCTACATATGAGTATAGATTTAGTCCATCTCCTCTATATGTATCTTCTTGTGTAAACCTTCCTACAGTAGGGTCATAATATCCTTAATTAAGTAATAACTTTTTTGCTGAAATTTAGAGATATGATTGATTTTTCATACCTCCTATATCCACATTGTACCATTTTACCTATGCACTGGAAAGGACAGGATGAATGTATTCAGTTTTATTCTTCATCATTCCGTAGATGATGTTTACAAGCCTTCTCATTACACAAAGCATAGCTTGACTTGCTGTCTTACCTTCTGTCATTTTCTTTTCGTAGTATTCGTAGAAGATGCCATTTACTGGCTTGTCCTTATTTCTTCCTTTATTTATCTGTCTTGCTGCTAGTCTTTTAAATAGTTCGTAGAGTTTCCTGTTTCCTTGCTTATTTCTAAATGACCTGTCTCTATCTCCTGATGAGAATTTTACTGGTGCAATTCCTGCGTACTTTGCTAGCTTAGCTGAACTTGCAAACCTTCCTATATCTCCTATTTCTGCAACTAATGATGCAGCAGTTACTATATCTACACCTATCATTGTTTCAAGCTTGTATCCTAGCCTATCCATTATGTTCTTTATCTCTTTTTCAATCTTTTTTAATTCCTCATTATTATGCCTTAGCTCCTTTACGAAGGTTTGTATCATGAAGTCTCTACTTTCTTGAAACTTACTTGTAGTATCTCCATCCTTCTCTACGAGGTCAAGAATTGCTCTAGATTTCTTTTCTGAGAAGAACCCACTACTGTGTTCATGTAGAAACGCACCTAATTCTTCTACTGAGACTCCATTTAGTTTAGATGGAGAAGGGTATTTCTCCCAAAATGCTAATGCAGATTTACAATCAAAGACGTAGAAGAATTTTCTGTAGCTTGGGTAATGATGTACCAAGTGCGTGTGTAGCTGATTCTTCAATGCAGTTGAAGCCTTTACTACTGCATCTCTTCTTCCTACAAGCATACCTAATGTCCAATATATATCCTGTGGGTCTGCATTTGGAAGCTCATCAAGTCTATTCAGTAATACCCTAGCTATGCAAAGTGCGTCATAACTATCAGTCTTATGTGTTATGGCTTGATTTTTTCTCTCTGAACTACTAAGAGATGCATCTACCTTCTTAACTTTCTTTTTCTTTCCTAAAAGATATACAGCAAGTGGTCTTCCTGCTGCTCCAGTGTCTTCTAGCCCAAAGATTGGTGTTATTCCCTTTTTTGTATGTTTCTTTGCTTCCTTTAGAAGTTCATCGTATGATGATGGCTTATTCTCAAAGGTTATTTCTCCAAGTTTTTCTCCAAAGCAATTAATAATTACTGCTGTATGGGTTCTTTTATGTGTATCTACTCCAACGTAAACATGTTTCATCTTAGGATGCATTATGATTCCTCCTTGATTTTTAATTTTCAAAGGTCATCCTTACATGTAAGAAGAATGCCAGCATCCTTAATAACAGCATAAAGCACTAATTATCCTATGCTCCGCATCGATAGTTGAGCTTATCCATTCTTCTGCAAGGTAAAAGTTCTTACATCTAGTACCAATACATTTAGTAGTACATGTAAAACCTTTTATACCTTTCATTTAGTTCCCCTTTTGAATTAATAATAGCACTTGCTCTTAAGTGTTAGTATTGCGACCCACAGAGATATTAACAGCCAATTTATTTTCTCCTAAGAGGAACATCTGAAAGATATCCACTTTCAAAAATATAATATATGTTTATTAACTTGGTTATTTCGTTTTATTAGATTTTCTCAATTATTGAAAATAGTTACTAATTGAACTCAACTGAGTCTATTTGGACACATTTAGGGCTTATCTTGGACATGTTCAATCATGTGAATGTATTGATTTTACTAATCTTGGGCGTATGGGCGTATCTGCACTCACTTTCATTTTCTTTTTTAGTAGATTTAGTTACATCTTTTTTAGGATTGAAATTATCCTTAGATGTGCCCATTTGCCCAATTCCTGTGTTTTCATGGGATTTTATTATTTGTATTTGCCCAAAATATGACCTAGCTATGCCCTAGTAGTCACAAAATAAGTGGTTTCTATTTGTCTTTTTTACCTTTTTCACTGTGTACTCACCTACTACTCTAATACCTGTATGGTATCTTAGAGAATTTGATTTACCAAATTTACACTTGTATCCTTTTGATTTTGCTATTGCTTTGAACTTTCTCCAGAATCTCTGGTTACTAATTCCTGCGTATCCACTATGACCATTTTTTTCTGCCCACTTCTTGAATGTATTATAGATGGTTTTATTATCTTCGCGATGTTCAGAGTCTTCTTCTTTTTCTATGCAATCATCAAAGAAGGATATCATTGGATTTTGTTCTACTTCGTATTCCTTTATTGTAGTATCCATATTTTTACACGAACTAAATTTGAAATCATTATCTCTTAGTCTTTTCAATCCTTCTATTGCCCACATAAAAATGCCTGACAGTTCCTCTTGTAGCTTCTTTTTCAAGTCTCTATCACGATTTTCTTCACTAAAATGTGCAGTGAAGTTAAGAATTACTAATCTTCTATAGTACCCTGTACTTTTATCTTTTGTTGATGGCAAATTATTCATTGACATTATTAGCTTTGCTGTTGGCTTGAAGCTAAATACTGGTTTACCCTTTTGCTCCGCATTTATCATATCTTCTCCAACTATAGCTTTGAAATATTGAGTATTGAAAGCTTTTCCATTAGTTTCATTTTCGTTACTGATGTTTGCTGTTTTATTGTATAAACATACTCTTGAGAATCCTTTGTTTAATTCATTCAATGGAATATGAGAAATATTATCATCACCTATTAATGTACTTAATATTTCTGTGAATACTCCTTTACCATTTCCCCCTGAACCATATAGAATTAATGACTTTTGTGCCTTTGTTTCTGTTGTTACAGCATATCCATACCATTCTTGTGCTACTGCTATTCTCTCTTCATCACCTTCAAATACTTCACCCATAAACTTGAGAAATCTTGGACACTTTGCATCTGGTATGTAACTTACAGGTATTTGTATAGTACTTAAATAACTTGGGTCATGAGGAAGAAACTTCAATGTATTTAGGTCAAATACTCCATTTTCCATATTAATAATATTCTTATATAGATTCATTTCCCCAGAGTAAAATACCTCACGCTTTAGTGCTGTCATATACTCATTTTCTCTTTTACTACTCCATACTCCGTATCTAGCTTCTTGTAGAATATCTCTCCATTTCACTATCTTCTTTTTTCACCCAGATACCATTTTCGTAGATGTAGAAAAATCCATCTTTAGCGTATAAAATGTTTACTCTGTTCTTGATGTAGTCAGCAAAAAAATTAGCATTGAAGCCTAAGATTTTACCCGTACTTTCTTTAATGCTGAATCCACGTTTTGTTAGTTCTTCTGTTTCGTCATAATTACTAGATTCACTCAACTATCTTACCTGCCTTTCAAAAAAAATTAAGGTAGGATTCCTGTAGGTTGCCTTTTTTATTCTTAGGTTGTGACAGAGCCTTTGAATTGAGGAATCCTACTGGTTATTATTAGTGAAAGAGTAGCTTAGCACTGCCCTTTTACTAATTATTATACTTTGGTTATTCCTTTAGTTCAAAAGCTCTCAGCCTTGATTCTAGGCGATTTTGAGCCATTTTTTATTTTTCAAGAACTTATGGACATCTATGGCTAAAACAGTTTCCAGATTTTTAAGCATAGGACATCCAAGCCCAATTTTTATCCATTTGCCCATTCCAATTATTTACATCTAATTTCATCGTAGTTTTTCTTGTTTTTTATTCGTTTTTCTTTCCTCAAGAAAATATTTTTACCAAATCACCTTATTATCAATTTCCATTTTTGTATTTTACTTATAGTTACTAGGAAGATGGCTCCAAAGTTCTGAAAAGTCTAATCCACTTTCACCTGCTATTTGACTTACTGCTCCTGTTGCAAAAATTCCCTGTAGTATTAGTAGAATGATACGTGCTATTAGTACTGCAATTTCCATTATTCATTCCCCTTTCTTTTTTAGTCTTCTAGGTATTCACTAACCCATTTTTCAAACCCTTTCCCTAATTGTCCTACTTTACTGTAGACAACAATTCCGTAGGAATTACTACACACAATGACTATTTTGTAGTATGATGCTTCTTCTAGTTCTATGATGTTTACAAACTCTGGAAAGGCAGAAAAAAGACCTCCATGTTCCTTAGGGTAGCCTATCTCCTCAAGGTCATGGGGGTCGTCTGTATCTTCCAATATTATAATTGAGCCATGTTCTTCTAAATTGAATGTATCCAACTCATTTGTTCCTGTAAAACTTTGAGTTAGTTCTTTGAAATATTCTTCTAGCTCCTCTCCAAGAAATTTATCTATCTGTTTCTCTCTCCTTATTCTGTGAATATCTTTCATTGTATTAATTATTATCATTTTCTTTCTCCTTCCTTTACAGCAGACTTACTGCCTTGATTTTTTCTTCCTTACTAGAATTTATGTAAAACTTAGCTGTAGTTTCTATGTTACTGTGTCCAGCTAATTTACTTACTGTAGTTAATGGAACACCTTTCCTTATTAGTCTTGTACCTATAATAGTGCAGTTTTATTTGAAATTTTTTACAGTTATATAACCAAAGGGATTCCTATGCAATTTTCAGAGTATCAAAAATTTTATTGATAGGTTCACCTTTTATTGCTGCATTGTAAATACTAA
>NZ_BDQY01000013.1 GCF_002724055.1 Tepidibacter mesophilus | reverse complement strand
TGTTAGCTAAGTTTACTATTTGTTGCTTAAATTCATCTGTATATCTTTTATGTTTATTAGACATGATATCTCCTCCGATTTTATTTAATTAATATTATCATGTCCGAGTATTTATTGTCTAATTAAGTGTAGCCTATCCAATTCTTTGCTTCTACACTTGTTGGAACTGCTTTTAAATACTCATTCAATCTGTCTATAGCCTCTTTTTCATTTCCTAATTCAAATTCATCCTTGATTTCCTGGAATATATTCTCTTCAATGCTACTCAATGTCTTTGAAGTTTCTCCATATCTTTTTTTATCATTTTTAGATATCCTAGAAAAGAATGTTATTGCTTTTTGATATTCACCTGCATCGAAAAACTCCATAGCCTTTTTATAATTTTCCTTAGATTCCATTAGCTCTATTGCTAAATCCCTTTTATCTGCAATAACCTTATTATATTTCTTACTAAGTATATTTTCATACATTATAATTCCATCTTTGTACTTTTCCATAGAAACTAAAGCATCTGCTTGTTCTAATGCCTTCGTTTTTTTAAATGTACTCACTCCATAACTCCCAAGTGTTCCTGCAAGAACTAAAAAAATAATAGCTGTAACCAAAATAAAAATTTTTTTCTTTTTTTGCATATATACAACCCCTTTATGTCCAACAATGATTAGACTTTTATTTTTATACAACTCAACTTATTGAATTACAACAATATATTTTGTATAAATGGTTTATTCTACATATTATTTAAAATTCCTCCTTAAATATGCTTTTTTTTACAACATATAATATATGCCGTTATTTATATGAGTTGGTTTGATTTTTAATCCTAATAATGATTATATATTCTTTCAAAAATATAACTACCATAAATATATTAATCAAAAAAGCATAACAATCTAGAGTCTATACACATACTTATAACTTAGTAATTCCAACACTTATATAACTATCAGAATATAAAAATAGTACAAATTTCTGTGTATAACTAAAAAAATAAAACAAAATTATTTGATAATTCTAATATTAAGACAAGATTATGTTGATAACTTAAATAATGATACACAATAATGTTGATATCTTGTTTATATTTAAAATTTTGAGACAAACATTGTTTATTATTTTTCTGTATAAAAAAACAACCTAAAGAATCTCACTTTTTTAGGTTGTTCTCATATTATCCAACAATATAAAGATACATATGTAATGTACTATCTACTGCTTTTTATAAAGCATTCATGTACTCATCTCTATCTTCTATTTTAATTACACAAATAGGATATCCACTTCTCATTAATATCAGATATCTATACACTCTCTTTAGTCAAAGTCTTTAAATAAGCATTAAAGTGCATAATCGGATCTGAGAACTGTCTTAACTTAGATGCAAGTTGATCTAATATATGTGATATTTTTTTATAACTATATCTACAAAGATTGCTTAATATAACACCTATATTACTCTCTACATCTACTTCTTTTTTGCTTACAATATATTTATTTAATTCTTCTACATATAAAGCTTTCTTTCTATCTAAAAGAAGCTTATCTATATCCTTTGAATATATAAGACTTATTATATCTTCTCCCTTTTCACTATGCTCATGATTTTCTTTAAAATTAGCAGTCATATCTTCTAACATAAACTCACTTAAAAGATATTCTTCTTTATAATTTGTCCTACATACAGTTTGATTATGAAAAAAAGAAAAATCAAAAAAACACTTAATACTCTCAAGAGTATTATGAACATAAGAAAAACAAATTCCAAATAAATCAACCATCTTATTTATATTAACTGTGAAATACTTTATCTTATTAAGCTTTCTAATCTGGCCAATCAAATAAAGCGCAACTCTTTTTTGTAACTTGCCAAGCTTTTTAAATTCCATGCTAAAACAAAACATAGGTATAACTACAATCCCTTTAGAGCCTTTCTTAAAGCCAGATTTATATCCTTTTATCTCTATATCCCCTTCTTCATTTATAAATAAAAGATTCTCTTTTATAAATTTATTAACAGCTCTATATCCTGTAGCTCTAGAAGATGTATAAATATCTATCTTATTTATAACTGAGTTCATACTCTTTTCTTTTATAACTCCATTGCTATCACATATCCTACATAAGTTAATATAATAATCTATCTGCTTAGATGTGAAGCTTCCATTTATTAAAGTTCTTAAATTTTCATACGGTATAAGTGGCAAATTTCTCATAACAAAACCCCCATATATAAATCTCATATCTATATATGGAGGCTGAATGTATAAATGGACATGCTTATTATTAAAATTTTCTTTATATAAATTTCCTATTAATAACATACACAAAGTCCTCAAAATCCTTCAAATGATTTTCCACAATCTGTCTCAAAACTTCTAAATTTAACTTTTGATAGTTATGAACAGCTATATTTCTAAATCCAATCATTGCTTTTAGTTTTTTTAACATTTCATCATCAATTATATTATTAGTATTAAGCACCTCAAAGGCATCTCTACTATTTTGAGGTATTCCCAATTTTTTATTAGAAACAATATGCATGGATATATCAATAGTTGCCTCTACTGCCCTTTGTATATTTAATACTATAGAGTCCTGTTTAGTATAATCTTCTAAATTATTAGGATTATTATCATAAACTTCTCTAATTCGAATCAGACATCTCTCTATAATACTGATCTTATTATATAAAACATCGTTAACCATATATTTTACCATCCTTTTTTATAGAATCCAAAATATCCTTTCTCTCCTCATTTAACTTTACATAATCTTTAAATATTCTAACATTATAATTCTCCATAAAATCTTTATCCTTACAGTATAAAACTTCCCTTGTCCCTACAATCTGAGCAGCGAATACAGTACTAGCTTTTTTTAGATTTATAATCTGAACATCCCTTTTCACTTCAAAAGCTAAATCATTGGCAATTATAAAAGTATCATATCCACTTACATTCTCATCACTATAAATAGCTAAGTCAATATCACTATCTTCTCGCCCCTCCCCCTTCGCAAAAGAGCCGAAAAGATAGATGAATTTAAGTTCTAATCTCTCTTTTAAAAAATTAACTATTATAGTTTTATCTTCTTTAGATAAATACATCCCCCATGTCTCCTTATCCTACCTGCAATTATCAGGTATTATTTTACACTACCCCTTCCATAGTCTCTACTAATTTTTTTAACTGAGGTATATAATCCTTTAGAATACTTTCACTTATTTCTATAGCTGTTTTTTCACTATAGATATGAGAAGTTAAATTTCTACTTCTTAACATATTAATCCATACCATTTCCTCATTTATTAACCTTTCGGCATAGGCAGCTTTTAACACAGATTTTGGTGAATTTATGTCGTTTATACCTTGATCTTCTAGATATACTTTTAGAAACTTCCATGTCAATTCAAATGTAAACTCAAATCTTTGTATAAGAGCATCTCTAAAAATATCTGAGTCTAATGTTTCTTTATTATCAAGTTCACATAACTTTTTCAAAGCTCTTGAAGTATTTTCATACTTTTGTAGAATTCGATCCATATATAACCACCCCATCTCTATTAATATTTTCAATAAGTTTTTCATCGGTTTCCTCATCTATAACTACAATATCAAATTGTAATAATGTATCTATGTCTTCAATATCAAGCCAAAATTTAGCTTCATTTATAAAAGGATATTTTTCGGTATAAACAGCAATATCAATATCGCTTCTTTCATTATTATCATTCCTTGCTCTTGAGCCAAACAAAACTACTTTTTTTATCTCCGGATATTCAACTACTATTTTTCTTATTTCTTGATATATTTTATCCATATCCATCAACTCCTTTAAAGTTTATTCTGATATGTATTTATTTTAGAATTAATTCCTTATTTGTATTATATCTTAATTTTTATTATAAAACTATCTTCTCTTACTGATAGACCTACCCTATTAACAATTGGATTATCCTTATCATAAATCTGAAGAATATATACAAAAAATAAAGACCTGCCATGGGCAGGTCTAAATAATACTATTTATATCTTTTATCTAAAGCTCCATCTATACTTGAAGTATAATCATCATTATTAAGTGCTCTTATAAGTTCAGCTTCTATATGAGCTGCTTTTTTCTCATCTTCAGTCTTTGCATTTTCATATATTTGTTTTTGCTCTTTAATTTTAGATATATACTCTTCATCACTAAGATTAATTTTACCTTTTACATTAATAGACGCTGTATTAGTATATTTTTTATCTTCTGTTTTAGGAATCTCTATTATTCCTTCATTAACAAATCTTTTAACAACTTCTCTTTCTTTAGAGTTTTTATCTAAACCTATTATTTCCCAATTATTATTTAATTTAGGCTCAATTACACCATTTTTAACTTCCTTAATATATTTTATAGAAAGATTTCTTATAGTTCCTGCTTCTTCTCCAAAAGCAGTTTTTGAATCCCAAAGAACAGGGAAGCTTCTTCCTTCTAATGGTCCACCTTCTCTTATTAAGCTAGCCATTCTATACGAGTTCATACCTAACTTTATTTTAGTATCATTCTCTATATTAGTTCCATTTGCTAACTTTAAACCTACTATTCTATTTCCCTTTTCCTTAGTTAAATCTATCTTATATGTAACTCCACCAAATATATCATTAGTACTATACTTTGAAGCTCTTCTCTTCGGATTAAAGCTAACAGTAACGTCACCTTCTTTTAAAGTATTAAAGTAATCTGCTGACCACTCCATATAATCCTTTAAATCCTTGCCTGTAACTTCATAAACAGTAACTTCTCCACCAGTATACTGATAATTATAAGCTATATCCTTTTTCTTAATATCTCCCATATCAAGCTTAGCCTTATCATTGTCTATACTTATTGCTACAGCATCAGCCTTACTATAATAAAGCTCAACCTCATGAAAGAAATTAACAAGTGGTGTAGGTTCAACTTGAACAGTTGGAATACCTTTTATCTCATCCTTCTCAACCATATTCATTCCTTTTAGCTGACCTATAACCTCATTAGCATTTTCTCTAAGTATATTGTGAAATTTCTCGAATTTTTTCTCCAAATCCTTATTAGAAGGATATTTCTTAACATTTACAGTTCCAGCTTTTTTGTCTACTAATTTAACTCCATCATTACCTTTTTCAAAAGTCAAATCAACCTTTGATATATCCATACCATATTTATATGGCTCTGTAATTAAAACTTTATTTACAGTATTACTACTTACATTCTTATGCATATGACCTGCTATTATAACATCTAGCTCTGGACAAGCATTAGCCATATCAATAACACCTGTTCCTGAAATATTATTTTCGTTAGCTTCTCCCATATGCATAACACCAACTAGAACATCAACTTTTCCTTTAAGCTCATCTATTATCTTTTTAGTTTCATCAATTGGTTGCTTAACAACTAAACCATTTAAATGATCAGTATCATCTTCAAACTCAACTATCATAGGAGTAGTCATACCTATAATACCAACCTTTACTCCATCTTTTTCAATTATCTTGTATCCATCTAAATATCTTGAACCATCTTCCTTATAAATATTTCCTGCAAGAGCAGTTCCTTTGAACTTAGATATTGTTTTATCTAAAATATCAGTTCCAAAGTTAAACTCATGATTACCCATTGTCCAAGTATCATAACCCATCTCATTCATACCTATAACCATAGGATTTTCATCATAACTATTAAATGTCTCTACGAAGTTATCCTGAATAGAATCTCCACAATCAACCAATATAGTGTTAGGATTTTCTTTCTTTAATTCCTGAACAGCACTATATATTTGAGTTAAACTTCCTGATTTATTTTCTGTATCAGAAGCATAATCCCACGGCATGAATCTACCATGCACATCAGAAGTACCTAGTATAGTTATACTAATGTTTTCCTTTTCATTAGCATTAGATACCCCATACAAAGGTGTCATAGTAGTTATAAATACAAAGCTCAAAATCAAGCTTGTAAGCTTTTTCAAAATTCTTTTATTCATTAATAACCCTCCCAGTTAAGATTTATATTTCATACCGTATAATAACATATTAACTAAAAATTGTATATATTTAAAAACAATTTGGTATATACCCAAAATAAATGGCATTAAAATACCCCTAATGTTGTAACTATTTTTAATAAAACTAAGTATTACATCTTATTGAATATCCTAAAAGTTCTAAACTCACTACGTTCAGACAACGAACTTTCTTAACGTATATTCAAACGCTGTAATCCAAGTTTTATACAAAAATAGTTAAATCATTCGCTAACATTTTAATGCCATTTATTTTGTAACCTTCATTACCTTTTTCTTTATTCTGCTAAACCCTAAATACACCAAAATTCCAACACAGGCCCCAGCACTATCAATCCATACATCCTTAATCTGAGGCCCTCTACCTGGAACAAACATTTGATGCACTTCATCACTTATTGCATATAGGACACAAATTAATATAGCTAAACCTATGCTCTTATAACCATATATCTTTCTCCTTCTAATAGCATTAATAACAAATATACCAAGTGCAAGATAAGCAAAGAAATGAGCATTCTTTCTAACAATATGATTGAACTTCTTTATATCAAAATCCGCCTTAGGAGCAACCTTCTCTACTGTTTCTATAACTATCTTTGTTACTCCCTTACTTAATTTGTTAGACTCCTGAGCTACTTGTGATGATAGATTAAAAATAAGTGCCATCCAAAGTATGGCTACTATACAAGATAGGATTGTTATAAGTTTCTTTCTATTTAATAGTTTCATTAAAACCTCCATATAATTTCCCATGAAAAAAGTCCTTAAAAAACTTTTTTAAAGACTTTCTGTAATCGCAACCTCATCAAAAGCAATATCTTTTCTTTCCTTCTCAGTAACATTTAAAAGATAATTTAAAAAGCCATCTCTTAAATTTTCTCTTTTTAAAGCAAAATCAACAGTAGCTTCTAAGAATCCTAATTTATCACCTACATCATATCTTCTACCTTCAAAATTATAAGCATACATAGCTTCTTTTTTAGAGAGTTCTTTAAGTCCGTCTGTAAGCTGAATCTCTCCACCTTTTCCTGCAGGTAAATTCTCTAATATTTCAAATATAGTAGGACTTATTATATATCTTCCAAGTATAGCGATATTAGAAGGAGCTTCCTCTGGATCTGGTTTTTCAACAAGATCCTTAACCTTGTAAACTCTATCTTCTATATGCTTTCCTCCAACTATTCCATACTTATTCGTATTTTCTTTAGCAACTTCTTGAACTCCAAGAATTGTAGTTCTGTACTCTTCATAAGCATCCATAAGCTGCTTAAGACAAGGAGTATCAGCATCAACAATATCATCCCCAAGCATAACAGCAAAAGGCTCATTTCCTATAAAATGCTTAGCACAAGATATAGCATGTCCAAGTCCTTTAGGTTCTTTTTGTCTTATATAGTGAATATTTATCATATTCGATATGTTCTTTACTATATCAAGAAGTTCTTTTTTACCCTTTTCTTCAAGTGCAAGTTCTAATTCTACAGACTTATCAAAATGATCCTCTATGGACTTTTTGTTACGGCCTGTAATTATAAGTATTTCTTCTATACCAGACTCAACAGCTTCTTCAATTATATATTGAAGTGTAGGTCTGTCCACTATAGGAAGCATCTCTTTTGGTTGAGCTTTTGTAGCTGGTAAGAAGCGAGTTCCCAAGCCTGCCGCTGGGATTATGGCTTTACGTACTTTCATAATTTGTTCCCCCATTTTTCTCAATTAATAATCTATTATAAATATTTACTATTACTTATTTCACACCATAATACTTAACATACCAGTCAGCAAAATTCTGTAATCCTTCCTCTATACTAGTTGAAGGTTTAAACCCTACTGCTTTTTGTAGTTTATCAGTAGAAGCATATGTTGCAGGCACATCTCCTGCCTTTAATGGTTCAAATATTTTTTTAAATTCTACATTTCTTCCTAATGCCTTACTTAAACATTTCTCTAATGTTGTTATAAATGTCATTAGCTTTTCAGGACTATTATTCCCTATGTTAAATACTTTATGAAGAACTTCATCTACAGATGGATTACTTAGAAGTCTTTCAATTCCTTCTACTATATCATCTACATATGTAAAATCTCTGTATAAATCATTTTCAAAATCACCATTGTTAAATATCTTAATACTTTTTCCTTTAAAATACTTATCAGTAAATCCAAAATAAGCCATATCTGGTCTTCCCATAGGTCCATAAACTGTAAAGAATCTTAATCCTGTAGCTGGAATATTATAAAGATGGCTATAAGTATGGGCCATCAATTCATTAGATTTCTTAGTAGCTGCATATAATGATACTGGATTGTCTACAAAATCTGTTTCTTCAAAAGGTACTTTTTTATTAGAACCATATACTGAACTTGAAGATGCATAAACAAGGTGGTCTACAGGATTATATCTACAAGCTTCAAGGATATTAAAAAAACCTACGATATTACTTCCTATATACACATCTGGATTTTCAATAGAATATCTTACACCAGCTTGTGCTGCTAAGTTTACTACAACATTAGGTTTATACTCTTCAAAGATTTCCATTATCATAGCCTTATCTGAGATGTCTCCTTTGATAAATGTAAAATTCTCAAAAGGCTTAAGTTTATCTAATCTTGCATACTTAAGATTTACATCATAATAATCATTTATATTATCAATACCAATTACTTTGCAGCCTTTTTCTAAAAGCTTCTTTGATAAGTAAAATCCAATAAAACCTGCTGCTCCAGTAACTAAATATATTTTAGTTGTATCTAATGTTTTGTAACTCATAGTTTTTCCTCCTTAAAAAGATGAGTACTATTCTTTTTATAGAATAATACTCTACTTCTTTTATGTCTAACAATTATAAACATTTATGAATTAATTCTTAGTTGCCGCCACTTCATCAATCGCATTAGGAATTGGCATGTACGGTCTTCCAATAGAATAATACTCTACTCCTTCTGCTTTCATATCTTCAACATTATATAAGTTTCTTCCGTCATATACTAAAGGTGTTTTCATAAGCTTCTTATAATCCTCAGGAGATACCGCTTTGATTTCACCCCACTCAGTAAATATAAAGCAAATATTAGCACCTTCTAAAGCGCGTTCAGCATTTTCAACATACTTTATAGAACCTTGTCCTATTTTTCCTTCTGGATATACTTTTCTAAAGTTATCCTTACCAGCTGGATCATAAGCATAAATCTCTGCTCCAGCTTCTAATAACAAGGGTACATTTTCAAGAGATGGTGCTTCTCTTAAGTCATCTGTTCCTGGTTTAAATGTAAGTCCAAGAACTGCTACTTTTAAACCATTAAAAGTAATTAGACGTCTGCAAGCCTTATTATATAACATAGTTTTTTGATCTTTATTTACATCAATTGCAGCTTTAATAGTTCTAAGTTCATAACCATTTTGTCTTGCAAGATATTCAAGAGCCTTTGTATCTTTAGGAAAACATGAACCACCATAACCAATACCAGAGTTTAAGAACTTACTTCC
Organism: Tepidibacter mesophilus; assembly: GCF_002724055.1. Taxonomy (GTDB): domain Bacteria; phylum Bacillota; class Clostridia; order Peptostreptococcales; family Peptostreptococcaceae; genus Tepidibacter_A; species Tepidibacter_A mesophilus. Next base: position 80,082 of record NZ_BDQY01000013.1, on the reverse strand, counting down.
AATACGCTCATCATAACTCATACCTTTAGCTACATCTTGAACATTAGCTCTAACAAGCTCACAAAGATTAGCTATATCATTCATATATGATATTTTAAGGGCAAGGAAATCATTTGATGCATACTTAATCATCTCTGCTGATCTTCTATTTACAGATACTATTGGAAGATTAAAAGGCTCATATATCTTCATAAGCATTTCTTCTGCCCATCTGCTTTCAGTTCCAATTATTATTCTTGCAGCCTGAAGTGTATCATGCACTGCAGTACCTTGTGCTAAGAACTCTGGATTTGATGCTACTTCTACTTTAACATCATTAACTAAAAAATCTTTTATAAATTGCTCCACCTTATCATTAGTTCCAACTGGTACTGTTGATTTTACTACTACAAGACAATCTTTTTCTACATTTTCAGCTATCTGTCTTGCAACTGTTGCTATATAGCTTAAGTTTGCAGAACCATCTGGCTGTTCTGGAGTTCCAACTCCTATAAATACAGCATCAGCATCTCTATAAGCTGATTTATAATCTGTAGTATAATGAAGTCTACCAGCTGCATAATTCTTTTGCATTAAACCTTCCAAATCCGCTTCATAAATTGGTGAAACTCCACTCTCCATTAACTTAACTTTCTTTTCATCAATATCTACACAGGTAACATGATGACCTACTTCAGCAAAACAAACTCCTGCCACAAGACCTACATAACCTGTCCCTGCTACTGCTATTTTGTACATTTATTTTTCCCCCTAACGCTAATACCATATTTTAATCCATCAGAATATTCAAATAAGTTAATATGAGATACCCAATCTTATCATATAGATAAAATCTAGTTTTCTTTGTAATAAACTGACGTATATTTACTTTTTAACAATTTTGACTTTAACTTTCCTACTATTCCATTCATCTCTTCACGCATATTTGGGAATAAACACAGCATCCCAAAATAAAACAAAGAACATATTATTATTGATGTAAAACTCCATAGTAATCCTTTACTTATTTGTTGTAGTAAAAGACCCAACACTCCCATAGTAAATGCCGAAACTACTATTGGCATAACATTTTTAAGTATTTTGCCTACCGGAAATTTAATTGCAACTTTCATCATAATAAAATGAACTAATACAAATTGCATACGTATCCAAGACCTAGCATAAACTAAACATAAAAATCCATATTTTGAACTTATTATGCAAACGGGAACAAGAAAAACTAAATGCAACACCTGAGCTATGAATGAAACTTTTGGTCTTCCTTTAGCCCTATATACTTCGCTACAAAGATCACCTAAAATTATCTTTATTCCACTTGTCAAAGCCCATACTCCTATTATCCTACTTGCTTCCATCCACTTGTTTCCTAATATTATTTTTGTAGCTAAATCTCTATATAAATATACTCCTATACATAGAGGCAACAAAACAGTTGCAATAAGTCTTTGAGTTTTAAAATACATCATATTGAATTTTTCAGTATCATCTTGAAATCGCGACAAAGCAGAAAAAAATACTGGTAATATTGCTGATGTTATTAATGACATAAGCATATTTACCATACCTGTTGATGTTTTATATAATCCTAAATAATATTGATTAAAAAAACTTCCGATAATAAATACATCTGCCCATACACTAAGCCAAATTGAAATAGCTTCAATTAATGACCAAATACTAAATGATATCATTTCTTTTAATATTTCTATTTTATAAAATAAGCTCGGTTTCCACTTTGATTTTATAGTCATTATGACTGCATTTAAAAATTGCATAACTATACTCCCAATAATAAGAGCCCAATAACTTAATCCTAAAAGAGCTAGTGGTATTGTAATAAGAAAAGGTATACAAACAGATATCATTCGAATTAAAAAAAGAGTTTTAAAATCAAAATTTCGTCTATAAAGAGCCATCTGTATACTTGAAAAAGATGTAAATACTAGTTGTACACAAGCTATAGCGATTACATTACCTAACCCTGGGTTACCAACCAATGTAGCAATCTTCTCACGAAATATTATTATAATTACCCATAAAAAAATTGATATTAAAAAGTTTGTCCAAAATGCTACATTAGCATTTTTTAATTTTTCATCCTCATTCTTAAATTGATGCTGTACTAAATATTTTTGAAATCCTGCATCCGTAAACATATCTACGAAACTCATAATCATAGTTACTGTTGCAACCACTCCAAATGCTTCTGGTAAAATTATTCTAGCCAAAGTCATATTTGTAATAGGACTTACTAATTTTGCAACTATCTCTGTAATAATTGACCACTTAGCTGCATTTGTAAATTTATTTTGAACTTTATTTTCTTTCACTATCTTAATTTCTCCTCATATAATAAGATTATAAATAATAATCATATAAACTTATTTATTTTAACTCATCTATAATTTATAATCTATTCCTTCTTTTAATCGGTAATATACAATACAAAGATATAAAAATAGTCATACTATAAAAACACGAGTTTAATACATACCAAGTTGTTGTTCTTGGCCATTTAAATATATAGGCCATTGCAGTAATCATTAAACATGTCTTCAATGGATTTTTATTATATGTGGTTCCACATGCTAAATCGATTTTTGAAACAATAAATCCAATAATTAAGATAACAAGTGGTGCAATATATTTTCCATGGTTTAATACAGCCTCAGCAATGATTGTAAAATCTATTCCATATGAAATCCCTAAATATGTTCCTGAAAACCATGTATTCAACTGTACATAATTCACACCAAAAATTTTCACCAAACCGGTTGTTGGCATTGTTAAAATAGACATTAAGTATGAATTTCCATATGGAAATCGAACTATATTTTCCATAATAACAATATTAATAGTCATTGAGTTTCCAAATTCTTTTAAAAGACTTACAATAGGACTGACATCTGTTGAAAACAACTGACTCATAAAATTACTCATTGAAAGTCCAATATTTCTTAATGATACAATGGCATTCATTATATGAACTCCTATATATCCTACAATACCGAATTTAAGTACGTCTTTAATTAGTTTCTTTCTATAAAATTTATGTTCAGCCCATAACAAAACTAATAATTTCATTATCCATTCTCCGCGGTCACCACATAGCAGTGTAACAATAGCATATCCTCCAAAAATTCCATATACAAATTTTCTAACACTCCTTCTATATCTACTACCTAATAGCAATCCTAATAAACATGGTAAAAACAGTGTACTAAGAATATTTAAAATAGGGCCATATCTATTAGCATATTCTCCATAATATAATGATCGATATCCAGCTACTTGTGATAACTTTAAATTATATATTGCAATATAATATGTAATAGGAATTACGATAATTGATAATATTACAGATGTAATATAAAGTTTATTATGTCTATAACTATTATTGTCATCTATAGAACCCTCTTCTCCTCTTATCTTATAGGCTATTATTGCTCCACAATTCAAAGTAAAAAAGCATACTATATATAACAATTGTGCATGAATTATATCAATATCTGAAATTGGAGTTTTGCCAAATAAACTTATTGTACCTATTTCACCTTCAACATGAATATTAAAAGCCCATAATAAACATTGTCCGAAGTTAAAAACCATAAAAAATGTCATAAATATATTGTATAAAGTAAATAGTTTTCCTGTTACTTTTTCCCACGTAATAATTAAAGATATGTAGGAAATTATACCAATCCAGGATAGTAATGTTATTATATATGTGTGCCTATTAGTATAACTATTTACTCCTATAAGAAGAGCATATAAACTATAAACTGAAATTGTAATAAAAATTATATTTATCTTATACCTTTTTATTCTCATGTTCGCTCCTAAATCATTAGTATTTTCTTTAGTTCATTGTCATAAAAAATTTTTAGTATTTCTCATATAACTCACATAAATTATGAATTTCCTGCTCAATACCTAAACCATGTTTTTCTATAATTTGTGGGCACTTTTCTCGATCACTAATTTTGGATTTCTTAATTATTTCATTTGCCCATTCATTTGCAGATAAATCCAAAGGGAGTGAAATGCACAAATCGTCTATAATTGCTTCTTTTGTTATAGTATCTGATGCAAAGCAAAATAATCCTGAAGTTTCTGCTTCTAACAATGCATTCGGAAATCCTTCATAAAATGATGGAAATAAGTAATAGTCTCCAGCTGATAAAATTGCAGATATATCACTTCTTTTTCCTAAAAAAAGGACTTTAGATGATAGTTTTAATGATTCAACTAGTTCTTTAACTTCATTTTGCAATTCTCCTGCTCCAATAAGAATAAGTATTGATTCCGGATTTAATTTTAAATATTCACTAAAAATTTCAACTACTTTCACATGATTTTTCTGTGCTCTAAATGCACCCACATGAATAATTATAGTTTTATTCCCTACATTAAGTTCAGTTCTAATTTTTTCTCTTAATTCATTTGAAAAACAATATTGTTTAGTATCTAATCCGTTATTCAATACTGTTACCTCTGAATTTTTTCCAAACATCCACTCACCAGCTAAGTCTGAAACTGCTGTTAATTTGATTTTTTCTTTGGGCAATCTATTATAATTAATCTTATGTAATATTTTAGATTTAAAACTTTTTAGGCATCCTGCATTCCTACTATGAACAATAACTTTTTTCCCATGTTTTAAAGCTATATTAATTGGTGTGATGTAACTTAATGAATTAAGATGGCAATGTAAAATGTCAAAATCTATTGTTCTAAATAATGCATTTAATTCTTGTATATTTTTATTATAATTTTTCCCTCTAGGTGTAATAAAATAAAATTCACATCCTAACTCACTAAGCTCCTTATAAAAACACGGCTTCTTATCTCCATTTATTATAAATGCAAATTTATATATTTTTTTGTCAATATATTGACTAATCTTAAGCAAATAAGTTTCTATTCCTCCTAAAGAATTACTTAATCCATAATGAAGTATTCTTTTCATTATATTCCTCCTTACTATAATGAGTCTATATAAAATTTTTCTAGCCACTGAGATGTTGATTTAATATCATAACCACATTCTAATATATATTTAGAATTATCTTTTCTATTGTATCTATTCTTATAATGTAATATATGATTTGCCCATATCTTTTCTCCGTCTTTTAATGATATTCTTTTAATCATATTTGTCACAGTAGCCATTTGAGGAACTTCATCAGATACAATACATTGAAGCCCTGCTGCTTGAGCTTCTATAGCTACAATTCCTAACCCTTCATATAAAGATGGAAAAACAAATACATCCATTGCTTGTAACAATTCTGGAATATCTGAACTTACTCCAGTAAAAATCACATTATTACCTAATCCTAAATCATCAACTTTATTCTCTATTGAATATCGCAATTTACCATCTCCTACAAGTATCAGAACTGCATTTGACTCTCTTTGATGTATTTCTTTAAAAACATCAATTAAAAAATTATGATTTTTAGAACTACTAAATCTTCCAATATGCCCTATTACAAATTTACCCTCAATATTTAATTCTTTTCTTTTCTCTATTCTTTTCTTCTCATCATAAATAAAACTGTTAATATCTATCGCATTTTTCAAAATATAAAAATTATCTTCTTTGAATACTTTTTCTCCAAATAGCCATATCCCTGCTGATTTAGAACATGCAAAAAAATAGTCTGCAATATACCTAATTTTATATTGTAATATATTTTTTACTATTGCTGAAAATCCTGTACCAGATGAAGTACTATGACTATGAGCAATAGCAGTAAGACCATATTTTTTTGCTATTCTAAGATAAATTGAAGCAGTACTTCTAACATGACCATGAATTATATTATATTCTGGATGTTCTTTAAAGAATTTATTCCAGGCTTTAGGATACTCTAAAATATTCTTAAAGTTAAATGTGGGTAGAATATATATTTTACCTCCTAGTGCTTTTATTTCTTGGGCAAAAAAAAGTTCATTTTCTCTATCAATTATAAAATCAAACTGAATTTTTGAACGATCAATATTTCTATAAAGATTCATAATCATAGCTTGAGATCCGCCATTGTTTAAACTTCCTATTACTTGCAATACTCTAATCACAATCTATCACCATCTATTCTTTGCTCTATAGTTTTTCTTTTTTGTAAAATAACCATGTGGTCAGCAAATTCGCCGTTTATAACACTCCCAGCCCCAACAACACAATTATGTCCTATCCTTGTACCTCTCAAAATAACAGTGTTAGCACCAATCCATACATTATCACCAATTTCAACAGGCGAAGTTTTGTACTTTAACTCTTTTAATCCATTCTTCGCTCTAAAATCATGATCATGATCATAAATCAATACACCAGGTCCAAATTGTACATTTTTACCAATGATTATGTTTTCATGACTTATAATCATACAACCATGATTTAATGATGTATTATCACCAATTTGCACCTCAGCACCATTTCTTACTTTTATTTTTACTCCACTTCTTGCACGTACCATTTTTCCTAATAAAAGCTTTGCTCTTTTACCAATTTCAATTTCAGTAAAAGGAGAAATTAAATTCAAAACGGTAAATCTGAAGTTTTTCATATGAAATAGTTTTATTAAACTAAATTTTATAAGTGAATATATTAAACATATTCCTGCTCTAATATATCTTTTCATTTCAATCTCCTATTAATTTCTTTTGGGAATTTACTATATTGATTATTTGTTATCCTCCAAAATAATCATTTAACTCAGATTTTTCATTCGTCTTGATTAAATGCTTTTTCCTTTCGCCATCTTTCATTACTTCCTTTAAATAAGTTCCAATTACAATACCTCTATCAAACACTCTTTCAACTTTCTTCCTACCAACTAACCCCATCTGCTTTTTCTCTTCATAATTTAATTTTAAAAACTTATCAACTTTATTTATCAAATCTTGAGCGTTCCCAGTCTCAAACAAATAGCCAGTCACACCATCATCAATAGCATCCTTAGAGCCATTAATGTTTGAAGCAATACAAATTCTCCCCATTGCTGCTGACTCTAACAGCACATTTGGTACTCCCTCCCCTCCATGAGACGGTAATATAGTACAATGACATTTTTGTATCCATGATTTAATATCCTTTTGAAAACCTATATAATTAACAATTCCTCTTGAATGATAATCATCAATTATTTCTTTATATATGTCTTCTTCAATAAAACCAGCAATATAAAAGTTTATATTGGAATATCTCTCTTTTATTATCTTGGCGCACTCTAGATACTGATCTATACCTTTTAATTCCATAACTCTTCCAATAAAAATAAAATTAATTTCATCGTCAGACGGAAAATCACACACTTCATACTGTTCTAAATTAACTCCGGATCCAGGAAGCATGGAAAAATTATTTTTTACCATTTTATTATTAACAAAGAACTCCTTATCACCACTATTCTGAAAGAATACCTTATATGACCTTTTCAGCGAAATCTTGTATAACATTTTTGCAATCATACTAACAAAATTCTTATTTAAAAATGTAGCACCTGTTCCTGTTATATTACTAACTTGTTTATTTTTCGTCAGATTAGATGCTATACATCCATAAATATTGGGTTTAATAGTATATGAGAAAATAATATCTGGTTTCAATTTTTTCATTATTTTAATATAGTTTAAAATTAGTCCAAAGTCTCTAATAGGGTTAACGCCTCTACGATCAACAGGAGTTTCAATAATCTTACATCCCATATTTTTAAAGAAATTGTTCTCACCTGCTTCTGGCATAGAAATAAAAATATCATTCCCATCCTCAACAAGCTTTTTAATTAGTTCTTTTCTAAAATTATATAATGTTATAAAATGATTTGATAAAATCAATATTTTCTTTCCCATACTAGTCCTCACCTACTATCTATTTTTATATACTCCCCTTGTTAACAGTTTCTTTGTGTTCTATCTTTCCAGTCCCCCCTTCAACAACTCCATCACTTTTTAAAACACTCACAATAGTCCCAAAGAAACACTTAATATCCATCCCAAAACCTATCCTCTTAACATACTCTCCATCTAACTTTGCTTTAACCTCAATAGGAAGTTCATCTCTACCATTAATCTGAGCCCATCCAGTTAGCCCAGCTGGTACATCATTAGCACCATACTTCTCCCTCTCAGCTATCAAATCATACTGATTCCATAGTGCTGGTCTTGGACCTATAATACTCATATCACCTTTTAGGATGTTTATAATCTGAGGCAACTCATCAAGGCTTGTCTTTCTCATAAATTTACCCATCTTTGTTATATACTGCTCTGGATTCTCCAATAAATGTGTTGGCATATCTTTTGGTGTATCAATTTTCATGGTACGGAATTTTAATATATTGAAATGCATTTTATGAATACCCACTCTCTTTTGTTTAAAGAGTACAGGTCCTTTTGAATCAAGCTTAATTAATATAATTAAAACCAAAAATGCTGGACTAAGTACTATTAATCCTATCAACGATAGTATTAAATCAATTATTCTTTTAACATATTGATACATAGTAACCCTCTCTTACTAATATTTATATTTTCATTTCTATAAAATCGCTGCACATCTCAATCATGCTACTCAACCAAGAAATTCTAATTATATTAAGTTTTAACGAGTTTATATTGCAATTTCTACCTTGTATGTTTGTCCTGAAATTGCAATATTAGCCGAGTAAAAAATTAATATAATTAGAATTTCGCCTTATAAGCAGATACAAAGATTTTAAGCTGTTGTAACAGCAACCTCCCTATAAGTTGGCACAAGCTTTTTAATAATTACATTAAGAAGCTCTTCTTCTTCACTTCTAACAATCTTCTCAAGCATCTCAAGTTCTTTTCTCAAAGCATTTATATCAGTATCAATAGGCTGTCCTATAAATATCTTCTCGTGCTTTGTACTTGTAAGCCCTTCTTCTGCCATTAAAAGTTCTTCATATAACTTCTCTCCTGGTCTTAATCCTGTATAATTAATCTTTATATCTACATCAGGTTCAAATCCAGAAAGTCTTATAATATCTTTTGCAAGATCTGCAATCTTTACTGGCTCTCCCATATCTAGCACAAATATTTCTCCACCATTAGCCATAGCCCCTGCCTGAATAACAAGCTGCACAGCCTCAGGTATAGTCATAAAATATCTTATAATATCTGGATGAGTGACTGTTACAGGTCCACCTTCAAGAATTTGTCTCTTAAAAAGTGGTACTACACTTCCATTACTTCCAAGTACATTTCCAAACCTAACTGCTGCAAATTCTGTTTCACTGCATTTATCAAGAGTTTGTATTATAAGTTCTGCTGTTCTTTTAGTAGCTCCCATTATGTTGGTTGGGTTAACAGCCTTATCAGTAGATATGAGTACGAATTTTTTAACCTTGTACTTATCAGAAAGCTTGGCCACATTCATAGTTCCAAAAACATTGTTCTTAATAGCCTCAGTCGGGCTATCCTCCATCAAGGGAACATGCTTGTGAGCTGCTGCATGAAATACTACATTTGGTTTATACTTCTTTAATATTTCCTCCATTCTGTTATTGTCTCTTACAGATGCTATAATTACTTTCAAATTTAGCTCATTTTTATATTTTCTTTTAAGTTCTTGCTGTATTTCATAAGCATTGTTCTCATATATATCTAAAATTATTAATTCCTTTGGTTTAAATCTTGATATCTGCCTGCAAAGCTCAGATCCAATAGATCCTCCTCCTCCAGTTACAAGAACAACCTCATTTTCCAAATAATCTGACACTTCATCTAAGTCGACTTTCACAGAATCTCTTCCTAACAAATCCTCTATCTGAATGTCTCTTATCTTCTTTATGTCTACTCTTCCATCTATGAGCTCATACATTCCAGGAAGTGTCTTTAACTTGCATTTTGTATTTTTACATATATCTATCAACTCTTTCTTTTCTAACGTACTTATGGATGGCATTGCAAATACTATTTCATCGATGTTTTTATCTTCTATAGCTTTTTCAATATCTTTTCTAGTTCCATATACTAATACCCCGTGTATTCTTCTCCCCTTTTTATTGATATCATCATCGATTACAGCTACAGGAGTCTTTTTTATCTGTGGATTGTTACGTATCTCCTTGATAACCATGGCCCCTGCTGATCCCCCACCTATAACAAGAACACGATTCCATTCTTCAGTTACTCCAAGCTTACCTTTTATACGTCTTATAACTCTATATGTAAATCTCACTCCACCTGTAGATATAGTCAGTATAAGTGCATTAACTATATAAAACCCTATAGGAATACTTTCTTCATACATATAAAATACGGTTCTCCATATAGATGTAGATATTACACATGCTATAACTACTGATAGCATTTCCTCTATACTCGCATACCTCCATAAACTACTGTAGAACTTGAATAAATAAAATACTATTAACGTAGCAAAAATATATGCGATCATATAAGATTTAATTATGTATATATATTTATTGGGAGTATTAAAATCGAAAATTAAACACATAGATATATATGCACATAGACTGATTAGTACACTATCTACAATTACTAATATAATCTGTCTAATTTTCACTTTGCTCATCACATTTTCCATATTGTCCCCTTCTTACATAAAATTTCTATCTCGTTGCTTACCATATATATTTTATTACTTTAGACCTACCCATACAATTGCTTAAGCCTTACTTTCGCTCGTCTTTTTGTCCTATTTTTCGACTTTCATTAATTATTCTGCCATTTGAATTTGATTATTAAAATGTGTTTTATTTATATATTTTATTTTTATATTTTTTTGCAATAAAAAAATCCTTTTGTCGAATGACTCGAGGATTTATTTTATTTGTGACATGTAAAGTTGTTTTTGAGACGACTTTTGATTTTTATAGTAATTCTTTATAAGTTCTATTGTTTTTGTAGAGTAATTATTATCAACTAGTTCCTTTTCCATAGAGTTTAATAGACCATCCACTTTACTATCGCATTCTTTTTCAAGAGCCCTAGCTTTATCATAATATTTAAGTCCAATCTTTACCTTAGCAGAACTTGTTCTCTCATCTTCTGGTATACCATAGTATTCCTTCTTAGCTGTTGCTACCATACTAGATATTTTAGAAGAATAGCTTCCCTGCATAGAATAGAATCTAGACTTGTACTTATCTATTATCTCTTTCTCTGTCTTTCTATCATTTTCTTTAGTTTTGTTATTATCCTTAGATTTATCTGTATTTATAATATTGTCTATATCATTTGAATACATAATATTTTCTTCTAAAACCTTTTTAATAGTTTCTTCAAGTTCTTCCTCCGTCTTTATACTCACCTCAACCTGCTCATTATTAGAATCCTTTATATACACAACATCAGGCTCTGGCTCTAAAACATAGTTTTTATAAGTGCACATAGCAAGAGACATAGTTGTACCTACTACAACTATCAATATCACCTTAATTATGTTCTTGATTTTACCCACCCCTTCTTAAAAAAGGTCTAGCTTAAAAGCTAGACCTTTTGTTTTCTATTTAATTCTAGAAATGAGGATAATTTAAATGTTAGCTACTTTTGATTAATCTTTTGCTATGCAACTTAGATTGTAGTGTTTAAATATCTGTTCAAAAACTTCTTTGTCTGACCATAAGGGAGTTTAAGAAGTTTTAGGATATTTAATAAGGTACAATCTATAGTTGTATCAAAAGATTGATTAAGTAGCGTTATTTAAATTATTCTCATTTTTGCTTACCTACAATACATTGATTTATATTAAATTCTACTTATTGTACATTCTGTATATTACAGTAGTAGCCTCTGCTCTTGTTGTATTATCATCAGATCTAAACATTCCATTATCCCCTTTGATAAGTCCTTCTGCTACAGCCTTTGATAAATCTTTTCTTGCCCAAGTTGGTATATTTAAGCTATCATTAAAGTTACTTACATCTGATGCTTTATCAGTATCTATAGCTCTTCCTATCATAGCCGCCATTTGAGCTCTTGTTATATTATCGTTTGGATTGAAGTTCCCATCATACCCTGTTATAAGTCCAGCTTTGTAAGCTGTATTTACATAATCATTAGCCCAATGTCCTTGCATATCCTTGAATTCTGATTTTGTATTAACTATATCAAGCTCTAATTCATTAACTAATAACTTAGCAAATTCTGCTCTAGTTATATTGTTTGAAGGCTTAAATGAGCCATCTTCATATCCATTTATAATACCTTTTGCTGACATAGATTCTATGTTTTGTTTAGCCCAGTGATCTTTGCAATCTTCAAATGATACATTTCTTTCAACTACTGCATACTTACTGAAATGCTCAAGATTCGCATATATCTTGTTGTTCTCAATCTTTCCACCAACTATTTCAGTGTTGTTATTGTTAATTCTAACAACTACAGATTTGTCTTTGTTTATATCTAAATCAGATATATTTATACCAACCCTCACTTTTTTAGCGAAGCTCTTGCCTATATTAGTATCCCCTTGGAACAAGTTCATATCTACAACCTTTAATACCTTAGTAACTGAATTGTCCATAGATTCTTTTACTTCATCAGCTTTAACTTGTTTAACCTCTAATTTCATATCAGAATCATTGTTTAAGTCTAAATTTTCAAGAGGTATATTAACTTCTACTGACTTAGTATTGATAACTACTTTTACATCTTTTCCTTTTAATTCTTTTAAGCTCTTAATCGGAAGAGATATTTCAACATCCTTATCAACTTTTGATAAGTCTATATTTATAGTTACTTCTTTTTCATTTAAAGCTTTTTTAACTAGTTTTTCTAAATCTTCTGTTTTAACAGATGCTATAGTTTTATCTCCGTCAGTTTTCATTTCTATTGAATCCTTTGGTATAGAGATATCAGAGTTATCTTCTGAAGAAGATCCTCCACCTCCACCACCTGCGCCACCTGATCCTCCACCATTGTCTGGTTTAGTAGCAGGAGTTTTCCATATATCAAGCTTAGTAGCTATAAGCTCTATATTATCCTTTTGAGTATTAGTTGAATTTATCTTATTTTCAAATGCTTTAACAGCTACGTTTTTAACATCTTTAATTACTTTTATTTCATTTGCTGTAAATTGTCTGCCGTCATATTCATTTTTAATTTCATTGTTTACATCATCTATATATTTGTCTTCAAATAATATTTGTATATTTGCATTTTCATCAGAACTTATTCTTGTTACAAGTTTTTGTCCATCATATAACTTTTTCAATAAAGATACTGCGAATTTTTGCTCTGCTATGTCTATATTTTCGTATTGTTGATGATTCTTATAGAAAGTAGTTTTTTCAATTAATTTATGCACATTATTATACTTAGTTTTAACATACTCTTTAAGAGCTGTTTTGTCCTTACTTTCTACTATATTCTTAAGTTTATTTAAATCATCTTTTGATATAATTTCTTTTACTGAATCAATTATAAATTGTTGAGTAAATCCATTGTCATTTAATTTAGCTTGAGTTTCCTTATCTAATTTAACAAATTCTTCATTTATGTATTTCTCTATCCCGTCCTCTGTTAAATAGTCATATAAAGATATCATAGCTGTAAGTGATTTTAAGTCTATTTCCCCATCTTTAGTAAATAAGCCACTAATCTTTTGATCCATTATATTCACAAGTTCATCAAATGGACTTTGTTCTTGTGCATAAGATGCAAAGTTTGCTGGTATTAACGCTAGTACCATAACTAATGTAAGTACTATTGACATTAACTTTTTTAATTTCATTCTTATTCCCCCTTTATTTTATTAAATCATAAACCCTTTTAATAATAACTGATGCCTGTGCTCTAGTTGCATCTCCTTTTGGACAAAACTTAGTATCAGTTACTCCATTTATAATGTTCATTTGAAGCGCTTTATCAATATATTGCTTTGACCAAGCTGATATATCTGATTTGTCCTCGAATTTATCTATAGTTATATTAGATTGAGTTTCATTTTTTATATTCTGCTTTTCAATTGCTCTTAGTATTATAGTCACCATTTCTTCTCTTGTAACTTTATCATTAGGAGCAAATATATGTTCATCACTTCCATTTACTAAATTGTATTCGCTTGCTATTTTAACACTATCATAATACCAATCATCTGCATTTATATCTTTAAATTTCATTCCATAGAACACATCTTGTTGCTTTAATTCAAATAATCTAACTATAAGTGATACAAACTGTGCTCTTGTTATATTAGTATCTGGACTAAATACAATATCTGTTTGTCCATTTATAATGCCTTTATTAGCTAAAAACTCTATATCTTCTTTTGCCCAATGGTCTTTTAAATCATCAAATTGTATTTTATTTAAAACTTGCGTTTCTTCGTTCTTTACTTCTTCAGATTTAGTCTCTGTAGTACCACCTGAACCAGATGGCACTTTTGTTTCTTCTTTTTCATCGTACTTATCAAGTACTTCTTTTATGTCATCTACATTATTATTCTCTATAGATTTTATTATCGTCTTTCTATCATCTGTACTCATCTCTTTTAGTATATCTAGAGAGTCTATACACTCTTCAAAGTCATATCCCTTTTCTTCTAATTTAGATTTGTATCCTTGCCCATAATCTCTTATGTCATCCTTTAACTTTTCTATATCAGGATTATCTGTATGTATTTCATTTTTGTTTAATATCCCTAATGCACCAGCTTTAATAGTTTTATTTTCTGTTGTAGCCATTTTTTCTAACAATGCATTTATATCTTTGTCTTTCATTTGTGCATAAGATGCATTAAAAGATAATAGAGATATCACAAGTAAGCCTACGATTCTTTTCTTCAAAATTATCTCTCCTTTTTACTTTATTTATAAAGTATATTATATATCATTCTGTATTGTTTGGAAATATTTTTAATATTTTAAAATATTATCCAAATACTTTGGAAAGTATACTTTTTTTCTTTGGTGTAGCTTCACTTGAGCCATAGTAATATGAATAATACTGATAAGATCTTGTATCAATAGGAAGTTTATTTAATATAACTCCTAATATGTTTGCATTTACTTTTTCCAAGTTTTCTTTAGCTCTTTTTGCCATATCAATTTCAGCTTCACCTGATGCACATAAAAGTACCACTCCATCAGCAAGTGTAGATAATATTGCAGCATCTGTAACTATACATATAGGAGGTGCATCTATTAATATATAGTCGTAATCCTTTTTTATGTCTTCTATAAGCTTTTTCATTTTATTAGAACTTAGCATTTCGGCTGGATTTGGAGGTGTTTGTCCAGCTGTAAGTATATGGAGGTTTTCTTCTTCACCCTTATGTATGTATTCCTTGTAAGAGTTATCGTTTAATAGACAATCAGTAACACCTTTGTTGTTACTTATATTAAATACCTTATGAACCTTAGGTTTTCTAAGATCGCAGTCTATTATTATTACCTTCTTTGATGTGTCTGAAAAAGCTGCTGCTATATTAGATATAGTTGTAGTCTTTCCCTCACTTTGTCCAGCACTAGTTATCATTATAGTTTTTATATTTTTATCTATATTGCTAAACTGTATATTAGTCCTTATATTTCTATATGCTTCTGATACTGGCGATTTTGTATTTTCTCGTATCATAAGTCTTCTACTGTCATTTCGCATTATTTTATCCCCCTATTTAGCTTCTTCTTGAAACTCTGGTATTACTCCCATAACAGGGAGTTCAAGATGTCTTTCTATGTCTTGAGCAGTTTTTATTGTGTTGTCCATATATTCAATAAGGAATACTACGAATAGTCCTATCATTATTCCTAAAACAAAAGCTATAGCTATATTTAACATTTTTTTAGGTTTTATAGGGTTTTTAGGAACCTTGGCATAGTCTATTACTTGAACACTATCTGCCTTAGTTATTCTTATTACTTCTTGTGTAAATACCTGAGGTATTTTATTAGCTATTTTCTTAGCCAAATTAGAATCTGTATCTTGAACCTTTATTTTCATAATTTCAGTATCCTTAACAGGAGATACCGTTATCTTTTCATATAGTTCTTCATATTCCATATCTAGTCCTAGATCATCTATTACCTTACCTAACACAGCTCTCGATTTTGATATTTCTCCATATGTAACAACTAGTTTTTGATTTAACATAACATCTTGATAATTTATAATAGAGCTCTCTTCATTTTTAGCTTTGTTTACCATAAGAGTTGTACTAGTTTCATATAAAGGATCTAATGCAAAAAAACTAACTATGGCACTTATAAAAGTAGTTGTTGCTGTTATAATCATTATAATTAGAAATCTTTTCCTTATAATATCAAAATACTCTCTCAAGTCTATAGTTTCTTCCATAATATTCCTCATCCCCTTGTCGAAATTTGTTGTAAATAATATTCTTTTATGGATATTAATGTTAACAACACACTCTATTTTACATTATTCAAAGCAATCTTTCAATGAAAAAGAAATACGAAAATTTGTTTCATGCTATCGTATGTCTCATGTCGCTAACGATTCCTATAGGTCTGCGTTGCTCAAAATAGTTGTAACTTAAGCTCACTTATCAATGTTATCCATAAGTGAAAAGTTATATAGTTTACTTATATACAAAAAAGTCTAGTTAATAGTTAACTAGACTTTCTAAATATATTTCGGATAAGGTTTTTAAATTTATTTTGCTTGTATCTTATAGGTTCTTTAATCAATATATGTTCATCCGATATTAGCTTTTCAGGATTTTCATAGAATATCTGTTTAGCCTTTTCTTTTCCTAATCTACCTTCAACATATTTATAAGCTTTATTTAAAACTGGTTTTCTTGAATTTGAAGAATGAGCATCAGTTGCAGCAAAGTGAACCATATTGTTTCTGATAAGTATATCGCATATGTTTTGAATTTCTTTTCCAGACTTCCCTGTTATGCTGTTTGAATTTATTTGAATCAACGCTCCAGACTTTATATATTCATATATCTTATTGGGATTTGTTACTATTTTTTGATATCTCTCTACATGCGCAAGTATAGGTATATAATTTCTAATCTTAAACTCATATATTATGTCCTCTATATTATCTGGAAAATTAGATGGGCTAAACTCTATAAGAATATATCTAGAGTTATTTAAAGAATAAAAATCTAATTCATCTATTCTATTCATTAATTCATTAGTATAATAAAGCTCATTTCCAATTAGTATCTCTAAATCTATCCCCTGCTCTTTTAATATCTTATTAAAATCATCAACCTTTATCTCAATCTCTTTTCCAATTACAAACTTAGAATCTAAATGATAATGAGACGTATTTATTATTTTTTTTATTCCATCATTTGACGCTATCTTTGCCATTTCTATAGATTGCTCAAGAGATTTTGAACCATCATCTAAACCCGAAACAATATGACAATGTATATCTATCATATATTCCCCCTACCTTTCATGAACTATTACATATATTTTACATTAAAATCTATGAAATACAAATGCATAATTCATATTCTCTTATTTCCTACTTTTTGACCAAATATATAATTATTTCCTCGGAAATACGACATGCATTTCTACTCAATTACTATTATTTTAATTACTTCTATGTATATATCTGTTCGAAATTGACGGTTTACTAAAAATGAGTTGTATTGCTTGAAATGTTAGATATTTTTACTTTTATTCGGGTTATCAAAGCTTTATAACATTTAAAAACATACTAAAAAATAAAGGGTATTAAAATGTTAGGTCATGATTTAAATGTTTTTGTATAAAACTTATATTACACAGTTTGAATATCCGTTAAGAAAGTTCGTTGTCTGACCGTTAGGGAGTTTAGAACTTTTAGGCTATTCAATAAGGTGTAATTCTTAGTTTTATTAAAAATATTTAACACATGACCGGTATTTTAATACCCTTTATTTTGCAATTAAGTACATGTATACTCGATTTTAATTAGCGTTATTTTAATAACCTTCATTTTTCGCTTAAATACTATACTCTAAAATAGTACCTAATTAAAATATATTATATTTTCTCTATAATCTCTTTGTAAATCCCTCTCAAGAAACTCCAAAAATCTAACCAACATTGTAGACGCTTCCGCTCTTGACATAATCTTATTTGGATTTATTTTATTAAACTTATCTCCTTGAATAAGACCTATCTCTTTTGCCATATATATACTATCTTTTGCCCAATAAGGTATTTCCCTATCATCAGAAAAACTAGTATAATATCCTGGTGTTGGTGCCTTATTTTCAAATCCTAAAGCTCTTACCATTATAGTTATAGCTTGTGCCCTAGTTAAATTTCTATTTGGATTAAACTTGTTATTTTCACCATGTATTATTCCTTTATCATATCCGCTTTTTACATATTTATAATCATCATCTTTAGTATCTAAATCATTAAATACCGGTTCTTCTGGAGGCGCTTTTCTAGATCTCTTTTTAGGCTCTTCTATATAAGACCTTATGTCACAAGACTTTATTACAGCCTTTGTAAATTCCATTCTATTCATAGGTAAATCAGGAGAAAAAAACTCACCATTTTCATCGAAAACATCAAGAGAATATAATTTTTCTATATAACTTTGAGCCCAATGTCCTCCTAAGTCTCTAAACTTAGGCACTATAAGTCTTTCAACTTTTGGAACCATACTCTTATTCATCTTTATAGTACCTTTATCTCTTTTATCATCTACTTTACCATTATTTATTTTTGGGAGATCATACTCATATCTTGATACCATCTGCTGATTAGTAACCCTCATATGTCCTCCATTAAAACTAGAAAAATTTGCTTCGTTATCAGAGTATTTTAGTACCTTAGTAGTGCTATCTGATACAGATGCTTTCACATTCCCTTGCCAAGATCCTTCTGAATCATCTTGTTTTATGTTTTTTATAGAATAATTTATAATCTGAGTTTCACTATTTCCCCAGAAATTTTTATACCCTACATCTTGTCCAGAAATATCTACTATAACCTCACCTTGATCTTTATTTACTTTATAATACTTTCTTCCCTGCATATTTCCATTATAAAAATCAGCCGCAGGTCTATTGTCTATAACATCCGACTTTGAGAACTGAAAATCCTCAAGTTCATACTTATCAGCACCAATTGTAATTTTTTCACTGTACTTTGATATAGAACTTTGCGCTATAGTCTGACCTTTGTCATCCCTCTTATCAAGAAGAGTCTCAACCGTAATCTTCCTATCAAGCTTAGCATCCTTATCCTTATTCTCAAGTTTGAAAGAATAACTAACACTCATTTCAGTATCCTTAACTCTCTCAGAAACCTTTATCTCACCTTTTAACCTAACAGGCTCCCCACTTACAAATACAACCTCTTCATACTCATACTCATTATTAACACCGCCCGAAAATTCAGGAGGAGCAGCCCAAATGTTAATAGGACTAAGCGCCATGCTCATAACAAATAAAAATGTCAAAATTCTTCTCATCTTTCTCCTCCTTTCAATTTAAACAACTAACCAGAAATTTAGAATTTATATTAAATTAGAGCTCGTTTCAAATATATTGTTTCCTCCTTATATGTTCTTAATGAGGAAACTATAATTTGCCGATGCAAGAAATTAATATAAATCCTTAATTTCGTATATCAATACAAATCAGAAATTTGGAATTTATATTGAATTGGAGCTCGTTTCAAATATATTGTTTCCTCCTTATATATTTTTCAAATAAGGAAACAATAATTTGCCGTAGCGAGAATTTAATATAAATTTTAAATTTCGTGTATCAGCACAAATCATAAATTTGGAATTTATATTGAATTAGAGCTCGTTTCAAATATATCGTTTCCTCCTTATATGTTCTTAATAAGGAAACTATAATTTGCCGTAGCGAGAATTTAATATAAATTTTAAATTTCGTCACTATTTAACTATAAGAACTTTAGAGTATATATCATCCCTAACCATATAGACCCTATCTCCAACCTGTAGCTCTTCATAACTTATATGTTTTCCATCCTTAATAATCACACTCTTATCTATACTTACATTTATAGATACTTTCTTTAACATCCACGATTCTTTTCTTTCGCTCCAATCTTTTGCATCTTGAATCTTTATAGCCCATCCTATTTTAGAATTATTTTCAAGCGATTCAACTGTACCTATAGTAGTTCTTTGTCTTGATAAAGAATCCATTTTGTCATTTACATAAATAGAGCTTATTCTATCTCCATCAGTATATATATATCCATAATAGTTTTTATGATCTGCATCTAGTGATGAAAATTCATTTATTGTAAGTTTCTTATCGTTTATCAAATCGTATATATATGTATCTTCATCATAATATAAATCTTTTTCAGAATTAAATGATTCCCATTCATTCTCATTCAAGATGTTAAAATCATCTATTTTAACCGAGTAAGTATCTATTTCATCAATTTTCGATGCATATATATAGTTCTGACCTATACTAGAGTTATTAATATCTTCATTGTATATATAAACTACATCTGCTGATATAGAATTATTTCTTCCTTCAGCTACTATAAATGCATCTGATTTCGAAT
This sequence comes from Tepidibacter mesophilus, assembly GCF_002724055.1. Classification (GTDB taxonomy): domain Bacteria; phylum Bacillota; class Clostridia; order Peptostreptococcales; family Peptostreptococcaceae; genus Tepidibacter_A; species Tepidibacter_A mesophilus. The sequence continues at coordinate 59,596 of NZ_BDQY01000013.1, read as the reverse complement.
TTATAGAATATTTATCTACAAGTCTTGAATTCTTTATTATTATAGTTCCATCATTAAGAGATATATTTTTCTTATTTGCAAGCTCAAATTTATCACTATAGAAGTTTATATCCTCTATTTTATCAGAAAAATTATATTCATAAGAATCCTTTACGACCATTCTCTCTATCTTTTCAGTTCCAAAAAAGTCTTTTACTACCAAATAAACATTTTTTCCTGCGTAATACTTTAAATCACTGTATTCTATTTTAGATCCATTTGAGTATACAGGAACTTCATTATTGTAAGGTATAGTAGTATAATTATTTGCTTTTTCCCATTTCCCATTTTTTAAAGTTTGTACATTAAAAAGCGTTATATTTTCTGATAAATCATCCGTTGATTTCATTGTAGCTTTATATAAACTCTTTATACTAGTATATTTGTCATCTATTTGTATCTTATTTACTGTATTTGAATCTATTTTATCAAATAAAAATTTTACCTTATCTCCTACATATAACGTATTTAACGATGTAATTTGTCCATTCTTAGTTACTTGTGTTGCCGGTGTTGTATAGAATATTTCTTCATCTCCAGTTATATACTTTAAAGTCATCTGGTTTCTATCTATTTTTTGAATTGTTCCATTTCTAACTTTAGATCCTTGAGGTATGTATCCTGTATTTTGAGTTGAATAACTCTCTATATAGTCTATCCTTTTCCCTTTAAGAGTAGCATAAACTTCCATTCCAGGTTTAAAATCTACAAGCATAGCATCTCTATTATCTATTATATATACTACATCTTCTGTAAAGTTCAATGTATGAAGAGTACCATCGTACTCTTCAATTTGAACTGTTCCATCTAATACATCCTTTATATAACCCTCTATATAATTATCTATATACGGAGAGAATTGATCTGCTTGAACCAATGTGCAAAAACTCAATACAAATATAATTGTTAAAGATAATATTTTTCTCATAATCTACCTCCTACTACCTATAATTGAATATCTTCCAAGTCTATTTACTGGAGAGTTAATAGAAGTAGAATAATTGTCCATTCTCTGCTTTACATAAGTCCATTCATTTTTGTATTCATCATATCTTCTAAGAGAAATATTTCTCATTCTTCTAAGATCTGCTTTTGAAGAGTCATAATCAAGAGATATCTCCATATTGTTCTTCAGATAATCTATGCTAGTAATATCTGCTCCAATAAATACATCAGCTTTTAATTCATACTCATTAGATAAAGAAGTTGTATCATTCTTTTGATTAATTCCTATTTTGAATTTAACCCCTGATTTATCCTTATCTTTACTTTCATAAAGCTTTGATACATTAAATGCAGTAGGGTTGAACTTAACATACATGTCACTTAAAACTACTTTTATATCCTTTGCTAAATAACTTGTAGCAACCCTTGCTGGTATACTTATAACAACTTCCTTTGCTCCTGCATATTCTCCTTTTGTAAGATCTATAATAGTTTCCTTCTCATCATAATCATCCGTTCCAATTAGCACGTTAACAGTATCACCAGATCTATTTACAACTGTTTTTTCATTTATTTCTCCATCTTTATCTTCATATCCTGATCCTGATTTAGTAGTTACTTCATTACTTTTTGATGACCCTTTTGATAATCCAAATTCTCCTATAGCCTTTATTATGAATCTATAGTCAGTCTTTGATTTTACATCTCTGTATATAAATGTAGTCAAATCAGTAGTCCCAACAAGATACATTTCTTTATCATCTTCTACTGCATATATTTCATAAGACGTTGCATCCTTTACTTCATTCCAATCTATTTTTATATACTTATCGTATATAAGCTCTGCCTTTACACCTGTCGGGGCATCTATTTGATCTATTATATAAACTATATCATATATATTACTTCCAGCTTTATCTGGATTAATTATCATAACCCCTTTAGATCCTAATTTTCCAGCAGGAGTTGTAACTTTTAGATTCTGAGAATCCATAAACTCAGCGCTGCCATCAGTTCCAGATACTAAAACATAGTTTTTACCATCAATAGTTATTGTATCTGTATCAGAATCTGTAGCTTCTTTAAGAACAGGACTGAATACAACTCTAGCCCCAGACATAAAGTCATTTCCTTTTATCTGTATTTCTTGTCCTCCATCTACATATATAGTAGATATGTTTATAGAATTATCCTTTGCATCTACTATCTGAGTTATATTAGGATCACTCAAATATGTATATTCAACCGAATTTGAAATTTCTCCATCAGGATTTTCTATCTTAACATCTACAGTTTTTGGATCATGTTTAGGAGTTATTACTTCTATAGTTTTATAATCTATAAACGTAATGTCTTTATCTGGAACTCTTATTTCTCCAAAGTATACAGCTATTTTCTTAGGCTCATAGCCCTCCATAGTCTCTCTAAAATCAAGACCTTTTATAACTACCTTTTCTCCTCCTTTTGATAGACCTTTATTTGGAGTTATTTTATCTATTTTAGGAGTAGTCTCTCCTTTTGTAAACACTATATATATAGGTATTGTTGATTCGTCCGAGCTTGCAAATGCTCCGTCCTCATTTTGAACTACTACTTTATGAAGCTTTCCTACTTCGCTTTCATCTACAGCGTCTATTTTAAATGTAAGCTTACTAGGAAGATTTGGAGTCATATTTGCATAAGGAATTTCCATTATATTTCCTATAGATATCTTTGCATTCTCTCTAAAATCAGATCCAATTACACTTATTATACTTCCGCCTTTATAGTTTACTTTGACTACTTTAACGTCTTTTCCATAGCTTGTGGTATCAAGTACAGAAGGTTGCCCATCCCTAGTTATTTCTGTAATTGCAGGGATACTGTCTGGATTTTTATATTCAAAAGTTCCACTCGCCTCACCTTTATCTGGATTTATTATAGTTATAGGAACTTGACCTATTGTGTAATAAGAAGGAGTTTTAACTTCTACTTGTCCGCTATTTAAAAGATTGGTTTGAGGAGAATATCCTCTTTCAACTATAATTCTTCTTTCATATGTATCTATACTTATTTTAACTAATTCATATTTTGCATATTTTTCTTTACCACCATCAGTATCTGTATGCTCTAATAATTCTACAGGTACATATATTGTTTCATCATCATAATTTGTAATAACAGTTTTATATTCCTTATCTTCTTCTTTTATAGTTAATGATAATACTTTATTGTTAGAATCATTAGCATTATATTCTACAGTTAAGTTTCCTACATTAGTATTTCCTTTTGAACCAACTATAGTTCCTGCGTTTAATTCTCCTGGGTTTATTGTTATATTAGATATATTCTTATCGTTTATATCCCCAAATCTTACTAATGGCATATTTTTGTCTTCTATTTTAGTTGAGTCATTTGAATCTACAACTTTAATTGTACTATTAGAAAATTCTTTACCATGAATTTCAACATTATCTCTTCCCTGTTTTTTACCAACATTAGGTATTATACTTGTTATTTGAGGAGAAGATGATTTATAATTAAATTTAAATTTATTAGATGTTCCATAATCATTATTCACCACTTGAACATCTACACTTTGACTTTGTCCAACTGGTGTTTTCACTGATATATACCCATCTGAAAAATCTATTATCTCAGCTATTTCTTTTCCAAAGTACACTTTTGGAAGTATATTTCTATAGTCTTTTTTAGCCTTTTCATCATCACTTACATTAGGATCTTTAAGTAATTCTTCATATTCTTGTTTTAAAGTGTCATATACACTTTGATCTTCTAAATTATCCCACTGTCCATTATTATTTAGATCTTGATATTTTTCTCCAGCATCATATTCTGCATCTCCATTTGTATCTACATATGGTTCAAAGTATCTAAAGTCAGATCCCCATATCTGTACATTTTCTCCACCTGCAGCATTTCCCGAATCCGGAAGTATTTTTGTTATTTTAGGATTACTTGTTGGTATAACATAAGTAAATCCTTTTTCTTCTTTAGCATTACCTCCATCAGAGTTTAAAACTACAACAGGTACTGATTTTCTATCTCCCTCTATTTCTTGTTTTAAATCTCCTGGATATTTAGGTACTACTATTGTCATTTTTGTTTTACCTGTATTTACTATAATATCATCACCTAATACTTCTACTCCGCCTATGAACACACGGCTTTTTATATCTCCATTAGCTTCAAAGTCAGATCCGTAAATATCTATTGTATATCCACCTTCTACAGAACCTTGATTTGGAACTATTTTTGTTATAGTAGGATTTTTCTTAGGAGTTTTGAAGTAGTAAAATCCTTGTTCTCCTCTTTTTGTATCTGATTTTGTATCTGGATTTTTCACCGTAAGATCGTACCATTTTTCAACATCTAGTATTGGTACTATAAAGTGAATTTCATTTTTACTTATTACTTTTACTCTATGCCCTACTATTTTTCCATCATCTATAACATATGGTGTTTTTGTGTATAGCTCAGTTTTTACGCTGTTATTACTTGCATATTTTATAGTTAATATATCTTTATCTACATCACTGGATAATTCTACCTTGTATTGCACTCCTTTTCCTGATAATGCATAAAATTCAGTGGTAGATCCTGGGGTTACTGGTTTTGTTATTGTATAACTCTCATCTTTACCATTAGATAAAGTTACCTCACCTTTGGTATTTGTATCTATTGTGTAAAAACTATTAGCTTTATCTTTTTCTTGTAGTAACACACTTTGATAATAGCTTCCAACTTCAACTAAATCATCCTGTGTTGGCTTTATTATCTTTTCATCCTTTGATTTAAAATCTTGAAGACTTATTTTATTATTAGAATCCTTGTAATAATCATTTATATCTCTTCCACTTAATAGTATTCTTGTTCCTGTTAGTTTGAATATGTTTGCTCCACTCGTATCTGTTGTAGACGGATCTGGCTTTAAAAAATTATCTCCATTTACAACAACTAATATTCCATTACTTCCTTTATTAGGTGAAAAAGAAGTAAGTTTAGGCTCTGTATAAGTCTTAACATAAGTAAAATCAGCTATTGCTATTGCTCCACTTGGATTCATAACCTGAATCTGAGTAGTCCCTTCTCTTCCTTTAGGTGCTGTGAATGTAATCTTTTGACCATCACCTTCACGTTTTATCGTTTTAACTTCCACACCATCTATAAAAACTTTAACTCCATCTTTAAAGTTGCTACCCTCTATTTTTATTTCTTCTCCACCAGCTACAGTAACTATATTTGGCGTTACACTTTTGACTACTGGATCATCGTTTACATCCACAAATTCTACAGCATCAAATTTTTTGTCTGAAAGCCCTTCCTCGCTGCTATTTCTTATAGGATTTATCACTTTCACATGTGTTTTTCCAATGTTTGTAGTGAATGTATCTTCTTCACCTTCACTTATTACCGTTCCATCTTTATCTATATTCTTATAGTTATAATGTTTTGGAATTATAACTATTATCTTGCTTCCTACCTCGTTTCCTTTACTTCCATCAAGTTCATTCCCACTTTTATCAAATATTTTTAAATATAAATCTGGATTTGATTTAGTTCCAGTACTATTTTTATTAAGCCTTATATCATTTCCAAGTTCTATTATTGGGTATCTAACCTCTTCAGTTCCATCTGGCTTTGTATATTTATTTATTAAAAAATTCTCTCCTTCTATTGATATTAGTCGATCTTCACTTAATGTATATTTAGTGTTATTCTCTTTTGTAACTTGTATTTTCTCTGGAATAACTTTATCAATTCTTGGAGTTATTTTACTTGCATTATATGTAAATCCATTTTTCAATTCTGATCTATCCTTTAATGTTACTTTATCTCCTGATTTAAGTGTTATAGTAGTTACAGTCTCAACAATTACATCTTTTACAGGATTTTTTTCTGCATCCGAGACTTGAGGTGTTATTATTTGTATCCTATCTAGTACATTTGAAAAACTATAATCATAAGAAGTATTATCACTTGGCTTTCTTGCAAATTTTGCAACATCACCAATTATTACCTTAACTTGTCTTTCTACTGTAGCTATATCTTTTCCTTTGTACTTTCCATCAACATAATCTGGATATGATATATCCATTACTTCATCCGATGAACCTGCAATTGGTTTTTTTACATCTATACCAGAATTTGATCCAGCGTTTGGATTTAAGTCTGGTATATTAAGTGTTCCAAAGAAAAGTCCTGATATTTCAGCATTAATTCCTGTATCGGGTCCACTATTAGGAGCTATATTTATTATTTTCATCTTTTGGTCTGCTTCTATTATAGTAAACTTTTCAGGAAGTACATACTGCATTGTAACTTCATTATTAGGATCTTTGCCAGGTGGTATCTCATTAGTAATTACTACAAAATATTCTCCAGGTTCTATTATTCCAGGCTTTTTATATGGAATATTTGTTTTTAGTACTTGTTTTCCATCAACATTTGGAATAAAGTCCGTATTAACACCTTTTTTATCATTAGTAAATTTATCAGTCAAATCCTTTAAGAAAAATACATCATATCTATCTAGTCCAGTTTTAGCCGTAAATAAAATTTCATCCCCTATCTCACTTCCTTCTCCTGCCTTACCTCTATTTGGGTTCATGTCAAGAGTGTCTGGTTGTATTTTATTTATTAATCTAAATTGTTCAAGATAAGTATTTTGTATGGTAAGCTTTACATCTTTATTTCCGCTTGGGAAAGCTAATCCAGCTTTAGTTTCTTCTTTTGTTATTACTATATTTTGAAGTCCAGCTACTCCAGTTAAATTTGTAGTTGTTTCATATTCCTGCTTTACAGCATCTTTTTCGATTAAACTTAGTGCAATCTTACCGTTTGCCTGTGCGACATTTGAATAAAAAGCTTTATATTTATCTGGTTCATCTATTAACTTTTTTAAATTTGGTCCAGTAAGAACAAGCTTTTCTTCTCCTGCTATTACATTCCTTTTATCTATATTGGAAAGAGCAGGAATGGTGATCATATCTATATCTATTTTTGTACTTCCCACACGTATTGCATCTCCTACTATATTTCCATCAACTATAAATTCAAGTACTGAATCTGAATTCATTGTTCTATTTGTAAATTCATTATACCCAGTTATTGTCATAGTACCTACAGAAGCACCTTGAAGATAAGCTCCTTCTACAGTAACTTTTGTTTGTTTAACTGAGTATCCTCCATCTTCATAAATTTTAGTTATAGTTATTTGATCTACATAATATCTAGATTCATCATAGGCATAAGATGATATATCACTCCATGGAATCATCCCAAAAGCCATCATAAAAACAAGAATAAAAGATGTAACCCTTTTAATCCAACTAATACGTTTCATATTTCCCCTCCTTAATCTACAACTACAAATATTCCTTTTTTGCTTGATTTAATATATACATTATTATCTGCTCTATCGATACTAAATGGAACTGTATACCAATTTCTCATTTCTTCATCATATCTTAAAACATTAATATTATCACCTGCATACTCATATGGAATTTTAATATTCACACTTTCAAAAGTAAAATTATCTCCCGTAACCTGTATAAAATCAGATACTACATGAACTGATCTTAACTTGTTCTTTATACTATCTATAACTATCGGTTCAACTCTCCCAATAGATACAACAATATCCTTATCTCTATCATAATCAATAGGTCTTAAATTGTATATATCTATATTTGCATACTTCGACTTTGTATTAATATTTGAATGTACGCTACTTTTACTTCCCTCATACTTTATTTTTCTAACTACACTATCTTCTCCCATAATCTCATCTAAATCTAATTCTAAGCTACTCTTTTTTTTATACGAAGAACTAAGTATTAAAGTATCTTCACTAACCTTCATATTTTGTTCAACTTTCCCCTTAGAATCATCTTTAATTACTTTCTTATCTTCTAGCGGAGCAAAATCACCTTTTTTAATAACGCTTAATGTATCAAATTCTACAACTGTTTTATGATTATCATCATTTTCAACTATTATCTTATAAGTTCCAGGTTCTAATCTGTCACTTCCATCCGGAAGATATACCTTAGCTATTTTACCATTTATAACTACTCTTTCAGCTCTTTCTTTATGTCCAAATTCATTTTCAAAGTATACCTTAACTCCACCTGAATAGAACATTCCACCTTCTAATATTATCGGTTCATCTTCGTCATAATCCTCACCTACAGTAGCATCTACAATCTTTGAAACTATCGGCATTGGAGTTGTTGTGAATGAGAATGACTGTGCATTATTTAAAAGTTTTTCTCCTGATTCATTTAAAGCTCCATTTTCTACTATATTTCCAGGAACGTACCAATCGTATTTAGTGTTAGCCCCTGGTTTTTCTTTTATAGGTATGTACATATAAGTTTTTTTAGAGGAACTATATGTTTCTGTATCTAAGATAAGCTCCTTAGTTTCATCTATCAAATTTTCACTGCTTCCATCAGCATAAAGAGTAAATCCAATAGGAGTTTTATTTCCATTATATAATTCAATACCTTTATCTAAATCTTCAAATTTAGCTGTTAAATAATAAGTTCCATCCGACTCTTTATGTAACTTATTTTCATCAAATCTATTTGATGAGCTATTAATAGGATAGGTCTCTACTATCTTAGGTCTATCTTTTATAGTTTGAAATTTAAAAGTTATATCCTTATTGTACCTAAATAAAGTATTGCTTGAATTCAATTTCCCTTGTAATCCAATAGCTCCAGGTGCTAATTTAACAGTATACTCTTCACTCTTTGAAAGTTCAAATTTAGTATCATTATATAAATTATTCATATCTATTTTCAAAGAATTAGATGTATTATCAACATAAACATAATTTTGAACATTAGTATATGTGACTCCACTTCCTGATATAAGACTTAGCTTAGTTTTGTCTATATTAATATCTATAGGATATTTGTCTTTGAACTTCACACTTATAATAGGATGTAGGCCTATATTATCATCTCCATCAATAGGATCTGTACTACTTACTATATCATTCATATTATCCGTACTAAAGTTTATAATATTTTGCTGATTATATATAGTAGTTGCATTTTTAAGGTACACACAGTTTGGCTTTAAAGTAACTGTATATTTTGAAAGATCCTTAAAATCTCCTAAATCTTCTCTTTTAACTATAAGTTTCTTATTATCTGTAGAATCTATATTCCATTCATAGTTCGATATATTATCAGCCACATAAGTCTCATCCTTTAGATTATCTGTTAAAGAAGATGTTAGCGTTATATAATTTTGAATATTATCTTTAGCATTAAAATTGAACTCTATATCATCAATAAAAGTATAAATTATAGTCCCTGCACTATACTCTGTATTATCTATAATTCCAGTTTGACTTGTATTATTAAATTTTGTAACAAAATTATAGTTTATTTCTGGATTAGCAATACTTGAACTATCCTTAAATAATCCAGCAACTATATGTACTGTATATAAAGAATTAGGGTTCAACTTTCTACTTGAATCCTTTGAAGATATTCTAATTTTATGCTCCGTTAAATTCACACTAAAATTATAATTATCTTTATCTGTAGTTCCATTCACTAGTATATCTATACTAGTATTTATATCTTTTAATGGATCTTTTGTATAACTAGATCCATATACCACTTCTATGTATTCTGTATCATAATTTACTCCTACTTGATTTTTACTTATAGTCTCTTTACTAGTTCTAAGACTAAGAGTATCTGTAATCCCTACAGCATTTGATATATCTATAGGTATCATAGTAATTATTATTGCAAATATTAACATTAAGCTTATTTTTCTCATATTATCCCCCCTCTAAAATATTTACATTATGTTCTATATATCGGCATTTAGTATAAGTTTTTGAAGTGTATATTCAAAACATATTATATTGAAAATATTTCTATTTAAATATTAACATAAAAAAATAATAGCTGGTACATAATTGTACCAGCTATTATTTTTAAGCTTTTAATTAGTTCATATCTATTACTTTTATTTCTTTTCCATCTTCAACTATTATTTCTACATCTGTGTTCTTAGTTACGTTAGATATTCTCTTCTTATCTGCCTCATCGTATATTAAAGTGTCGCTACCTACTCTGTAGTAAGTGCTTCCTAAAGTATCTCCAGCATCGTAAACTCCGTTGTCATTTGCATCTGTGTATAGTCTGATGTAATCTCCATCTTTCTCATATACTTTTCCTGATACACTTGTGTATTTAGTATCAGTTGATACTGCTATTTCTCCATTTGATTTGAACTCTACTACATATCCTTTTTCGTCAACTATAGAAGTTCCATCTAATTTATACTCTTTAATTTCTCCATTTGTTAAAGCTACTTTAACATAAGTGTCTGAACCTTTTTTCCAAGAATCTATTATATATGCTGCTTCTTTTGAATCAGATGCTGTTGATATTCCATTGTTTAAGAATATTATAGCTTCTATTTCACCTTTATCATTCTTGAATACTTTAGCATCTACTGCTCCAACTGTATCTTCTTTGATATCATCCCACTTAATTAAAGATATATCGTCTGTATCTGTTGAAATTCCTGCTGCCGCATCTTCTTCTGATATTAAGATAGATGAATCTGATACTGATAATACTGTTCCATCATCTAGTTTAATAGAGCTTGATCCTAAATCACCTGTTGCAAGAGTTACATCTTGAGCTGATTTGTCTATAGTTCCATCTGCTATTTCTCCATCTTTGTTTAATGAGAACTTAATGAAATCTCCTGCTACTAGCGTAGCTATATCAGCTTCTTCTTCTGGATTGTATGTTACTTCTTCTCCAGTAGCTGGTACGTATATCTTAACTCTATCATTGTCAGCATAAGTTCTTGTTACTACACCATATATATCATCTGATGTAGACTCTATATCTGTTGCAAAGTATAATACTCTTCCTAACATATCCTTAACTGCTACTATATCTGCATCATCTGCATCTTCTAAATCTGTATCTCCATTAGTGTATGCATCTGAATAATCTTTTATTTCATCTCCATTATCTACTGAGAATGTAGCATTTGCATATACATCAGATACTTTGTATTCTTTGTCAGTTATTTCTATTTTATCACTTTTGATTTTAGTTAATTTTCCTTCTATAGTATTGTTTTGAACTACTGTTACAACAGCTACGTCGTCACCTTCTATTGTAGTTTTAGTTACATATACTACGTTGTTAGCTTTTATATCTTCTAAGCTTAATTTCTTTCCATTTACATCTTTTATTTCAAACTTATCATAATCATCTGCTAAGTTTACTGTTTCATCTTCAGATGTTTCTATAGATCCTGTTATTTCTTTAGTATCTTTATCTACTGATTTAACTACCATTGCATTTACTTCTGGCTTTATTACATTTGCAAATACAACTTCGTCTCCTTCTATTATGAATCTACCTAACATGTTTGAAGCTAATTCATTTGAGCTATCTCCCAATGTATATACTGTTGCATTATCAGTATCATAAGTTTCATCTTCTTCAACTAATGTAACATCGTTAGCAGTTTTGCTAGCTACCGCATCAACAACTACATCTTCATTTCCATCTCTTTGCATAAATATTACTTCATCATCTGCATTTACATATACTTTTACTTTAAGTCCCATTAAAGCATCTGCATTAACATCTTGAGCTACATCTAATTCTTTTGTTGAATTATCTTCTGTATCTTTAAATCTTAATTCATCTTTATCTATACTTGAATCTAATAATTGATCTCCAACTAATCTTAAATCAGTTTTTTCAGTTATATCTAGTTTGTCATTTAATAAAGATTCATCTGATTCATAGTACTTAACTGTTCCGCCTTCATAACTTGAAACCTTTATTACATTTGCATCTAATGTGTTGTCTACAAGTAATGCTACTTCTCCTCTATCAGCTGTTCCTGATACATTTGAGAATTTAACATCATCAGTTATTTTAACTGCTGCAGCTTTAGCTACATAGTTTCCTGGCCAGCTTCCTGGTAAATACTCATCTTTATATCCTAATGCTCTAACTAACATTGTCGCAGCTTCTGCATAAGATACTTCTTGAGCTGGTTTGAATGTTCCGTCTGGATATCCTTTAATTAGTCCTTGTCCTACTGCTACATTGATATATCCTGATGACCATCTTGAAGATTCAACATCTGCAAATTGAGTTGAACCATTAGCTGCATTTGCTGCATTTCCAAGCCCTAATGTCTCTACTAATAACTTAGCAAACTGCTCTCTTGTAACTTTCATTTCTTCATGGTATTTTCCATCGTCCATACCATTTACTATTCCAAAAGCTGATAGCCTCTCTACAGCTTCTGATACCTTTTTATCTGTATCTTCTTTCATCTCTGGCATTGCAGCAAAAGCCGCTCCCATTGATCCAAAAGCTAACGCTCCTGCTAAAGCTACTGATAAAACTTTTTTAGTATTATTCATTTATATATTCCTCCTCAAACTTAGTTGTCATTTTTTTTATGATTCAGAGTTTTTTCTTCTTTTAAGTTATTTTATATTGCCTCGTCTACATTACCCATTATATAGCCCTATAGCCTTAATTACAATTACACAAGGTTTACACTATCGTTACAAATGTATTACATAAAATTTGTCTAGTTGCAAGTATAGATATCTAATCAATGTTATCTACATATTCCAAATTATATAGTTTCATTGAATATAAAAAATTTGCTTCATAATGTTTCAAATCATTATAATTTTACTAATAATTAAAAAATAAGGGGTTATGTAAAATACATAACCCCTTTATCCTCTAAACTTTTATTTAATTAGTTCATATCTATTACTTTTATTTCTTTTCCATCTTCAACTATTATTTCTACATCTGTGTTCTTAGTTACGTTAGATATTCTCTTCTTATCTGCCTCATCGTATATTAAAGTGTCGCTACCTACTCTGTAGTAAGTGCTTCCTAAAGTATCTCCAGCATCGTAAACTCCGTTGTCATTTGCATCTGTGTATAGTCTGATGTAATCTCCATCTTTCTCATATACTTTTCCTGATACACTTGTGTATTTAGTATCAGTTGATACTGCTATTTCTCCATTTGATTTGAACTCTACTACATATCCTTTTTCGTCAACTATAGAAGTTCCATCTAATTTATACTCTTTAATTTCTCCATTTGTTAAAGCTACTTTAACATAAGTGTCTGAACCTTTTTTCCAAGAATCTATTATATATGCTGCTTCTTTTGAATCAGATGCTGTTGATATTCCATTGTTTAAGAATATTATAGCTTCTATTTCACCTTTATCATTCTTGAATACTTTAGCATCTACTGCTCCAACTGTATCTTCTTTGATATCATCCCACTTAATTAAAGATATATCGTCTGTATCTGTTGAAATTCCTGCTGCCGCATCTTCTTCTGATATTAAGATAGATGAATCTGATACTGATAATACTGTTCCATCATCTAGTTTAATAGAGCTTGATCCTAAATCACCTGTTGCAAGAGTTACATCTTGAGCTGATTTGTCTATAGTTCCATCTGCTATTTCTCCATCTTTGTTTAATGAGAACTTAATGAAATCTCCTGCTACTAGCGTAGCTATATCAGCTTCTTCTTCTGGATTGTATGTTACTTCTTCTCCAGTAGCTGGTACGTATATCTTAACTCTATCATTGTCAGCATAAGTTCTTGTTACTACACCATATATATCATCTGATGTAGACTCTATATCTGTTGCAAAGTATAATACTCTTCCTAACATATCCTTAACTGCTACTATATCTGCATCATCTGCATCTTCTAAATCTGTATCTCCATTAGTGTATGCATCTGAATAATCTTTTATTTCATCTCCATTATCTACTGAGAATGTAGCATTTGCATATACATCAGATACTTTGTATTCTTTGTCAGTTATTTCTATTTTATCACTTTTGATTTTAGTTAATTTTCCTTCTATAGTATTGTTTTGAACTACTGTTACAACAGCTACGTCGTCACCTTCTATTGTAGTTTTAGTTACATATACTACGTTGTTAGCTTTTATATCTTCTAAGCTTAATTTCTTTCCATTTACATCTTTTATTTCAAACTTATCATAATCATCTGCTAAGTTTACTGTTTCATCTTCAGATGTTTCTATAGATCCTGTTATTTCTTTAGTATCTTTATCTACTGATTTAACTACCATTGCATTTACTTCTGGCTTTATTACATTTGCAAATACAACTTCGTCTCCTTCTATTATGAATCTACCTAACATGTTTGAAGCTAATTCATTTGAGCTATCTCCCAATGTATATACTGTTGCATTATCAGTATCATAAGTTTCATCTTCTTCAACTAATGTAACATCGTTAGCAGTTTTGCTAGCTACCGCATCAACAACTACATCTTCATTTCCATCTCTTTGCATAAATATTACTTCATCATCTGCATTTACATATACTTTTACTTTAAGTCCCATTAAAGCATCTGCATTAACATCTTGAGCTACATCTAATTCTTTTGTTGAATTATCTTCTGTATCTTTAAATCTTAATTCATCTTTATCTATACTTGAATCTAATAATTGATCTCCAACTAATCTTAAATCAGTTTTTTCAGTTATATCTAGTTTGTCATTTAATAAAGATTCATCTGATTCATAGTACTTAACTGTTCCGCCTTCATAACTTGAAACCTTTATTACATTTGCATCTAATGTGTTATCTACAAGTAATGCTACTTCTCCTCTATCAGCTGTTCCTGATACATTTGAGAATTTAACATCATCAGTTATTTTAACTGCTGCAGCTTTAGCTACATAGTTTCCTGGCCAGCTTCCTGGCAAATACTCATCTTTATATCCTAATGCTCTAACTAACATTGTCGCAGCTTCTGCATAAGATACTTCTTGAGCTGGTTTGAATGTTCCGTCTGGATATCCTTTAATTAGTCCTTGTCCTACTGCTACATTGATATATCCTGATGACCATCTTGAAGATTCAACATCTGCAAATTGAGTTGAACCATTAGCTGCATTTGCTGCATTTCCAAGCCCTAATGTCTCTACTAATAACTTAGCAAACTGCTCTCTTGTAACTTTCATTTCTTCATGATATTTTCCATCGTCCATACCATTTACTATCCCAAAAGCTGATAATCTCTCTACAGCTTCTGATACCTTTTTATCTGTATCTTCTTTCATCTCTGGCATTGCAGCAAAAGCCGCTCCCATTGATCCAAAAGCTAACGCTCCTGCTAAAGCTACTGATAAAACTTTTTTAGTATTATTCATTTATATATTCCTCCTCAAACTTAGTTGTCATTTTTTTTATGATTCAGAGTTTTTTCTTCTTTTAAGTTATTTTATATTGCCTCGTCTACATTACCCATTATATAGCCCTATAGCCTTAATTACAATTACACAAGGTTTACACTATCGTTACAAATGTATTACACACAAAAAAACCGATGGATTAATCCATCGGTTTCAATAATTTATATAATTAGTTTATTTCTATAACTCTAACTTCTTTTCCGCTTTCTACTATCATTTCGATATCAGCATTCTTAGTTATGTTAGAATATCTCTTCTTATCTGAATCTTCGTAGATTACAGTGTCATTATTAACTCTGTAGTAAATAGAGTTTATAGTTTCTCCTGTACTCCACTCTCCATTTCCATCTGAATCTGTATAAACTTTGATATAATCTCCATCTTTTTCATATACTCTTCCAGCTACTGAAGCAAATTTAGAATCTGTAGTAGTTGCTAATGTTCCGTTTGATTTAATTTCTACAACATATCCATTCTCATCAGTTACAGCTGTATCTAATTCATATTCTTTAACTTCTCCACCTGCAAATGCAACCTCAGCATATGACTTATCGCCTTTTTTCCAAGTATCTATTACGTAAGCTGCTTCTTTAGAATCAGATGCTGTTGATATTCCATTGTTTAAGAATATTATAGCTTCTATTTCACCTTTATCATTCTTGAATACTTTAGCATCTACTGCTCCAACTGTATCTTCTTTAATATCTTCCCACTTAACTATAGATATATCATCTGTATCAGTAGTTATTCCAGCTGTAGCATCTTCTTCAGATATTAATATAGATGAGTCTGATACTGATAATACAGTATTATCAGATAATTCGATAGAGCTCTTTCCTAAATCTCCAGCTTTAAGTGTTACATCTTCAGCTGAATTGTCTACAGTTCCATCTGCTATTTCTCCATCTGAGTTTAGTGAGAACTTTATGAAATCTCCATTACTTAATGAAGCAATATCTGCTTCTTCCTCTGGAACATAAGTTACCTCTTCATCTTTAGCTGGTATATAAAGTTTAACTCTATCTCCATCAGTATACGTTCTAGTTACTACTGCATATATATCATCCGAAGTTGATTTAACATCAGTTGAGAAATATAGTACTCTTCCAATCATATCTTTAACAGCCACTATAGTAGCATCATCTGCATCCTCTAACTTTGTATCCGTTATATCATACAGATTTATTTCTTCTCCTTTATCCACAGAGAAAGTAGCATTAGCATATCCTGCAGCTAAATCGTACTCTTTGTCATCTATTTCTATTTTATCAGACTTAACTTTAGTTAATTTTCCTTTAACAGTGTTATTTTGAACAACAGTCACAACAGCTACATCGTCACCTTCAATTGTAGTCTTAGCTACATAAACAACATCGTTAGCTTTTATATCTTCTAATTTCAATTCTTTTCCATCAACATCTTTAATTTGGAACTTATCGAAATCATCTTTTAGGTTCACAGTTTCTTCTTCCGATGTTTCTATAGATCCTTTAATCTCTTTAGTATCAGCATCTATAGACTTAACTACCATTGTAGTTTCTGGCTTTATTAAATTAGCGAATACAACTTCATTTCCTTCAATTACGAATTTACCTACTAAGTTGTTTGCTAATACGTTCGAATCTCCTACAACATATGTAGTAGTATTTGCTGTCTTGTATGTATCGTCTTTTTCAAGCAATGTGATATCATCTGCAGTTTTATCTGATATAGCATCAACAACAACATCTTCATTTCCATCTCTTTGCATGAACATAACTTCATCATCATCATTTACATATACTTTAACTTTAAGTCCCATTAATTCATCTGAATTAACTCCATTAACCATATCTAAATCTAATGTTTCAGGAGTAGATCCTTCAGTTTCTACAAATCTTAATTCATCAGAATCTATGTTCGAATTCAAAGTTTGGTTTCCTACTAATCTTAAATCTTTCTTTTCTTTTATCTCTAATTTATCTGCTAATAAAGACTCATCAGACTCATAGTACTTAACATTTCCATCTTCGTAACTTGAAACTTTAACTACTTTAGCATCTAAAGTATTATCTACTAATAAAGCTACAGCTCCTCTATCAGCTTTTCCTGTTGCACTTGCAAATTTAACATCATCAGTTATCTTTACGTCAGCAGCTTTTGCTACGTAGTTTCCTGGCCAGCTTCCTGTCAAGAACTCATCTTTGTATCCTAATCCTCTAACTAACATTGTTACAGCTTCTGCATAAGATACTTCTGATGCTGGTTGGAAAGTTCCATCTGGATATCCTTTGATTAGTCCTTGTCCTACAGCTACGTTTATGTATCCCGAAGACCATCTTGAAGATTCAACATCATTGAAGTTAGTAGCTCCATTAGCTGCAGCTGCTGCATTTCCAAGGCCTAAAGCTTCAACTAATATTTTAGCGAATTGCTCTCTTGTAACTTTCATTTCTTCATGGTATTTTCCATCATCCATACCATTAACTATTCCAAAAGCTGATAATCTTTCTACAGCCTCTATAACTTTTTTATCTGTATCTTGTCCCATTTCTGGCGCTGCTGCAAAAGATGTACCCATTGATCCGAATACAACTGCTCCAGCTAATGCTAAAGAAAGAACTTTTTTAGTATTTTTCATTATGTACTCCTCCTTGAAATTAAATAATAATTTCCATTTTATTAAATGGTTTAAATTTAATTAGATGTCATTTTTTGTCTTATTTATCTTGATTTGTCTTAAACTGTGTTATTTTCTATTTTTTTCGACAACATCATTCGACAACCTTAATTATATACATTTTTTGATACAATTTCAATTACAATTGTGTTACAAATTATTTAATTATATATTAAAAATTGATTACAATAAAAAAAGACCTAAATTTTAGGTCTTTTTTAATCTATAACAAATCTTTTTTGTTCAAATATTTCTTTATTAATACTTATATAAACTTTATCATTTTTTCTAAGTTGTTTTACATCTTTATCTGCTTTTATTTTTATAGAGCCTTCTTCTACTAAATAATTTAAAACTTCTTTTATATCGGAATGCTTAACTTTAGTTATATTCTTAATATTATCTAATGTAGTTAATAAATTTCCATTACTATTTATTAGTAATGTCAAAATATTATTAAATTCATTTTGATATTTAATTTCAAATTTTATATTATTTAAAATTTGCTTTTCTTCTTCGTCTAAATTTAAAACTTCTTCTGGCTTTGGCATAGGAAGATTATATAAATAAACTAAACTCTCATTTTCATCTTTAACTACTTTAACAAGTTTGTAGCTTAAAAGCAGTTCTAAATCTTCTAATCTATTTGTAGGATATTTATGTCCTAATTTTTCTAATACCTTTACTTTTTCTACTTTTAAAGGTCCCACTTCATGCTCTATATCGAATTGCTTAGTCAACAATTCTTTACTAGCTTCTTCTCCTCTTAAGTCTTCATTTTGCAAACGACCTATCATAATATATGTTTTATAAGTTGTCTCTGGTAAGTACCTAAACCACATATATTCTTGCATCAATTTTGTGATATTTATTCCTTTATTCATAAATTGTCTCCCTTCTTATCCTTAGCTTATCAATAAATATTTTTTAAACGCCACTTGCTTAAAAGCATTCATTCTAAATTCATATCTTCCACACTTCCATATTTGATCTTTTTTAAGACCAATTAAATAACTTCCGGATTTACTCATTGTCACTGGTAATTCTTTTATAACTTCATTTTCTTCTAAATAGATCAACTGAGCTATCATTTCTATGTTTTCTTCAGTTTTTATGTTTAAATCTACTTTGATTCTCAGTTCTTCTTCATCTTGACTAAATTCTTCAACCATTATAAAAGGAAGTATTATATTATTATTTTCGAACAACAATATAAGTTCATATATAGAATCTCCCCATCCTTTGTCTGGTCTTGATATAGCAACTTTTACCTTTTCATCCTGTACTGGAAACTTCAACGGTATTATATTCTCCTTATTTCCATTAACCATAAGACCTGCATTTATAGTATCTTCTTTATATCCTTTTAGAGACAATGAGAATGATACTTCATCTGATAATTCCGAGAAGAACTTAATTTCTTGAACGTTGTTGTTAGGCTTTTGCTCAGCTTCTGTAACCAAGAAATTTACAATGGTAGCTTCTTGACCTGATACTAAAACTTTTACTTGATGCCACCCCATTTTCCAGTCTCTATCTTTAGGTTTTTCAAATTCTATGGAGAATATTCCTTTTATATTGACACTTTTGTTGTACTCCTCTATATTTTCTTCATTTCCATCTTCCATATAATATATCCCTATATTAGCTGCTACTTCTTCTCTTGCATTTATATCTATATTAAACTTAATTCTAGGAGTATTAGCTGGTATTTTCGTCATATTTTTTCTATTAATATTATACTTATCTTCTAATTGAACTAAATTCTGCTTTTCATTGTTAGCTTTTGAATTGATATTTGCCAGTAAGAATAGGGATTTTATAGTCAGCTCTTTTACTTGACTCATCATAGCTTCAAATAACTCAAATGCCTCTTTATTAAATACTCTTATAGGATTTTGACCTCCAATATGTTGGAATCCTATACCCTGTCTTAGTTGGTCTACTATATCCAAATGATCAGTCCATTTTTCATCTATAGACTTCATAAGCGTTAGTCTTTCAAGATATCTTAATTGTTCTAGTCCTAATTCTTCTTCTTTTTGAGAATAAATTTCAAGAGCTCTTTTTATTATATCTTCTTTTAAATCGTCTTTATCTAGGTCCTGAAGTTCTTGTTCGTCTTTAGGAATTAAATTGTCTATATCTAAATGCATGGTATTCTGTATATATAATTTAAGTTTCTCAAGATCCCACTCTTCAGCATATTCACTCATATTAGTGTAATTATCTACGTTCTCATTTATAAAATCAGATATTATACCCTTTATAAACTCGCTCATATCTTCACCATTTAATATTTTGTTTCTTTCTGCATATATAGTCTCTCTTTGTTTGTTAAGTATTTGGTCGAATTCAAGTGTAGATTTTCTAGCATTATAATTATTTATTTCTACATTTTTTTGAACTCCTTCTATAGATTGAGATACCATCTTATCCTGTATTGCTTCTTCATCTTTAAGACCCATTTTATCTATAAGTTTTTTTACTGTATTCATAATTTCAGGCTTTACTTTATTGAATAGAGAATCCTCTAAAGATACATAAAATTGAGACACTCCAGGATCTCCTTGTCTTCCAGAACGACCTCTTAACTGATTATCTATCCTTCTTGAGTCATGCCTTTCAGTACCTATTACACAAAGACCTCCAAGTTCTTGTACTTCATTACTTAATTTAATATCCGTTCCACGACCAGCCATATTGGTAGCTATAGTTATAGCTCCTATTTGTCCAGCATTTTCTATGATTTGGGCCTCGTCTTGATCTTGTTTAGCATTTAATAGATTGTATTTTAAACCGCTTTTATCAAGTAATTCTGCTATTTCTTCTGATTCATCTATAAATATAGTCCCTATTAAAACGGGTTGTTTATTATTATTTCTCATCTTAACTTCATCCACTAAAGCTTTAAACTTGGCTTCTTTAGTTTTAAATACTAAGTCTTCTTTGTCTTCTCTTTTAACTGGCTTATTAGTGGGTATACATACAACATCCATTCCATAAGTTTCTTTGAACTCTGACTTTTCAGTATAAGCAGTTCCAGTCATACCAGATATTTTATTAAACATTCTAAAATAGTTTTGATATGTAATCATAGCAACTGTCTTAGATTCTTTTTTTATTTCAAGATTTTCTTTTGCTTCAAGAGCTTGATGCAGTCCATTGCTAAATCTTCTTCCTTGCATTAATCTTCCTGTAAATTTATCTACTATTACTACTTCTCCATTATCAACTACATAATCCTTATCCTTTTCGATTACATAATTAGCACTAAGCGCTTGTCTTATATGATGTAGTAATTCTGCATTTTTTGAATCCACTATATTTTCAAGTGAGAATATTCTCTCTGCCTTATCCATTCCCTTTTCAGTAAGATTTATAGTTCCTTTTTCATTATCTTTTTCATAATCTTCTTTGTTTAATGATTTTGCAAATTTATCTACTGTTATATAATATTGAGATGGTCTAGCCGCTTCATCTGTCATTATAAGCGGTGTTCTAGCTTCGTCTATAAGTATAGAATCAATTTCATCTATTATAGCGTAGTTCAATTCTCTTTGAACTATTTGTTCTTTAAGTATAGCCATATTATCTCTTAAATAATCAAATCCAAACTCTGAGTTAGTTCCGTATACTATATCACACTCATAAGCCTGCTTTTTCTGCTTAAAATCCATTTGTCTTTTTATAAAGCCTACAGATAGACCTAAAAATTCATGAATTTTACCCATTTGTTCTTTATCTCTTTGAGCAAGATATTCATTTACAGTTATAACGAATACGCCTTTTTCTGTTAATGCATTAAGATATGTTGGAAGAGTTGCAACAAGCGTTTTTCCTTCACCTGTTTTCATTTCCGATATGTTTCCTTCGTGAAGAACAATTCCTCCCATTAATTGAACAGGGAAGTGCTTCATTCCAAGAGCTCTATGAGATGCTTCTCTAACTACAGCAAAAGCCTCTTCTAGTATCATGTCTAGTGTCTCTTCATTTCTTAATCTATTTTTAAACTCTTCAGTTTTATTCTTTAATTCTTCATCACTTAAATTAGAAAGACTATCTTCCATAGATAATATATTATCTACTCTTTTTCTAATTTGATTTATTTTTCTATCGTGAGGATTTATTAAGCCGCCTAAAAAATCTATCATACATTTTCCTCCTAGTAGCATTTATACATTATTATTTCACAAATTCCATTTTATCATTAATTTTTCAACTTTTAAAGTTTATTATTCATTATTTTGGCATTAATACCTATTTTTAAACAAAAATTCGTCTAGTTGCTTACGCACTGACTCATATCGCCAACAATCCCTACGGTCTCCGTTGCTTAAAATAGTTGCAAATTTAGTAATTCAATCAACGTTATCCTCAAATTGAAAGTTATATAATTTCCTAGTAAGTAAATAATCCTAAGCAAACTCACTTAGGATTATTGTTTCCATATAAAGATATTATATTTCTTCTATTTTTTTCATTACAATTTTGATTAAATTATTTAGCTTATCATCTGATTCTTTTTGTGAATCTGAATCAACAGAAAAATAGAATTTAATCTTAGGCTCAGTCCCAGAAGGTCTTATTGTAAACCAAGAATTATCATCTAGTATATACTTTAATACATTAGACTTTGGTAAACTATCTATTCCGTTTTGATAATCTTTTATATCAGATATCTTAAAGCTTCCTATGCTTTCCATACTATTTTCTCTAAAGAACTTTATTATATTTTGTATTTTATCATTTCCAGATTTACCTTTTAAGGTTATGGATTTTAATCCTTCTTTATAATATCCATATTCCTTGTATATCTCTTTTAGCTCATCGCATAAATTTAACCCTTTAGAATAATAATAAGCTGCCATTTCACATATAAGCATAGATGCTACAACTGCATCCTTGTCTCTTGCATGAGTTCCAACTAAATATCCATAGCTTTCCTCATATCCTATTACAAAGTTTTTATCTTTATTTTGTTCAAATTCCTTTATTTTCTCTCCTATAAATTTGAATCCAGTTAAAGTTTTTAAAGTCTCAACACCATAAGATTTAGCTATTTTTTCTCCAAGATCAGACGTAACTATAGTATTTATAATTACACTATTGTTAGGAAGTTTGTTGTCTTTACTTAAATTATCTAGAATATACTTAGTCATTAATGCTCCAACTTGATTTCCACTAAGACATACATATTCATCATTATTTTTAACAGCTATTCCTACTCTATCACAATCAGGGTCTGTTCCTATAACTAAATTTGCATTTTCTTTTTTAGCAAGCTCTATTCCAAGCTTTAAAGCCTCTTTTTCCTCAGGATTTGGATATTCAACGGTACTAAAGTCAGCGTCCGGCATCTCTTGTTCTTTAACGACCATTACATTTTCAAATCCAAGTTCCTTTAAAACTCTTCTAACAGGTATATTTCCGGTTCCATGAAGAGGTGTAAATACTATCTTAAAATCATCAGAAACTTTATGTATAACATCTGATCTTAAAGATTGTTTTTTAATAGCCTCTATAAACGCTGTATCTACTTCATCAGATAACTCTATTATAAGTTTTTTGTCTATAGCTTCATGATAATCTATACTAGGTATAATACTATAGTCTTGTATCTTCTCAACCTCATTTATTATCTCTTTTGCAACATCAGGAAGTATCTGAGCTCCATCCTCCCAATATACCTTATATCCGTTATATTCAGGTGGATTATGGCTTGCAGTTATAACAATACCAGATATAGCATTTAGATATCTAATAGCGAAAGAAAGCTCAGGCGTAGTCCTTAAATCATCGAATATGTAAGCTTTTATGCCACAAGCAGCTAAAGTCTTAGCAGTTTCTATACAAAACTCTCTAGACTTATGTCTATTGTCGTGTGCTATTACTACTCCTCTATCTTTTGCGCTATCTCCTTCATTGATTATCTTATTACTAAGAGCAAAAGTAGCACGTCTTACGGTGTATTTGTTCATTCTATTAGTACCAGCACCTATTATACCTCTAAGCCCTGCCGTTCCAAACTCTAAATTTTTGTAAAATCTATCTTCTATTTCATTATTATCATCTTTTATATTTAGAAGTTCATCTTTAACATCTTTAAAATAAGGGTCATTAATCCATTCTTCATATATTTTTAAATACACCATAATAACCTCCTCTATTTAAAATATTTTTCAAGGGCTGATTCCCACGATCTTATGTGATAATCAAATTCTAGTTCTAACATATAGTTTCTCATAACTGAGTATTTAGGTCGTTTTGCTGGTCTTCCTAATTCTTCTGTTGTTATCGATAGTACTTCAATATCTACATTAGCTAGTTCAAATATCTTTTTTGCAAATTCATACCAACTGCATTTCCCATCGTTAGATACATGGTATGTTCCGTATTTTTCAGTCTTTATAACCATGGCTATAACTTCTACCAAATCCTCCGTAAATGTAGGCGTCCCAACCTGATCATCTACTATCTTTAATGTATCATTAGTTTCTGCTAATCTCAGCATAGTTTTTACAAAATTATTTCCATTCTTACCGTACAGCCATGCTGTTCTAAGTATAAAATACTTAGAACTCATCTTCTTTATAAAATCCTCCCCAGCTTTCTTACTCTTTCCATATACGCTAATAGGATTAGTTCCATCAAACTCAGTATAAACACTATCAGTCTCTCCATCGAATACAAAATCCGTAGATATATGAACCAGCTTTATAGCATTATGATTAGATGCTATAGCTAAATTCCTAGCACCTATACCATTTATCTTATAAGCTAAATCCTGATTCTCCTCACACCCATCAACATTAGTATATGCAGCACAGTTGATTACTACATCTGGATTTACTTCATTTATGCAATTTAAAACACTTTCTAAGTTAGTTATATCCAAATCATCCTTATCTAATCCAATAACCTCGTAACTTTTAGATAGATAATTCACAACATCTATACCTAACTGTCCTTTAGCCCCTGTAACAAGTATTTTGTTCATTTTATTTTTGCTCCTTTCCGAAAAATATTTCTAGAAAAATAACACAATTTCATAAAATTTTGAAGAAACTAAGTCCTTGTCTTATTAATAATCCTAAAGTTTCTGAACTCCCTACGGTCAAACAACGAAACTTCTTAACTTATTATTAAACGTCAAAGACTAAGTTTCTAAGCAAAATATTTAAAAGCAATTGTTTATATTTTTATAGAAATATTTTCAAATGTGTATCTTAACTTTAAAATTTCACTATCGGGGGATAGAACAAAAAACAATAACCTTCAAACCATTGGTTAGTTTCTAATTTTTATGCCAATTCCAAGCAGTCCTTATTATATATTCTAAATCATCGTACTTAGGCTCCCATCCAAGCACTTTTCTAGCTTTATCGCTAGATGCTATTAAAACGGCTGGGTCTCCTGCTCTTCTTCCTTCAATAACTGCTGGTATTAAATGATTTGTAACTTTTCTAGCTGTTTCTATAACTTCTTTAACTGAAAAACCTTTTCCATTTCCTAAGTTGAATATATCACTATCATTTCCTTTTCTTAGATGTTCAAAAGCTAAATAATGAGCTGATGCTAAGTCCATAACGTGTATATAATCTCTTATACAAGTTCCATCTTCCGTATTGTAATCATCACCAAAAATATATATATGCTCTCTTTTTCCAAGAGGTACTTGAAGTATTAATGGTATTAAATGAGTTTCTACTTTGTGGTTTTCTCCTATTTTTGCACTTTCATGAGCTCCTGCTGCATTGAAGTATCTTAGGGATATGTATTTTATCCCATAGGCTTTATCAAACCACTTCATCATCTTCTCCATAGATAGCTTAGTTTCTCCGTAAGTATTAGTGGGATATGTATCCTCTGCTTCAAGTATAGGTATATTATTAGGCTCTCCATAAGTTGCAGCTGTCGATGAGAACACTATCTTATTTACATTGTACTCATTCATCTTCTTTAATAAGCAAAGTGTTCCACTAACATTATTATCATAATACTTATACGGGTCAATCATACTTTCTCCAACTAATGAACTCGCTGCAAAGTGTATGACGCCTTCTATGCTATTTTCTTTAAATACCTTATCTAAGAACTGTTCATCCCTTATATCTCCCTCATAAAGCTTTCCTCCGAATAAAGCTTCTTTATGTCCTGTTGAAAAATTGTCCGCAACTATTATTTCTTCGTTTTCTTCTAAAATATACTTTATAGCGTGACTTCCTATATAGCCTGCTCCCCCTGTAACTAGTATCGCCATCTATATCCCCCTTAATATGCATTCTTATTTACAAAACCTTTAAACACTGTATAAAAAAGTATCTTAATATCGAATATAATATTCCAATTTTCTATATAATAAAGATCATACTCTATTCTCTTTTCAATAGATGTATCTCCTCTCCATCCACTGATTTGAGCCCAACCCGTAATTCCAGGCCTTACTTGATGCTTTATCATATATTTTGGTATTTCTTCCTTAAATTTATCTACAAAATAAGGTCTTTCTGGTCTTGGTCCTATAAGGCTCATATCCCCTTTTAAAACATTAAATAACTGAGGAAGTTCATCTATACTTGTCTTTCTTATGAAAGATCCAAATTTTGTTTTACGTGGATCATTTTTAGTAGTCCACTGTACTTTTTCTTCTTCATCTTTTTGAACATTCATAGATCTGAACTTGTACATGTTGAATTTTTTTCTGTTAAGCCCGATTCTTTCTTGATTAAATATAATAGGCCCTGGAGATGTAATCTTTATACCTATAACAGTTATTATCATTATAGGTGAGAATAGTATTATAGCTATAGAAGCTCCTAATATATCAAGAACTCTCTTAACGAATTTATTCACTAAATTATCAAGTGGTACATGCCTTATGTTTATAATAGGAAGACCTTCTATCTCCTCAACATATGGTCTTGCCGGTATATATTTATAATAGCCAGGTATGATTTGAGTTCTAACTCCACTTTTTTCACATACTCCTATAACCCATTTTAATTTTTCATACTCACTTATGTCTAAAGTTATAATCACCTCATCTATATGATGAGTAGCAATATACCCTTCAAGGTCATAATTTCGACCTATAACATTTAATTCTTCAAATTTAGAATCTATATCTTTATTATCATCAAATATCCCAATTATATTGTATCCCCAATGTTTATTTTTTCTAACTCTTTTTAAAAATTCCGTAGTCAACTCACTACAACCTATTACTAAAGAATGTTTCAAGTTATATCCTTTTTTACGCATATTTCTAAGAATTAATCTTATACAACCTCTTTCACCTATAGTCACCGTGGTAGTAGTAATTACGAATATAAGTAATAGGTATCTTGAATAGTGAACTTCTTTATATACATACAGCATGTTTATAAGTATCAGAAGTCCAAATACATTTGATTTTAATATGTTAAAAAACTCATGAAATATATTCTTAAATCTATGTGGAACGTAAAGACTAAACATGCTATATATAATAAGATACACAGGTATTATAATCAAAATAGGTTTCATATACTCTTCTAATGTTAAATGTCCGCTAGCTACTTTCATAAAACCACTTTGAAATCTTATATACCAAGATATAAGAAAAGATATAAATATAGAAATAGAATCTATTAATACCAATAAAATATTTAAATGTTTTTGATTTTGTTTTATCATATCAATCAGTCCCTTATTTTTTGAATAAATTAATAAGTAGTGTAAGAATTAATCTAAAGCTTATACCTGAATACACAAGCAATGTAGTAAGTATACTATACTTCGATTTATAATGCTTATTATAAAATAAGTACATAGCTCTATGAAATTCATATATAGTCTTAAATCTCTTCTTCTTTGCACTAGATCCTTTATAATGTATTATTTGAGATTTTGGATAATATATTATCTTATATCCAGCTTTTTTTATTCTATAGCACCAATCTATATCTTCTCCGTACATAAAAAAATCTTCATCTAGCATTCCAACTTCATCTATAACTCGTCTTGGTATTATCATAAATGCACCAACTAAAGAATCTACTTCATTTATGTCATCTTCAGATAAATATGTTAAGTTATATTCTCCAAAACTTTTTTTATTTGGATATAACTTATCTAGCTTCAACATATAACATAAAGATGCTTTTGGAGTTGGAAATCCTCTTTTACAAGGCTTATCTAAATTACCATCTGGTAAAACTACCTTACTCCCTAAAGCCCCAATATTAGAGTCTTTTTTTATGTACTCTATACATCTATCAAGGCAATCTTCTACAACTACAGTATCTGAATTTAGTATTAATACATACTCTCCTTCTGATTTACGTATACCTATATTATTAGCCTTCGAAAATCCTAAATTGGAATCGTTTTTTATTGTCTTTATTAATCTGTTTTCTATTTGTTGTTTAAAATCAACTTCCAATTTTTCTATACTTTCATCACTAGAATTATTATCCACAAGTATTATCTCGTAATTAATATAGTGATTTTTAGATAATATAGAGTTTACAGTCTGTTTTGTAAGCTCATATGTCTTAAAATTTACTATTATTATAGATACATCTATATTTTTCATATCATTTCTCCTCAAAATATAAAATCATATATTATTTTAACACAAAATAATATATGATTTTATATTAAATGGATTCTTTTTATTTTTAATATATATTTATATATTAAATTCTGTAGGTTTAATTTTTGATTTATTGAATTTATATAATATTGAATCAACAATTCTCCTACAAGCTTTCCCATCTCCATATGGGTTTACTGCATTTGCCATCTTGTTATACTCTTCTTCATTATTTATTAATTTATTTACAGTTTGATATATACAGTCTATTTCTGTTCCTACAACTTTAACTGTCCCAGCTTCTACTGCTTCTGGTCTCTCTGTTTCAGATCTTAAAACTACAACTGGTTTTCCCAACGCTGGAGCTTCTTCTTGAATCCCACCCGAATCTGTCATTACTATATCTACTTTATTAATTAAATTAGCAAAAGGTTTATAATCCATAGGTTCTATTAAATGAATTCTATTATGTCCAGAAAGAATTTTATTAGATATTTCTCTAACCTTTGGATTTAAATGTACCGGAAATACTACTTCTATATTTTCATTCTCTTGTACTAAACTTTTTACTGCTGTAAATATATTTTCCATAGGTTTTCCTAGATTTTCTCTTCTATGTGAAGTTAATAGAATTACTTTTTTATTTTTAAAATCAACTTTATGTACATTTTCATCTTTAAATTTATAATTATTTTCAACAACTTCTAATAACGCATCTATAACTGTATTTCCAGTCATAACTATATTTTCTTCTTTTATATTTTCTGATATTAAGTTTGATTTATTTTTCTTTGTAGGTGCAAAATGTATGTTTGTAATTCTTCCCACTAAACTTCTATTCATTTCTTCAGGATACGGAGAGTAAATATTATGACTTCTAAGTCCAGCCTCTACATGACCTATTTCAATTTGGTTATAAAATGCTGCCAAAGATCCTGCAAAAGTAGTTGTAGTATCTCCATGTACTAATACCATATCTGGCTTTTCTTTTACTAGTACTTCTTCAAGACCAGATAGCACTCTATTAGTTATTCCTGTTATAGTTTGCCCTGATTTCATTATATCTAAATCATAATCCGGACTTATATTAAATAACTCTAAAACTTGATCAAGCATTTCTCTATGTTGTGCAGTTACACAGACTATAGATTGTATTTCTTCTCTTTTTTCTAATTCTTTAACAAGTGGAGCCATTTTTATTGCTTCTGGTCTTGTCCCAAATATAGTCATTATTTTTATCATTTTCAGCTTCCTCCTATTAATCTAAAACTTTAATATTTTTTGAATGAAATATTTCGAAGTATTTTCTATTAAATTCAACTCTATTAATAAATAATTCAAAAAGTTTTTATTTTTATATTTTATTTTTTCTATTTTATTTAAAGTAGTAAGTCCTTCTTTTAATCCATTTAGGTATATTTTTCCAAATCCTTTTTTAGTGAAAAATAAATATTTAATCAAAAAACCTAATATTAAAAACGGGAAATTAATGATTAGTTGTAAAACAGGAATATTTTTATATGGAACATATATATTATTTCTTGCTGAAAGTTTTACTTTAAACTCATTATACCTACTCCCAGTCGTTCCACTTCCTATATGATAAACTATAGCATCTGGACAGTATATGTTTTTATATCCATAAATTTTAGATCTATATCCCATGTCAACATCTTCCATATATGCAAAGAAATTCTCATCAAAATATCCTATTTCATCAAATATTTTTTTCCTATATATAGCAGCGCCTGCACATGAACTAAATATTTCTCTTTTTTTATCATATTTATTTGCAGATTTTCCGTCCCCAGTTTTTAAAGTCCATCCAAGTAACGTATACTCATCACCCGCATCATCTATTAAATTTTTATTATAATATTGAATCATTTTAGATGAAACAGAAAATATATTCTTATCATTTTTTATACATCCATATAAATTTTCAAGCCAATATTCATCAACTTCTGTATCGTTATTTAAAAGTACAACATATTCTCCTTTAGATATTTTTATCCCTTCATTTACAGCCTTAGAAAATCCATAATTTTTTTTTAATTTCTTTACTATTATATTTTTATAGTTATCTTTTAAGTATTCTATACTTCCATCTTTTGAATCATTATCTATTATTATTATTTCAAATTTGTCAAAAGATTGTTTTAATAAAGAATTTAAGCACTCTTTTAAATAATTTTTCCCATTATAATTTGGAATGACTATAGATATTTTCATATTAATATTAAACTCCTACTCCAAAATACTTAAAACCTTTTTCTTCTACTATTTCTTTTTCATATATATTTCTTAAATCAAAAAAATAGTTATCTTTCATAGTTTCTTTTAATCTATCTAAATCCATATTTCTAAACTGATGCCACTCTGTTATTATAACTAATGCATCTGTATTAATATTTGCTTCATACTCATCTTCACAAAACTCTATGCAATCTTTTATATGTTCTAATCTCCATTCAGATTCTTTTTTAGCTTCTGGATCAAATATCTTCATTTTAGCCCCAAGTTTTGCAAGTTCTGTTAATATTACTAATGAAGGGGATTCTCTCATATCATCAGTCTTAGGCTTAAAAGTTATACCTAGTATTCCTAAAGTTTTTCCTTCTAAACTTCCTATAGCACTCCTTATTTTTTCTACCATTTTAAACTTTTGTCTTTCATTAGCTTTTACAGTTTCTTCTATTAAGGATATTGTTTCACCATATTCTCTTGCTATATTAGCTAAAGCTCTCGTATCCTTAGGAAAACAAGAACCTCCATATCCAGGACCTGCATGTAAAAACTTAGGGCTTATTCTACCATCTCTACCCATTGCTTTTGCAACATGTTGTACATTGGCTCCTACTTTTTCACATAGATTAGCAACTTCATTTATGTACGTTATCTTCATAGCTAAAAATGCATTCGAAGCATATTTTATCATTTCTGCTGTTTCTATATTAGTTTCTACAAATGGTGTTTCATTTAAATACAGTACTCTATATACGTCTTTCATTATACTAGCAGCCTTTTTTGTATCACTGCCTATTACAACTCTATCTGGATGAGTAAAGTCATGTATAGCTGATCCTTCCCTTAAAAACTCAGGATTAGACACCACATCAAATTTGTAATCTACTACTCTTTCCTTAAGAATATCAGTGACTACTTTTTTAACTTTTTGACCAGTCCCTATAGGTACTGTAGATTTGTCCACTATAACTTTATATCCATTCATATATTTAGCTATATCTTCAGCCACCTTAAGTACATATTTAAGGTCCGCACTTCCATCATCTTTTGGAGGAGTGCCTACTGCTATAAATATTACTTCACTTTCCTCTACTGCTTTTTTTATATCAGTTGTAAAATGAAGTCTTTTATAATGCATATTTCTCTTTACTAAATTATCAAGTCCTGGTTCATATATAGGTAATATTCCTTTTTTTAATCCTTCTATTTTATATTCATCATTATCAACACATATTACATTAAGTCCAAAGTCAGCAAGACATGTTCCAGCAACAAGTCCTACATATCCTGAACCAATTACTGACACTTTTCTAATATAGATCACTCCTTAGCATTTTATTCAGCTATATAATCATTGTAATTTGTTATAGATTTTATACAAATTACAATGATTATTATTTGCTAAATTAAATAGTTTTTTTCTCATTTAAAACAACCGAATCAATTATATCTTTAAATTCTTTAGCTCTATGATTAAAAGTATGATTATTAACAACTATTTCCCTTACTTTTTCTGCTTGTTTTACTCTCTCTTCTTCATTTTCTAAGTAATATTGTATTTTTTGTGTTAAATCTTCTTTATTTTTATATATAATAATATTTTCTCCAAATAACTCCTCTATTCCAGGAGTTTCATTTGCAATTACAAGTGCTCCACATGCTGCTGCCTCAAAAACTCTTAGATTTACAGTTCCTTTATTAAAGGATGCTGTATCTTCTATAACAATTTTACTTCTACTATAAATTTTATATAAATCTTTATGCTTAACTACACCTTTATGATAAAGTTCCCAAGGATGATTCATTCCACCTTCAAGCCTTCCATAAAAGTGAAAATTAAACCCTTTATCTAAATTAAGATTTCTTACTATATCTCTAGGTACTTCAAAAATATTTCCTACAAAACTTATATCTATATCTCGTTCTATATCTATCTTTTCTTTTAAAGTATCTGGAGGAACAGCTAAAGGAACTACCCCCCAGCACTTATCATCTCCAACTACTTTTCTTGCTTCTTTCAAAGCAATATTTGATGAAGTAATAATACCATCATAATTGTAAATCCATGGTTTATTTAACCAGTCTTTAATAGAACCTCTAATCCAGGCAAGCTTTAGAGTTCTAGAAGATATATCAGAAATTCTAATATCAAAATCATGTCTCATAGAAATTATTACATCTATAGATTGAGGAATTTTATCCCATTCATAAATAGGCATTCTTGGAAAATAAAAAGTTTTATATCCAAATATTTTTTCTAACTCTTCTCCGAGTCCATTTGCCGAAAATAAATCTCCAGCAGTTGTATATGGAGAATACTCTGTAACTAAGAAACCAATATTTAGAGTTGATTCTGTCCAGAAAAATTCTTTACCATTTAATTTTTCTTCCCAAATGTCTTGTCTAAGTTGTTTTCCTAAATCTTTAGCGTATATATATTTATCATTATTTTTCATTTTTAATTCATTATTATTTGTTTTTATTTCGGTTAAAAAACCTTTACAAAGTACTAAAGATTTCTTACTTATAAAAACCTTTTTATTAATAGCTTGTACTTTCAAACAGTAATTTATATCCTCTTTTTCAAAGTAAAGTCTTGTATCAAAACCATTCACTTGTTTAAAAATTTCTCTATTAGTAAACATACAATAACTATTTATAGCTGGTACTTCCTTTTCGTATTCATCATAATTATCATGAGAATAAGATGTATAGTTTTCTAAATTATAAGAATTTATATCTTCTTTATATGTGTTAAATTTAATACCTTCATATTGTATGCATCTTTTTCCTATGCAATTATACATTAACTTAGATCCTACAATTCCGCAATTTGATTGATTCTCAAAAGTCCTAACCATTTCGCTTAACCAACCATAAAGAGGAATAGTTCGATTATCAAGAAAAACCAAATATTCTCCTTTTGAATTTTGAACTCCTAAATTAATGCTGTCAAAAAAATCTAAATTTTCATAACTATAAACACATTTTAAATTATTAAAATTAACCTTCTTAAAATATTTTTGCAATTTATTACTACTCTTATTGTTAACTATGATTACTTCATAGTTCCTATATATAGTATTCATTTTTAAAGAAGATATTAATACCTTCAAATATTTTAATCCATCTTTATTAGGTATAATTATACTCACTAATGGTGTATTTTTATTTGTAATAGGTACAGCTATTCTTCTAGCTAATGTTTTTATCTCGCTTTCATTACATTCACTTGTACTATTTTCTTTATATAGTACCAATATTCTTATAAATATATCTAAACTATTAATACACTTTTTTTTATATTTTTTAAAATAAACAGAAATATTTTTAAGCTTCTCATATATATTTTGAGCAAATATATATGATTCTCCATATCCAACATATTTTAAAATAAAATCTTTAAATATCTGCTTCATATTTTTTATTTACTCCACCTTTACTTTTTTGTAGTTGGTAAATAATTAACTATTTTATTTATTATACGATACATTTTGCTTCTCTTTATATATATTAATTTGAATGCTCGATTATATTTTTTATCTATAATAAAATCTAATATATATTTTGTTCCTATATCATTAGGGGCTAATTCAAAATCTTTACTTTTGTATATAAACCAATACACTGTATCTAAAATATCTACTCTTCTTTCATATGATAGATAATTAGTTTGTGATAATTTGAAAATTAAATGTTCTAAATCTAATAAATATCTAACTTGTTTATACTTTAAAATTGAGTGTTCTTCATATAAACTTATAATTATTTTTCTTGATTCACTAAAATCTTGAAAAAATTTCAACTTAGGTTTTTGTGTGATTGATGGATTTCTATCATTTTCTCTTTGACGATATCTATATACAGTGTGTGGTATAAAGCTTATTTTTTCCGCTAATAAAAAACTCTCTACCGCAAAAACTGCATCCTCAGAAACCATCCCCTCTGGGAAATTTATATCTTTATCTTTGATAAAATCAGATTTAAATATCTTTGTTACTGCTATTGCCGGTGCCATTAATAACTCTGGACTTTCTTCTATTTTTAAATTAATTTTTGGTTCAATTAATTTATTAGGAAACATTTTATTTGATGACTTTATAAATAATGGATGTTGCCATTGTTTTTTTGAATTAAAAAGTTCAAAGGTTCCCATTACAATATCACTATCATATTTTTTAGCAGTATTATACAATAACTCACATGCATTTGATGTATACAAATCATCAGGATCTAGAAACATTATATATTCACCTATTGCTTTTTGTATTCCAAAATTTCTGGGACTCCCTGCTGCTCCACTAGGCTTATCAAAGTGAAAGCTTTTAAAATTCTTATATTTTCCAGCATATTCATCTATAATTAATCTACTATTATCAGCCGAACCATCGTTTACCATTATAACTTCTAAATTTTCTATACCCATAGTTTGATTAATGATTGACTCTAAAGCTTCTTCTATATATTCTTCTACATTATAAATTGGTAATATCATACTTATTTTAGGCTTCACACTCAATACCACCTTTACTTACTAAAAGCTATTTATTTACAGAAAATAATTTGATTTTGGGATCAAAATCTATTGATGAAATATAACCATATTTTAACGTATCTAATATCTCTTTATTCGATAATCCACACAAAACTTCTTTTTTTATAATGCATAAATGTGTATTTAATTGATGGACATATGAATATTGAATATCTTTACTTTTTCCTATTACTTTAGCATCTGTATAATATAATGATAATATTAAATCTACTAAGTAATGTTCATCGTAATTGCTATTTACGTTAACATAGCCTATATAATCTTTAATGTCTATTTCGTTTATTTCTTCTTCTTCAAAAAATTTAATATTTTTATTTCTTAAATCTTCTTTTAACGCTTTACTAGAAACAATTATATTTAACTCTTTATTTTCAAAAACTTGATCATTAAAAAATTCAATTGATTTTTTTACCTCATCTACTTTATTAGCATATGCAACAATAGATACTGTTGGTTTTTCCTCTTCAATCTCATATCCTATCTTTTGTAAAATATACAATAATCTATGCCTATATGTATGTTCTGATAAAACTTTTCTAACCCCTTTTACTGAAATTTCATTCCAATACTCTTCATCACTTAAAATCCTTTGAATATTTTTTTCATGTTCTTCTTTATTCTTTCCCATAAGAACTATATCGTTACCTAAAAGGTCTTTTATTCCTTTTGCATAATTACTTATTACAGGAGTTCCAGAAACCAAAACTTCAAAAACTCTTCTTGAAAACATTGTTGGGGATTTTTTTACTGTATTAAGGTTAATTAAACCCTTGTATCCTTTATATGCCAAATGAATATCATCATAATTTATATTACCTACAATACAAGGTTTATACTTATCAGGAAATTTATTTCTAGTGTCTAGATTATGGAATCTATCATAAATATCGATTCCATAATCTACTGCAATGTCAAGTATCTCTTTCATATCCTTTTTTCGTTCTTCATGGCTCTGATAATATGCACCTGCAAAGCACAATTTATTTTTCCTATCAAAATCTAGTTTTATGGGGTTATGCATTTTAGGTTGAGCAGCAAAAGGCAAACAATATACTCGATCATGACTTAATTCTTTTTTATATCTTTGAATCATATCTGCATCAGTAGTAAAAACATAGTCAAATAACTTAGCACTATCTATAAATTTATCAAAGTGTACAGGGTCTTCTTTGTTCCAAAATACAGTAGGTATATTATGCTTTTTGCACCAATAGACTAATTTTCTAAGCTCTCTTTTTTTATGCCTTCTTACTAAAGTCTTAAAAAACGCTTTGTTAAATCTTCCATAATCTGTAACAATCTTTCCCTTCCAACTTTCATCTGCACCTAACCAAACAGATTCTACAAATAAAAAATCCGGAGAATATTCTCTTAAAATCTCTTTCCAGTTATAAGCTTTTAAATTTATAAAATTACTTTCATAAGAAAAACATTTATAAGAAAACTCATCTAAAATACATGCAATTTTTAATTTTTTCATTATACCCCCTTACAGATACTTAATATATTCCTATATTGTACAATATACACACTCTCATATACTTTTATTTTAAATTGATATGTATCTATTATTTATTTCATAAAACTAATATTTAAAGTCAATCTTAAATAATTTTTATATTTGTAATATCCTACGCCTTAGCATTGGCATTTCTTGCAATAATATATCTAGAGATGAAAAAAGTTATTGGTACCGAAATTGGGATTAAGATAATAGGAGCCCACTCTTTTGATATAAATAACCATTCTACACAAACATATACAAAAACAAAGTTCAAAATTAATTGCACTATATATACCAACGGAAATTGAAAAAATTTCGCCCATGATGGTGCTTGCTTATATACAAAATATGTATTTAAAAAGTAAGATCCTATCATACTTAGAATATATGCTACTATATATGAAATCTTATAATTTATATTTAATAATAATAAATAATATAATACATAAAAATTAAAAGTATTAATTCCTCCAACAATCACAAATCGCATAAACTGATTATTAAATTTTTTAACAAACTTTTTCATACTTTACCTCTTTACTTGGTTCATAATCACTAATGATGTATAGTGGTCTCTGTTTTACCTCAATAAAAATTCTTGCTAAATATTCCCCAATAATCCCAAGTGATATTAGATTAAGACCACCTAAAAATAAAATGAGTGTAACCAGTGTTGGATATCCAGCTACAGGACTTCCATTAGCCAAAGTATCAAAAATTATATAAATCATATAAATAAATGAACTAACTGAAACTACCAACCCTAAAAAGCTCGAAATTCTTAGAGGAAGAAAAGAAAAAGATGTTATTGCATCCAACGAATATCGTAATAAGCTTTTTATACCCCATTTACTAGCCCCTTCTGAACGGGTTCCAACTTCAAATAAAACTTCTGTACTCCTAAACCCAATCCATTTAAATAGTCCTTTCGAAAATCGATTATATTCTCCTAAAGTTAATAACGCATCCAAAGCTTTTCTACTTAGAAGTATATAATCTTTTTGTCCATCTTCAAATACTACTTCTTTTCCTGCCAGTCTATCTAATACACTATAAAATGAGGCAGATAAAAATTTTCTAATCCTATTTTGTCCTGTTCTATTAACACTCTTAGTATATACCACTTCATATCCCTTTTGCCATTCATTAACCATATCGAGAATAAGTTCCGGAGGATGTTCAAGGTCAGCATCCATTATAATAATGACATCTCCATTAGCAAAATCTAAACCAGCTTTCATTGCACTTTCTTTACCAAAATTACGACTAAAATTAATACATCCTATCCTATCATCTAAAGCCTTTAATTCTGTTATTACTTCTAAAGTACAATCTTTGCTTCCATCATTTATAAATATTACTTCTGTCCTAACTTCTAATTGATCAATAATATCTTTTAAATGATTATAGAAATTAGTTAATCCCTGACCTTCATTATATGCAGGAACAACAATGGATAGTAAACTACTCTCATTAATGCTTTTCATATTATCTGCACCTACCTAACCACACATTTAAGTTAATTCTCTATATTTTAAATAGAACAAAATATAAAAATAAACCCATGACTCTATTTTTACTATAACTAATTTTTTAATATAATTAAGAAATTAGAACTATCAATCTTAAAATTAGCGTTCCTTTAAATCAATGGATTTACAAATATTTAGATTAAATAACTAAGGAAACTCTTAACGTAAAAATATACAGAAATCACAACAGGAAAAGTTAATCTTTTCCCATTATGAAAGTTAAATACCTTAATAATTTATACCTTTAACTGTTATTGTTTGACTAAAAGCAGAACCCTTGTCTATGCCTTTGGCATCTTTGTAAAAGCCTTGAATTTTATATTTACCATTTTCTACGAATGTGTAATCAAAATAGTTTTCTGGTTTATACCATATAACATCAACTTTTGTGTCATCTTTATAAACATACCACGCGTAAGTATAATTACTATTTGGTGTAGTTAAAAACTCAAAGTGGTATTTATCTTTACCTATATTATGAGTTTCAACTTTAAAAACATTACTTAAATGTACTATTATTACTCCATTTTTACAATCAATTGAACCTTGTTGTGGCCAAATTGGCATGTTAATAGCATCATCTACTGCCGTTTTCATTTCTTCTTTATTTGCTCGTATAAATCTTGCTCCGTGAAAAATATTAGCATTTGCAATAAATTTCCTAGTATTATCTTCATTATTAGAAGAGTTAAAACCTACATATTGCCCCCAAAATCCTTGATTGTCTGTTTCTGAAAACATAATACTACTATCTTTATAAAAAGAATTAGGTAACTTCCCTATAAGTGCTACTTTGTTTGTTTTTTCAAATTCAGGTAGTTGTTCTATTCTATCTAACATTCTTGAAGTTAAAGAAAACGTTCTATTGAAATATATCTCTGCTTTAAGGTAATATGTATTGTTTAACAAAATAAAGTTAAAAATAATTAAACCTAAACAAATAAAAGAACACCATTTAATTAAATTGGCAAAATTAAACTCAATTTTTTCTACTAAAGTAGCAACAAATATAAATATAAGAACAAATTGATATATATTTAAAGTTGCACTTTGAGTTTCAGGTGCCATTACATCTACGATATTCAATCCAGGAGGTAAAAGTGCAATTCCACAAATCAATAATATTAAATGCAATGTTTTTTTATAAATATTATTCTTAAATATTAAAAACATTATTGCGACTATTCCAATAATCAATTCAACAATATATAAACTATGAAGGGTACCAGATACTGGATAATATTTTCCTGCAAATGAATTAAAAAAGTTTTTATACGAACGTAAAACTAACGATGGTAGTTTATACAAATCAATATGACCCATTTTATCAATGCCTTTATATGATAATAATGTACTTCCTGTCAAATATAAGTTGATTTTCAAAGACACAAAGTAGAATATTGCCCCTAAAACGCCCATTGTAAAATATTTTAATATTTCAAGTCCTATTTTTTTTAAATCTAATTCATTATCAATAAGCAAATTAATCAGAATAATCAGAACCAGACCGATTGCATAACCTATGTAAGATTGATATATTCCAAGAGATAACGAAAGAGAAATACCTCCAAGTATAAATCCAAATTTATATTTATTTGTCAGAAAAACTGCTAAAACAGCAAAGAACAAAGCATACATATATGCATCAGCCATAAATAAATAACAAAAGCTGTATGATAAAACAGGGAACGAAGCCATTAATGCACCAATAATAAAAGCTGTTACTGTCTTTTTTGTTCTTAGTAGTTTAGCCGTTAAAACAGCTGAAATTGCACAGAAAAATATTGAAATTGCTCCAATTATAACCGGTAAACTATAAAACCCTCTCAATTGCGTTATATATCCTAAAAACCATCTTCCGCTTGTTTTTGTATAAAACAATGCTGTATTCAAGTGAGCTATATCGTCTTCATTTGCAAATTTATGAACGAAAAAATATAAATGAGACAATAAACCTATTACAATGGCTGCAAAAAATACAGTTTTACTTATAATGCTTATTCCTTTCCAAAAAATACCAATAGCATCTGATGGTGATGACACCTTGTTTAATTGAGATTTAATTTTTTCCACACTTTTGGTAGATACCATTTTCCTTCCCCTTACTTTTATAAAATTTATGTCTAAACATATTCACTATATTCCTTATATATTAAGTCTATAGATATTAATGATTACATTATAAAATAATCTATTTCTTAATAACAATGCTTATGAATGTATAAATTTTTCATATCAGAAAATCTCTTTGTGAATTTCAAAATGTTTTATTAGCTTTAAAACTACATAGATTCAAATAAGTTCCCATAATTAATAATTTTCATATCACTATTTTTATAACAAATATCCTTAACTATATTTTTAGTATCAAAAATTTGTGGAGTTCTCATAATATCTGCAAGTTTATCATAGTCATATTCTTTAAATTCATTATGATCCGTTAGAATTAATAATATATCAGCATCTTTAGCCGCTTCTTCTATACTAATAAAATTTAACATTTCACTTTCTACAGCAACTTCATCATGAACATGATCTAATATTTCATTTTTCACATGAGGATCATGAACTGCTACCTCAAACCCTTCATATTTTAACATTTCAATAATTTCTACGGCTGGACTTTCTCTCATATCATCGACATTTCCTTTATAAGTAACCCCTAAGGCTGCAATTTTGGGATTTTTTATACCTTTTAGTAATTTCTTCACACTTTCTAAAACATAATTTGGCATACTTGAATTTGTTTGACGACTCAAATTAATAATTCCAGCTAATTCTGGTGCTTTTGCTACAATAAAATACGGATCTACAGCTAAACAATGTCCACCTACTCCTGGGCCTGGTTGATGTATATTTACACGTGGATGCTTATTTGCCATTTGAATTACATCAAGAACATTAATTTCTAATTGATTACAAACTTTTGCAAGTTCATTTGCTAAAGCAATATTTACATCTCTAAATGTATTTTCCATCAATTTAGACATTTCAGCAGTCTTAGCTTCTGTTTCTACTATTTCTCCTTTTACAAATGTACGGTACACATTGGCTGCTGCCTTAGTACATTCCGGAGTAACTCCTCCAACTATACGATTATTATAAATCAACTCATGTAATATTTGTCCTGGTAATACACGCTCAGGACAGTGAGCTAAATAAACATCTTGTCCAATTTTAAATCCATATTCTTCAACTAATGGTTTTATATAATCATCCATTGTTCTTGGCTCAATTGTTGATTCAACAATAATAACATTCTCTTTTCTAATATATGGTAATACAGCTTTTGTAGCACTTAATACATAACTTAAATCACAAGATTTATACTCATCATCCTGATTTGGAGTTGGAACAGCAATTATAAAAACATCTGATTTCTCTGGCTTTAAACTTGCTCTTAAATTTCCTTTTTTTACAGATTGATTTACCATTTCTTCAAGACCGGGTTCTTCAATATGTATATTTCCTTCATTAATAGTATCCACAACATGTTTGCTAATATCAACTCCAACAACCTCAGCTCCAAAATTAGCAAACATCGCCGATGTTGGTAATCCAATATATCCTAATCCCACTGTACAAATTTTCATTATAATTTCACTCCCCAAACTAAGTTTTACTTATCTTTCTATAACCTCAATTTCCTTAGGAATAACAATATTTTTTCCACATTGATTTTGACTCTTACTAGATGCATTATTATGCATCTCTAAATACTTATCTGAGTTATAATACAATTCCTTTATTCCTTCAGCTAATCCTTTATATGAATTTTTAGGAGCCAAAATCCCACATTTTTCATCTACAAATTCAGGTATAGCTGTTACTCCATTTGTAATAGGTACTAACCCACTAGACATAGCTTCTCCTATGGAAACTCCTTGAGAATCTAATCTAGTTGGACATAAAAAAATTCCATGTTCTCGATGTAATTTTGCAATCTGATGATGCGTTAAGAAACTTTTATGAATATGAACATTTGAAAATTTTCTAAGAGGTTCTAGTGTTTTATCGAACAATCTTCCCTTTCCATAAAAAGTAAACTCTAAGTCATTAAAAAAT
Source organism: Tepidibacter mesophilus (assembly GCF_002724055.1). Classification (GTDB taxonomy): domain Bacteria; phylum Bacillota; class Clostridia; order Peptostreptococcales; family Peptostreptococcaceae; genus Tepidibacter_A; species Tepidibacter_A mesophilus. Next base: position 17,164 of record NZ_BDQY01000013.1, on the reverse strand, counting down.
TCTTCTTTTGACAACTCTAAAATAGCTTTTACAGCTAAATCATTTGCATAGTTTCTTGCAGTATATGGTCTTATACTAAGTATTTTTTTTCTTTTTTCCGAATCCTTTTCTGTATATTTAAATATTTCTTCATCTATAATATTAGGTATTATTGAATATCGACTCACATTAGTCTTTGCATCTTTTTCTGCTGTACCCTTTTTATATTCTGATACAAATATGAACTCTATATCTTTATCATTTCTTGAATATAGTTCTTGCATAAATTCAATTCTTTTATTACTTGCTTTAATTGCATTTCTTAATTTTTTGAATAAATGCTTATTTATCTCAAAATTAAACCATCTTCTCCACCATTTCTCTGACTCAAATCCATGAACCCATATAACTAATGGAATATTTGGTGCTCCTTCATCAATAGCTTCTATCATATCTCTATTTACAAAATGAATTAATATTTTTCTATAATTAGTTTTTTTCAAAAAACTAATTAGATGCTTTTTATTACCCTTATATACATTAACATTTTCAAAAATATATTTTTCAAAGTTTTTATTATTTAAATTAAATGAAAATACATCTACATCTAATCCTTTTTCTTGATATGCTCTAACTCTACTATGTACAAATCCGTTTCTATATAAATCTGTATCACTTGGATAAATATTTGTAAGTACTAAATATTTTTCTTTGCCATCCAATTTTTCAATAGTAATATTGTCAATCATATTATCTTTATCCGATATAGGAGTTAACATTATCTTATTAATTTTACAAATTCCATCTCCAGATAATCTAATTGCTAATCTTATTTTGTCCACATTAGATTTTGGAATAAATATTTTTTCACGGTTTAAATTAAAACTTTCTACTTGAATTTTTTTATCTTCAGCATATCCTAATATAAAAAGCTGAGCATATACTTTATTAGATGCACCTAAAATTTCTACTAAATAAGCTTTATTCTTGTTAAATTCAAAAGCTGATTCTTTAGGTGCTACTTCAAAACTCTTAATCTGTTCATATTTAATATATTCGAAATTATTTTCTTTGTTCTCTTCAATATTTAATAATAAGCTATTTTTATCATTTGAAATTTTCACAATACTTGAAGGTTTTTTTAGCCACTTATCTTTATTTAAACTAATGTTTATATTATTCTTTGAAACCTCTATTTCTCTTATATTCTCTTTTTCATTAAAATTATTAATTTTATAATTAATATTCAACCCTTTTATATCTTCAACTTTTTTAAGTCCTTCATTTTTTTGTTTATCATTTAATTTTTCAAATCCTTTAAAGTAATTAAACTTATCTATACTAAACATACAATGACTATCATTAACATATTTGCTTAAATCAAAATTATCATTCAATAAACTAATAATTTCATTTATATTTTGATTTTTTATTATATCTACATCTATTAAAGAGTTATAATATTCTAATTTTTTTACAAACTTATATTCATTCTCTGAGTTATTTAATTGAATATCATCATTTTGATATGAATAATAAGCTGCTTTACCAATTATAGGACAATCAGTATATTGAGTTGCCAAAATTAGATCTTGTAAATAATTTTCACCATAAAAATCATTACTATTAAAAAAAGCTACATAATCGCCCTCGATTATATCTAATATTTTGTTATTCGTCTTTTCTCGTAAATTATAATATCTTATATCTTTATTACTTGTTTTATTAAAATCAACATCTGGATTTAATAAAATAACTAACTCTTTTATAGAATATGTTTGTTTTTCATATTGTTTTATCATTTTATCTAATTCTTCTTGATTTTGAGGAACAAATATAACAGATATTTTGTCATTATCATCTATTATATTTATACCAATTATATTACAAATATATTTTAATCTTTCATTATATGTGTGATGCCTAAGTACTTCTCTTAAACCTAATAATCTATATTTTTCGTAATATAATTTATCATTAAATAATTTAGATAAACCTGTTTCAATAATTTCAAAATCGTCACTAGATATAACTAAACCTCCAAAAATATTTTTAATGCCTTTTGAGTATGAACTTATAACTGGTGTATTTGATGCTAATAGTTCAAATACTCTTCTTGAAAACATTGTAGGTGAATACTTAACACTATTCACATTAATCGATACATTATATCCTTTGTATGCTTTCTGAATTTCCGTAGCTTTCAAATTTCCTCTAATATAGTTTTGATACTCTTCCGGAAACATAAACTGTTCTAAATCGTCATTATAATGTCTATCAAATATATCGAGTCCATATTTAATTGACTCATCAAATAACATACTTAAATCTCTTTTTCGTTCTTCATATTTAGTTGCATAATAAGAACCTGCAAAACAAATTTTTTCTTTTCTTTTATATATTTCTATAGGATTATGAATTTTAGGTTGTGCTGCAAATGGCATCGGATAGATATTGTCATTATTCGATATTTTTTTGTATTTTTTTACTGAATCTGCATCTGTAGTAAAAATATAATCAAAAAAAACTGCAGTATCTATAAAAGCATTAAAATGTACAGGGTCTTCTTTATTCCAAAAAATCGTAGGTATATTATTATCATTACAGAATTTAATTAAATCGAATATCTCTTTTCTTTCATCTTGAGAATATCTAGCTACTTTTCTAGTCCATGTACCATCATTTCCTTGCCATGCAGATTCAACAATTAACATATCTGGTTTCTTCTTCGTTAAAATTTCCTTCCAATTATCTGGTGTAAATGTAATTAAATTCGATTCAGGTTTAAAACATTCCATTGTGAATTCATCAAATATACAAGCAATATTTAAATCATATATAGTTTTTTTAGATTTTACACTACAATTATTTATTATATTATTATGTTTTTTATCTAAATCATTTAATAAGTTTAAATATTTATCTTCCCATTTCTTTTTATCTATATTTAACTGTTTTTTTTTGGTATTTAACTCACCTCTACTTACCATATATATATCTCCTTATTTTTTTAATCTTTTACTTATTCTATCTTTTATTTTCCAATATTTTAAAAATAGTTTTCCTGTTTTCGTTTTCTCCAATTTATTATTTTTATTAATTAACATCTTGTTAATATTTAATAAATATTCAATTTCTTTCAAATACTTTTCTTTATCAGAAATGTGAGAAAGTACTGCTTCTATAGCTTCTTTTAATTCATTATTTTTCCTATTATTCTCTTTACTTAAAGATTCTATTTCTTTTAATAGCTTTTCTTTTTCTTTACTTGCTTTCTCTTTTTCTTCTTCTACTTCTTTTAATAACTTAACTTGTTTTTTTAAATTCATATTTTGATCAGTAACTTCTCTGTATTTTTTATTTACTGTATTAATACTATTTTGTATATTTTTATTGCTATCTATCAGTTGTCTTTCAATATCATAAAAAGCGTTCTCTATATCTTTAATCATAGTCAATGAAATATTTATTTCAGCATTAGACTCAACTTTCTCTTTTTTTACTCCAATAACACCTATCCACTTTTCTAAAATATCTACTTTCTCAACTTTAAAATAAGGGGTCACCTCTTTTAATAAATCTAATAAATAATATGTTTTTTTATGATCTATAAAATCATTAATTCCAAAAGGAACTGTAATAATAATTTGCCCATTATCTTCAAGGACTTCCCATGCTCTTTTAAGAAAACGTTGTGGCTGATTAAGATGTTCAATTACTTCAGATAAAATTATTGTGTCAAATTTTTTATCTTCAAAATCCATCATCATAAAATTTTCATTAATAAAATCAATATTTTTTTGAGTTACAATTTCTTCCTCTTTTAATGCTTCGTTAGCATATTCAATTGATTTTTTAGAAATATCTATACCTGTCACTTCAAATCCTTCTCTACCAAGTAATATAGGTACTATTCCTTGACTACATCCAATATCTAATATTTTATTTCCTTGTACTTGTTTACAAATCCAATTAGCTCTTTTATGGGTTTTTCTCATCATAACTTCACCCATACCCCCATAATAAGCATCATTAATTCTATCTAATATTTTCTCCATACTAAGCAATTCCTCTCTTCATAACCTAGAAATATAGTTTTATCAACTTTTTTTATACAATTCACAAACTTCCTTTGTATCTCCAATCATCTTTACTCTTCCTTTTTCTAACCACAAAACTCTATCACACATTTTTTCTACTTGTCCAATAGAATGTGATACAAAAAGTACTGTTGTTCCATTACTTAGTAACTCTTGCATTCTCTTTTCACATTTTTTCTGAAATTTAAAATCTCCTACTGCTAATACCTCATCTATTATTAATATCTTTGGATTTATTAATGTGGCTACAGAAAAACCTAAACGAGCTTTCATTCCAGAGGAATAATTTTTCAAAGGAGTATCCATAAAATTATGTAACTCAGAAAATTCTATGATTTCATCTAACTTTTGTTGCATAAACTCTTTAGAATATCCTAAGACTGCTCCATTTAAAAACACATTTTCTCTTCCTGTTAAATTTTGATCAAAGCCAGCACCTAATTCAATAAGAGGAGCCATACTTCCTCTAACCTTTGCATTTCCTTCAGTAGGCTTTAATACTCCCGCAATAATTTTTAGTAGCGTACTTTTTCCTGCACCATTTAAACCAATAAGCCCAAATATTTCTCCTTTTTTTACTGAAAAAGATACATCCTTTAATGCAATAAACTCTTCAAAAAGAAGTTCTTTTTTTAAAAGTTTTATAAAATATTCTTTAAAACTATCAACTTTTTCTTTACTCATATTAAATCTCATAGATACATTTTTAATTTCAACTACATTTTCTTGATACATAATAAATCCTCCATTTATAAATACAAAATAAATTTATCTTGTTTTCTATAAAATAAAAACATCCCTACAAGCAGCGTAATAATCCCTATAAAAAAGCAAGTTAAATGCAGCTGTAATGACGGAGATACACCATACAACACAATTTGCCTAAAACACTCAATATTATAATATAAAGGATTTAATTTTATAATAAATTGATATTTAGGTGGTATAATATCAACTGGATAAAACAATGGTGTAAAATACATCAAAGCCGTTAATAGTACTCCATAAAGATGCACAATATCTCTAAAAAATACTCCGTAAGCAGAAAGAATCATACCTACTCCAGTAGAAAAAAGTAACACATATATTAAAGGCAGAGGAAATAATATAATAGACCATGTAATCTTTACTTTTGTAATCACTAACATAATTATTATTGCTACAAGTGAAAAAAGAAGATTAACAAAAGAAGATAAACAGCTCGCTAAAGGGAAAATGTACTTTGGAATATACACCTTTTTAATAAGAGAACTATTTGAAATTACAGCTCTCATAGAGGAATTAGTTGCTTGTGAAAAAAATTCAAATAATACTCTTCCAGTTAGAAGATATACTGTAAAATTAGGAATATTTCTTTTAAACACAGTAGAAAATACTATCGATAGTACTATCATCATTAATAAAGGGTTAAGTATACTCCATATTATCCCTAAAAAAGATCTTCTATATTTTAATTTAACATCTTTTACTACTAATTCTTTTAAAAGATATCTATACTTTAAAAAATTTTGAATGTATGCTTTCAATATATTCACCTTTCTTTTAAATTTATTATTTAGTCTTGTATAAATCTATGTATTCTCTATTACTGATTATTTTCTACAACTATTTATTATTTAAGTAGCAATTAATAGTTTCTTCACTTCCTATTTTAAATATATACTTAGGTAACCATCCAAGGTCATTTTGTGTTTTACTTGAATCTATAGCGTATCTTCTATCATGTCCCAATCTATCCTCAACAAACTCTATCAAATCATAGTTCTTTCCAAGCTTATCTAGTATCATCTTTACTAAATCTATATTTCTAACTTCATTATTTCCACCTATATTATAAACTTGTCCAACTTTGCCTTTATGAAGAACTAAGTCTATTGCACTACAATGATCCTCTACATAAAGCCAATCTCTTACATTGAGTCCATCTCCATATACAGGAATTTTTTGGTCATTTAAAGCATTGTGTATGATCTTAGGTATCAACTTTTCCTTGTGTTGATTAGGTCCATAGTTATTAGAGCATCTTGTAATATTAACGGGTAAGTTATAAGTCTTATAATAAGACCTCACTAACATATCCGATGCTGCCTTTGATGCTGAATACGGACTATTAGGCGCAAGCGGCGTTTCTTCTGTAAAATATCCTTCATCACCTAAACTTCCATAAACTTCATCTGTTGATATCTGTATATATTTCTCTATATCATACCTTTTAGCAGCATCTAAAAGTACTTGAGTTCCCATAACATTAGTTCTTACAAATACTCCAGGATTTAGTATACTATTATCTACATGAGACTCTGCTGCAAAGTTGATTATATAGTCTATATCTTGAGATACTATCTTGTCTACCAACTCAAAATCACATATATCTCCTTTGACAAATTCATAATTAGGATTGTTCTCAACATCCTTGAGATTGTCTAAATTACCTGCATAAGTGAGTAAATCTAAATTAACTATATAATAATCATTATACTTATCTAACATGTATTTTATAAAATTGCTCCCTATAAAACCTGCTCCACCAGTAACTAATATTTTTTTCATTTATTTTCCTCCAAAATCGATCTTTAAAAATCTATTTTAGTTTCCTTTAAAGATTTCCAATTTTTATCCTTATCAGAGAGTATCACATATTCTATATTGTCAATCGGCCAATTTATATTAAGAAAATCATCATTCCAAATTATCCCACATTCGTATTCTGGATGATAATAGTCTGTACATTTATAATTAAACACAGCTTCATCTGATAAAACTAAGAATCCATGCGCAAACCCTTCAGGAACATAAAACTGCCTTTTATTGTCTTCACTCAGAATTACACCTTCCCACTTTCCATATGTAGAAGAGCTTTTTCTTAAATCAACTGCAACATCAAAAACCTCTCCTTTAGTTACTCTAACTAATTTTCCTTGAGTATGCTTAGTCTGAAAGTGAAGTCCTCTTAAAACCCCTTTTGAAGACTTGGATTCATTATCTTGCACGAATTCCATATTAAGTCCTATTTCATTGAAATCCTTTTTATTGTACGTCTCCATGAAGTATCCTCTATTATCTCCAAATACTTTAGGTTCTATTATATATAGATTCTCTATGCTTGTCTTTATAAAGTTAAATTTTCCCATAATAACTCTCCTAAAAAACTCCATTAGCTATATCTTCTAAATACTTACCGTAATCGGTTTTTACAAGTGATTTAGAAAGCTCTAGTAACTTATCTTTATCTATATATCCCATTCTGTACCCTATTTCTTCCAGGCATGCTATATATAGGCCTTGTCTTTTTTGAACTGCTTCCACAAAATTACTGGCTTCCAAAAGTCCACTATGTGTCCCTGTATCAAGCCAAGCCATTCCTCTACCAAATAATTCCACTTTAAGATTTTTTCTTCTTAAATATTCATTATTTATGCTAGTTATTTCAAGTTCTCCTCTATATGATGGCTTAACAGTCTTAGCTATTTCAATAACATCATTATCATAAAAATATAGACCTGGAACAGCATAATTTGACTTAGGCTTGTCCGGTTTTTCTTCTATTGATAATACATTTCCTTTATCATCAAAATCTACAACTCCAAAAGCCGTTGGGTTTTTAACATAATATCCAAATATAATAGCACCATCTTCTAAAGAGGATGCTCTTTTAAGTATTTCACTAAAGCTTTGTCCATAGAATATATTGTCTCCTAAAACTAAGGCTACATTCTCATCTCCTATGAATTCTTCTCCTATTATAAATGCCTCAGCTAAACCGTTTGGCTTTTCTTGAGCCTTATATTCAAATGACATACCTAAATTCGACCCATCACCTAGAAGTTCTTTATACATAGGTAAATCTCTAGGTGTCGAAATTATAAGTATTTCCTTTATACCTGCAAGCATAAGTACAGATATAGGGTAATATATCATAGGTTTATCATATATAGGTAATAATTGCTTTGATATTGATTTTGTTATAGGGTAAAGCCTCGTACCTGACCCTCCCGCCAGTACTATTCCCTTCATATTTACCTCCATCTATTTAAAAATCTATGTATTCATAAAATTTTCATTCTATTACATTGTATATTAAAATTCAACTATATTCAATGAAATAGCTTATAAAAGCACAAAAACCACCCAATTAATGTAAGGTAGTTTTTGCGTTTTTATATTATTTAATCTATAGAATTAAGTATCTCTTTAGATGCATTTATTTTATCTATATCGACTTGTGTAAGTTTTATGTTAAACCTGTCTTCTACATAACCTTCAGGTAGGTCTTTTACTCCTTTTAATAAATCTTCTTTTTTCTTATTTAATTCATTATTTATTCTCAATACTGTTTCTTCTGTATCAACTATTTTTTGAAGATACGGTTTAGCTTTATCAAATTCTTTGTTATTTAAATATTCTCCGGCTATACTATAGTTTACTCCTATAACATTTGTGTATGTGTAATCATTTAACGGATGGTATTCTTCTAATTTTTCAACTACTTGTAATGCCTTATCTGTTTCTCCAATTCTAAAATAGTACTGTGCAGCATTGGTTAATACTTTATAATTAGTCTCATCAAGTTTTAATGATTTCTCTACATTTAATTTAGATTCTTCGAGCACTTTTTTAGATTCATCCTCTTCTGCCATATAAAGTTGAGTGTTACCTAAATCAAATTTGTAAGTTGCTTTAAATGGGTCTAAGGTAGAGGCTGTTTTAAAATACTTTGCAACCTTCCTATAGTCTTCAGCTTTTAATTCATCTTTACTCACTATGTCTATAGCCTTTTGTGAATATACAAATGCAAGCCTATTTCCTAGCGATGATGCCATAACTATAACTGTAAGTACAACAAGTAAAACTTTCGGAATACTAATTATCTCTTTCTTTTTCTTAGGTTCTTCATAACAATATTCCTTTTGTAAAGAAAGTATTATTCCAAGTATTATCCAAAGAATAACTGCATAAGCTCCCAAAGACATATCAAAATCTATAAAACTATGCGCTATAAGGGCTATTGCTGCGGTAAATATACACACCAATCTATTCTTCAATCTACTATCTTCAATTTTTATATACGATTTATAAGTAGCTATAACCAAAGATAGATATATTCCAATCAACGAAATCAACCCTAAGGTTCCTATATCAGTCCATACCTGCATTATATAGTTATGAGCTTGTTGTGTAGTATATTCATACGTCTTATACTGATTATACAGAGATGCCCAAGCTCCTCCTCCAGCTCCTAATACAGGGTGTTCTTTTACCATTTTCAATCCGTCTTTATAGAATACTCCTCTTTCCACAACTGTAAAACTTTTAGCATTAATAGACTGTATTCTTTGAGATATATTTTCTGGTAAGAACTTGCTTAAAGCTCCAGTAAATAAAGATATCGCGCCTAAAAACGCTATACATACCAGTATAGATATTATGATTTTTTTGTTGAATTCAATATTAGAAAATAACTTGTCCAATAATAAAGATACTATAAAAGAAACTACTATACCTATAAGTATAAATATCCAACCTTTTGAAGATGGTGTTGATATATTATTGTATATATTGGAAAATGTAATTCCAAATGATATTAATATTGATATTGTGCTTAATATAACATTTTTAAACCCTTTATTTCTTAATAAAACTAGCATTATGAATCCACACACTGGAAGCAATACCCATGCTCCTCTTGAATAAGAAAATATAAATCCTAAAAATATTAAATAACCTATCCCATTTAATATATTCTTTATTACTCCTTCTTTATCACAAATTTCACTCATTGTTAAAAACAATATTCCAAGCATATATGCACCAAATGTATTGTGATACTGAAAAGTTGAGTTAATCATTCCAGCTTGAAATGCTCCTTCATATGTAAACGACCCAAAAGCACATCCAAATCCTATCATACTTACAACTACTCCACTCAATATTAATGAAATACTTAAAAAACTTATATCAAATGTATTTTTTATTTCATAACTAATTGATATAAAGAGTAAAAAATACGTCAAGTTCTTAGTTGCTTCATACGTAGCTAAATCTTTGTTAAACGCAAAAAAACAAGTTATTATATATAGCGTTATAAATGAAATAGAAGAATACTGAAGTCCCGAAAATAATATTATTCCATCTTCTTTTTTTACATTTCTAATTAAAGATATTAATGACAATACTCCTATTATTAAAGCCGCAATATACATATCTTTTTCAAAGTATAACCCTTTGAAAAAAGGTAACATAAATAAAACGAAACCATATATGTATAATATTTTATTTATCTTTCTTTCATTTTTCATTTGAGCCTCCAAAGTAATCCCCTCCAACTGCTAATTATATACATTTTTATTTTATATTAAACAAGGTTTAAATTCAATTGATTTTGTAAAATAAAAAAAGCCGATGGGTATCCATCAGCTTTTTTATTTGAAATTTAATTATTTAATTTCTATTACTCTAGCGTCTTTGCTGTCTTCTACTACGATATCAACTTTTGTTCCTTTTGTTACGTTGTGTATTTTCTTCTTAGTCTTTTCATCATAGATTACAGTATTGCTATCTGTTCTGTAGAATATAGTACCAACAGCTTCTCCTGTATCCCATTTTCCGTCTCCATCTGTATCTGTAAATAACTTGATGTAATCTCCATCTTTATCATAAACAGTTCCAGTTACTATTTCAAAATCAGTTCCAGTAACTGTTCCTACAGATTTAGAAATTAATTCTAATTTACCATTAGATTTTAATTTTACTACATATGCATTTTCTTCACTAGCAGTTCCTGAATTTAATTCATATTCTTTAACGTCACCATTATCTAATGCAACTTTAACCATATCGTCGCTTCCTTTTTTCCAAGCTTCGATTACGTAAGCAGCTTGCTCATCATTAGCAGCCGAAGAAACTCCATCATCTAAGAAGAATACAGCATCTAATTCTTCTTTGTCATTTGCAAATATTTGAGCAGTTATAGTTCCTGTTATATCATCTTCTGAAATATCAGCCCATTTAACTGGTGCTAAATCGTCAATACTAATAACTGATGAGTTATTTACTTCTTCAGTCATCATTACTGTATCTTTAGAAACTGAGTAAGTTTTTGATCCTGTTATTATAGAATCTTTTCCAAATTCACCACTAGTAGTTATTGTTGTAGTTGATTTTTCTAATTCTCCATCTGCTATTTCTCCATCTTTGTTTAAAGAGAATTTAATGAAGTCTCCTACAACTAAACCAGTTGCATCTGCATCTTCTTCAAGAGTATAAGTTATTTCATCATCTGTAGTTGGGTTATAAACTTTAACTCTTTCTCCTGCATCATATATCTTAGTTACAACTCCATAAATATCATCTGAAGTTGATTTAACATCTGTTGAGAAGTATAATACTCTTCCTGCCATATCAGTTATAGCAAGTACTTCTTCTTCATCAACATCTTCTAATTTATTCTCACTTAATGAGTATGCATATATATCTTCTCCTTTATTTACAGAGAAGTAAGCTCCAACAGCTTCACCAACTGTTCCATCTACAGCTTTATCTGGATTGTTTTTAACTAAATCATATGATTTATCAGCAATTTCAATTTCGTCTGATTTAGCTTTTGTGAATTTTCCTTTTATTTCGTTATCTTTAACTACAGTTACTACAGCATAATCATCTCCATCTACTTCAGTTTTAGAAACATAAACCACGTTATTAGCTTTTATGTCTTTAAGTTCTAAAGTTTTTCCTGTAGTATCCATTATTATAACTTTATCATAATCATCTTCTAAGTTTACAACAGAGTCCTCATCATTTCCTTCAATACCTGTAATTTCTTTACTATCAGTATCAACTTTAGTTACTATTAATCCGTTAGCTTCATCAGCTTTCATTATATCAGCAAATACTACTTTATTATTTTCTATAACAAATCTACCGAACATTCCAGCTTCTAAGTCTCCACCTAAATCTCCTGTTGTATCATCTAATTCAGTTTTATCATATGCAGTAACTTTGTCATTTAAGCCAGTTACATACGCTGTAGTTCCATCCTTATCAAAAGAATATTCATCATCTAATTTATATAATTCTACTTCTTTTAATTTTCCGCTATCTGTAGTAACTTTAGTTATTACATCAGTAGCAACTGTTTCATTTCCATCTCTTTGCATATAAATTACTTCATCGTCATCATTTACATATACTTTTACTTTTAATCCCATTAACTCGTCTGTGTTAATACCTTTAACTGTATCTACTTTTATTTCTCCATCCGCTAAATCAAAATCACTGTTTCCAACGAATTCTGTGTTATCATTTGTAGCAACAAAAGAAGCTTCTTCAGAATTCAAACCATCATCTAATCTTTCATTCTTAACTAATCTTACATCTTCGTATTTCGTAATATCTAATTTATCATCTAATAAAGTTTTATTTTCATCTACTGCATACTTAATTTCGCCATTTACATATTCACTTACTTTAACAACATTAGAATCTAAAGCGTTATCCACAAGTACAGCTACTGTTCCTCTATCAGCTGTTCCAGTTGCATCTGAGAATTTAGCTCCATCAGTTATTCCAGTATCTGCAGCTTTTGCTACATAGTTTCCTGGCCAGCTTCCTGGTAAAAACTCATCTTTGTATCCTAATGCTCTAACAAGCATAGTTACAGCTTCAGCATAAGAAACTTCTTTAGCTGGTTGGAATGTTCCATCTGGGTATCCAGATAATAATCCTTGTCCTTGAGCTACATTGATGTATCCTGCAGACCATCTTGAAGCTTCAACATCAGAGAACTTAGTTGCTCCTTTAGCTGCATCAGCTGCTCCACCAAGACCTAAAGCTTCAACTAATATCTTAGCGAATTGCTCTCTTGTAACTTTCATTTCTTCATGGTATTTTCCATCTTCCATACCGTTAACGATTCCAAAAGCATTTAATCTCTCAACTGCTTCTGTAACCTTCTTATCTGTATTTTTATCCATCTCTGGAGCTGCTGCGAAAGCTGCACCCATAGATCCGAATGCTAAAGCACCAGCTAATGCTACTGAAAGAACTTTTTTAGTATTCTTCATTCTTATATTCCTCCCTTAATTTATGTATCATTCCTATTTTTTTATAAAAATAGTATTAATTATCTTATACATGAAAATTATACCACTGTAAATTTTTCCAGTCAATAATCAAAGCTACTTTGTAATAATTTTGTAACAATAAGTAACTTTTTTGTAACATTATAAATATTTAACTGTATTTTATATGGATAAATTTTCTTATTACCTTACAACAGTAATTATATGTTAATTTATGAAAAAAATCCATTACAAATATATTACAAAATAGAGTTGTTTTGTAATATATTTGTTATATTTTTCTTATGAAGGTTGTAATTACTAGTTTTGAGGATATTTATTCCTTGGTGAATTTATCATATATTTATGCATAAAAAAATTCGTCTACTCGCTAACGCAGTGACTCATATCGCCAACGAGCCCTAACGGTCTCCGTTGCTCAAAAATAGTTGTAAGTATAGCTCTTTAATCAATGTTATCGACAAAACAAAAATATTATAGTTTCCTAATAGAGTAAAAAAGAGCTATATATAATAGAGATTAATCTCTATTATATATAGCTCTTAAATATATCTTACTTTGCAGCAGCCTTTATAAACTCTCTAAATAAAGGATGTGGTCTTGTCGGTCTTGATTTGAATTCTGGATGGAATTGTCCAGCAACGAACCAAGGATGATCTTTATGCTCTACTATTTCAACCAATCTCTCATCTGGAGATATTCCAGATATTATAAGTCCTGCCTTAGTTAATAAATCTTTATACTCATTATTGAACTCATATCTATGTCTATGTCTTTCATAAACTAAATCTTCTCCATAAGCTTCATGAGCTTTAGTTCCTTTGTATATCTTACATGGATAAACTCCAAGTCTCATAGTTCCACCCATATCTTCAATATCCTCTTGATCTTCCATTAAAGCTATAACAGGATATTTAGTATCTGGGTTAAGCTCTGATGAATGAGCTCCATCTAAACCTGCAACATGTCTTGCAAAGTCTACTACTGATAATTGCATTCCAAGACATATTCCAAAGAAAGGAACCTTGTTCTCTCTAGCATACTTTGCTGCAGCTATCTTTCCTTCTACTCCTCTATCTCCGAATCCTCCTGGAACCAACACTCCGTCAGCATCCTTAAGTATATCAGCTGCATTATCAACAGTTACATCTTCTGCATTTATCCAATCTATCTCAATCTTAGCATCATTGTGTATTCCAGCATGCTTTAAAGATTCAGCTACAGATATATATGCATCTTGAAGTTCTACATACTTTCCTACTAAAGCTATCTTAACAGTCTTTTGAAGTTGTTTTTCTTTCTCAACTATCTCAATCCAATTAGTAAGATCATGATCTTTAGCATCAAGCTTAAGCTTGTCTACTACTAATTGATCAAGTCCTTCTTCTTTAAGCATTAAAGGAATGCTGTATAAAGTCTCGGCATCTAAGTTCTGAATAACGTACTCTGGCTTTACATTACAGAATAATCCTATCTTCTCTTTCATCTCTTCTGATATAGGTCTTTCTGATCTACATACTAATAAATCTGGTTGAATACCTATACTTCTAAGCTCTTTAACTGAGTGTTGTGTAGGTTTAGTCTTTAACTCTCCTGATTTAGCAAGGTAAGGAATTAATGTTACATGGATGTACATAACATTGTCTTCACCTGCATCATACTTAACCTGTCTTATAGCTTCAAGGAATGGAAGTGACTCTATATCTCCTACTGTTCCTCCAATTTCAGTTATAACTACATCGAAGTTTCCTTCTTTTCCTAATTTATATGCTCTATCTTTAATTGCATTAGTTATATGAGGTATAACTTGAACTGTAGCTCCAAGATAATCTCCTCTTCTTTCCTTGTTAAGAACTGACCAGTATATCTTTCCTGTTGTAACACTTGAATGCTTACCTAAGTTAATATCTACAAATCTCTCATAGTGTCCAAGATCAAGATCTGTCTCTGCTCCATCTTCAGTTACAAATACCTCTCCATGTTGGTAAGGTGACATAGTTCCTGGATCTATGTTGATGTATGGATCGAACTTTTGAATTGTTACATTAAGTCCTCTAGATTTTAAAAGTCTTCCAAGTGATGCTGCTGTTATTCCTTTTCCTAATGAAGATACAACCCCACCAGTTACGAATATATACTTAGTTGCCATTTTGTTCCTCCTTATATGTTTATATTTATTTGAATTTTAATTTTTTCCTTAAAAAAGGGGTAGGTCGCCCTAGGAAAGGGCGACCTACCATTTATTAGAAACCACCCTTTTAGGGTCCGGCTTTTAAGTTTTCTTTTTTAAAATAACTATTCTAGTGTATCATCACTTTTTCAATATTTCAATAGATTTTTTTAATTGTTTGTCCATTTTATCTAAAGTCATATATTTTGCAAATTCTTCATTAATTTTATTTAAAGTTGTTAGATCTGCTGATCCATATGCATAAAGTCCAGTATCCTTTTGGAACTTCTCTACAGCCTTAAATGTAGAATCTTGATATACTCCTTTAGGATCATCTATATTATATCCCATGGCACCTAATCTTTGCTGAACTGCCAACACATCAAGCCCAGCATCCCCTTTAGACAACTTATTATCTATATTAAGTTCTATAAACTTATCAATATCTATATCATATCTATCACAATCTATATCAGGAGTAACACCTGTACCATCTATACTTCTATCAGAAGGAAGATAGTATTTTGCTATTGTCAGCTTAATGCTCTCTCCATTCTTTAAAGGAAGAACAGTTTGAACAGTTCCCTTACCATATGTAGTCTTACCTATTAAAGTTCCAGACTTCGTATCTTGTATAGCTCCAGATAATAACTCAGATGCTGATGCTGAATTCTCATCTACTAGAACTGTTAATTTATCAAATGCAACCTCACCCTTTGAATAATGGTTGATAACTTTGTCTTTTGCATCACGTACTATAACAACCTTACCCTTTGGAACAAAGTGCTTAGATACTTCAACAACAGCAGATAAACTTCCTCCTGGATTCCCTCTTAAATCAAGAACAGCCTTGTTGATACCTTGCTTCTTAAGCTCATTAACTGCAACTTCTACTTCATCTTCAACTTCAGTTGTAAACTGAGATATCTTAATATAACCAATATCTCCTTCTATTACTCTATACTTAACAGATTTTATCTTTATCTCATCTCTTTTTATATCTACTTTAAATTCTTTGCCACTTCTAGATATAGTAAGGTTTACATTAGTTCCCTTATCTCCCTTTATCTTATTAATAACCTCTTTAATATCCTTAATTTCTCCAAGTCTTTCATCTCCTATGGCAACTATAACATCACCAGCGATAAGACCAGACTTTTGAGCAGGTGAATCCTCCATAGGCTCTACAATATTAAGCTTGCCATCTCTAACATTTATTAAAGCACCTATTCCATACATCTTTCCATTAACAGACTCACTAAAACTCTCATTAGTCTCCTTGTCCATATAAATACTGTGCTTATCTAAGTTCTCAAACATACCCTTAATAGCAGCATCATAAAGCTCATCCTCAGTAATCTCACCAGCATAATTGTTCATTACATACTTCTTAACAGCATTAAAAAATTCTTCATTCTTAACAAAATCATCAGCAAATGCAATATTAGTTATTAAAATCATTACAGTTACCAAACTACATAAAAATCTACTCATTCTTTTCATAATCTCACCCTCTTATATTTTTATAAAATATTTAATAAATAATTGTATTTCAATAAGCTAATTATTCTATTCTTAAACACCATACTAAAAATATAGTTTATTTAAATGTTAGCTACTTTTTTGTTGACTTTTTCCTATGGAACTTAAATTGTGACGTTGAAATATACGTCAAAAAACTTCTGTGTCTGACCGTAGGGAGTTTCAGAAGTTGGATTGTCAACACTTTTTAGGACACTTTTTTGTCGGACATCAATAACCTATATTCTATAGGGCTAAGGTAATCTAATGACCCGTGTATTCTGTGATTGTTATACCAATTTACATAATCAAATAAT
>NZ_BDQY01000012.1 GCF_002724055.1 Tepidibacter mesophilus | reverse complement strand
AAAAGGATGCCCTTATGATAATGCCGTAGCAGAAGCTACATTTAAGGTTATAAAAACTGAATTTGCTTTCAATAAAATATTTGAAAATTTCGAACAACTAGAATATGAATTATTTGATTATGTAAATCGGTATAACAATCACAGAATACACGGGTCATTAGATTACCTTAGCCCTATAGAATATAGGTTATTGATGTCCGACAAAAAAGTGTCCTAAAAAGTGTTGACAATCCAAAGGTTTGTTTAAAGAAATGAAAAATCAGCTGAGTGGCTTTGCCTTAAGAAATGAGGTAATTGCTTAAATTTAAAAAATCACAAAAATCATTCTGTTATCTTTATTTTAGTTCCTTATCCCCCTCTAATCCAAATGAATACAACGTTTTTCCTTATTTAATTTTTACTTTTCATAGGCTCATTGATTTTAAAATCTTAAAATTTTGAAACTCGCTATCGCTCAAACAGTCAAAATTTCTTAACAGATTTTAAAATCAATTTCACCTTGAAAACTATAAAATTAAATAATAAGAAAAACTTATGTATTCACTTTGTATTAGGGGTATTTTGTGCTTATTTATATGTTAATGCTTTAATGTATAGAATTACATTCATAATTTTTCAGTTATTATAACATTGTCTAGTTTTTAATCTAAAAATATTTTATTTTTTCAATAGTTCAGATATTATTTCGTTAAATTTTTCTATATACTCAGATTCATAACTTTTTATTTCTTCAAGTATATCAACTATTATTTTTTTTTCAGAATTATTTAATTCATGTATGGCTCTTTTATATTCTTTTGTCCAAATTTCACTGTTTAAAATTCTAATATTAATAATTAGTATCCATTCTTCTGCGTGCGGAAACATAAGTTTGAAACCTCTTAAGAGTTCTAATAATCCTTTTCTTTTGCCTATCCTATCTGATATATAGAATATCGTATCACTTACTAAATCTAAACCTTCTATAGAAGATACTTCATCATCAAATATCTCACATAAATCTTTAATAAGATTAACATCTTCTTCATATGCTAATTTATTGATTATTTTTTCAAAAGTTTCTAAATCTCCTTCGTTATCTAAAAATTTTATTTCTTTAAGTGTTTGAACTTCTTTCTTTAACATACTATATTCCTCCTAATTACTTTTTAAAAATATCGGGAAAAACATTTTTAGACATTTCTATATATTCTCTAAGTATTTTTCTAGTTTCTTTATTGTACAATCCATCTTCTATTAAAATTCTTCGTGTATCCCATATATCAAACGCCAATGCATCTCTATTTGATAAAGCCATATATAAATTTTTTCTATTTCCACCAAATCCATATGTAAAGGTTCTTCTATGTCTTCCTCCTACACCCGGTGAATATTGTTCTAAATTCATTGCCAAACTTTGTCTCATTTTTATATTATTTTTACTTTTCATAAATTGATTAGCTGGCATATGGTGTCCAGTAAGATCATCTCCTGGTTTTCCTAGCTTTCCATAAGCTCCGAATGTTAGCTCATCATCAAGTAAAGTATTACTAGTTTGAGGTATATTCTTTCTTTTGTTTTCAACAAATACTTCATATTCTTTTTTAAGTTCACTTTTTATCTTTTCATATTCAAGATTATCTGCAGAGGCTCTTTCTTTATTTATACTGCATTTATACCCACTTGGATCATAATAAAGTACAGGGTTATTACTACAATATGCATATAAATTCAGTCCATCTCCACGATATACATCTTCTTGTGTAAATCTTCCTATTATAGGATTATAGTATCTTGCCCTTAGGTAATATTGTTGGGTTATACTATCATATTGCTGTCCTGTATAGGTGATTCGATTTTCCAGATTTTCTTCACTTTCTAGTATAACTCCAAATGCATCGTAGTGGTAATGGTTTTGTACATTTTCATTGTTATCTGTTATGTACAGTGTACTTCCTTGTTCATCTTGTTGGTAATAGTAAGTGTTATCTTTAATATCACTTGATATTATTTCATATCCTCTTGCAAAGCGTGATATTTGATTATCTTGTTCGTCTAGTTCTACTAGGATATTTTGTTTATGGAAAATGAATTTTGCTAGTTTTTCATTTTCTTCTATTTCTGTTCTTAGTCCTAAGGCATCGTATCTACTTATTAGGGTGTTTCCTTCTTTTGTTATAGCTTTTGTTTGTTGATTTAAGGCATTGTATTTGTAGATGTTTGAGCCTTGTGGGGTTTCTTCTTTTATTGTATTTCCTTGTTTATCATAATAGAAACTTGTTAAGCCTTGGGTTGTAACTAAGGTTGTCAGTTGATTTTTTACGTTATATGTATATTTTTCTATGCCTATATCGGTTGTTTTTATTAGTCTATTTCCTACGTTATCATAGGTAAAGCTTTCTTTTTTGTTATCGTATTTAGCACTTGTAAGTCTATTTAGACTATCGTATGTGTAATATGTTTGGTGTTTAGTTCCTACTTTTTCAAGTGTATTTCCATTTAAATCGTGTTTGTAGTTATAGTCTACAATTATTTCACCTTTTGATGTTTTTGTTATGAGGCTTGATATATTTTGATCTTTATCATATGTATAATTTATTGATGTGCCGTTAGCGTATATTATAGATTTAATACTATAATTTAGATTATATATATTGTGATGAGATATTGCTTTTTATTGACTAGCATTTATTTTCCTATTTTGAGTTAGTTGTTTTTACAAGAGATTTTATAAAAAGATTTGTTTAGAGAAATGAAAAATCTGATGAGAGGCTTCACCTTAAGAAATTAGGTAGTTGCTTAAATTTAAAAAAACACAAAAACCATACTGTTATCTTTATTTTTGTTCTTTATCACCCTCTAACACAAATGAATACAACGTTTTTCCTTATTTAATTTTTACTTTTCATAGGCTCATTGATTTTAAAATCTTAAAATTTTGAAACTCGCTATCGCTCAAACAGTCAAAATTTCTTAACAGATTTTAAAATCAATTTCACCTTGAAAACTACAAAATTAAATAATAAGAAAAACTTATGTATTCACTTTGTATTAGAGGGGGGTTTGTGATTATTTATATTTTGATATCTTTAATTAAAAAATAAAAATATTCTTCCTAAATATATTCTTATGGAAATGGTATAATTTTAATGTCTTCTTTTCCTTCTTTAGCCCACCATTCAGAATCATGTCCATAGCAAATTTCCTTAGCCCAAAACTCGGCTGTTTCATGATATATTATATCATAACCTTCAATAGCTTCTTCATTTGACCAAAACCAATTTATTCTTTCTATTGCTTCTTCTTCTGTAATTTTAAATAACTTTTTCATTTCATAAACAATTGATATACAAAATTCTTCTGATTTTTTATCAGTCCTAAAAACAAATTTACTCATTTATTATCCTCCATTCTAATTACTTATTCTGTAAGCTTTTATTTAAAAGTTCAATAGCTTTATCTGTATGTACAGAAATTTGATTACCAAATGACTCTAGTTTTCCATCATCTATAAATGTAGTAGGATTAGCTAGCATAGGTCCCTCTACAAAGTCATACTTATGAAGTTCTCCTCCTAACCTATTATGTTTTATAAATTCTTCCCAATCAATATTTGCAGAATCAAATACCTTTCCATTTAGTTCATTAAACTCTAATTTTGGTACTTTAAATACCAATACTTCTCCATTACCCCTAAACTTTCTTTTAACCCACTTAATTGCTTGGTTCTTTTTACGTGTAACATAAAATCCTTTTCCAAAGTCAGTAGTACTTCTGTATGTACTTATATCTATACCACTTTTCTTTATTGATTTTGCTCCTTTATAATTAGTTCCATGATATACTTCAATGAAATCATCTTTACTAGTAACATTAGTATTCCTATTGGCAGAAGCCCGTTCTTTATTTATACTACATTTATACCCACTTGGATCATAATAAACTACAGGGTTATTACTACAATATGCATATAAATTTAGTCCATCTCCACGATATACATCTTCTTGTGTAAATCTTCCTATTATAGGATTATAGTATCTTGCCCTTAGGTAATATTGTTGAGTTATACTATCATATTGCTGTCCTGTATAGGTAATTCGATTTGAAATATTTTCTTCACTTTCTAGTATAACTCCAAATACATCATAGTGGTAATGATTTTGTACATTTTCATTGTTATCTGTTATGTACAGTGTACTTCCTTGTTCATCTTGTTGGTAATAGTAAGTGTTATCTTTAATATCACTTGATATTATTTCATATCCTCTTGCAAAGCGTGATATTTGGTTATCTTGTTCGTCTAGTTCTACTAGGATATTTTGTTTATGGAAAATGAATTTTGTTAGTTTTTCATTTTCTTCTATTTCTGTTCTTAGTCCTAAGGCATCGTATCTACTTATTAGGGTGTTTCCTTCTTTTGTTATAGCTTTTGTTTGTTGATTGAAGGTATTATATTCGTAGATGTTTGAGCCTTGTGGGGTTTCTTCTTTTATTGTATTTCCTTGTTTATCATAATAAAAGTTTGTTAGCTCTTGAGTTGCAGCTAAGGTTATAAGTTGATTTTTTACGTTATATGTATATTTTGCTATACCTGTATCGGTTGTTTTTGTTAGTCTATTTCCTACATTGTCATAGGTAAATCTTTCTTTTTTGTTATCGTATTTAGCACTTGTAAGTCTATTTAAGCTATCATATGTGTAATATGTTTGGTGTTTAGTTCCTACTTTTTCAAGTGTATTTCCATTTAGATCGTGTTTGTAGTTATAGTCTACGAGTGTTTCACCTTTTGATGTTTTTGTTATGAGGCTTGATATATTTTGTTCTTCATCATATGTGTAGTTTGTTGATATACCGTTACCGTATAAAATAGATTTTATGCTATCATTTGGGTTGTATGTATATTGTGCTAATGTATTAGATTTACTGTCTAATATTTCTTTTACTCTATTTGCTGGGTCGTATATATAGTGTGTTGATTTGCCTGTTATGTCTGATATTGTTTTTGTGTTTCCGTTTTTGTCATAGCGGTATTCTAGTAGAGTTTTGCCACTTGCATGTTTACTTTTTAGTCTACCATCTTTGGTATATTTATAAGTGTATGTTGTGTTATTTGCTTTTGCTAGGTTTAGTGTTCCGTCTAAGTTATATTTGAATTCTTCATATATGCCTTTTTGGTTATTTTTATTGTATCCTTTTCTAAAGGTTATGTTATTGTCTATATTGTAACCATAAAGGACTTTGTTCTCATTTCTATCTATGTGTTCTACTTGATTTCCTTCTTCATCATAGTAAAAATATTCGCTGTATCCTTCTTGGTCTTTTATTTTGCTTACTTTATTAAAGTTGTTGTATTCATATGTAATTGTATTTTCGTTTGCGTCTGTGGTGCTTGTTATGTTTCCTGCGTAATCGTAAGTGTATTTCTCTACTGTTCCTTCCGCTGTTACAATTTGTATTATTCTACCCCAGTCATCTAGCTCGTATTTAGTGTTGTTTCCATTACCATCACATATTCCTGTAATGTTACCCCTTATGTCGTATGTATATTTTTGTATTTCTTTGTTTTGTTTTTTACTATTTGGTGTTATTATTTGTTTTATGTTACCTAATAGATTATAGGTATATTCTACTTTATTGTTTACTCCGTCTACTACTGATATTTTGTTTCCTTTATAGTCGTATTCATTTTTTTCGATGGTTTGTCCTAATGGATTTTTAGTTTCTAGTAGTTGTCCTTTTATATTGTATTTATAAGTAGTTCCTTCTCCATCATCTATTTTTTCATTATATTGTTGTGGTAATACTTCTTTTATTATTCTATCATTTTTATCATAGAATAGTCTTGTTGTGTTTTTTAATTCATTTATATAGTGTGTTAGTCTATTTTTGCTGTCATAGATATATTCTTTTGTTATATTGTTAGTGTTATTTATTGTTTTAATTATGTTACTTGTTTTATCGTATTGGTATTCATATTTTCTTTGTATATTATTAGTTTTATCTGTTTGATTTTCTTGTGTTAATCTATCTATTTCATCATATACCCGATTTATAGTGTGTCCTTTTGGTGTTGTTATATTAGTTATATTACCATTTTTATCATAGCTATATTTTGTTATAGCAAAGACTGTTTTACCTTTTACTGCTCCTAATAAATGTTCTCCATCTATCTCTTCTTTCTTTTCTATTAGTTTTCCTGTATTGTCGTATTTATAGTGGATTATTTTGTTTGCGTTATCGTTTATTCTGAATTTTTCATATATCTTATTATTTAAGCAGTCATATTTATATTCTAGTTTTGCACCGTACTTATCATTTACACCTGTTAATCTATTATTTTTATCGTATGTAAAATGTATTTCATGGTAATACAGAGGATAATCTTTTTGATTTACTGGGTCTTTTCCGTGTTTTTCTTTTATCTTATTTGAGTTTTTATCATACTCATAAACAGTTATTTTGTATTTAACTTCTTCATCTATTTTATCTACTGGTTCTCTTTTTTCAAGTATGTTTCCTAGTAAATCATATTTAAATAAAGTAGTGTTTTCTTCTTTATCTATTTCACATGATATATTTCCATATAGGTCATATTCATATTTCTTTTCTATTTCTCCGCTAGGGTCTATTATTGTTGTTAGTCTATTCATGCTGTCATACTCATAAGTATAACCTAATCCATCGTCTGTATCGGAGTTATAGTACTCTGGTGTTATGTGTTTTATAATATTTCCTTGGCTATCGTAAAACAGTCTTTCTACTCCACCGTCTGGATATATTGTTTTTATTTTTCGATTGCCTTTATCATATTCATAAACTATTCCAATACCGTCATCTTTTAAAAAATCATAATAATTTGGATTTATTTCTTTTATTATGTTACCTTCCGTATCTCTTTTATTCTTTATAGTGTTCCCAAGTGGGTCTTTTATTTGGATTAGTTTATCCATGCTGTCATACTTATACTCATATGCTTGTCCATTATCAAATTTAGGATTATAGTTATTTGGAGTAACGAGTCTTGTTAGATTACCCATTTTGTCATAGTATTTTCTTGTTATACTACCATTTGGATCTTTTATATATGTTATATAATTTAGTCTATTGTATCCAAATTCTACTTCTCCATATTCTGTTATAATGGATGTATTTCTTCCTACTTTGTCATAAGTGTATTCATAGATATTATTTTCACTGTCTTTTATACTACTTGGTTGAGGTAATACTCTTTCCCCATTTTCATATTCAAAGTTTTTGATATTTCCTAATGGATCTGTAGTTTTAACAACTCTAGAATAAGAGTCATATTCGTATTTTATTGTTTGCCACAGACCTGTATTTATTTTATTTTTCTCTTCTATAATATTTCCGTTTGTGTTATAGGTATATAGTGTTTCTCCCTCATTATTATCTGATTTTTTAATTAGGTTTTGTTTTTCATCGTATTCGTAATTAACAATAAGCGCATTTGGAAGTTCTTGTTTTACTTTATTTCCATATATATTGTATTCTGTTCTTGTAATATGACCATTTCTATCTTTTTCAAATACTTTGTTTTGATAACTATCATATCCATATTCTTCATATGTACCATCTTCGTAGTATATATGAGTAATTAAATAGTTTTGATCATACTTGTACTTTTCTAGTCTTTTACTTTCACTAAAGTAAAAACTAGTTTCTCTATTTGCATCATCATAAGTAATGGTACAAGTATCTTCAGTTGAATACTCTTGATATGTAACTCTTCCTTTATTGTCAAATTCATTAACAGTATATGTGTTACCATTTTGATCTGTTATAGCACTTACATATCCTTGTTTATCATAATCGTATTTTGTTATACCATAATCTACATGGACTACATGAGTTAAGTAATCTCCTTCATACTTATATTGAACGGTTCTTCCTAATTCATCTTTTATTTCTACTATTTTTCCGTCTTTATATATAAAGTTCAATATATAGTTAGAGAATGTTTTTAAAGTCTTAATTGAGCTTCCTTCATATTTGATTACGATTTCATTTTTATTTTTATCTATTATTTTTATAAGTTGTCCATCTTCATTGTATAAGTATTTTAATTTATTATGATTATCAATAATATTATAAATATTTTTATTAATATCAAAGTTTAAGGTATATAAATTACTTTTCCCTTTTGAATTTTCCCATATGTCATCATTTTTATAAAATATCTCTATATGACCATCAGTACAAAGTAATATAGCTCTTTCT
This sequence comes from Tepidibacter mesophilus, assembly GCF_002724055.1. Classification (GTDB taxonomy): domain Bacteria; phylum Bacillota; class Clostridia; order Peptostreptococcales; family Peptostreptococcaceae; genus Tepidibacter_A; species Tepidibacter_A mesophilus. Next base: position 82,790 of record NZ_BDQY01000012.1, on the reverse strand, counting down.
TTTTCTAAATGCAATTTACTTTCATAATTAAATGTCCATCCCTTACCTAATATACCTACTCTATTGTTAACTGAGTTATATTTTCTTTCTATTTTAAATTCCGAATTGATATCAGGTAATACTAAGTCTGTAGCTGGTATGTATAAACTTCCTGTTGATACATTTACAGGGTCTCCTGAGAAAATAGAATTAGTTATTTTATTACTTACCCCTGAACTTATTAAGTTGTCCCAGATGCTTGTATCTCCTGTTGCAGATACATCTCCAACCATTCCTAATCCAGTGTCTAGTGCTGTTTGTGCTGCCCATTTCTTTCCTTTAGTCATCTTGTCAAATCCAAACTTTTTGCTAGTTGCTCCACCAAATGATACCATAGCTATATTAGTTGATGCATTTTTTACATAATACTCTATTCCGTTATTTATTTTTCCATCATCCATATAGTCCATGCCCATTTCTACGGCTGTATTTATACCTGTATCAAGCAAGCTATCTACTACCATACACGCGCCTCCTGCAGCAGCCACGCCCAATCCAGATATAATAACGGATCCATATTTCACTATATTATATATATCTTTTCTTCCTCCACATACAGTATCTCTCATAAAGTTATATGATTCAGAGAAATCTCCACTTTGAGCTTTTGTATAGTCCTGCATTCCTTCACTAGTTTCACTTGCTCCAACACCAACAGCTGCTATACCTGCGGCTGCAATACCAATAGCTAGTCCTCCTGTAAGAACTGTTGCTGCTGCAAAAATAGCAGCTCCTCCTATTGCCATAGCCATTGCTCCAAATCCAATTTTCGATTTACCAGCATTTAGTTTATCTTCAAGTTCTTTTTTAGCACCTGCATTATACTCAGCTATTAATTGTGCATCTTGTGCACTTTGATCATATTCTGATGCTAAAATCATAGGTGGATTTTTATCAGTTGCATTAATTTTTATAAACGTTCCCATTAAATGTGTTTCTTCTTCTAAATTAATACTATTATTGAAATCATTTCTTGTAATCATAAAGCTTTCTTTTGCAGATATTTTTATGCTTTTAGGTCTTAATGGCTCCACATCAGAATTTGGTGGAGGATTTCTTACTCCCAGTTCTATACTTTTAGCAGAAAATGTGATATTTTTACCAGATACATCTATATTGCCACTTTTTTGAAGCTTCAAACTTATATTTTTTGCATCATCAGCTGCAAATATAATATCATTTTCAGTCATTTTCATCTCACTTCCTGTTGTATTTGAAAATGACTTATGATTAGGATTACTTATTTTATCTGCATATTTTGCTTGTCCACTTGCACTTCTTATTGAATGTACTGCTATAGCTTCTTTTTCATCATTAGTTGGAAAATATATATGTACCTTACTTCCTTCTACTGGCATGCAATACCATGAACTACTTTCAAGAGCATATGCGAAAAATTTATTATTTGGTTTTTTAATATAAGTATTGTCTACTTCAAAATGAACTCTAACACTATTCCCTTTTCTTTCTTTAATGATAGCAGGTATAGACATACCGTATATTTTAGGATTCACAGTGTATATACTTTTTACTCCACTGGAAATTTGAAGGTTGTATGCATACCTTATTTCTTCTTTGTATGTATAAATATATACTTTTGTTACTTGACATTGTACGTTATTAAATACTACTTCTTCACCTAGATACAATCTTATATTCGTTACTATTTCCCAAGATGTATAGTCTTGAAGCATCAAAGGAGTTTTACTTCTACTTTTATATTCTTTATAATTTTGAATATTTTTTATAATACTGTAATCATTTTCACTAATTTCTACATTATTGTTTATTTTTGGTAGTCCAAAATATATTCTCCCAAAACTCGCAGCAGCATCAGGTAGTAATAAAGCTTCAAAATGAGTTGCAAGTCTTTTTATAAATTGCCAATCCGTCTCTTCATACTGAAGCAAAAAATCATTTATTTTTGTATTATTTGTAGCCATATCCTGAAAATCTTTCTTAGGATATGCTGATAATATATCTTTAATAACCTGATTGTATGTAAGTTCTAAATCACAAAATGTACGACTTACTTTTTTTATATCAAAGTCATGTGTAAAAGAAATACACGAAAGTTCTAAAAAGTGTAGATTATCTTGGTAGTTTATCTTTACATTTTTAATTTTTCCTTGAAAAATTGGTACTTCTCTTTGTATATGTCTGTTGTATTCATATACTACAATTTTTTTATTAGACGATTCTTCATTTATATACTCAAATACTTTATCTTCTTCTATTAAAATTCTTAAATTAAGACAAATATGATCATTAATATTTTCTTCTAAAGACATATATTCTATTTGTAAAATATCATATGGCAAGTCTATTTTGAATCCTTTATAAGTAACTAACATACCCTCACCTCCTTAAGATCATCACATTATATTTATTAATGCAATTGTTTTTTAGCAGTTATTTTATTCATAAAATCATCTAAGTTCGTAAATCTATTATTATTAAGCATTATTATATTGTTATCATAAAAAACTTTATAAGTTATAGACCCAGTAATACCACTCATAGTTTTTATCTTAGATATATTCTCAATATCTTTTAAATCAATTTCTTTGTCCCCAATAAACTGCTTAATTATTATTTTTTGTCCTTTCATTGTCAATTTTAATGGAAATATTGAAGAATATTTTTGAAATAAAATAGTCGTAATTAAGCTACTAGTAAAAACTCCAATAACAATAGATTGTATGGAAGTATCTTCACTATTTATATTAAGAAAAAATAGTACAGTTGTCATACACATTACAACTATAATAACTGCAATAATAGTATCTACTATTACACTTAAAAGAGTTCTCTTTATATCCATTTTGTTCATCACTCTTTTCTATTTTCAATTTACCCTTTTATAATTTATTTTTTATATTGTTATATACCTTATTAGCTCCCACAAATCTACAAATTGATTGATATATTTTTAAAGGTATAAACATAATAATTAAAGAACCTAACATAAGCACTAGATATAACAATAAACCTTTAAAACTCTTTAATAAGTATATAAATTTAAAAATCCCCATAATATATAGTACTCCACACATTAATAGAAAAGGTCTCATATATTCATCAAAATCAAACATCTTAATAAATTTTTCTTTAAATTTCAATTTATGTTTAATAACTATATGGTATCATTCCTTTCTCTATTAAATCATTTATAATCAAAATCTCCTTTATTTTATAAACATTTGTAATCAACAAAAAAATAAGTAAAACTAAAGTAACTTTATTCTTTCTCCCTGTAATAAAACCTATAATAGATAAAAAAATACTTAATCCTGAAAAAAGAAAAATTATTATTATCGAATTAACCTCAACAATATATGGTAACTCTGTTCCAGAATATTTATAAATCGGATGGATGTAAGCAACTACTACTAAACATATTGCTAATATATTTGAAATCCCACTTAAAACTTTCCTTAATATTTTTATATATTTATTCATCAAGTAACTCCCTGAATAATTTTTTCCTATTATTAATTTGCTCTCCATATTGAGTCACTATAACTTTTTTCTGAATTAGGACCAAAATTAGATAATTGAGCTTATTTCTCAATTATTTAATCTCATTCTATTTTTCAATTCGTTTTTACCATTTTCCTTTATATATCTCTTCTGATTTAGCAAAATCATTCTGAAATTCATCTAATTCACTTATATAAATCGTTATTGATTCAATATATTTGTAATATGCATCTGGCTCTATTATAACCCCATTAACACCTTGAATTTTATAGCATTCTTCTTCATCATCATAAATAAGATTTTCTTCTTTCTCTAATGCTTCTTCAAGCGACATTCCAATTTTTATTTTATCTAATAAAATACCTTCATAATCTTTAAGCGCAGTCATTTTCATAAGCTTACCATTCAAAATATCAAAAATCATTATGCATATATTCTCCTTTTTATATCCTACATGGAAACTTGACATACATTCTGGGATCCAATTCTTTTTATTTCTCCAATCAAAATTATTTAATACATCATAATATTCATTTAAATGTGTTCTCAATTCTACGCCTCCAAGCCCTCTTCCAGGTATTATTGGGGCATATATATCAATAAAATTATCTTTCATAATTAATCTACTCCTTTAACCAATAAAATTCGCACTTCTCAAGTTCAGGATTCCCTATATACTCACTACTTGAACCATTTACTATCTTGTAACTTACATTATTTCCTTTTACTTTAATATAGTCTAATCCATGTCTTCCGCCTCCATTATGTACTTGAATAGTATTAATAGTCCTAGGACCCTTCATACCATCAATTCTTATCATTGTTGCTTTTCCTGATTTAGAAGGTTCTATTCTAACATTATACCCAGAATCCTTAAATATTTGAGCAATCTCATCTACACTTTTAGTATAAATATTTTTCACATTAAAGTTCTCTGTGTTGTTCATAAAGTTATCAACTGACTGTTCATAACTTGTGTCAGTTTTTTGTACAACTTCAACTACAGGCTCATTAATACTTTTCTTTGTGCTACTAGTTATCTTTGATTTCTGATAATTCTCTATTGATTGTGCATTCCATACAGTAAGAAGTGATCCTGCAAGTAAATTAGCTGTCTCGCTTATATCTTTAGTATTATCGACATGATTTGATCTATATAAATAATCCAGCTTATCTACCGTTACTTTTGTTATATCTCCATAAGGAGCAATTTCTTTTAAACGTTCATCAAACCCAGCATCAAAATTAACAAGAAATCCAGTTCTATTTTTTGGGTTTGTTGCTATATATGCTTTATATACTCTAGTTGTAGGATCTTTTTCATTCTTATATTTTTCAAGTTCTGATATATACTTTGCCTGCTCAATAAGAGATTTATTATCATTTTTATAGATATAATTCACATTATTTATAAAACTTACTACACTTGCAAGTTCATCAGCCCGTTCTTTTATTGATTTATTTTCTTTTAAATATGCTTTTCCTGATTGATAATCATAATAGGATGGAGATAATGAATTTTTCTTTTTCTTTTGATCTTTTATAAATATATTTTCTAAATGCTTTTCAAGAACGGCTTTAGTCCTAGGCCTTAAATTTTTAACATTTAACCCTAGCAACACTTTATATTCTCGCTCACTTAGGTCATACTTTTCTTTTAGCCTTGATGCGTATGCTTCAGTTTCTTCCCTCATCCCGTCACTATTTTCATCTAAAGATGGTGGTGGAGATTCCATGGCATCTTCTACCTGTTCTTGCCCATTATCAATTATTGTTATATTTCCACCATAGATACAGCTAAGTGTACTGGTAGTCAATAGTGCCATTTTATCTTCTACTAATACGTCTTCTTTTCCACCTTCCCATTCAATCTTTATTATTGGTATACATTCTCCTGCGCATTTTTTTACAAAATCTTCATTGACTTCTTCCTTTGGCTTTTTGCAAAAAAAGTCCATTACACGGTCCATAAATCCTTTTTCTCTTTCCTGTACTTCCTTCATTATTTTTTCTGCTGCTGCTTTGACAGCTGGATTTTCTGGACTCGTACATCCTCCAAATGATAATATATTTTCGTTTGGTTTGCTATCTCCTATATTTAACTGTGGCATGTTATGTATGAATTCACCATGGCTTAATTGTACAACAATATTGCTTAACCTTAATCCACAAGAACACTGTATTGTTGCTCCATGTACTACGTAACTAGTGGGTTTCTCTGTAACTGCTTTTATAGCGCCATATATACCCGCAGCAACAATTTCTGCACCTATCATCATATCACCTCTACTTCTTCAAAACTCACTCCTACAAAACCTCTTCTTAGAATACTTTCTGCCACATCTAATGAAACAATGAAGTAATTTTTAGTAACTCCTTTTATTTGGAATATGTTGTGATTTTGTATTTTACTTTTATCAAGTACAATATTTTTTTCCCAATCGTTTTTGTAATATGTTGTTTCATCACTGATTGCATCTATAATGTCTGTTAGTACCATATGGTATACTTTTTGTATCTGTTGCTCTATATTAGATAGTACAACTGTTTTATATATTAAAGTATGCTCATGCATTTCAAATACTTTTTTCAATTCTTTTGATATTAAAAATACAGGATTTTCTATAAAATCTGTATAAATGCTATCTTCATCTCCAGTTACAAATATTGTTGAAATCTCATTTAATGTACTTTCTTGATCTTTTGTAAATATTACATGCTTGTTACTTTGAAAATCTCTCAATTTTATCGAATTTACTGTTTCATTATCTTGATTTACAATAAAATATTTCATATTTAATCACCTTTTATATAAATTACTTGAAGCTGTGATGATGAAAGATGTAAAAACGGAACATCCTCTTGATTAAATATTGCTCCATCCAATATAGCTTCCTCAAACTTAACATCTTCAAATTTAACACCGATAAAGTTAACTCCGACTAAATTAGTTTTATTAAAATTTACATTTTGAAGAATAGCATTTTCAAAACTTGCCCCTAATAAAATACTTTTTTCAAAGCTTAAATTACTTATTTTACTATTTTTGAAATTAGAAAACATCATATTTTTTTCTATACAAATAACATCTGAAATTTCAGTATCTTTCCAAACAGAATATACAAGTTCATCTTTATGTGCTTCTTCATTTGTCAACCCTAGGACTTTTATAAAATCATTCATCGTTTTTTTATTATTATCCATTATGTAAACTAACTCACTTTTGTCTTGGTATTCTCCCCATCGAATAAAATAGATATCTGTTTTTTTTACTTTATCAAACCATTCTTCCTTTTCTATATTTTGAAGAATAAATCGTACTGTATAAGCTATATATTCGTTATATTTCATTGCCTGACTTAAAATTATTTTTTCAATATCATATTTGTTTATTTTCCCTATGAATTTCTTACTTTTTTGGTATAGTTCATTATACAAATTCTTTAAAGATTTAAATAAAAAAGACATATCTAATTCCATATGTTTTGCGTTGTCATCTAAGTACCATTCTTGATTATATGTACTCAAAAGAAAAATGTAACTTTCACTTATAATACTCGTCCTTAGTATAGAAAATTGAAAATATTTTATTTTGTAATACTCTAATTCATTTTGAAAATCAGATATATCTTCACATATATTTTTCAAACTATCCATTACAGTACTTCTTAATAAATCTTTATTTTCTATTACATCTTCATAAAATATTTGTTCATATTTGTTTAGTAATTCATTTGTATATTCCTCATTAAAATTAATAAGCGCATCTTCTCTTTTCATAAAAATCACCTTTTTAGTTATTTTTTACTTCTGTTCCTTTAACTAAAACTTCTCCTGCTTGTGTTAATTCTATTTTTCCACCTTTATCACATAAAAGATCTATGGTTTCATTAGCTGTCATTGTTAATGTTTTTTCTGCTCTAATGTCTATAGTTTCTGCTGCATTTACATTTATACTATTTTGCCCTGAAATACTAATACTTCCATCTTTATTTAACTTAATTGATGAAGCTCCACCATCACATGATATTAATATTCCATCTGGAGTAAATTTAACTTCTTTATCATGTGCTGTTCTTAAATATTTAACATCTGGATTTCCCATTCTATCTCTTTCACTTGTATTCTTTGGTACATAGCCACTTACAGAACTAACTGCATAGGATTCTTTTTCTTCTTTTGTTGGAAAGTAGACTCTAACACTATCGCCAATCTCAGGCATACAATACCATCCGCTACCATCTGGAGAAGCTGACATTGTTGAATAGGAAAACCAGTATGCTTTTGATTTATCCTGACTTTTATCTATTTGAAGATGTACTTTTACTGTATCCCTATTTACTTGTATGATTTTGCCACCTATTGATATTCCTATAATTTCTTCATTGTATAGTTTTTTTTGTCTAAGTCCATTTTTCAACTGTACCTTGTACATATTATGTACTATACCATTTCTTAAACAGTGCTCTACGGAACTTATATAAAAATCTTTTTCTTGAAACTTAATATGACTGCCTAACTTTAATATTTCAAATATCTCTATTTCATAAATCGTGTAATCTATTTCTTTTGCATCATTCATATGATTTGCTTTAATATATTCATACATATCTAAATCTTTATATACTGTGTAGTTATTAATCTTTGATGAAATATTTATAAATACATCTGGAGTTCCTATAAAATAATGTATATCTTGAAACTCTATTGCAGGGAATAACCCAGCATTGTATCTAGATATAAATCGTTTTAAAAACTGCCAATCTGTTTCATTATATTGTATAACTATCTCACCTATAGGAACATTGGGAACCTGTATAATATGATTTGATGTACTATAGTCCTTCATAACTTGTTTTATAAGGTCATGAGAGGACATATTTTTGTCTTGAAAAGAACGTGATTTTTTTGAAATGTCCATAAGATGAGTATAGCTCTTTGCCTGTACATATATGTTATATACTTTCTCAGCAACATCTATTTTTATTTTCGTTATTACCCCATGAAATATAGATATCTTCTCATTTTCTTTCATGTAATATACCTCAATAGGGGTATTTTCCTGAGTTGAATGTATCTGTTCCTCTTTTCTTTCATTAACTAATACACCATTAAATTCTAGATATCCATGTTCATTAATATTGTTTGTGATTTTTAAATCCTTTATATATTCCATCTCATATGTAGATATTCTTATATCTTCATATGATAATGCATTTATATTCATATAATCACCCCCCCTGTTTCTTTTATATATTGATTTGTACTAAATTTATTATCCCTTTGATAATATTTTCCCAAACTGTAATATCTTTATAGAAGCAATTAAAATTACCTAGTATAAGTTGTGTATTTGTATTGTCCTTCATAAAAAATATTAAATTATATGTATATCCTTTACCTGTTGGTGTTTTAAATATTCCATACTCTAAGACCATGTCATCTTTTTTAATGTCACCTTCTTCAATCCATTCTAGATACAACTCCATATCTTTAAAATTTTGCTCCATACCCCTTTTAAATTCATCAAAAGTCTTAGTTAAAATTTTTTCTTTAATATAACTACACATAAAACTTACGCCTTCGGTCTCATTCTGTAATGCTATTGCATTAGAATCCTTTACTACTTCTTGAAAATAATTTTCTACCATTGGAATACGTATTTTACCATCTAAGTAATCTACTGTTTTAAAATCGAATTTTCTATCTTCTATTTCTAGGTATTCATTTTTAATACACTCTATAATTTCTTCTAAAGATAAATTTGTATTGTTCTCCTCTTGTATTGTAGAATCTTCTTTTTGCTTAATTTCCTCTTCTTTTAATATTCTTTTTGATTGCTTAAAAGATGCTATTTTTTCATCTAAAAAATCCATATTATACCTCCTCTTTTTAACTAGTCTAAAAGAATTTTTCTTGATAATACACAATTTGGAAGTTTCTGCTCTATATAAATCAAATAACTTCCTATAAATTATAATTTTAATAAATATTTCCATTATTGTAAATCGTCCATTCGGTCTATTTTCACGTTTAGATGACGTAATCGACCTCTAGACCCTTAACCTATAAAATCCTATAAAAGAACCTAATAAAAAGTTAGTACTCAAAACACCTACTAGATTTCTCCTCTTTTTAAAAAAATATATTTTATTATATAATCTTAGTATTATAAAATTAAAATATTTATTTAATAAAAAATAATTTCAATAATAACTTATGAATTAGTTTATAACTACTTCCCCATTATAAATCTGTTTTAGCCACTGCAAACCTTCGAAGTTCAATTTTTTTGCATGTTCATAGAATTCATCACGTTTTTTATAATCACCAAGATAATGATAACCAACAGATAAATAAGCTGGTATATCAGCATATTCTCTGTTTATTTTCCAAGCCTTTTCACCATACTCAACTACTTTTTCAAAATTATTTTCTTTCAGTTCTATTGATATTAAACTTGCGTATGCAATCACTTCGTTTGGATTAATTTCTATTGCCTTAGCAACACATTCTCTAGCTTTTTTTAAATTTCCTTGCTCATTATACATAATACTCTTACCAAGATAAGCTTGATCATTTTCTTTATTTATTTTTATAGCATTATCAAAACATTCTTCTGCTTTATTTAATTTATTTAACCTTAAATATGCCCATCCCACAGCATCTAAAATCGAATCAGAATCTGGATTTTCTTTTAAATACGTCTCACCTTCTTGAACAGCTTCACCATACGCTCCTTTTGCAAATTTTTCGTTTACTTTTGAAAGGGTATATTTTTCCTTATCGTAAGAACACCCAGCTATAGATATTAAAACAATCATCACAGTAACTAAAAGTCTATACATTTTTTTCACATTTAATTCCTCCTTATGATAAACATTATTCATTATACAAAAGCATATAATTTATTTTTGACGTAATAAAATACTTTCAGTTTTTTTTAAAGCTTCAAATAAAACCTCGATTGTTTATTAAATTTATCATTTGAATAATTGTAAATTATTTGCTTCGTACTCTTCTGTATCGGAAGGCTACACTCTTCCTTTTATGGGTATTTTTTACTAATTCAAGCATTGATTAAATATCACTGTTGCTTGTATATGTTTTAATTATTTTTGATTATCACTTGGAATAAAACAACATATATTTCCTTGTTTATCGGTATCTGTCAAAGATTTACCGTCTTGAAATAGAAAATCCAGTATAACTAACTAGAAAAATTAGTATACTGAATTTTTAAAATTTATTTCTTATTTTTGATTTGAAATTCCTCAGTCAAAGTATCTGACCAAGGCATTATTGCTAGTAAGTTTTCTTTGGTGCTTTCTATATCTTCCAATTTCGCCATCTCGTTCATTAAATATAATAGATATTTTTCCGTCTATTACGAAGGGCTTTATAGCTCTTTCAGTCTATTATTATCTATCTCAAAGATTAATCTTCTAATACAGCTTCAATTTTAGGTGATAGCTTTCTGATATATTCTAGTGATCTGGTCAAAGGCCTCTTTGGCAATGCATCTTTTATTTCTCTATCTACATAGTCTTTAAATTCTTCCAATAGTGGTTTTAATTTTTCAAGTCATATATTTATCTAACTTTCGTTCTTTACCGCCTCTACCACAAATGAATACAACGTTTTTCCTTATTTAATTTTTACTTTTCATAGGCTCATTAATTTTAAAACCTTAAAAAAAGACAGATTGAGTCTTTTTCAACCTGTCCTTTCGTTTAATAATAATGTACTTCCAGTCTATAAAAATCCTAATTTATTGACTTTATCTAATATCACTGTTTAAATCTTTGCACCAGAACCTAGCTTTTTATTTTATTGTTAATTTTCAAAAAACAAAAAAGGAAAAACTATATTTCTAATGAAATTTATAGCTTTTCCTTTTTTTATTTTATACGTATTATTTTTGTAATTTTTAATACTTTAGATTATAATTATAATATTATTTTTACAGACATTAATTAACTAACTGTTCTTTTACTTTTTCTATTTCCTCCACAGATACTTCTAATATTTCCATAATGATTTCTATGCTATATCCTCTTTTCAATGCTTTTTTTATTCTTTCTATCTGTTCTTTCTTTATTTTATCTCTTTCATGCTGTGCTCCTTTTTCTTCTCTATGTTTCAATTCTTCCTCTAACTTTTTACCTAAATTACTTACCATATCATCCACCTCCATTTTAGATGTTTCTATTAGTAATTCATATATATTGTCTTTTACTTCTCCTTTAAATCGGTTTCTAAATATATTTATAATCCAACTTCTAAATGCTTTTTCTTGTTCCTTTGTTGCACCTTTTTTTATTATTTTTCCTATTATCTTTAGCCTATTTATTATTTCATCTACTTCTACATTCTGATCTAGTAAAAATATAGAACTTACTACATTTGCTATCTCTATTAATTCTTCTTTATCCATTCTATTTATATCAAACAATAAATATCTAAAATCTATTATATTGTCTTCAAATAATTCATATCCATTTAATATCTCTTTAAAATTCCTTGCTGCTGTCCAGTTATTTTTACCGTTATATAACACTATCGGAATAATTGCAGGTAATCTATAGTCTTTTCTCTTTTTTATATTATCCTTTGTATTTTTAAGTTCATCTCTCCATATTTCTGTCATATACATTAACAGCCTTATTGGCATTCTAAAGTCTACTTTTGATTGAAGTTCTAATAATATATAAAATATTATATCTTTACCATCTATATTTACTTTATATACTATATCTGCTTCTTCCTCTTTAAAATCCTCTTGTATAAATTCTTTATCTATTAATATTAGATTTTCTTCTTTTATTAAATCCACCCAATCTTTTTTTACAAAACTTCTTAAGAATTCCATGAAATTTTTCTTATGTGAAAGTATATGTTTATATCCTAAATCATGTTCGTGATTTATATTATCGTCCATCGTTATCACCAGCTTTTTCTTTAATTATACCATAGAAGAATCTATTTGTTCCACTTCATAATTTTTGTCCTTTTGCCTCTGGTGCAAAAATCAAAATAAAGAAAATTATTTTGCTAAATCAGTATAATCTTATGCAGTCGCTCCCATAATTTTGTTTATCAATCGAACCTCAGAAAGGACACATTGAATTTCTTCAACCTGCCCTTTCCTTATCATATTCATTATTTCAATTCCACAAATAGTTTTTTGTGCTGTTTCAAAGTTTTGAAATCCCATCATAGATTTTATCTTCCCTTTGATAAATCTATGATCCTGTTCCACAATGTTATTTAAATATTTTATTTGCCTAAAACTTGCTCTACAACTTAATACTCCACCATAAATAAGTTCTGGTATAGCCACCTCATAAGCTTTATTCTTATCTACCGTTATCATTCTTGGCTGCTGGTTATGAATTGAGCCTAAGGCTTTCTTAAAGAAATTCTTGGCAGCTTGTTTATTTCTTTTTTCACTAAAATAGAAATCAATTGTATTTCCATTTGAATCAACTGCTCTATATAAATATTTCCATTCTCCTTTAACTTTTATATAAGTTTCATCAACACGCCATGAATCATTTGTTGGCTTTAGATATTTCCTTATTTTCTTATCAATAATAGGAGAATATTCATGTACCCATCTCATTATTGTCGTGTGCGATATTGATAAACCTCTTTCACTCATCATTTCTACTAAATTTCTATAGCTTAACGAATATTTTAAGTACCATCTCACACATAAAAGAATAATTTCTGATTCAAAGTGCTTCCACTTAAATAAATTTTCTGACATAATCGTTTCTCCAATCTTACAATTTTTGAGATAATTATATCACTGTTTTAATTTTTGCACCAGAATCCTCAGAGGTTCTTTTGTGGCACCTTCTAGTTTTATGCTATCTGGTTTTATTGAAAGTTTATTTCCATGTTCACTTCTAAGGTATCTGTTATTTGGGTTATGTAATTCACTACAAGTTTCAGCATTTTTTCTTACACATGAATCGCAAAATGCATCTTCTTTATTTGTTGGGAAATACAGATTTGTATGACTTCCAACTTGTGGCATAGAGTAAAGAGAGTTTCACTTTACAGGTGAATATATGTAATCATGTGCCTTTTATTTTATCATTGAAAATAGTATTTTGTCTTATAGAGTTTAGTTATGATAGCATATATTTATATAGATTTATCTTCCATATAAACATTGCATTAGATCAGTACTAACTTATGTGATCATTCCTATAATTTTATTTATAAATTTAATCCAATAAAACAGCTATCATACGATAACCTCCATAACTTTAAAATTTATTTAACAATATTATTTTTTCTTTTATATCTCCTAATATTATATTTTAAAGAAATATATTCATCACTTATTTTTCTAACTTAATACAACAACATCATTACTAGTTTTCTATATTTCAGAAATGTATAATACAATTTTTAAATGATATCTATAAATGTGCTTAACTCCCACGAAATTACTGATTTTTATCTTTTTACAATTTACTAAGCAATATATTTACTGTACTTTTAATTTTTTTGATTATCTTATTTTATATTATTCAATACATCAACCATGCTCATTTTTATTTCATAATCTACATTTGCAAGCGTATACTATAACTAAATCTTATCTTATAATTTTTAGTTTCCAAAACACAAAACATATATTTATCTAACTTTCCCTCTTTAGCACCTCTAACACAAATGAATACAGCGTTTTTCCTTATTTGAAACTTAGAATCTTTATTGAAAAGATAAAAATTTATATTACTCTTTTAAATTCCGAATCTAAACCAAAACTTTAAATTTAAGCAATATATAGATTTTCAATAAATTCTGTGAAATTTCTACTTACCAACCTTATACAATCTATCTCTAATATTCCATCTTCTTCTATATAAGCCATATCACAATGATAAGTTGCTCCCTTATTATTTCCTTCTACAGAAATGCCTATTAAATTTTCTACTGTATCTATTCCTATAGGAAGTAACTTAGATGGTATTAATTTTCCTTCTTTATTGTATACACAATAATTTTTTTCAAGATTAAACTCTACCTCATCTAAAAGAGGGTAAAATAACATAATTGAAGAAGTTATAATTCCATTATCATTTTCATCTTTAGTATCAAATTTTCTTCTATCCGTCTTTCCACCATTATTTAATAGTAAAAACTGCCTATAATCATTAGGAAGTTTAAACCCATACTTTTTTCAAAAGCTTCAATATCTTGTACCTCAATAGATTTAAATATATAAAAAATATTTATAACTGAAAACCCCTTATTTTCTACATCAAAGATCTTTTAATAAGTTCTAGTAAGTTAAATGATTTTTCTGATGCTATTTCTAATTCGTCTTCAAAAGATGGATGTTTTTTTCTTCCGTTGGCTTAAGCTACTATTTTTGTTTTACAGTTATACTATAAAATCATATTATTTAATTTTCAAAGTGCAAAAATATATACATTAAACTTAATCTAAAAAAAACAGCTATCACTTGATAACTGTTTTTCCTTTAAAAAATTATTTAACATTATAAGTAAATCTTGTTTTTCATTCTTAAATTCAAAAACAAAACATATATTTATCCTAATTTCGTTCTTTAGCGCCTCTACCACAAATGAATACAACGTTTTTCTTTATTTAATTTTTAGTTTTCATAGGCTCATTAATTTTAAAATCTTAAAATTTTGAAACTCGCTATCGCTCAAACAATCAAAATTTCTTAACAGATTTTAAAATCAATTTCACCTTGAAAACTTAAAAATTAAATAATAAGAAAAACTTGTGTATTCACTTTGTGTTAGAGGTGTTTTGACGTCTGTATATTTATATTCTATAATAAAAATCTATAAAACCTTTTATTAAATCAGTATTATTTTAATATAATAGTGTAATTCATAAATTCATTTTCAAAAAAGAAAGATTGAATTTCTTCAACCTTTCTTTAGTTTAATAACGATGCACTTATAGTCTATAGAAATCCTAATTTGTTTTCTTTAGGTATTTCCTTATTTTTTTATCAGTAATAACAGAATATCCATCTACCCATCTCATTATTGTTATGTGAGATATTGATAAAGCTCTTTCACTCATCATCTCTAATAAATTTCTATAGCTTAACGAATATTTCTGATACCATGTAACACATAAAAGTATTATTTCTGATTCAAAGTGCTTCCACTTAAATAAATCCTATGACATAATAGGTTCTCCAATTTTTGGGATACTTATATCACAATTTCAGTTTTTGCACCAGAACCTTAATTATAACTTTACTTGAGTATATGGAATTTCAAGTTCGTTGAAGTTATAATTATCAAAGCTACTATTGACCTCTAAAATATTGCTTTTTCTTTTCAAAACTTGATTTGATCCATTTTCTAGTAACAATACATCACCATTAATTAGATTTAATAGCTTTCCAATAATTCTTAATACTTTTGGCATTCCCAAGTCGAAAGTATTACAAAATATTTGAATATCTATGCATAAGTTTATATCCAAATCATAGTTCTTTTTTATAAATTCCAAATCCGCTATATCTTCTATTTCTACGCTCATGGAAAAATAGCTACATCCAATATAAATCTCATCTTCTTCATATACTTTCATCTCAATATCTTTTTCTACAATATCTTTTGCTATATCAATTAACATATTAGCCATATACTCCGCATTATAAGTTGAAAATAAAAATAATTCGTAATCCATATTGTTTTACCTCACAAACTTTCTTGTAATTTTACCATCTTTCACAATAAATAATTCCTGTAAATGTTTCAAATCTCCATTTGGATTAGCCTTTCTAGATATGTTTTCTATCAATTCGTCCACTTTTTCTATAGGATAATCGTCCAAATTAAGAACAATCCTTTCAGCTTGTTTTTTAGTTTTCTTTGTTATTGTTCTACATATATTATTAATACTGGTATTTACATCTGGTGCATAACAATCAAAAGGCTTTCCATCTATTAGAAAATCTGGATTTGATGTAGGTTTTATACCGTGTCCATTCCCTCCGTTTACTTCACTTAACATCTCTATATCATATCCCTCATTTGCAAATAAGTCAGCACTTTCATTCTGTCTGCAAATACCTCTATCAACCTCATTTTCATAATTCCCTTTCGGTTTGCCACCTCTCTCTAGTGAAGGTTCTGTTAATTTAGTTTTACTTGTGTCCTCAATAACATTATCTACATTCTTCTTACCCGTTTCTGCTGCTTCATCACTCATTTTAAATATATCATTAGTTATTTTAGATAATTTAACTTTTTCTGTATAAAATCCTAAGTCACCAAAACCAGCTAACTCAGGTACTTTTCTTAGAACTGGTACTTCTATATCTCCAATTTTTTTAGATATATCTTTTGCATTTTTTACTACATCGTCTATTTTTGTTCTAACACTTATTGGTATATTGTTTATATTCTTTAGTACATCATCTGCAAATTTTAGTTTATTAAGCTTATTTACAAGATCAGCTTTTTCTATTATGCTCATTACTTTTACAAATGCATTTGTATTTGATATACCCTTAACTATATCTATGCCTTTGATTGCCATTTCCATTTTTTTGATTTGAGCCAGTTTTTCAATTTTTGAAATTGATCCAACTTTATATGGAAGCAGGATAGTCCCTACTTCAAATACACTTCTACCAAAAAATCTTGCTCTTGTATTTCCATCTCCATTGATTACATTATCTACGAAAGATTCCCCTATTGATAATCCAATAGCTAACACTGCTGCATCAGGATCTTCTAGAATTTGTAATAGTCCTTGTCCAGTCCTTATTGGATGTCTAAACATATCATATATACCTATAACCGTATCGTTTATACCATCACCAGGACCTGCCAATAAGTTCGCTATCCTAGATAACATAGTTGGCTCTTCTACTTCTTCTTTAAAGTATCCCATGGCGCCCGTTGTCGCTTCCCCATCTATGGGGTACTCGGGGGCAAAGATAGCATCGGTCAGTGCTTTTGGTTTAGTTGCCATGCTTATAAGGGATAATGCTCCTACTGCTAGTCCTATTGCAACTGTTGCTCCAAGTCCAATTACTGCAACACCTGCTAATGCAAATGCACCTATTGCTCCTACTGTTACTACTGCTGCAACTACATTTGCCATAAGTTCTAGTAGGTTAAATGGTTTTTCTGGGGCTACTTCTGGTTCGTCATCCTTATAAGGTTCATAAGTTTCTCTTTGTGTTGCTCTTGGTACTATGTCTGCACCTAGGAAGTTATGGCTTCCTTCTATGTAAAGAGATTTTTTGCTGTTAGTTTTTTGGGCTACGAGTTTTGTTTCTGCTTTTATGTTTATTTTTTTTGGTGTGTTAAATTCTATGCTATCTTTGGCAGTAAGTGTAATAGATTTATTGCTTAGTATTTGTATCCCTTCATTTTCATCTAAGGATATACTAAGTGGTTCTTTTGTGGCACCTTCTAGTTTTATGCTATCTGGTTTTATTGAAAGTTTATTTCCATGCTCACTTCTAAGGTATCTGTTATTTGGGTTATGTAGTTCGCTACAAGTTTCAGCATTTTTTCTTACACATGAATCGCAAAATGCATCTTCTTCTTTATTTGTCGGAAAATACAAAATTGATGCACCTTTTATTTTATCATTGAAAATAGTATTTAATCTAAAAAACAGCTATCATACGATAACCGTTATAACTTTAAAATTTATTTAACAATATCATTTTTTCTTTTATATATCCTAATATTATATTTTAAAGGAATATATTCATCACTTTTTTTCTAACTTAAACACAAAAACATCATTGTTATTAGTTTTCTATATTTCAGAAAGGTATAATACAATTTTTAAATGATCTCTATAAATGTACTTAACTCCCACAAAATTACTGATTTTTATCTTTTTACAATTTACTAAGCAATATATTTACTGTACTTTTAATTTTTTTGATTGTCTTATTTTATATTATTAAATACATCAACCATGCTCATTTTTATTTCATAATCTGTATTTGCAAGCGTATAATATGACTAAATCTTATCTTAAAATTTTTAGTTTCCAAAACACAAAACATATATTTATCTAACTTTCGCTCTTTAGCACCTCTAACACAAATGAATACAGCATTTTTCCTTATTTGAAGCTTAGAATCTTTATTGAAAAGATAAAAATTTATATTACTCTTTTAAATTCCGAGTCTAGACCAATACTTTAAATTTAAGGAATATATAGATTTTCAATAAATTCTGTGAAATCTCTGCTTATCAACCGTATACAGTCCATCTCTAATATTCCATCTTCTTCTATATAAGCCATGTCACAATGATAAATTGCACCCTTATCATTTCCTTCTACAGAAATGCATATTAAATTTTCTACTGGATCTATTCCTATAGGGAGGAACTTAGATGCTATTAATTTTCCTTCTTTATTGTATACACAATAATTTTTTTCAAGATTAAACCCTACCTCATCTGAAAGAGGGCAAAATAGCACAATTGAAGAAGTTATCATTCCATTATCATTTTCATCTTTAGTATCAAATCTTCTTCTATCAGTCTTTCCACCATTATTCAATAGTAAAAACTGTCTATAGTCATTAGGAAGTGTAAACCCATACTTTTTTTCAGAAGCTTCAATATCTTGTGCCTCAATAGATTTAAATGTATATTCAAATTTGATATTCATAACCATTCCTCCAAAAATTCATAAATTTATACCATTTTAATTTATCTTATCAGCATTTATACAAAAACTCATAATCTAATATATAGAAAATATTTATAACTAAAAACCCCTTATTTTCTGCATTAAAAATGTTTTAATAAGTTCTAGTAAGTTAAATGATTTTTCTGATGCTACTTCGTCTTCAAAAGGTGGATATGTTTTTCTTCAGGTGGCTTTAAGCTACTATTTTTGTTTTACAGTTATACTAACAAATTATATTATTTAATTTTCAAAGTTCAAAAATACATATGAAAATTGTATTAAATCCATACTGACTTATATAATTAATGTTATTTATAAATTAAATCTAAAAAAACAGTTATCATATGATAACCGTCATAGCAAAAAAATTATTTAATATTATTAAGTAAATCTTACTTTCACTTTTTAATTTCAAAAAAACAAACATCTATTTGTCCAAATTTCGTTCTTTAGCCCCTCTACCACAAATGAATACAACGTTTTTCCTTATTTAATTTTTACTTTTCATAGGCTCATTTCTTTTAAAATCTTAAAATTTTGAAACTCACTATCGCTCAAACAATCAAAATTTCTTAACAGATTTTAAAATCAATTTCACCTTGAAAACTTAAAAATTAAATAACAAGAAAAACTTATGTATTCACTTTGTGTTAGAGGTATTTTGTGGTTATTTACTTTCAATTCCATTGAAAAAATACAATATTATAAAAATATTAAATTAAGTTTTTATGTATTAATAAAAACTCTTTAAATAAACCATTTATTCGTCAATATTGTAATTTTTGAGATAGTTATACATTCTTTTATTTTTGCACCAGAAATTCAAATCACTCATTAAAACTCAATCCAACGACTTATGATAAATTACATTTCTTGAAGCTTTTGTTTTAGGTACTCGGCTATATCTGTTTGTCCTCTTTCAACGGCAAACTCATAAGCACCCATATTTTTCATATTATCACCCGTGTAACGTATAGATATATCTATCCCTGCTCCAATCAGCAGTTTCACAATTTCTTTGTGACCACCATATATTGCAGCAAAAAGAGGATTTCTATCTGGCTCACTAGTATCTATTTCAATGTTTTGATTAAGAAGATATTCTACTATATCATAATGCCCCTTTGTTGATGCTCTCTCAAGTGCATTAGTTGAAAAAGTACCGCCCTGTGAGTTAACATCAAAGCCTGTTTCAACTAGATATTTAACTATCTCTAAATGTCCTTGAGCTGACGCTACATGTAACCATGTTCCAAATGGTGTCATACTGTTTAGCATTTCTGGTTGTTTTTCAAGTATAGATTTCACTTCTTCTAGATTAGCCTCTTTAATAGATCCACGTAATTTTTTTGCAATTTGAATATTATCCATTCTACTTCCTCCCTTTGAATTTTTATTTTCTAGAAGCTGCTTGTTTACCAAGGTCTTCTAGTATTTCAACAAAGTCATCATAATCCCCACCTGCAGCATCAACAGCTTTCAATTGATTCACAACATTTTCTAATGCTGAAATATCATGTTGACCTTTAATTCTGTTTGGTGCCCAAATAAGGTTTTCTTTACCAATTATCGGGTCTATACCATGTTTTCTTAATATTTCTTGACCTTCTTGAACAATTTCTTGCTGAGCCTCACCAAGTCCTTTCTTAAATAGAGTATGATGTGCATGAGCATTTATCATATCAGCAGGTGGGTCACCAATTAACCCTTTAAGATACTTACCAAAATTAATTTTTAATAATTGCTCATTAAACTCCGAAGTAATACCTAGATTTTCCATATTTTTTTTAATTTCAGAAAGCTCATCTGCAGTGAACTTATTATTTTGAATGGCGTTCTTAAGCTTCCTCATCTTAGTAGTATTGATATTACCAGACACATCAACTACACCATCAAGATATTCGCTTACAGGTTTACCCTTACCTGATCCGCCAATCTTTTTTGATATATCATTATATATTTCAGATATCTTAATATTTTCTGTATCAAACCCTAAATTAAACTTAGTATTTGGCATTGTACCTCGAGAGTTAAAGGCAAATTGACGTTGACGTTCAAATTTTATTCTTGGAATCGGTACTTCTATATTTCCAATTTTTCCAGGTATTTTCTTAACTTCTTTTACTACTTTATCTATTTTGGTTACAACACTTGCTGGTACATTTTTTATACTTTTTAGTACATCATCTGCGAATTTTAGTTTATTAAGCTTATTTACAAGATCAGCTTTTTCTATTATACCAGCTACTTTTGCAAATGCTTTTGTTTTTGATATACCCTTTACAATATCTATGCCTTTGAGAGCCATTTGTAATTTTTGTGCCTGAACCATTTTTTCAATTTTTCCAACTGATGCAACTTTAGCTGGAATTACGATACTTCCTACTTCAAATACCGTTCTACCAAAAAATCTTGCTCTTGAATTTGCATCTCCGTGGATAACATTATCTACAAAAGATTTTCCTATTGCGTCTCCAATTGCTGTAACTGATGCTGGAAAACTTAAAATAATCTGTCCAAGTCCTTGTGCAGTTCTTATTGGATGTCTACACATATCATAGATCCCTGTAACCATATCAGTTACACCATCACCAACTCCACCTAAGAAATTACCTACTACAGATAGCATGGTTGGTTCCTCGACTTCTTCTTTAAAGTACCCCATGGCACCCGTGGTCGCTTCTCCATCTATGGGGTATTCGGGCTCAAAGATAGCGTCGGTAACAGCTTTGGGTTTGGTTGCTGCACTTATAAGAGCTAATGCACCTGCAACAAATCCTATTGCAACAGTCGCTCCAGCACCATATGTTGCTACTGTTGCTGCTATTCCTATACCTATTACTGCTACTGTTGCTACTGCTGCAAGTGCATTTCCCATAAGTTCTAGTAGATTAAATGGTTTTTCTGGAGCTACTTCTGGTTCGTCATCATCATAAGGTGGATAGGTTTCTCTTTGGGTTGCTTGTGGTACTATATCTGCACCTAGGAAGTTATGGCTTCCTTCTATGTAAAGAGATTTTTTGCTGTTAGTTTTTTGGGCTACGAGTTTTGTTTCTGCTTTTATGTTTATTTTTTTTGGTGTGTTAAATTCTATGCTGTCTTTTGCTGTAAGTGTAATAGTTTTATTGCTTAGTATTTGTATACCCTCGTTTTCATCTAAGGATATACTAAGAGGTTCTTTTGTGGCACCTTCTAGTTTTATGCTATCGGGTTTTATTGAAAGTTTATTTCCATGTTCACTTCTAAGGTATCTGTTATTTGGGTTATGTAATTCACTACAAGTTTTTGCATTTTTTCTTACACATGAATCGCAAAATGCATCTTCTTCTTTATTTGTTGGAAAATACAGATTTGTATGACTTCCAACTTGTGGCATAGAGTAAAGAGAGTTTCCCTTTACAGGTGAATATATGTAATCATGTGCTTTTTCTTTGTCTTGGTTTTTGTCTAAGGATAAGTGAACTTTAAGTGTTTCGCCACTTACACTTAGTACTTGTCCTTCTATTGATGCGCCTTTTATTTTATCATTGAAAATAGTATTTTGTCTTATAGCTTTTCGTTGTGATAGTATGTATTTATATATAAGTTCCCCTTTAATAATGTTTACATCTACGCTTGTTACATAAACATCTTTAGATTTAAAGATTATTTTGTCTCCTAATTTATATCTTTGATAGGTTTCTATTTCGTAATAGAAAAAATCCGTATCATTAAATCCGTTTTCAGATCCCCCACTTTTGTTGAAAAGTTCAAGGTTTTTGTAAGCTTTATAGGGTAGATTCTCTTTTATATTATATGTATTTCCCTCTTGATATCCAAGGTGAAGATGTGGTGTTTCTTTAAGTGTATCACATACCAAAATATCATTGAACATGCTACTTAATCTTTTTAGGAATTCAAAGTCTGTTTCTTGATATTGAATTATTGGTTTTCCTATTGGTGTTTTAAATTTTTCATGTGGATTGCATATAAAAGATGCATAGTTTTTTTTCATTATGTCAACAATATCAATGTATGTTGTATTTTTGTCTTGAAACGACTTAGTTCTTTTTTTAATATCCAATAATATTGTTGTAGATATAGCTTTTACTATAATATAGTATACACCATTTTCCATTTCTATTTCTAGACTATCAACAAAACCTGTGAACAAAACTTCATCTTTATTATAAACTTGTATCTTATCTTTAAAAGATGTGGTTATAATTTCAGATAAAGTATTATTTTGAGCACAATAATTGTGATTTTCTATTTCGTTTATGTTTTCAACGATACATCGTAAATATAGTTTTCCGTGTTCATTTATGGTATGTGATATATTAATGTCTTCTATATTTACTATGTTAAAACGAGATTTAATTTTTATATCTAAAAATCCAGACATATTCAACTCCTTTCCACTCACTCAAATTTCAAATATTTAAAGCGAATTACTTTATTCTTCTTGTTCAACTTGTCCTGAGTTTTCAAATGCTACACAACCACCATGTTCACATATTATGTAAGAATCAGTTTTTAGGGCACCTACACCATCAATAATACAGTCTTCTTTCACATTTTCCCAAACTCCAAGAAAATTCCTTTCGCATTTAAAGCCTTGAATTTCACCTCTTTTAGGCGATACTAGATTAATAACTTCAGCCCCTGAACTGCTTGAATTTGAACATATTCCAAAGTAAGGTATATTTTCAAGAGTACAATCATTTTGATTCATCTTTGGTTGATCTTTTATATATACTCCATGGCACTCGGGTAAGTTTATTTTTCTCTTATGAGAACCACAACTACAAATCATCCTCGCTCCCCTTACTACATAAGCATGTGTTTCTGCCATATTGCACCTTCTTTCTTATAACTACTTCACTTTAACCTCTTCAAGTTTAACCCCTATAAAAGATCTTCTAAGTATGCTTTCTGCTAGATCTAGGCTTACAACAATTTGAGTTTTTTCACCTTTGTTTATCTTAAAAATCTTTCTATCTTTTATCTTGTTTTTATCTAGTACAAGCTTTTTTATAACACTTTTATCTAGATTGAACTCACTTGATTCATGTAGTGTATCAATCTCGAAGAATATTGGTAGAAAGTATTTTCGTTGAACCTTATTAACTCTATCTATTAAAAAAACAGTTTTATAAATAATATTAGGTTCATATTTACTTATTAAGTCCTTTAATCCACTCGAAATAAGATAAATTTGTCTTTCTAGAACATCCATAAATACAGAGTTTTCACTTGCATTTACATGAAATATCATCATATCATCCAGTTTTTTGTAGTTTTCAATATTTATATTTCTTTTATCAACCTTACTAAATAAATCTATAATCATTGGAAAATCATTATATCGTTCATCTTGTTTTAATAAAAAATACTCCATTTTACCTCCAATTCAATATTTATTCTTCTACACTACTTTCACTCAGTACGAATTTTTTCATTATCTCAAAATTATCCTTATATTCACCAAATACCACTACTAATTCCTTATCTTTCTTTAACAAATCAAAGTTCTCACCTTTAAAAATTGTATCTATATTTTCTTTAAGAATTTCCTTTGCTAATAGATTATATTTTAAAGATTCGTATAGTTTAAAGTCTTCTACATCAATGCTAGTTACTTGTCTCATATACATTGAATCATCTTTTTTCTTTTCAATCTCATCCATTTTTTTAAACAATGGTTTAAATATAAAATTCATGTCAAAGTAACAATGACACTCATCTTCATCTAAAAAAATCCTATCATCATAGAAATCCACTCGATAATTTGAACTATTTCTTAATATTTGAGTTCTTAAAAATGAAATGAAAATATATTTTATAGGTTCTTTTTCTTCATTTTGCTGTAGCTTATATATTTCTTCACAGGTTTTATTTATGGTATTTTGAATATTGTCTATTATGGTATCCTTATTTTTGATATAGTCATCTTCTATCTCAATAAAGACTTCTTTATAGCTATTTTCTATGTAATTTTCATAAAAGTGTGTAATCTTGTCCATTTTATCTGCTTTTTTTATCATTTTACATTTACCTTAGAGCCACTTATATCTATTTTGTCTGCGATATTTATATTTGAGCTACCCTGTTTTAAATTTACACCTGAAGAACCCTTAATTGATATATTACTTCCACTTAAGATATTTATATCATCTTGTGCTGAAAGTGTTATTTTTTTATCACTGTTAATAACTATTCCTCCATCATCCAACAGTTTTATAAGTAAATTCCCATTAGCTACAATTTCAACTGCCCCTGGCTTAAATACAATCTCTTTTCCATGTTTAGTACTTATTCTTTTTATATTACTATCGCTACGCTTTGAACTATTTGTCTGTAAGTCAACACTACTTTTAGCATATGCTTTATCTTCATCCACACTAGGAAATTGAAGTATAACCCTATCATTTTTTTCTGGCATAAAGTAAAATCCACTACCATCTTTTGATGAATATGGAGTTGAATAGTTATAAAAAAACGCTTTTCCTTCATCGAATTTATTATCAATATCTAGCTTAACCTTAATCTTGTCCTTAGATATATCAACCACATTCCCCTCAAGTGAAAGCCCCTGAATCGAATCATTTTTTAATTTGGGAACAATAAATCCATTGTCATTCTTTAGCACACAAGTATTTTGTAATAAACCATCTATTAATTCGATTTTGCTTGAATATACACGATAGATTAAGTTTTTAAACTCAACCTTATTCCCTAACTCTACCATTTGATTTGTAATTACTTCATAGCTTATTAAGTCATTTTCATTTATATCTGATTTATAGTTTTGATTTATTATCTGATGTTCTTTAATATCTTTTTTAACCTTATAATTTGAAGCCTGTAATGGCTCGTTGCTTGTTATATCTGGTAACCCTATATGTATTTTTACTCCATCTAATCTTGAGTTAGCAATCACTGGCATATTAAAACTTGATGCAACTCTTTTTAAAAAGTCCCAATCTGTTTCATTATATTGCGCTAATATATGTTCAATACTAGAATCATTTGAAGCCATATCAATAAAAGTCCCCTGGTTGTATGACTTACTCATAGTATTGAAAAAATCTGTATATAACATTCCTTTACACTGATATGTTGTTTTCTTTTTCTTAAAATCTGCAAAACATGTGAATGAAGTTGCCTCCAAATTTAAAATTCTTAATTCTCCATTGTTTTCAATATCTATGTTTTTTACAGATCCTTTGAATATTATTTGATTTCCATCTTCCTTTTTCAACCCAACCTCTATAACTTGGTCTGAGGAAATGTTTTCAACATACTCGTCTTGCATTTCAAAGGGTATTATTCCTCTTAATTTGAGGATTGTATGTTCATTTATTTTTTGTGTAATACTTAGATTTAGAAGCTTTTCAAACTCAAATGAGGATACATATATTTGGTTATATGTTATAAAATCATTCATTTATTCTTCCTCCTTCACCCTTACACTCTTTACTATATCTAGAGCAACTTTTTTCCATACATCATGTTCATTGAATGGACATACAAAGTTTCCCATAATAGTTTCTTTTTTAAATTCAAAGAAAAACATTAAATTATATACAAAATCATCTATAGCACTATTTTTAAACTCTAAGCAACCTATGTTTTTTTCGTTTACATTAATAGTTTTGTTATCATATATAACATTTAGAGGATTTTGTTTTTTAATTATTTTTTCCATACTCTTTAGTAGTTCCCCAACTAATTCATTTGTTAGCCCGCTTTTTATATGTGTTAGTGTTATATTTATATTGTTTGAATCATCGGTTTTTATTATTTGAGGTCTTTTTACAGATGGATACTTTATATCTTGAATATCCATAGGCATGTCTATAAATTCTTTTGGTATTTTTAAAGATATTTGATCTTCAAAAAAATATGTGTCCACGAACTCATATGAATTATTATTTATAACTATTGGTCCTTCATTTATGTCTTTATTAAGTTTAGATTTATTTATTAATTCTATTATTTTCTCATCATCATATCCCATAAACTATACACCTTCCTAATTTATTTTATAATTCTGCTTCAGGTTCTTTTTTTAACATTTTAGTTTCACTTTCTATTGCTACTGTAAATGCCCCCAGCATATATCCCATAAAGCTCGAAATAAAACAAATCCAATTCCAAGTTGCATTAGATCCTAAATCAATCCTTTCACTGCTACCCTTACGTCTCATTGTTCTTGAAGAATTTGAAATAGAATCCTCCATATAAGTAACAAAATTGATTGGTTCTTCACTTCCATCAAATGTATAATTGCTAATGTGTTCACCATTGAATGAATAATTAATGTCCATATTACTATCAAGATAAGTACTTGTATAAACAAGGTAATGTACCCCAACAAAACCTATAACAATAATTAAACTTGACAAAATAATATGGACAGCTTTGTTTTTTGCTTTTTTACACGAAAATTTTACATCTGCAAAATAGCGCCCACAACTACTCAACGCACCAACACCAAACCCACCTATTGGAATAATAAAAAATGTAGTCAGGCTTATAAAATCCTGATTCCCAAGTGAAAGAATCAAATAGTTTGCCACTATTGCTATAATCGAACTTATAATCCATAAAATATAAAACATATAAACTCCTCCTTTATTGTCATATTCTAGCCATGAACATGTATTATATATTTTTAATCTAATAAAATTTTATTTGATATATAATTTCTATCTCTTTTTTCTCCTCTGTTATACTTGATATCTTGAAGAATTTCTACTAAAAACTTATACATTCTCTCATTTGAATACTCCTCATATTCTTGATCCAGTCTTGATGATATATAGCTTATAATCAATTCCTTATTTATTGCCTTTTCACTTTGAAGGCACTGCATACAAAACGATATATCTAGTGGATTGCTTAGTTTATATTTAAAAGCTTCTTTAGCGAAGTATTTTAAAACAGATGGAGATATTGTACTATTTTCATATGCTGCAAATTGTGAGTTGATGATATTTATAGTATTATACTCCGTTGTCATATCTTCAAAGTCAGTGTAATTATTTCTTAACTTTGCTCCTGCTTTCAATTTGAACCTACATATTTCTATTTCATCTTTATATACATTAGTATCATTATCTATGAATACCTTAGTTATATAACTCACAAAATCTTGATTTGAATCTTCTCCTATGAATTTAACTTTAAGTACCGATGTTTCATTTGTATGTGTGTATGGTATTTTATAATTTTCTTTCAATATGTATATATCTTCATCAAAGCAGATTATCCCAGGTGATATAATAATATAATCATCATTAACTGAAAGTCTGCATCCTATTAATATTCCATTTGCATATCCATTAATATGTACATTTACGATATCTTTTGGAAAATCTCTTATGCAATCCAGCATTTCAAGCTTTAATATTCTTCCTCTACTGAATACAGGGTATTTATTTGTAAACAATCTATCCCCTCTTTCTCTCTTCTATATAGCCAATGCAAAATTTAAATGATGTATGTAAAAATATAAGTGAATGCCTTTGAAAATTTTGTAAAAAAACTTGTTGCATGGAATAAAAAATCCGTTAAGAAACTTCTATGTCTGAGCCTTAGCGAGTTTTTGAAGTTTTAGGATTTTTTATGGAATTCAACTTAGTTTTTTCAAAATTTTCATTGTATGAGCGTTATTTTTGCATACATCATTTAAGCACTACGCTACTTTAATCCATCAAAGAAGTTAGTTTCCCAAGTTCCATTTTCAAAACTAAAGAATTCTTCTTTCCCTATAAGCAACATTTCATTATCTCTTAATACTGGTACTACACAAAATCCCCAATGATCTCTTTTTGCCCATACGAAGAACTTAACCTCTTTATTAACTATATTGTCTGTTTCTTCTTGTGTAATAATATCCTTGTACTTTTCTTCTATTTCATAAACTGTTGTTTTAGTAAACTCTTCTGGTTTATTCTCATACTCGTATTCATATCTTGTATGATTGTTTGCATCTTTTAGATAAAGCTTTAAAGTGATTCTTTGCATTGTTCTTGAAATACTTCCGCTTGTATTGTTCTTATCTAAGCTATGTATAAGTGTTTTTTCATCTCCTCTATGGTTGTAGGCACTTATTACATATGGAAGTGTCGGTATTTTGGTATTTATATTTACATTCATATAACCAAATTTCTTTGCTTGTAGATACTTAAGTGCTCCTTTTATACAGGTTAGCTTTAAGTCGTAATTTTCTTTTTGTCCTTTTTTATTTTTTCTAGATTGTATAATTCTACCCGGTATAAATTCCTTTAGTGCTTCTTTAAATATATCTACTTTACAGGATTGTCCAGTAAGTTTGATGATTGAGTATTCTAAAAGCTTATCTTCTTTATATATATTTTCTAAAAACTTTTTGATAATATTGTATATATCAGCCTTTAACAAAGTTTCTATATCGTATATATTTAATTTTAATTCTAAATTATCTTTTATTTGATTTAAGCAACCATCATTATATGTATGGATTTTCCATCTATCAAAATATATAATTTCTTTATCACAGTCAGTATCTTCT
Source organism: Tepidibacter mesophilus (assembly GCF_002724055.1). GTDB lineage: Bacteria > Bacillota > Clostridia > Peptostreptococcales > Peptostreptococcaceae > Tepidibacter_A > Tepidibacter_A mesophilus. Next base: position 53,038 of record NZ_BDQY01000012.1, on the reverse strand, counting down.
TTTGATGTAATAAGTATTTCTAAATTATGTTTGTTATTAAAAAATTCTTTTTTTACTTTCTCAGCTAATTCAAATAACAAGTAGTAGTTGCTTTTTACTTTGAAATAATCTTCACTACTTTTATTCTCATGATTTTTAAACTTAGTTGGTATTATGTCTTCTACTTTTTCATATTCCTCATCTAACCTTGTGTATATTTCACGTACTCCATGCTCATCTACAAATCTAAATAAGTCAATATCAAAATCATCCAATACATTTTTCTTAATGTTTTCCTCACTATTCATTAATCTGTGTGCAAACATGATTTTTATTAACTGTATTATCTTAAAGGTGAGGTTATTGCCTCCAAAGTCAGTATCTCCATTTTCATATGATGTTTGTATGTCTATTTCATAAGAGATTCTGTTGTTTTGTATATTAAAATCACAAGAGGATAAATCAGTAGTTCCTCCTCCACAATCTATAATTAATGCTTTATATGTCATTGCTTCTTTATATCTTTGTTTTTGTATTAATTCAGATATAGTATTGAATAATACTGCTGCTCCTTCATCTAACATATTTTCATATTCTATGTCATAGTCACTCAGTATTTCTTTAAAAAGCATATAAAATTTGTATTTTTGTTTTGATGGACATGATATATGTATTTTTTTAAAGTTATATTTGAATCTTTGTTTTGCAATATTTATAATATATTCAAGATAGGCTTTTATCATATGCTTTCTTTTTATAAAAGTCCTTTGTCCATTTATGTCTGTTATTTTTTCTTCTTTTTCATAATCACTTATCCATCTTTTTATATCATAGAATATGCATATTCCATCATCTACATAGCTTAGTTTGGATAACTTGATAGCATCATACCCAAATGTATATTCTACATTTTCGTCTTTTATAGACTTTATACCTACAACGCTTGGAATAAGAGGTGTTATGTTTAAATCATTAGAAGTTGTATCTATAACCTTAGCTACACTAATATCATCTAAGACTTCATTATTTGTATAAATTCCAGCTGTAGTATTAGTTGTTCCAAAGTCTATTGCAAGATGATTATCTGTATCCAGTAATTTTTTAATATTAAAATCCAGAACATTTAATTTATAAAGTTTTAAATATTTTGGTGTATTTTTAATATTGTTATTATATATGTCATATATAATATCTGATTCACGGTTATCAAAATATAGTAAGCTATACTTCTTATCAATACTTTTTGAAGCTTTTATATTTTCATTTTTTACTAAGTAATAGTTCTCATCGTTTCCGTTAATTAAGTTAAATATAGTACATATATTAAAGTCTTCATCTACCAATAAAATGTTTGATTCATCTAAATCGTCATTTGAACTTATAGTATAATTATCAAATATTTCTACACTTAATTTATCATACAGAATAATTTTTGCTGGTGAATTTATATTTTTATCATCCATTATTATTTTTTCTGCACTTTTTATAAAATCTTGTAATCTTTCAAGCCCAGTATCACTTTGATGCTTTATAAGTAAGCTTTCATTTATTCCTCTGTACCTCATGATAAGCCTTATAAGTTCTTCTTTATTTAATGGGTTTAGCAAATTTTTGATCAACTTTTCCTTTATACATATTTCTCTTAATTGAAATGTTGTCATTTTTGTTAGTTCATTTTCTTTATATCTACCTATTTTCGTATTTTCTTTTTTATCATTATTTTTATATAATTTGTATGAATATCCCATATTTTGATCACCTAAATTTCTTAATCTAGTACAACACCATATTCTCTATTTTCATAGTATCTTCTACTCCCAAAATTCCAAAATGGTATTGCCAATATAAAAACACTTTAAAATCTATATGTAAAAACAGATCCATTAACACATCTATCTTGTTTTCCAGTTCTTGTGTTCGTTTTTGTCCAATGTATATTAATATTTCTTTCTTATTATCATTATTTATGTAAGTAGTACTTTTTTTAAACATTTTGTTCACTATGCTCTTAAATATTTCTAACGATACTCCTGTTGTGTATAATTTTATAAGACTAGATATTACAATTTCTCTTTCTTTATCATTAAAGATTTGTATGCTTTTTTTTATCTTTTGAGAGAATATATTTTCTAATATATCTTTTATAATATATTTTTTATAATATTCTTCTTTAGAAAGCCCTTGTTTTAAATCAACATTTCCTAGGAAATGTATTAAAATATCAAATAATACTTCTCTTAGTTCAATGCTCTCCTCAAAATTAATATCAAATATATCTTTAAATATAGGAAAAAACCTATAGTATGGATTTATTTCTACTATAAGTGATTCATCAATTTCTGATTTGTTTAAATCTTCAAATGCAACTTCCATATATGGACTATATGTTTTTGCACATTTAAAAGTTATATTTTCTTTTTTTATATTTTGTTGGTCTGCTCTGACTAATATATCCCAGATGTAATTCATATTAATCTTCCTTCACACTTATATTCTGGATAATTAAGTTGTATTTGCGAGACTATAAAGCTTAATAAATCTCTTATTATAAAGCAGTTATTTTCTTTTAAAGTAAAATATAATATTAATCTTTTAGCATAATCCTGATCTCTTATCTCATCTATTATAAAAGAATTCATATCATAAGTTTCTTCTTTTAGATCATCTTTTATATCTACTATTTTTACATCTTTAAACTCAAGATATTTAGATACTTCAAATGAATTTATTGTTCTTATAAGCTCTGCCTTTGTTTTAATATTAACTTTATTTTTACTACTTAGCTTTTCTATAAAGCTTACTTTTTTTGAATTAGATACTAATTCATAACTGTATTTATCAAGTTTTGATTCCCTTATTTTTAATATTTTAAATATGTCCCAATCTCTAGCTTCTTCTATTTCACCTGTTATCATTAAGCTATCCTTTGTATGTCTTATATGATTTATATCTTCATTGTCATATACAACTAAATATCCATGTTCTACTCCTTCACTTTTCAAAGAAATAATATGCTCAAAATTTATTTTATCTTCACACGGCATAGGAAATCCTGTGCTTTTCAAAGTTCGCTCTTGTATATTCCAAATAGGAACCATATCATATTCTATGTATTTTCCAAATTCTCCAAAATCCACATTAACTTCTTGTATCATCTCATCTTTTGTAATACCTTCTTCATATTCAACTAATACTACATCAACTATTCTCGATATGTACGGTGCATTTATAGTTGTCCATGGTATATTATTTCTTATAAACATTTGATATAGTTTGTATATTTGATTTTTGTACTCTGTATTTGTTTTTATCTTAAAACAAGCTTCATAGTCATTCTTATTTGTTTTGATATTACCTTTAAATACTACATTGTCTTTTAATATATCTTTAAATATTAAATAATCACATTTAAAAAATACTTTGAACATATTTACTTGCTTGTTTTCAATCATCGTCTCCAATATATACTTAAGGTCATATTCTTTATCCTGTATATCTTCTTTTATCATTGGAGCTAAGAAATAATGTATAGGATCAAAATCTTGTTTTTTTACTATACTTGTATATACACTATAGTTTTGTTGAGTATATTCAATTTCTTCAAAGACTCTATCTTCAAGAGAAGTATACATATTCTCGCTATGCTCATATAACGGTATGAATACTTCACTCAATAATTCTTTTAACAAAGCCCTGTCTTTTAAATTTTCAAGTTTATTTATTTTTTCATGAATGTTATCTTTCATTTATCCTCCTACTTTTATAAGTTTTTTGGATTTTTTTTATCTATTAAAGTATTTATTACTTTTATTTTTTCTTCTACTGATTTTAAATCATCTTCTAAATTAGCTTCCTCATATATGTCTTTTGCAAATAAATATAGTATTTTAGCTTCATTTAAATTCCCTTGATCAAATTTAGTATTTGCATCTTTTACATATGTATCTGCTTTTGCTTTTTTTATAGTAGCTTCTTGTATTTTTTTGTCTGTCAATAGTATTTTCTTTTCTAATTCATCTGAAAAACTATACATTCCTATTTGCTTATATATCTCTTGAGCCATAATATAATACATCTTTGAATCATGATAACTTCCAATACTATAGCTTAAATCACCTTTTTTAGCCATTTCTATAGCATTAAGTTGAGCATCAAGTTTTTCTTTAGCTTCTTTTTCTTCTTCTTCATCTGTTTTAGCTTGTTCTTCTTCTAAAGCTTTTTCCTCTTCTTTTTCTTCTTTTTGTTTTTTTGCTTCATCTTCATTTATTTTATCTAATTTATCTTGAGCTTCTTGTTTTGCTTCTTTAAAAAATATTTTAGCAGCTAAATCTCTTGCAATTGTATAATCTTGTTTAGCTCCTTGTATATCTTCAAACTCCATTTTTTTATCTGCTTGCTTTAATACATCAAGGACTAGTATATGTTGATTTGTTTTATTAGATTGTTCATTAATATAGTCTTTTCCTAAGTTATCTGCATAATAACCTTTTTCTTTTGCATTTAAATATTCATCTAAAGCATCTTGATATTTTGAATCTTGAAGATATTTGTCTGCATTAATAATTATTTCTGTAAGTTTAAAGTATTTATCTATGTCACTTCTTTTCTCTTCTAACTTTAATTTTTTAGCTAAATCTAGAGCATTTTTATATTCTTCATTTGCTCTTATAAAATTCTCATCTTCTATATAATTGCTAGCGTTTTTTATACAATAATTCATTTCATTTATTTGTTCAGTTCTTTTTTTATTCTTGAAATAAAATACTGAACAAACAATTAATATAATCAAAATTATTGGAATAAGTGTAAGTACAATCTTTTTTATTTTTTGCTTTAATTTTGGATTTTCATATATTTTATCTATAAATATAACCGCAAGTGTGTAATTTTCAAGGTCTTTAGGTTGCTTCGATAAAAGCATATCCTCTACATTATCTATAACTTCTTGTGACTCAGTTGCTTCAACTAGTCCATCTCTTATTTCAGAACTATCTATATTTTCCCAAATACCTTTAGTTAAAAGAGTTATAATATCTCCATTTTTCAATTTTATTTTTTTTGATATATATGGTGTCAAATTTTGGTCTTGTCCTAAATAACAATATAAATTATTTCTTTCTTCGTGATTTGCAAGTTTATCAAGTTGTACTTTTTCTTTATCAACCAATTGTTGAGTTAATGACTGATCTTGGCTCTTATATTTTAAGAACCCTTCTCTAAATAAACAAAACCTAGTATTTCCTACAAATGCATATCTTATTTTTACATAGTTAGTAACAACTATAGTAAGAGATGCTTTTAATCTTAAGTTTTTGCTTTGCTCTATCAATTCTTTATTAGCAAGATTTAATAATTTTTTTAAAAACCCTTTTCTCATACTAGGTGCTTCACTAAAATTACTTATTATATTAGATACTGCTATCTTTGCACTATCTAAATCTGCATCACTGTCTATTCCATCTGCAATTACATATATTGCAAATTTGTCTAGTTCCACAAATGCAAAGTAATCTTTATTTTGTAAAAAACTACCTGATTCTGATATAAATGTTGTTATGAATTTCGAATTTATTTTTCTCATTATATTACACCCTTATTTTTAATGTCCTTTATATTTCATTACAATAATACTAGCATTATCTTTATTTTCTAAATAAATATCATTTAACTTATTTATTATATTTTGTGCTATTTGATTACATGTTAAATTTTGTTTTAAAATATATTCAAGATTATTCCATGGCACATAATTATGTACTCCATCACTCATTAATATAATTATATCTTCTTTTTTTAGTTCTATTGGTACATCATACACTTCTATATCTTTAAACCCATCTTGTCCTACATAATTCAATAATCTCTTTTCTTTTAATGCCCAAAGTGCATGTTGTTTACTTATTTTGCCTTCATAAAATCCTTTTTTAGCAAGTACATTTGCAGTATGTCCTTCACTTAAGGATATAAGTTCATTATTCCTAAAAACTGCAATCATTGTGTTTCCAACTAGTGCATAATGTAATAGGTTATCTATAACAATTGAACATACTATACTTGCCCCACCTTGATTATCATCTAACTTTTTCAAAATCTCTCTATTTGTTATATTAAAAGCTCTTTTAAAAAAATAATTAATATTTGAAATTGAGTTATCATGTTTAAAAAGTTCTACAAATATTTTTGTTGCTAATAGACTTGAAAGCTTACCAGCTTTATTTTTTCCTCTTCCATCTGCTAAAACTGATAATGTTGCATTGTCTATACAAGCTATATCCATAGAATCTTCTTGAAATTCTCTATCACCAATTAAAGAAGCTTTTCCTATTTCTAATTTACTTAACTTAATATTTTTAGCTTTTAAGCTTATAATTTCTCTTATTAAGATTAATCCAACTATTATACTAATTAAAATAACTAACTCTTTCATACAGGTTACTCCCTACCTATATCATCCCACTCAAAGTGTTCACCACAAAATGGAATAAATAAAAATTTACTATTCCCAAGTTCTATTACATCATATGGTGATAATTGCGTTGGAACATATACTGCATCATCATTTAAATAGGCAATACCTGATGCATCTCCTGGTAACAAAACTGAATTTCTCTTTTTAGGATCGTATACTACAATAGCATGATTTCTTCTTGAAATTTTGTTATCACCTAAAATTTGTATGTCCATATCATCAGATCTACCTATAAAATTTTTGCCTTCTTTTATTTTATAATCTTTTCCCACTCTAGATCCTTCGATGCAAACAAGCCAACCGCATACGGGCTGTACTTCTTCTTTTAATAGTTCATATTCAATATCAAAATCTTTTGAAGGTAATTCTGGTTTTTCCTTTAACGCTGTTTCTATATTACAATAAGGACATATAGTTCCGTATCTTCTCGAACTGAACATATGCCCATTTTGACATCTAATAAGGCTCATTTACTAACACTCCGTTTCATCATCTAATCAAAAGTTTAGTTTTAGCTATAAAGACGACATCTCCTTTAAATATTGTACAAGGTTTATCTTTTGATAATTTATACCTTATTTTGTCTTCAACTTTTTCTATGCTAATACCATTTTGTGAATATAAATCTTCTATATACCAACTACCTGATGCAAAATTCAAAACTGCGTGTTGCGAATCTATTAATGATGCATATGTAGCTTCACTTAAATCTATATCAACTTCATTTTCTTTATTATTTTTACCTATTAGTAAAGCTGTTTTATTAAACAAATCCCATTCTTTTATTATTTGATTTTCTTCATTTACTAGTGCCAGACTACTTATATTATTAATGGTTTTTACATCATCAATTTCAATAGGGTCTGTTAATTTTGTAGTGAATACTCTTATCATATAAACAGCTGCTATTATCCCAAGCAAGTACATTGATGTGTTTTTTATTAATTTGTTATCTATATTCATATATACATATATACCTGTCATTATTGAAATAATAGATATTGTAAAGTCAATAATTTTTATGTTATTTGAAATCGACTTTTTCAAAGTCATCAACTCCATTAATCTCTTTTTACTTTAAAGAAAGAATTAAAAATATTTGTTGTATCAAAAGGGTCTTTCCTTTTATTTACAAAATTTTCTTTTGTCTCTTTAGTTTTTGGATTAAAACCAAAGAATCTTTCAAATTCAAAGTCTACGTTCATTCCATCTGGTTTTTTCATATTTTCTTTTTTATCTTTACTAAAATTATCATTTGTTTTATTTGTTTTTTTGAAATTTAATAATTTATTATCATATTCTTTTCTCTTTTTTTCATCACTTAATATTTCATATGCCTGTGCTATTTCTCTAAACTTGTCACATGCATTTTTATCATCTGGATTTATATCCGGATGATACTTTTTAGCTAGTTTTCTATATGCCTTTTTTATTTCACTTTGAGATGCATTTTTATCAATTTCTAATATCTGATATAAATTTTTCATAACTTTTATCCTTTATCAATATAGATGTCCTAAAAAGGACATCTATATATTTTTTTAGGCTCCATATCCGCCTTCTATAGTTACTTTGTCTAACTTATCTTTTTTCTGTTTGATAACTAACTCAAATGTTCCTACACCTTCTGTATCTCCAAAAGATTCTTTATAATCTACTACAAATGCATTTGGGAAGAATATTTTTCTTACTACTTGATCTGCTGATATTACTTGTACTGTAACTTTTCTATAGCAATCTGCTTTTTCTGCAGATACTAATGACCAAAGTCCCATTTGTCTTGTACTATCAAAAGGATCTCCATCTACTGCTGTTAATATCTTTCCACTAATAACCATTGTAGACCCTACATCTTTTGTACGTGCATTTGAATCTGTAGGTATATCTGTTTTTAATTTTACTGTTTGTACACTTTCAACACTAAGGTCTATAGTTTCAGCACCTTCAATTTTTACTCTAAAACCCATATTTACACATCCTTTCTGCGATTTTTATATTTTACTATAATTCAAATCCACCTTCTAATTTTACAGCTGGAGTCTTATCTTTCTTTTGTTTCATATGTAAGTAGAATGTTCCTACTCCTTCTTCATCACCATAATCTTCTGTATAATCTACTATAAAAGCATTTGGTAAATCAATCTTTCTCACCACTTGTGATGCTGATATTACATCTACAGTTACTTTTCTGTAACAATCAGCTTTTTCTCCAGGTACTAATGACCACTGAGCAAGTTTCATTGTAGCATCTGCTTCTTCTCCATCTACTGCTGTTAATATTTTTCCTTTAATTATTAAAGATGTACCAAGATCAGTAGAGCGTGCATTTGAATCATTTGGTGTATCTGTGTTAAATTCTACTGTTAATATGTTTTCAAGTCCTAAGTCAATAGTCTCAGGTCCTTCAACTTTAAGTCTAAATCCCATAAAATTTCCTCCTTTTTTTATTTAATATATATTTATTAATACTTAAACAGTATCAATATCTAAGTTAGTGTTTCACTTTATTTAGCTGCACTTGTACTCTTTGTAATTGTAACTTCAAGATTTTTAACATTTCCATTAAATACAAGGTCTATATAACATAAATTACTCTCATCATCTATTACGTAGTTTAAATCATCCCCGTCTTGAATGATTGAGTTTTCTGATTGCTTAGAATTTATCCATTTACTCTTTTGACTGTTTGGATTACTACTAAAGAATTTAACAATATTATCTTGCTTAAAGTCATTTGTTTGGAATCTTAGTATTCTCTCAATATAAGTACTTACAAGGGTTTTATAAATAGAATCAAATCCATCTTCTGTAAGTGCAAGACTTCTAGCTTTATAAACAGTTATTCTTTTTATATCTTTCCCATCTAACTGTGCATTTTCAGATGAGAAAACAAATCCAAAGTTTCTTCTATTTATAGAATCTTTTATATTATTTGTAAATCCTGATATTTCTTTGGCCATAGTTGTTACTACCTTTAAATTGTTCTCACCTGATTCTATATCAAATCTAACCCCTGGATATTCTCTATTAATATTTTTAAAAGATTCTTTCAAATATTCTGGGCATTGATACGAAGCTACTATTCCAGCCGCTATATAAGCAGCATCTACATATACGCCTTCTATCCATAACTTTAATATGTCTTCTTTTTCTTGTGATAGTTTTACTCCCTCATTTGTTTGTAACATCTTACTATCTATTACTAATCCAGATTTATCTTTAGGAATTATTGTAAAGTTTGGCATACAAGGTATAGTAAATTCACTATAATCTTGACGAGTTAACATCTCACATTTTTCCATGTACTTATCGATTCCCGCTGTAGCCATGTTATTGAATGTCGTATCTTCATTAGCTTGGAAATTAAAGAATGTTTGCACCTTATATTTTTTTATTACTTCAAGAAGTGCAGTCAATGACTCTATTGTATTTCCTTCTTTATTTGTAGATTGTTGATTTCCTCTGAATCTTTGTCTTCTAGTCTTTACTTGCCCTACAGACTCCATTTCTATAGCTGGAACTATACCAAACCAAATTGTATCATTAAAATCATTTTTAGCATTTACAGTATTTAAATAAGTCTCTAATCTAGGTACATTATTATTTTTTACTGTCATGTCTAATTTACTATTTGTAATAATTAAAGTTGGTTGCATTCCTTTATTTTTAGTGTCATATTGGTTGAAAAACATTTTTATACCCAATATTTTTTCTACTAATGGTTTTGCTGTCTTTACAAAATCATCTTTTGCTTTTTTATAAAATTCAAGATAAGTATTGTAGTTTTGAACTTCTCTTTCTATATCTATTTCTGATTGTACTGCAGGTAAAGGACAAAATGTTCTTACTACAAGATCTTTTACATAATCAGATTTACTTTCTGTAATAGCATCATAATCTTCTTCGAACACACCAACAAGGCTGTTATTTCCTTCTTCATTCATAACCATCAAGTCTGTGGAATCACTCTTTGGTGCTTCTAATATTTTCAATTCCCCATTATCACCCATAGTTAACATACCAATTTGTATTGCCTCTGCTTCATCTCCATCTTGAGTTTTCCCAAATAAAAGTCTTGTCTTAATATCTTCTATTGCAAGAGGTAGCATAGCCATAACATTATTATAATTTTGACTAGCTTCTTCAAATTTATAGTTAAGTTTGTCTCCAAGTTCAAGTTTCTTTGGATCCTCTTCTTCTAATTCTTCATATTTATTATAAAGATAATGTACTTCTTTTCTTACCTGCTTTATATCTTCAATTATTTTTTTTGGTGATATCATATCTAGTACTTTTTCAAACTTGAAATCAACATTTTTTATACCTTGACTTCGCTTTGCATCTATAAGCGTAAATAACATTTTTAAGAAATCATTATCTTGATTAAGCTTAATTTCTGAAATGCATTCATCTGAAAGATTTTCAGGTTTTTCTAGTGTGTAAACTACATTTTGATTTGCAGCATTATAAAAAGAGTATACGCTTGGAGAAAATTTTTCTAAAAACTCATCAAAATTTTTCACAAGAAGATGTTCATTAATTTCTTTTATTTTTTCATCACTTAAACTGTCTATCCCTTTGACATCTCCGACAATTGTAATAAGATCGAGTTTTTCTGGATTAATCTCCTCAAAAAGTATACTTCTATTCGTTTGGCGAATAGTATCCATTTTAAACCTCCTTATATATTTTCTATGATTTTGAATAATAGCTTATTTTTAAAAGTTTATGATTTTTTTTACAATTATAAAGAAAATATTACCATATGATTTCTTTTATTTCAATATCTTACATTATTTTTGGTACTTATTTCCTATAATATAAAAAATATAATTCTTTTTGAAAAAACGTTAAAAAAGTGATTTTCATATAATCATTTTCCTTTTTTATTCAATTAAACTCTATTTTTATAACAACATATCAAATCTTGAACTAAATATAATTTTAAATTTCAAATAAATTTGATAAATCAATACATAAGTAGTTTTCATATAACTAAACCACTTGTTTATTCAATCAAACTCCTTTTATATGACTCTTTTGAAATTTGCGTTAATTTTATGAATTTTGTATCATTTAAATTGATTAATAGTTTCGAATTTTAAGTTATTTTTAACAAGGGGGTATATTTATGAAAAAAAAATTGAGTTCTATAGCACTTTCTACAGTTATGACAGGTTCACTATTATTAACACCAATGGCTAATGCGGAGGAGCTAAATACTAACAAAATAACAATATCTGAAGACACTCAAATTTTTACTCAACAAGAAGATCAAGATACAAAAATCACAGGAAAAGAGATTGAAAATAAAGAAATAATCAAAGAAGAACCTAAGCAAGAAATTAAGGAAAAGGTGGACAAGGAAGATGTAATACAAGAAAAGTCAATAGAAAATAAGGAAGACAATATTGATAAAAAAATAGAGAAAACCGAAGATAGAGTATTAGAAGAAAAACCGAAAGAAATAGATACTAAAATACAACAAACTATAGAAAAACAAAATATAAATATAGTTAAATTTGATAAAGATAACGAGTTAGGATTTTTAAAGGGAACACTTTCAAGCGAAAAAAGTTCTAATATAGATGGAGTTGTAGAATTCTTTGAAGAAAACAAAGACTTATTTAAGTTGAATAATCCAAAAGAAGAATTAAAAGAAATAAGTACTAAAACAGATGAATTAAGAAATACACATATTAAAGTTCAACAAATGTATAAGAATACTCCTTTATTTGGAAAACAATACATAATTCATTTCAATGAAGATGGAGTAATATATGCTGTTAATGGGAAAATAGATAATAATGTATATAATAAAATTTCTGATAAAGACCATAAAAAATTGGAAATTAGAGAACAAGTTGCTATAGAAGTTGCTAAATCAGAAGTTAATACTGATACAACTGCTAAAGATCCAGATGTTAAAAGCTATTTCTATGAAATGGATGGAAAATATATACCAGTTTATGAAGTTAGAGTACTCAACTTAGGGTCTGAACCAGGTGATTGGAGCGTTTTCATTAATGCTAACAATGGTGATGTTATAAAGAAATACAATAGAATTCAAACCACAAGTGCTAAAGGGACTGGAAGAGGAGTATTAAATGATGAAAAAGAATTAAATCTTGAATATAAAAATGGCGCATATTATATGATAGACAATACTAAAAATGGCGTAAGTATAAAAACATATACTGCTAAGCATGTTCCAGAAGACGAAAATATAATGCACCATTTTCTACCTGGATTAATGATGTATAATGAAAAAAATGACTTTTCTGATGAAAAATATAAACCTGCTGTAGATGCTCATAAGTACGCAGAATATGTATATGATTACTATAATAAAAAATTTGGAAGAAATAGTATAGATGATAAAGGAATGGATATTATATCATCTGTTCATTATGGAGATAACTACGTAAATGCTTTTTGGTTCTATGATCAAATGACATATGGTGACGGAGATGGTTTTACATCATTGCCTTTATCAGGAGCATTAGATGTAGTCGGTCATGAAATGACTCATGGAGTTACAGAAAATGAAGCTAATCTTGTATATGAAAATCAATCAGGTGCTTTAAATGAATCTTTTTCAGATGTATTTGGCACATTCATAGAATTTGAATATCAACCAAATAAAGCTGATTGGTTATGTGGCGAAGATGTTTGGACACCATATAAAGATGGTGATGCATTAAGAGATATAGCCGACCCAGGAAGTACTAAAGCCTATAGAGCTCAACCAACTCATATGAATGAATATGTAAATACTACTAAAGATCATGGTGGAGTTCATACTAATTCAGGAATACCAAATAAAGCAGCGTATCTTGTTACTAGTGAGTTAGGTGTTCATAAAGCTGAAAAAATATATTATAAGGCTTTAACAAATTATTTGACTTCAACATCTAATTTCCACGATGCAAGACTTGCTTTAATCCAATCAGCAGAAGATTTTTATGGAGAAGATAGTTTTGAGTCTAAAGCTGTAGCTGATGCTTTTGATTCTGTAGGAATAAAATAAATTCAAAACAAAAACTGTGGGTTAGTTCCGCAGTTTTTGTTTTTAAATAATTTATGCCCAATAATTATAATAAGCCTTTCTAAAAGAAAGAGCCTCAGCTATGTGGCAGACCTTTATATCATCTTCATCAAGGTCTGCTATAGTCCTTGCTGTCTTTAAAAGCTTATGATAACTTCTTGAACTGAATTTATATTTTGTAAATACAGTCTTTACAAAATCCTTACACTCTTCGTCCAGATAACAATAAGTATCTATTTTCTTAGTATTTATATCATTATTAGTATATATACCGTCTCCTTTATATCTTTCACTTTGAATTTTTCTAGCCTTTTCAACTCTTTTTTTTATTTTTTTAGAGGTTTCTTCTTTATTATTGCTTTGAAATTCTTCAAAATTTATAGGAGTTACTTCTACAAATAAGTCGAATCTATCAAGAAACGGACCTGATGCTCTATTTAAATATCTATTAATTTCACTATTAGTACATTTACACACTTTACCACTTTGATCCGAAAAAAAACCACAAGGACAAGGGTTCATAGCAGAGACAACCATAATATTACAAGGATACGTTTGATTCATCTTAACTCTAGATATATTTATATATTTGTCCTCTATAGGCTGTCTTAATGTTTCTAAAGTTCTTCTATCAAATTCAAGCATCTCATCTAAGAAAAGAACTCCTCTATGAGATAGTACCACTTCTCCAGGTTTTGCATCTCTTCCCCCTCCAATTAAAGCAGTTTTTGTAGCAGTATGGTGTATAGACCTAAAAGGTCTTTGAGTTATTATTCCTATATTTTCATCTATAAGTCCACCAGCACTATATATCTTACTAACTTCTATAACCTCTTCTTCTGTCATGTCTGGTAGTATAGTATTTATTCTTTTAGCTATCATTGTCTTTCCACTTCCAGGTGGTCCTATCATTAGCATGTTGTGGTTTCCAGCAGCTGCTATCTCCATAGCCCTTTTCACAAAATAGTTTCCCTTTATATCAGAAAAATCTAGTATATAATCTTCAGTTTTAATTAACTTTTCTTTTTTATTATATCTATCAATCTTTGTTTTGCCAGCTAAAAAATCTATAACCTGTCTCAAATCATCAACAGGATATATTTCCACTCCATCTACGTAAGATGCTTCTTTCAGATTCTGATATGGTATAAATACCCTTTTAATATTATTATTTTTTGCATTTATTATTATAGGAAGTATTCCTCTTACTTTTTTCAACTTTCCATCAAGAGATAATTCACCTAAAAACAGAGTTTGACTCATATACTCATCACTTAATTCATATAAATTATTTAAAATTCCAACAGCCATAGAAAGGTCAAAATACGGACCTTCTTTTCTTATATCAGCAGGTGAGAGATTAATAACTATCCTAGAATTCAAAAAATCATATCCTGAATTTAATATAGCAGATTTTATCCTCTCTTTAGCTTCCTTAATCGATGTATCAGGAAGTCCTATTATATTAAATATCGGTAACCCCTTTGTTATATCTACCTCAACATCTACAATAAATCCATCTATTCCTATTAAGCAAGCACTCTTTATTTTACAAAACACATAAACACCACCTCTTAGTTAACGCAAAAAGCATTCTCTATATGATTGATATTATTATCTCTTAAATATACCTCTATAACATCAAAAGCTATATCTATATTCTTTATATTTTTATACATTATATACTGCTTTGCAGTATATATTATCTTTTTCTGTTTTTTATAATTTACAGCTTCACGTGGATATCCATAATTCATAGTATTTCTAGATTTCACCTCTATAAATGAAAGTTTATTATCTTTAAATGCAATTAAATCTATCTCTCCTATTTTTGTTCTATAGTTCTTTTCTAATATATGAAAGTTATTTTTTATCAAATAATTACAAGCAATTTTTTCTCCTAAACTCCCTTTTTCCTTGTTGTTCATATTTCCCTCCATATAAAAATACCCATAATCTTTTATTTAGATTATGGGTATTAAACACCGAATTTATACTATTAAATTTTAGAATCTATATCAGATACAAATATCAATATTTGAGCCACAGCTTCATAAAGTTCTTGTGGTATTGATTGCCCTAACTCTAGATTTTCAAGCTGTTTTGCAAGTTTATCGTCTTTGTATATAGGTATATTATTTTCTTTGGCTGTTTCTAATATTTTATCAGCAACCTTACCCTTACCCTTACCTATAAGTTTTGGAGCATCATCTTCATCTATGTTATACTTTAATGCAGTAGCTATTTTTATTCCCTTATTTAACTTCATATTATCACACCCACATATTAAAATTAGAGAATTTATTGTTGATATAGTCAATATTATTTAGTATTGGCTCATTCTCAATTTTTATCTTGTAGTTTACATTTATATTTTTTATTCCTATACTTTTCAACACACCTACTAGTTTTTTTTCATTCTTTTCAAACATATTCTTTATTTTTTCATTGTTTAATCCAAAGACTATGCTTAATTCCTTGTCACAGTAGTTTAGCACAGTATCTATTCTACTTAAATTGTGAGTATTCAACGATATAAGTATGCTTATAGATTTTTTATTATCTTTTTTATTTTTTGTTTTCTCTGATAAAATGATTTCAGCTAAATTCTTATATTCTTTATATTCAAATGGAATTTGAAAATACATATACTCATTTGATATATCATTTAAAAGCTCTAGCTTTTGATTTACCTCATGAAATTCGCCTTTAATACTGCCACCTAGTTTTATTTCATTTTGCATATTTAATATTTTTACCAATGAGTCCATATCCTGCTTTATTTTATCTACATCAACTTTTTTATCTGTATTTAAATTTTGAACCATACTTTTTATTATCCTTTTTATATCATCCTTAGGTTGCATATCTTCTTTTAAGATATCTTTTTGATTATGAAATTCACTTGTATTTTCCTTTATTATATTAAACTTTTGTATCTCATCTTTTATATTCTGAAGATTATTTTTTTGAATATCCCCAGTTATTCCTTTACCAAATGTAAATTCGTCATCTATTATAGAGTTTATTTCGTGTAATATATCATCTAGGTTTTCTCCTTTTAATAGAGAATCTAGATTTTTCATATTATCTATATTTATTTTAAACTTGTTTTTAAATAAAAATAGTATATTTTTTTCTTTAGAGCCTATATCCTTTAAATCTTTTAAAAAATTTAATATATTCTTACCTTCTTTATTTATATATATATCTTTAACTACTTCTTTTACTTCCTTAGTCTCTATGTTTTGTATATTCTTGTTTAATATCTCAACTTCTTCTTCGGTAAGTCTTGATAATATATTAAATGAACCTATATTGTCTTTTATAGTTTTCATATTTTTAATATTAACCGGAATATTTTGCTTTATCATTTCTTTTATAAGTGATTTATTTTCTTCATTATTAGGTAGTTTAAGATCACTTATCAAATTGTTTATCTTAGCATCTAACTCTTTTTCAAGAGCTGTTCCCTCTATTTGAGGCTGCAAAACTAGACTTTTATCTCCATTCAAAACCTTAAAATTAACCTCTTCTCCAAGTAAATTTTCAAGAGGTATATTGCTATTGGCTATAAATTCTTTTCCATTTTGAAGCAGTATTTTTACTGCATTAGATTTGACCTCTAGTATCTTTCCTGTTACTGATTCATTATTGTTTATAGCATCATTTATTTCTTTACTTGCCTTAGTACCTATAGTTCTTAAATTAAAATCACTATATCCAGAAATCCTCATATTAGTCTCCGTTTAAAATAGATTTGAGAAAGGACCTTCTATGGATAGGAGTTATCCCATAAGTTTTAATAGCTTCATAATGCTCTTTTGTTCCATACCCTTTATGCTTTGAAAATCCATACTCACTATATTTATCGTCATATTCATACATAAGTTTATCCCTTGTTACCTTAGCTAAAATACTAGCTGCTGCTATTGATATGGATTTACTATCTCCTTTTATTATAGCTTTTTGTGCTATTTCTATATTAGGTATAGTAACCGCATCTATTAATAAACAATCCGGTTTATTCTTTAAATTATTTATAGCTTTTTTCATAGCAAGGTATGTAGCATTTAATATATTTATTTCATCTATCCTATCATTATCAACTATTCCTACACCATAATCTAGAGCCTCATTTTTTATTATTTCAAATAATTCATTTCGCTTTTCTTCACTTAATTTTTTAGAATCATTTATATACTTTATATCCACATCCTTATCAAATACAACAACAGCTGCTACAACAGGTCCCGCTAAAGGCCCTCTTCCTGCTTCATCTATTCCACCTATATAAGTATATCCTTTTGAATAAGACCATCTTTCAAATTCCTTTATTCTATGTATTCTCTCTTCCTCTTTTCTTAAATCATCTAATTTCTTAGATAATTTAAGCGCTATCTTTTGAACAGACTTTCTCCCATCTTTACTCAAAATATCTATATATTTCATATAATCATTTTCATCTACATTATTTATAAAATCATTTATATCCTTTACTTTCATATTATCAAACATATTTTTCTCTCCTTTTATATAAAAATAGAGAAAGAATTAATTCTTTCTCTAGATTATTTTTCAAAGTCCTGAGGTACTTCTAAAGTCATTTTCCCTGTTTTGCCTTCTCTAAATTCATTTAAAACTATCTTTGCAACTCTTGTATAGTCTATTTCCTTACGTGCCATTAGACATCCTCTCTTAACACCTATCATCTCCATAGTTTCAAGAGGTGTTTGACCTAATTCTTCTAGCTTATATCTTTCTTTTAAATTCTCAGGGTATATATCTACCATCTTTTCTATAAATCTTAAAGCTAGTGTTTCTACATCTAATATCTCATCTTTTATAGCTCTAGTAAATGCTAAATTCATAGCTACATTTTCATCTTCAAATCTTGGCCAAAGTATTCCAGGTGTATCTAAAAGTTCTAAGTTTCCCTTTAATTTAACCCATTGATTTCCCTTTGTAACTCCAGGTCTATCTCCAGTTTGAGTGCTTTTTCTTCCTGCAAGTTTATTTATAAGTGTTGATTTTCCCACATTTGGAACTCCAACTATCATAAGTCTAATAGCTCTCTCTTTTCTTCCTTTTTTTATTAAGGCCTCCATCTTTTCTCTTATAGCTTCTCTACATTCTTGTATTATCTTATCTACACCTTTTCCAGAGATTGTATTTACAGGTATGGCCTTAACGCCTTGTGCTTCATAGTAGTCTTGCCATAATTTTATCTTGCCTGGGTCTGCCATATCAAACTTGTTTAAAACTACAACTTTTGGCTTATCCTTTATTATATTATCTACATCTGGGTTTTTACTACTAAATGGAATTCTACTATCTAATAACTCTACTACTACATCTATTAATTTTAAGTTTTTTTGTAATGACTCTTTGGTTTTTTTCATATGTCCTGGATACCAGTTTATATTCATTCTATTATCCATATTTTCCATATTATCACATCCATCTTATATTATAATTTTTCATATATATATTAAAAGGGACTGAAAAACAGTCCCATTAAATTACTTAGCTTCTTTAATTTTAGCTTTCTTTCCAACTCTTTCACGGATGTAGTAGATTTTAGCTCTTCTAACTTTACCTTTTCTAACTACTTCGATTTTTTCGATTTTTGGAGAGTGAACAGGTAATACCTTTTCAACACCTACACCAAAAGATATCTTTCTTACAGTGAAAGTCTCTCTAGCTCCTCCACCTTGTCTTTTGATAACTACTCCTTCAAATATCTGAACTCTTTCTCTTTTACCCTCTTTGATTTTGATGTGTACTTTTACAGTATCACCAGTTCCAAATGTAGGTATTTCTTTCTTAAGTTGTTCTTGCTCAATAGCTCTTAATATATCCATCTTTCTTCCTCCTAATCATAGACGTTCTTAATACTTCTAATAACAGAGGAACGCCCGTTATTTTCAACCATTAAATTTTATCATTTTTTTTTACTATTTACAATAGTTTTTTATTTTTTTCGTATATATTTCTTATCTTTATCTGTTAATGCAGCTTTTTTCATCAAATCAGGTCTTTTTTGTATAGTTATATCTATAGATTTTTCTCTTCTCCACTGATCTATAACTTTATGATTTCCAGATAACAATACATCAGGCACTTTTTCATCCATAAATTCTCTAGGTCTTGTATAGTGAGGATACTCAAGTAAATTGTCCTTAAAGGATTCTTCTTCAAAAGATTCATCTTGACCTAAAACACCAGATATTAGTCTTGATATAGAGTCTATTAGTATAAGTGCTGGAAGCTCTCCTCCAGTTAAAACATAATCTCCTATAGATATCTCATGAGTTACTATAAGATCTATTATTCTTTGGTCTACGCCTTCATAATGTCCACATAAAAGGATTATGTCATTGTCAGTTGAAAACTTTTCAGCCATTTCCTGCTTGTATACCTTTCCTTTTGGAGTTAGATATATGACCTTTGGATCTTTTATATTAAATTTTTGTATTATATGCATATAAGTATCATATATAGGCTGAGGAGTCATAACCATCCCAGCTCCTCCACCATATGGATAATCATCTACTTTTTTATGCTTATTCCCTGAAAAATCTCTTATGTTATAAAGTTTTATATCTATTAAACCTTTATCATTAGCTCTTTTCATTATACTTTCATTTATATAAGATTCAAATATCTGAGGAAATAATGTCATTACGTGAATTCTCATTATAACATTCCTTCGATTGGATCTATTATCATTTTTTTATCTTCAATACTAAGTTCAGGAACGAATTTTTTAATAGCCGGGATTAATATTTCTTTGTTTTCATCATTTTTTATTAAGTAAACATCATTGGCTCCAGTTTGTAATACTTCATGTAAAACACCAATATATTCTCCATCTACTGTATATGCTTTTATCCCTATCAAATCAGATATAAAGTACTCATCATCTTCAAGGTCTCTAGCATTTTCTCTTGGTATTTTAAGATATTTTTTTATAAGTTTTTCAGCATCATTTATAGTATCTATTCCTTTTATTTTTAAAATAACTACGTTTCCTTTGTATCTTACCTTTTCTATTTCATACTTAGTTTCAGTATCGTCTGAAATATATACCCAGTCTATTTCTTCAAATCTCTCTTTATAATCAGTTAATGGGTATACTCTCATATCACCTTTTAATCCTTGTACTTTTACTATCTGCCCAACATTAAAGTATTCTATCATTATTTTTACCTACCTTTTTTTATAATGAGTAGGAAATTATATTCCTATTTAAATTATGGATAAGTATAATTTCTATTTATTATGCACAAAAAGGACTAGGGTTAACCCTAATCCTTTTATTGAACAATTTCAACACTAACTTGTTTATTCTGCTTAATAGCTGCAGATTTAACTAAGGTTCTAATAGCTTTAGCTATTCTACCTTGTTTCCCTATAACCTTACCCATATCTTCTTGGGCAACTCTAAGTTCTATGATTATAGAGTGTGTTCCTTCTGTCTCTTTAACAACAACTTCATCAGGGTTATCAACTAGAGCTTTAGCTATCTTTTCTACCAATTCTCTCATGATACCACCTCCTATTTAGAAGGATATCTATTCCATAATTCCGTTTTTCTTAAATAAAGACTTAACAGTATCAGTTGGTTGAGCACCATCTTTTAACCATTTAGAAGCTCTCTCATCATTTATTTTGATTTGCTTTGGCTGAGAAACTGGATTGTAGTATCCGATTTCTTCGATGAACTTACCATCTCTCGGAGAACGAGAATCAGCAACAACTATTCTATAAAAAGGTTTCTTGTTAGCACCCATTCTTTTTAATCTTATCTTAACTGCCATGTATTTCACCTCCCTTAAAATTTATAATTTATTTCCAAAGAAAGGAAGTTTCATTTTTCCTCCCTTTTTCATACTCTTTTCTAAATCTCCAAATTGTTTCATCATTTTTTTAGTTTGTTCAAACTGTTTTACAAGCCTATTAACCTCTTGTACTTTAGTTCCACTACCATTTGCAATCCTTCTTCTTCTACTTGCATTTAGAATTGATGGATTCTTTCTTTCTTTTTTAGTCATAGACTTTATGATAGCTTCTATTCTACGAATTTCTTTATCATCAAAATTTATATTTTTTAACTCTTTTGATCCACTCATACCAGGAATCATTTCCATAATCTTATTCAAAGGTCCTAAGCTCTTTACTTGTTCCATTTGAGTCAAGAAGTCTTCAAAATCAAATTCCTGATTTTTAATCTTGGCTTCTAATTCCTTAGCCTTTTTAACATCTATAGCTTGTTCAGCTTTTTCTATTAATGATAGAACATCTCCCATTCCAAGAATTCTCGATGCCATTCTATCTGGGTGAAAAGGTTCTAAATCATCAAGCTTTTCTCCCATACCTATAAATTTTATAGGCTTTCTTGTAACAGATCTTACTGAAAGTGCAGCTCCACCTCTAGTATCTCCATCTAATTTAGTAAGAACAACTCCATCTATTCCTAATGCTTCATTGAAGTTCTCAGCAACATTTACAGCATCCTGGCCTGTCATAGAATCTATA
Source organism: Tepidibacter mesophilus (assembly GCF_002724055.1). Classification (GTDB taxonomy): domain Bacteria; phylum Bacillota; class Clostridia; order Peptostreptococcales; family Peptostreptococcaceae; genus Tepidibacter_A; species Tepidibacter_A mesophilus. Next base: position 31,001 of record NZ_BDQY01000012.1, on the reverse strand, counting down.
ACTAATAGTATTTCATGAGGCTTAACCTCAGTTTTTATATTTTTTAATTCATCCATTAAAAGTTCATCTATATGAAGTCTACCAGCTGTATCTATAATAACAACATCGTTATTATGATTAAGTGCGTGGCTAATTCCTTCTTTTGCTATATTAACAGGATTTTCTTTATCTCCCATTGAAAAAACAGGTATTTCAAGTTGACTTCCTACAACTTGTAGCTGTTTAATAGCCGCTGGTCTGTATACATCACAGGCTACTAATAAAGGCTTTTTACCTTGTTTTTTAAGTAATCCTCCTAGTTTTCCTCCAGTAGTAGTTTTACCTGCTCCTTGAAGTCCAACTAACATTATTACAGTAGGAGGCTTTGATGCAAAGCTTATTTTACTTTGAACGTTTCCCATTAAATCTGTAAGTTCTTCATTAACTATCTTTATTACATGCTGTCCTGGAGTTAAGCTTTCCATTACTTCTTGACCTACAGCTCTTTCCTTAACTTTATTTACAAATTCTTTTACAACCTTAAAGTTAACATCAGCTTCAAGAAGTGCAAGTTTTACTTCCCTCATAGCATTTTTAACATCTGCTTCATTCAATTTACCCTTGCTCTTTAATTTCCCAAGAGTACTTTGAAGTTTCTCTGCTAATCCTTCAAAAATCATCTCAACAACTCCCTACAAATTTCTTCTAGATTTTCAATCTTAGGGACTAAACCATTAAAATTATTATCAACTTTAATTTCTTCTTTTATATCAATAACTTTTTCATACAAGCTCTCTATTAGCTCATTTCTTTTATTGGATTTTTCTACTAGATTTAATTTTTTTTCATAATCCTGTAAAATCTTTTCAGCTCTTTTTAAAGTGTCATAGACCCCTTGTCTTGAAATTTTAAGATTTTCGCTAATCTCACCTAATGAATAATCTTCATTATAGTATAGATTAACTGCTTCTCTTTGTTTTTCAGTTAAAAGTTCTTTATAAAAATCGAATAAAATACCAATCTCTATGACTTTGTTTAATTCCATATTAACACTTCCCAAAGAATTATAAGTGTAAAGCTTGTCGCCTTTACAGATGTATTTTATATCAGATAATTCATCTTGTCAATAATTTTTATTAATTTTCGTCACCAAATAATGCTTTTACAAAATCTTTAGCATTAAAATCTTGAAGATCTTCCATTTTTTCTCCAACTCCTATAAGCTTAACAGGTACATCAAGTTCTGATTTTACTGCAAGTACTACTCCACCTTTTGCAGTTCCATCAAGTTTTGTAAGTACTATACCAGTTATATTAGCAGCTTCTTTAAATACCTTAGCTTGAGAGACAGCATTTTGGCCAGTTGTAGCATCTACTACAAGTAAAACTTCTCTTATAGCTTGTGGGTATTCTCTATCTACAATTTTAAATACCTTCCCCAATTCATTCATAAGATTTTTCTTATTATGAAGTCTACCAGCCGTATCACATATTAATACGTCTGCCTTTCTAGATTTAGCTGCAGCTATTGCATCAAATATTACAGCCCCAGGATCTGATCCCTCTGAGTGGTTTATCATATCCACTCCAACTCTATCTGCCCAAACTTGCAATTGATCTATTGCAGCAGCTCTAAATGTATCCCCAGCAGCCAACAGTACATTCTTTCCTTCTTTTTTAAATCTATTAGCCATTTTCCCTATAGTAGTAGTTTTTCCTACTCCATTAACACCGACAACTAATATAATAGCTGGAGCTGGTTCTATATTAAGATTTGATTGTTCATCACCTAATATATCAGAAAGTATTTCCTTAAGCTCATCTCTAACATCTATTGCCTCAGTTATTTTTTTACTTTTTACTCTATCTCTAAGCTGCTCTACAATATCCATTGTAGTATTAACACCAACATCTGATGTTATAAGTATTTCTTCTAAATCCTCAAATAGTTCTTCATCCACCTTTACATATGCTTTTAAAAGTTGATCTACCCTATCTGTTATCCCTTTTTTTGTTTTAGACAAACCATCTTTAAGTCTTGAGAACAAACTCACTTTGGATTCTTCTTCAGCTTCTTTAAGTTCTTCTAATTTCTCCTCTATTACTTCTTCTAAATCTTGTTCGACGTATTCGTCAACACTTATTTCATCTACTTTAAGTCCTTCTTTAACTTCCTGTATAGGTTCTTGATATGCTTCCTCTTTAACTTCTTCTTCAGACTCTTCTTCCGTAATTTCTTCAATCACTTGTTCTATCTCTTGTTCTTCAATTTCTTGTTCTATTTCTTGCTCTTGTATTTCTTGCTCTATTTCTTGATCTTTTTTCTTAAACTTATCAAGTATTTTCTTTAACATAATTTACCTCCTAGCTCACATTTTCATTAGTTAATTGTTGTGCTTGTTCTAGTTTTAGACTAAGTACTTTAGATATTGCTTTTTGTTCCATAGTCACACCATATATGTAATCTGATACCTGCATAGTTCCTCTTCTATGAGTTATAGCTATGAATTGAGTTTCTGTAGATAGTCCTCTTAAGAATTCTCCATATCTATAAATATTAGCATCGTCAAGAGGTGCTTCAATCTCGTCTAAGACACAAAATGGTGTAGGTCTTGTCCTTATTATACTAAACAATATAGCTATTGCTGTTAATGCTTTTTCTCCTCCAGATAAAAGGTTTATATTTTTAAGCTTTTTACCAGGAGGTTGTGCTACTATTTCTATATCACTTTGCAAAATATTGGATGGATCTACTATTTTAAGTTCTCCATATCCTCCGCCAAATAGTTTTTTGTAAATAACCATGTAATGCTTATTTATCTTATCAAAGTTAACGCTAAACTCATTTCTCATATTAGACTCAAGATCTACTATTAATCTTTCTATTGATTCTATTGATTTTTCAAGATCCTTCTTTTGCTCTTCATAAAAATCATATCTTTCTTTTACTTCTTTATATTCCTGTATAGAATCAAGGTTTACGTTACCAATTCTCTTTATCTGATTTTTTATATTTTCTATATTTTTCTTATCTATTTCTAGTACATCATTTTTCAACTGTGTAGCATCTTTAAATGTAAGCTCATAATCTTCCCATAATTTATTGAAGTAATTTTCTTGGCTAAGTTCAAGCTTATCTATTTTTGATTCTATTTTATACATACTTTCTTTTAATTGAATATAGTTTTCTTCTTTTATTTTAAAATTTTCTTTTTTATCTTTTATATCTTTTACGATTTTTAATTTATCATTTTTATATCCTTCATACTTTTTATTAAGATCTATCATATGTTCATTTAATTCTTCTTTCTCAACCTTTGTTAAAATCTTCTTTTCACTGACATTTTGTTTCTCCAAATCTGCACTTTTTATCTCTTTTTCTTTTATAAGAATATTGTTTTGTAAATCTTGAATGTAATCTTTAGACATTTGAATTTGAATTTGATTATTTTCATATACTTGAGTTAATTTAGCTATTTCAAGCTTTACTTCATTTAAAATTTGTATATCAGATTCGTATTGATGCTTGTATTCTTGTTTTTTAATATCTATTTCCTTTATAGTTTGCTCTATTTGAGATGTTTTGATATCAATTTCTTTTATTTCTTCGTTTAATTTAGTTATCAATTCATTTGTGTATGAAAGATTGTCATTAAATCCTAGTTCTTCTTTTTCTAATTTAGCTTTTGTTTGTTGTATTGAGTTTATATCTTCTTTAATATTATTAATATCGGAATTAATTTTAAAAATTATTTTTTCCTTTTCTTGTATAGATGCTTCTAAATTAGATATATTATTTTTATTTGTTTCTAATTCCTGTTCTTTATTTAACTTATCATCTAATAAATTTTGTATTTCTATTTTTTCTTTTTCTATATTTTCTTTAAATTCTTCTATTATTCTTTTTCTAGATAATAGGTTGTTTACCGACTTAACGCTACCTCCAGTTAATGACCCTCCTGAATTAAATACATCTCCTTTTAATGTTACTATCTTGTACTTGTAGTTAGTCATTTTACCAAGATTTATAGCACAATCTATATCATCTACCAATATAGTTCTTCCAAGTATATTTTCTATTATATTTTTAAATTCATCGTCAAACTTTACTATATCACTTGCAATACCTAATAACCCATCTATTTTAGGTATTTCATCTATGTTTACTTTTCTAGACTTTATTATATTAATAGGTAAAAAAGTTACTCTTCCAAGGTTGCCTTGCTTCAAATATGAAATAGCTTGTTTTGCACTGTATTCATCCTTCGTTATTACATTTTGAAGTGAAGATCCCATAGCCACTTCAACAGCTACCTCATATTCCTTCCCTACCTTTATAACCTCTGCAACTGCACCCTTAATTCCCTGAAGTTTTTTATTTTTTAGTACCTCTTTCACACCTCTATAAAAACCCTCATACCTATTTTCCATATCAACATATACATTTAACTTAGAATTGTATTCATTTATTTTAAGTTTTTTATTAGTAATACTAGATTCAATATTTTTAAGATTTAAAATGGATGAATTCAGATTATTTATCTCTTCATTTTTATTCAATTTCAAGTTTTTAATAGTATCATTATTTTCTTTTTCAATTTCTAAGTTAGTTTTTAGTTTAGATTTTTTTTCTTCAGCCTGTAAACTTATCTCATCTATATTTCGTCTGACTTCTACTTTTCTATTTTGTATATTTTCAACACTGGTATTCAAACTTGAAAGTCTTATATTTTTATTGTTTTTTTCATCTAATAAATTTATTGCATCATTTTTTAAATTTTCAACCTTTTGCTCTATAGAATTTAGTTCAAGCATACCTTTATCTGTGCTACCTTGAACCTCTTCCTTATTTTTATTTAGATTCTTAAGATTTAAGAAAAGTTTATCATTATCATCGATTAAAACCTCTAATTCTTCTTCTTTTTGAAGTTTTTTTGATTTTAATTCTGATAATTCTCTTTCATTTCTTTGCTTATTAATCTGCAGATTATTTATTTTTTCATTTATTAAATTTAAGTCTGCTATTTTTTTATCTATACTTACTTGAATCTGATGTATATTATCATTAGATTCAGTTATTTTAATCTCTAATTCAGATAATTCACTTTCTACATCTGTAATCTGTTTTTCTTGACTTTTCTTTGTTTTCTCTAAATCTTCAAGTTGCTCTGAGAGTATTTTGCTATGATTGTTTATTTCTTTTAATTCAATATCCAATGTTTCTATTTCTCTTATATAAGAGTTCACTTGAAGTACTTTAAGCTCATCCGTAAGCTTTATATATTTTAATGACTTTTCCTTTTGTATCTCTAAGGGTTTTAATTGATTCTCTATTTCATAAAAAATATCGTTTATTCTCTCTAGATTTTCTTTTGTATTTTTAAGATTTTTTTCTCCTTCTTGCTTTTTATATCTATATTTAGATATACCACAAGCCTCATCAAATACTTTTCTTCTATTGTTTATATTACTCCCTAATATTTCATCAATTTTTCCTTGTTCTATTATAGAATATCCTTCTCTTCCTATTCCTGTATCAAGGAGCAATTCTTTAACATCTTTTAATCTGCAACTTTTATTATTTATATAAAACTCACTTTCTCCTGATCTATATGCTCTTCGCTTTATGCTAACTTCGCTATAATCAATATTTATTATATTTTCACTATTATCTATAATAAGAGATACCTCACAGTAATTCATAGGTTTTTTATTGTCAGCTCCTATAAATATTACATCTTCAAGCTTATCTCCTCTTAAACTCTTTATGCTTTGTTCTCCAAGCACCCATCTTATGGCATCCAATACATTGCTCTTGCCACTTCCATTTGGTCCTACAATAGATGTTATTCCTTTTTCAAATACTATTTCTGTTTTATTAGGAAAGGATTTAAAGCCCTTTAATTCCAACCTCTTTAAATACAAAAAAATCCCCCCAATTAAATTTTATATATATTATATAAAGTTTTATATATTTCATTTAATTTTATTTTATTTAAAACTTCTTTATGCTCAAATGAAAATTCATCTACATCTAAGTCAGCTTCTTTAACTGACATTTTTACATTATATTTTTCATATAAGTATATTATATTGCTTTTTTTATTTCCAACTATTTTCGATATATTTTTCTTATTTACGTAAACAGTAATAGAATCTTTTATATTGTTGTTTTTTATTGTATTTTCTATATAGTCTCTATGTATTTTAGATTCAACAAGCTCTCTAAGAGATGGATGATGAGGTCCGCATACAACATCTTTTCCAAGAGATATATCCTCTGTAGTTTGAAGACCAACCCTTATTACCTTTATGTTTTCCAGTTGAAACCTTATTAAAAGCTTTTTTGATATTTCTATAGTAGTATCTAAATCGAACGGACTATACTTACTTTCATTGTATAAATTTTCAAGACCTGTATCCTTTACTACAAGAGTTGGATATATCCTTACAAAACTCGGTCTTAAAGCTATAAATTTATCAGCAGTTTGTATACATTTTCTTTCATTATCACTAGGAAGACCTAGCATCATTTGAAGTCCAAGTTCGAACCCATACTTTTTTATAAGATTTGCAGCCTTTACTACATCTTCTTGACTATGACCTCTTATACTTTGCTTTAATACATCATCATCCATAGATTGAACTCCAAGTTCTATAATACTAACTTTATGATTTTTTAAGTTATCAAGTATAATTTCATCTATGCAGTCTGGTCTTGTTGAAAGCCTTATATCCTTTATTATTCCTTTATCTACATATTCTTTAGCAACCGATAATAGTTCATTTTGGATATTTATATCTATTGCAGTAAAGCTTCCTCCAAAAAATGCTACTTCTATATGAACCTCGTCATCCATAGTCTCTAAGCATTCTTCTATTATATTTTTAACATCATTTGCACTAACATCAGTTGATACCCCAGTTATTTTCTTTTGATTGCAAAATATGCAATCATGAGGACATCCCTTGTGAGGTACAAACACTGGTATTATCCTTCTTTTCATTAACAACCCACTCTCTTTAATGCCTGTTTTGCAGCCATTTGTTCAGCTTCTTTTTTACTCTTGCCTCCGCCTTTTCCTAAAACTTCTTTTCCAAGCCTTACTTGAATAATAAACTTTTTATTATGATCTGGTCCAATCTCCTCCATCACATCATAAGTTATTTTCTCGTTAGTTTGACTCTGAAGTACTTCTTGAAGATGTGTTTTATAATCTCTAAATATTTTTCCTTTTATAGAATCTTGTATTATGTCTTGCATATGATTTATAACAAAATCACGAGCCTTTTCAAGTCCACCATCTAAATAAATAGCACCTATTATTGCTTCAGTAGCATCGGCTAGTATTGATATACGTTCTCTGCCTCCTGTTACCTCTTCTCCCTTACCTAGTAACAAATATTTTCCAAGTCCGATCCTTTTTGCAAGTTCACTTAAAGATTCCTCACAAACTATATTTGCTCTAATCTTTGTAAGTTCTCCTTCGGGTAAATTCTTCTTATTTTCAAATAAATAATGACTAACTACTATTCCAAGAGCTGAATCTCCCAAAAATTCTATTCTCTCATTATACTGTATATTTCCCTTTTTATTTTCATTTGCATAAGAGCTATGTGTTAAAGCTTCTAATAAATATTTTTTATTTTTAAATGTATACTCAATTTTTTCCTCTAATTCTTTTTCATAATTTTTTACTTGTTTGTTCATTATCATATTGTTATACCTCCTAATTTTGAAGGAACTCTTATTAAATTATAGTTTACTATTTATCAAGCAAATTTGTAAAGAAATTTAAATAAAAAACGACTGCTAAAAGCAGTCATTTTTTATACAAACTTCTATATTATTCACCACAATTACAATCGTGATCTTCTGCCGAATGACAATTTCCATCACAGCAATCATCTTCAGCAAATAATATTACTTCTCTGCAATTAGGGCAAAGAATATCTACATCTTCATCATATAGTAATTCTTCATCTATTTCTACATCTTCTTTACAAGTCGGGCACTGGAATTGAACGTAATTAAAGCTTTCTTCATCATCCAATTCTTCTTCATATACTTCATCCTCTAAATCTTCTAAATCTTCGTCTATAGTCTCTATGTATTCAGATATTTCATCTTGCTCTTCTCCAAGTTCTACTATAGCGTCTGCAAAATCATCTAAAATATCAACCATGTTTATTAATAATTTTCCTTCTTTAGTGCTCTCGTCAATACCTAATCCCTCTGCTAATCCTTTTAAATAAGCTACCTTTTCATATAAATGTTGCATAATAATTACCTCCTTAGAAACTTATATTTTGTTCTATATATTAATTATATCCAACAAGCAAGTATATTAAACTCTTGATAAATATTCTCCAGTTCTAGTGTCTATCTTTATTTTATCTCCTAAGTTTATGAACATAGGCACTTGAACTATAGCTCCAGTTTCAACAGTTGCATTCTTAGTTACATTAGTAGCTGTATCTCCTTTTACCCCTGGCTCTGTTTCAGTTATTTCTAACTCAACAAAGTTTGGTGGTTCAACTTGGAACGCTTGTCCTTCGTGGAATCTTATAGTTGCTGAATCATTTTCTTTTAAAAACTTTATAGCATCTTCAACTTGGTTATAGTTAAGTGGAACTTGATCAAAAGTTTCATTGTCCATAAAGTAGTATAACTCTCCATCATTATATAGGTATTGCATTTGCTTAGTTTCTATATTAGCCTTAGGGAACTTATCGTTTGGATGAAAGGCTTCTTCTCTTGTAGATCCCGTCTTTAAGTTTCTGTACTTAGTTCTAACAAAAGCTGCTCCTTTACCTGGCTTAACGTGTTGAAAATCTATTATTAAGCATAGTTCTCCATCCTTTACAAAAGTAACTCCTTTTCTAAAATCACCTGCTGAAACCATTGTTATCCCTCCATAATTTAAATTTCTAGTAAGATAGTTCTATTAGTTCTTTAGTCGAGTTAGATAATACTTCATATCCGTCGATTGTGATTACAATCAAATCTTCTATTCTAACTCCTCCAAAATCTGGAATATATATACCAGGTTCATCTGTTATTATCATTCCAGGTAAAAGAGTATTTTGTGCATTCGGGTTAACGTTAGGCATTTCATGTACTTCAAGTCCTACTCCATGTCCTAAACCATGACCAAAATATTCTCCATAACCTGCATCTGTTATTGCATCTCTAGCAATCTTATCTAGTTCAAAACCAGTCATACCTGGTTTTATATTTTCTAAAGCTCTCATTTGAGCATTTAAAACTATATTATATATTTCTTTTTGTCTGTCGCTTGCCTTTCCTACAACTATTGTTCTAGTCATATCTGAGCAATATCCATTATATACGCAACCAAAATCTAATGTCAAGAAGTCCCCTTCTTCTATTATTTTGTCACTTGCAACTCCATGTGGAAGAGAGGATCTCTTTCCCGATGCTACTATAGAATCAAAAGATAGTCCAGTAGCTCCTTTTTTCTTCATGAAATACTCAAGTTCAAGCGCTACATCTATTTCACATACTCCTGGTTTTATAAAAGTAAGGATGTGAGAAAAAGCTTCATCTGCAATACTTGCAGCTTTTCTTATAATATCTATCTCTTGTGCATCTTTTATAGCTCTTAATGCGAGCATATGTCCTTTTAAAGGAACGAAGTTTATATTTTCAAGTTCTTTACTGAATCTAGAATAAGTTGAAAAGTCCATATAGTCATCTTCAAATCCTAAGTTTTTTATATTCATATCTTTTAAAAAATCTGTTACAGGCTTTTCTCTTGATATTTCTACTATCTCAAAGTTTTCACATTGATTTGTAGCCTGTTGTATATATCTAAAATCTGTGAAGAATAAGTTTTTATCTTTTGTTATAAGAACATATCCTGTAGTTCCTGTAAAGTGAGATAGATATCTTCTGTTTTCAGCTTTATAAATTAAAACTGCATCTAAATCACTATTTTTCATATGTTCTCTTAATTTATTTATTCTATTCATTATTTTTCTCCCCCTATGTAGTTTATTATACTATATAAGCCTAGTATATAGCTATAAAATCCAAACCCTGTTATTTGGCCTATACACGCTTTTGCTGTAACACTTTTTTGTCTGAATTCTTCTCTTTTATGAATATTTGAGATATGAACCTCAACAAATGGCTTGTCTACAGATTTTATAGCATCATAAATAGCATAGCTATAGTGCGTATAAGCCCCTGGATTTATTACTATTCCATCATATGTATTTACACTACTTTGAATCTTGTCGATTATTTCCCCTTCGTGGTTGCTTTGAAAAAATTCTACTGTTATATTCATCTTCTTTGATTCTTCTAATATTACTCTATACAAATCTTGTATATTATCTTTCCCATATATATCTGTTTCTCTTTTCCCTATTAAATTTAAATTAGGACCGTTTAATATGAGCATATTTTTCATCAAAACACCTCTGTTTTTCTCTCATATATAATTATACCATTATAATATCATATTTTGGCTAAATTTAGTAGTATATTAGACACTACTTCGTTTATATTTTTATCATCTGTATCTATTTCAAAGTGAGCACATTTTGAGTATTTACTTAATCTAGATTTCATAAGGGATTGTATTTTTTGTTCTTTATTTTCAACCTTTAGCAAAGGTCTTTCTATTTTAGAATTTTCTAAGTTTCTTATTATAGTATCTGTACTTGCTTTTAGCCACATTACTACTCCTATTTTTCTAAGTAATTTTATATTTTGATCATTACTTATTATCCCTCCGCCAGTTGACAATATTATATTTTTTTTATTTGAAAGTATTTCCAGGCTCTGTTTTTCTAAATTTCTAAAATGTTTTTCTCCTTTTTTATGAAATATTTCATTTATACTCATATTCTCTTTTTGTTCAATATATATATCTGTATCTATTAATTGCATATTTAGTTTTTTAGAAAGTAATCTTGCGACACTACTCTTGCCGGTCGCCATAAATCCTACTAAAACTATATTTTCCACTTTACTCATCTCCACCATGAGGATTTTTAGAGACCTTTTCTATAGCTTTTATTATCTCACTTATTATTTTTACATTAGACTCATTTGTGCTTTCATCTATTCTTATAAATAGATTACCTCTTTGAGTCACTCCATATCTAGGTTTTAAGTTATTAAGTGCCATAGCTTTTATATCTAAAATACATCTATTACATTTACATACATCTTTATATTCTTCTAATAATTTATTTAGATGGATATCTACTAAATCCTCCATATAATTCTTTAATTCGTTCAATACAATTCCCCCTAATTAATTATGATAATTTCTAAAATAAATTAAAAAACTAGTACTTATATTTTCACTTCCCTTTTGTAATTTCAATGAAATTTCCGCACCACTCCCATTGTCTATATTCTTTATATTCATATTTTCTATATAGTCACCAAACTCATATCCATTATAATTCAAATTCTTTCTAAAAAAAACCTTCTTTTTGTTGTCTATATGATATATACTGCATATACGTCCATCCACATTAAATCTCACTTCTTTTATATCTGCTTCATTAAATTCATTTATATTAATCTTATCTCCATTTTTGTTTATAACACTGTCTATCCCAGATGATAAATATAAATTGTTCTCTATGAAATTTTGTATTATTTGAGCTTGTTCTTGTATTTCAACATTTGAATGTGAAATATTGTATACTTTAGTACTAAATATAAATACATTGAATATTACCATCAGTAAAACACTTATAAGCCCTAAAGATATTATAAGTTCCATGAGTGTTATGCCTTTATTATTCATATATTCCCTCTTTTATTAAAACCCTTCCACTAATTGGAACTATGGTTATGATTTTAGTTTTGTTACTTATAGTATCTTTTATCTTTATAGTCTCACCTTTTTGTTTGACAACTCCATTTAATCCAAACTCTATTTTTTCAACATTGTAAGATAAATTCATATTCTTTGGAAATTGAACTTTTCTTTTTATTTTTCCAGAATCCTTTAATATATATGAAATAGTATCTTCATCTGATTTTTCATAATATATATAAGTGGAGCTATCATAATTCATATTTTTCATTCTAGTGTATCGTATATCACTACACATTTGTCTAGTAAACGAATCTATTTTATAATCTCTTATATTTATTTTGTACATAGGTATTAATGAGATAATCATAATTAAACTTATAGTTATCAAAAGTTCTATCAAAGTCACATTCCTTTATTATCCATCTTATTTCCTCCTAAACCAATTTCTAAGATTAATTAACTTTCCTATATTTTCTTCATTATATATGTCGTCCTTATTTGGCACATCTATGTAGTAACCTTGTACTAATTCATTAGTCATTTTGTCCTTTGTATAGCAGGTCAATATTTTAAAATTAATTTTGTCATCTATAATATCAAAATTTTCATCTATAATATTTAGTTTAATATACTGTGAATTTAATTCTTTTATATTTTTTACTAATAATTTATAATATTGGCTTCTTAGAAAGCATTTTTCGTATTCTTCTTTAAACATTAGATTTAATTTTTCATCTATCTTTTCTTTATTTATTACAAAATGTATTCCAGTTTCGTCCTCTACCAAGTCTACATATTCACTATCTATTCCTTGCATTTCTTTATTTTTTTCTTCCTGCAAGAAATTATGATATTCATTTTTCATAAAATATTCAATTTTATTATTTGCTCTTTCTATGCTAAATTCTACATGTTTCACAACTTCTAAATATGCTTTATCAAGACCTCCTTCATTTTTATAAAAAGCTTCTTTTGATTTAACATATATATCTTGTATCTCATAGTTTGTTATGCAAATGCTTATTAATGTTGCGGCAATTACCATAATAAGTATGAAAATTAAAAGTGAACTTATCAATATATATCCTTTTTCATTTTTCATCTTCTTATAACCTTTAATGTTTTTAGATTTACGATTTCTTTTTCATCTTTTTTAACTTTAACCAATACCTCAAACAGATTATCATCATCCTTTTTATTTATATCTGTATCTACTTCATATTTACCATAAATATCTTTTGAATCATCATATTTTATAAAATTTTCATAGTCTTGCTGTCTTATAGTTTCTATATATTGTTGAGCTATATTTAAAGCTTCTAGTTTTTCTTTTGACTTCATATTAATCATGGCACAGGTCGTAATTATACTCATAAATACAACAACGGTTATTTGAATAAGAGCCAATGATATTATGATTTCTATCAACGTCAAGCCTTTATTATTCATATATCACCTACCTTTTAAGTAAAATTATTGACTTTTGATTGGTAATTAATACATAATATTTTTCTAAAAATCAGTCATAACAAATTTTTCTCTTAAAATTTCTATATTAATACTTTGAGAATATAAAAATGCTACCCATTAAAATATCACTACTGTGTTAAATATTTTTATAAAACTAAATATTATGTCTTATTAAATATCCTAAAACTTCTAAACTCGCTTAAGCTCAAACAACGAAGTTTTTTAACGGATATTTAAACGCCATAATCTAAGTTTTATTGAAAAATATTTAAATCAGTAGCTAACATTTTAATGAGTAGCATTTTTTAACCTACCAACTGCTATCGCAGTCTATCCTATGTTGAATATGGTAAACTGATATTTGATTCTCTAAAAAACAAAGTACTAGATTTAATTTAGGATAGATGAACATAAGAGATGGTTTATTTTTCGAACAATACATTATTTACTTAGAATTAATAGTAATATCTACGTTTTCTATATTATTACTATTAGTATCAAGTATACAAATCTTATACTTTGAAGGATTATTAGGCCAATTCATATCTTGTGAAAATAAAATTTTATTACTTTTATGGAAATACACAGGCTTACTAACACATGATTTTAGATTTGTAATATGTTTACATTCTTTCGTTTCCATATTCATAGTAAAAAGTTCATATTCAAAAGTTCCAGTTTGATTCGCAACTGCAGAAAATGCTACGAATTTATTATCCGGAGATAAAGCTGGATCATATACTTCTTTCTGTTCAATATTACTGTAATTTTCTAATGGTTTAATAATATCAACTTTTTTAGAACTATCTAAATAAAAGAAATGTATATTATTATTCTTTTCAAAAATTAAAGCATTACCATTAGACGTTATGCCCAAATCTGAAATATTGTATGATTTTTCAGATGTAAGCTGATTTAAATTTTTTCCATCAATATCTATAGAGTATAAATCGAAATCATGAAAAGTTTTTCTAGCTATAGGTGAATAGTTTTTGTAGTTTCCTGCTTTTGAAAAATATATATGTTCTTGATTTGGTGAAAAAACAGCTTTATTAATAAAACCATCAGCTTTTAAAATCTCTTTTTTATTACTTCCATCTTTGTTCATTATCCAAATAGAAGATTTTAAAGTAGTCTTGTTTTTAGGTGTCGAAATAAAAATAATCTTAGATCCATCGGGAGAATAAACAGGACATAAATGGGAATTTTTTTTATCTTTAGTCACTTGAACAACATTTGAACCATTAATTTTTGAAGTATAAATAGAAGCAACTCCTTTTTGATAATAAGAAAAAACGATTCTATCATCATTTGGAGAAATATCTATATTATTATCCAACCCTACAAAATCATTAGAAGCAGACATAGTAGGTAATGTTAATATAAATATTATGCAAATTATAAAAAATAAAACAAAAAAATATTTTTTCATTTAAAACACCCGCCTTATATATTTCTATTTAACTATAAATGACTCACTTTAATTAATTCCAAAATATACCATTTACAAACTTATCATATCAAATATATATACATAGTTCAATTATGCAATTTTTTTATTTTAAATATTTTTTCTCAGAGTAACTTTGTTCATGGAAATTTATAGTAGAACTACATAGGTATTGATATAATATCATCTATAAAATCCAAAGAAAAATTTAGTATAGTAAGTCGTATCTGTTGATTTTATATAGTTGTACGAGGTAAACTTGAATTTTATAATATAGTAAATACATTTAAAACTTCCTATGAAAATGTTAGTGAATGCTTTTAGATATTTTGACTAATATAACTTAGTTTTTGGTGTTTAATAATCTGTTAAGAAATTTGCGTGTCTGACCGCAGGGAGTTCGTAAATTTTTCGATTTATGCTACCGCATAGCTCATGTCGCCAACGAGTCCTAACGGGTTCCGTTGCTCAAAATAGTTGCAACTTTAGTTTACTTATCAATGTTATCCTCAAGTTGAAAGTCATATAATTTACTATAGATCAAAAAAGAACCCAGATTTCGTTCCTACGAAATCTAGGTCTATACTAATGTATATTTACTTAATTTTATGATTAATTATTAAAATCTAAGTTCTTCAACTTCCGATAAATCTTCTCTTTCAGGTCTTACTCCAATCCATATATAAAAAGCCTCTAATCCTTGATTTATAAGCATATCTATACCACCTAAGGTATCTAAATCATTATCTTTTGCCCACTTTAAAAATCTTGTCTCTTTTGGATTATATACTATATCACAGACTAAAATATCTTTATCAACCTTTATTGTCTCATCTATTGGATTTTGATATATATTTGGAGACATCCCTAATGATGTTGTATTTATTAATATATCTATATTTGCTAAGTCTTCCTTAGTTATATTAATATCCCCTGTTTTAACAATAGATTTAAAGTTTTCCTTTATAATATTCGATATACTTTCTGCTTTATTTAAGGTTCTATTTCTAATTTCAATAGACTTTGCATTATTATTTGCTATTTCTACAGCTATACTTCTAGCTGCTCCTCCTGCCCCTATTATCATTATATTTTTATCTTGTATTTTATATCCTTTTCTAATTACTGAATTTACAAATCCAACCCCATCTGTGTTGTATCCTATTAATCTTCCATTATCATTTTTTATAGTATTAACTGCACCTATTAATTTCGCATTAATATCTATGTCATCTAAGTAATTAATAATGTCTACCTTATGAGGTACAGTCACATTAGCACCATTCATTTTTAGTGCTTTTATAGCATCCACTGCATCGTTTAAATCTTCTTTATCTACATCAAAGCACATATACTTTGAATTTATATTGTATTTTTCAAATAAGCAATTATGAATACTTGGTGAAAAGCTATGCTCAACTGGTCTACCTATAAGACATGTTAGTTTTGTACTACCGTTTATCATACCTATCATCCTCCTATAGGTATATTATACATTATCTGCTCACAAATTTTGCACCTGATATTCTAATAGCAGTATTTACACAGTTATATATAAGTGTAGTTACGAATATATTTGCAAATGATGTAGGTAGAACTATAGTTAAAAACAGTGTCTTGAATGGAGCAGGAAGACCTACCATAAATAATGCTGATATCAAGAATACACTTCCACTTATTATAGTTGCTAAAAACGCTATACTAGCTATGCTTATTTGTTTTTCTTTATACTTACCTATTAATTTAATGATAAGATACACTGCTATGCAAGTTACAAATTTATCTATAACATTAGCTATTTGTCCACCTGGAAATGTAGTAGTCATTGCAGTTATAAAGCCACCTATAACCCCTGTTAAAAGAGCATTTTTAAATTCACTATTTATTAAAATGGCTACAACCATAATAGAAAGCATCAGGTCAAATTTCATACCAGCTACAACACCAGGTATTATTTGGTGTAGTATAAATCCTATTGCAAGTAATAAAGCTGTTAATATATTTTTTCTTAAATTCATAATAAATCTCTCCTTTTTTATGTTATTTAATTAATCAATCAAAGTACCAATCTCCTTCAGTTCATAACATATATATCAACCCCTTATAATTTTTTGTATAAAAAAAAGCCCATCATCCCTATAAAAGGGACGAAAGACTTATAGTTTCCGCGGTACCACCCAGATTAAATAGCTTATAGCTATTTCACTTTACAGATACGAAGATTTCTCTTGATATCCTGTTTCTATAACGGGAAACACCCGGCCTTGGCTAATTTCATTCGATTTCGCCTAGCTTCTCACAGGTCCATTCATTAAAAGGCTAACAATGGGACTTTCACCAATCTCCCACTCGCTGATTATTAAACAGTTTAACTACTTACTCCTGATCTTAGAATTTATTCTTGCTTTTTTATAATTATATTAAATGAACAGTTAAATTGCAACTAGTTTTTATAATTTTTATATATTAAAAAAACTATATTCTATTTACACCTGTTTTTATAGCCGCCTCTTTTACTGCATTTGCAACATTCTTACCTACATTTTTATCAAATGCCTTAGGTAGTATATTGTCAACCGAAATTTCTTCATCAGGTATAGTATTCGCTATTGCTAAAGCTGCGGCTATTTTCATTTCTTCGTTTATTTCACTTGCTCTAACATCTAATGCTCCCCTAAATATTCCAGGAAAAGCCAATACATTGTTTACTTGATTATCAAAATCAGATCTTCCTGTTCCTATTATAAATACTCCTGCTTCCTTTGCTTTGTCTGGCATTATCTCTGGTATTGGATTTGCCATGGCAAATACTATAGCCTTATCATTCATACTTGCAACCATCTCTGTTGTTAAAATATTAGGTGCAGATACTCCAATAAATACATCTTTTTTACATATAATATCCTTTAAAATTCCTCTTTCATCGTTTTTATTCGTTATTTTTGCCATTTCCTGCTGAGCCCAATTTATATTTTCTTTTCCTTCAAATATAGCTCCATCTTTATCGCATAAAACAATATTTTTAACTCCCATACTTATAAGAAGTTTAGATATTGCTATACCAGCAGACCCAGGACCATTAACTACAACTTCTAATTCCTTTATATCTTTGTCTGCAAGCTTTAAGCTATTTATAATACCAGCCGCAACTACTATTGCAGTCCCATGTTGATCATCATGAAATACAGGTATATCCAAAACTTCTTTCAATTTATTCTCTATTTCAAAACATCTAGGCGCAGATATATCCTCTAAGTTGACGCCTCCAAATACAGGTTCCATAAGCTTTACAGTTTTTACTATCTCATCTACATCATTAGTATCAAGACAAATTGGGAATGCATCCACATCTGCAAATTCTTTAAAAAGTATAGCCTTTCCCTCCATAACTGGTATAGATGCCTTTGCACCTATATTCCCAAGTCCCAAAACTGCACTACCATCACTTACAACAGCAACCAAATTAGATTTTGATGTATAATCATATACCTTATTTTCATCATCATGTATTTCTCTACACGGCATTGCAACACCCGGAGTGTACGCTATTGATAAATCATCTTTATCTTTTACTGCAACCTTACTATTAACAGATATTTTACCTTTATTTTCCTTATGCAATTTTAAAGCTAACTTATTATAATCCTTCATCTAAAATACCTACTTTCTTTCGTATTTTTTTCTTTCTATATCGTATAAATTATTACCTTTGCTATCTATAACTACAACTACAGGAAAGTTTTCAACCTTAAGCTTTCTTACAGCTTCTGCTCCTAAATCTTCATATAGTATAACTTCACTTTCCTTAATACAACTAGATATTATAGCTCCAGCTCCACCTGTTGCAGCAAAATATACACAATTATTATCCTTTATACCTTGAATTACTTCTTCTTTTCTATATCCTTTTCCTATCATACCTTTTAGCCCTCTTTCAAGCAAAGGAATTGTCATATCATCCATTCTATAACTTGTAGTAGGTCCAGCCGATCCTATAACCTCACCTGGCTTATTAGGAGACGGTCCTACATAATATATTACACTCCCCTTTAACTCAAAAGGTACTTCTTTATTATTTTCAATACATTCTATAATTCTCTTATGAGCCATATCTCTTGCTGTGTATATTGTGCCACTAATATGTACTAAATCTCCTGCGTTTAAATCATTCACTATATTATCATCAAGTGGCGTCTTTATTAACTTAATATCTTTTCTCATAAAATCCCCCTATAATATAATTTCTTCATGTCTTGATGCATGACAATTTATATTAACAGCAACAGGAAGGCCTGCTATATGAGTTGCAAATGTCTCTATATTAACACTAAGAGCAGTAGTCCTTCCTCCAAGACCTTGAGGTCCTATCCCTAAATCATTTATTTTTTTTAAAAGTCTTTTTTCCATATCCTTTATATGATCCAATTCATTGTTATCTCCTATTTTTCTAAGTAAAGCCTTCTTAGACATATATGCTGCCTTATCCATAGTTCCTCCTATCCCTACCCCAACAACTATAGGAGGACACGGATTTGCACCTGCATTTGATACCGTCTCTATTACAAAATCTTCTACGCCTTTAATCCCATCAGAAGGCTTGAGCATTTTTATCCTACTCATATTCTCACTTCCAAACCCTTTTGGAGCAAAAGTTATTTTTACTTTGTCACCCTCTACTATCTCGTAATATATTATAGCAGGTGTATTATCTTTAGTATTATTTCTAATTAATGGATCTTCAACTACTGATTTTCTCAAGTACCCATCCTTATATCCCTGTCTTACCCCTTCATTTATAGCATCAGTTACATTTTGACCTTCAAATAAAACTTCTTGACCAACCTCTAAAAAAACTACAGCCATTCCAGTATCTTGGCATATAGGCATACTATTTTTTTTGGCGATTTCTGCATTTTCAATCAACGTATCTAATATATACCTACCTATATCAGACTCTTCTTTTTCTATATTTTCCTTAAAAGAATTCATTACATCATTGCATAAATTTATATTAGAACTTATACTCATTTTCTTTACAGCCTCTAATAAATCTCTAGTATTTATTTTTCTCAATAATACCCCTCCTAAATTATACTATCCTTTTATACCATTTTATTTTTAATATTAACATTTTTCAAGTTTTTTATTTTAATGTTCGCATATAAAAAATAATGCTCATTTCAATGAGCATTATTTTTAGTTAATAATCTAATTCTAAATTATTATCCTCTATTTTTTTCCTATAACCATCAAAACTACCTTTTCTATATACTTAGCAGGACTTGGTATCTCAACTCCAAATGCTAAAAGAATGCTTATTACTAAAGATATTGAAAATATAGAACAATAAAGGATTAATTCCTTTTTTTTATGCATTTTGACTAATGGTACTATTTCCAAAAAACCTATTATTAAATAAGCTAATATTATCATAAATACTACCACATTAATCACCCACCTTAATAGGCTTTGATGTTAAAGCACTTCCCTTTATATTTACTTTAACATTTACATCCACCTTTAAATGTGGAAACATTTCATCCCAATCATCCTTAATTTTTTTCCATTCATTTGGCATCTTTCTATAAATATTATTTCCAAAACCAAATATGTCACTAGCATAATCTTTTTGTACTCTTTGTATAGTTTTTAACACTTCTTTTTTTACATATTCTTCAGCTTCAGCCTTTAATTTTATTCTTCCTGGTTCACTTATTAAATCTTCACTTCCTACTATTTCTGCTATTGATACATCCAATTCCGAATCTATCTTCATAATTATATTTCCATCTCTCATAACAGGCTTAACATCTGTTTTACTTTTAAATATTTCAAGCGTACAATCTGTATTAGAATTGTTAACATTCTCTATTACCAACAAACCTGCTTTCAATTCATCCTTTATAAGCATCATGTTCATTGTCTCTATTCCATTTATATACCCTACGAGTTTATCTTTCTTAAATACAGCCATTCCATCTATTTCTGGAACTGTTCCGTCATTCCCGTGTTTTGCTGTATAAACTGCTGGAATTGTACATGAAATTCCATCCCCCGATAAGTCCTTTAAGAATTGGTGTAGTTCTATAGATTCATATTTAGAAATGGAGTCTTTATTTTTAAGTTTATCTTCTAAATGTGCAGATATAGTATAATGTAACTTAGTCTCACACTCTAATATCTGCTTTGCCATTTTATCCTTAGATATTAAAAGCCATATATCAGATCTTACTTCTGCATCTCTATTTATAAAATCTATAACTTCAGTAACACCTTTTTTGGCTATATCTTCGCTTATTATAAATACCTTAGCATGAGGCCAATATCCTCTTTTACCAGAATGAGTTATCATAGTTCTCACTGCATCAAATATAGATTTTCCTTTTTCAGATATAAGGTCTGCCTCAAGTTTAAACTCTTCACCTGCAAGGGGTTTTACAATTTCAACAGTCAAAACATAATCCTCTTTTTCTTCAGATAAATCTACTGCTGCTCCATTTATTATATTAACATCATTGATTTCTCTATAATTCCAACATCCAGAAAGTATAAGCATAGAAATTGGTATTATGAAAAATACAATTTTCATCTTTAATCTAATCATAATTTTATACCTTCTTTCTTATTTAGTGGAATTTTTCTTTCTTATTCTGTTTTTTCTATTACTTATAAACTTTGGTCTATATTCCATGCACCACCACGGCGCTCTTATAGCTGTATCCTTTATATCTTGATATTCTGTACTTACTAAATCCATCATATAAGGTACTCCAAATGATCTCATAGACATTAAATGTATAAATAATCCTATAACACCGAATATATAACCATACAATCCTAAAAATGAGGCTAATAATAAAAATATTACTCTAATAATTATAATTGCACCTAACATTTTAGGTACTAAAAAACTTGAAATACCTGTCAAGCCTACAATAATTACTATAGGAGCACTTACAAACTTTGCCTTAACAGCTGCATCTCCTAAAACTAAAGCTCCAACTATACTTATTGTGGCACCAATTGGCTTTGGAAGTCTTACTCCAGCTTCTCTTAATACTTCAAATACAAACGTCATTGCCATAGCTTCAAATATAGTTGGAAACGGAACTCCTTCTCTTGCAGCAGATATACTTATAAGAAGTGGAGTTGGTATCATCTCTTGATGGTAGGTAACAAGAGCTAGATAAATAGCAGGTGTGCTGGTAGTTAAAAAAAATCCGATATATCTTAACATTCTATTTATAGATGAGTATATGAAGTTATTATAATAATCCTCATTTGCCTGAAAATACTCTATGAACAAAAACGGAATTGTCAATACAGCTGGTGTACCATCACATATTAAAGCGACTTTTCCTTCTAATAAATTGGCTGCAACAACATCTGGTCTTTCTGTATAACCGATTGTGATAAATGGGGACAATGGTTCATCCCTTATTAACTCATCTATATATCCAGAATCTAATATTCCATCTATATCTATATCATCAAGTCTTTTTTCTACCTCTTCAACTATTTTATCTGATGCTATATTCTCCATATAGCATATACATATTTTAGTTTTTGTTTGTTTCCCTAAAATTTTATATTTATACTTTAAATCTTTACTCAGTATTTTTCTTCTTATTAACGACAAATTTACATTTATAGATTCTGTAAAACCTTCTCTTGGACCTCTTAATACAACTTCTGCTTCAGGTTCACTTATATTCCTTATTTGCCATCCCTTAGTATCAAATATAGCTGCTTTATTATTGTTGTCCTCTATCAGAACAGTATCTCCATACAGAATGGCATCTATTAATTGATCTAAATCATCCATTGTCTTCATACCTGAATAACATATAGTATCGTTTAACAAATCGTCTATATTACTTCTTGATTCTTCATTTTTCATTATAGGATCTATTATGTACTCATTTATAGAAGGCTTATCAGCCATACCATCACAATATATTATACAATACTTTCTTTTATTTGAAGTTTTATCTATAAATGTTCTATATATTATAGAATCATTATTTTCTAATACTTTTTTGAATATATTTATATTTTTATCAAGCGATTTTGTAAGTTTAGTAGTTTTATTTTCATCTTTATTCAAAATCTTGTTTTTAATTTTTTCTAACACAAAAACACCTCTTTTAAGTTTTAATCTATTGTATAATTATTTCCATATTATAATTATGTATTCAATTTTATTACACAAAAAAGCCTATGGCATGAATTTTCATACCATAGGCTTATTCGAACTAATCTATAATTGTCATAACTTCTTCTACATCTTTTCTAGGAGGACTTATTACATCTCCATCAGGTATTCCTATAGGAGTCATAGCTGCAAAAGTATATCCTTCCTTTTTAAATCCTATAAAGTCTGATATTTCTTCTTTTGCATAATTTGGTCCTGTCATCCAGCAACCTCCATACCCCATATTAGCAGCAGCTAATAATAAATTTTCCATAGCTGCACCTATATTTTGTATTCCAGGAGATGGTTTTAAAAGAGAATGTATTTCTTCTTTTGATGCTCCTCCTTCTTTTAATAGTTCCAGTGCTGTAACAGGATATTCTCCGGCATATACTATGACAACTGATGGAGCATTTTTAAATATAGTGAAGTACTTTAGAAATTTCATAAATTTTTCACGTTTTTTTTCATCCTTTGTATAAGATGCTACTTCTTCATGCTTTTTCTCTATTATTTTAGCCATCTCTTCTATTTTGTCTTTATCTCTAACTACTACAAAATGCCAATTTTGAACATTATGTCCCGAAGGTGCATATGTTGCAGCCTTTATCATCTCTTTTATATCTTCCATTGGCACTTGTTCTTGTTTGAATTTTCTAACACTATGTCTTTTGTAAATAAAATCTAAATTACTCATAGAATCCTCCTTATAAAATCTTAATCGTACTGTATTTAATTATAGTTTGGCATCAAACTATTGTCAACCAAGTTTTTTACTTTTATATTTCATTGTTATATTAATTATTCTAAGTCAAAATTCTTATTAATTTTATTTATTAAATAAAAAAACATTTCTTCTTCTTCTTTAGTAAATCCTTTATATGCAGTATCTATTAATTTTTTAGATATTTTTTCAAATTCTGGTCTTATGCTCGTTCCCTTCTCTGTTAAAGTTATGTAAGTTACTCTTCTATCTTCCTTACACTTTTCTTTTTTTATGTAACCGAAAGAAACTAATTTATTACATAAAGATGTAACAGTAGATTTATCTCTTCTTATAAGTTGAGATATTTCTTTCATAGTTAGTCTTCCGTTGTTTTTGTATAAAACCGAAAGTATAGAACCATGAGATGGGACTATATTTTCTATATTATGCTCTTTTAATTCTCTTTCCAAAAATTTTTGATATTTTTTCCTTGTAGTACTTATATATCCTACAATATAGTTTCTATATTTATTCATAATTTATCCCTCTTTTTATAATTTATTGTTAAACTATATAAAGTCATTTAAAAATATATAGATATTATAAACAATTTCGAATTTATTTACAAATAAAAATTCTCACTATTCTTTGACTATGCTAATTGATTAATTAATAAAAAAATCCCGATATTATTTTTCAATACGGGATTTTTTATAGAGTTGTTTTTAGACGCAAACATATAAACTTCAATTAAGTACAAGACTAGTGCAATTAGTGTCCTTTTTGTAGATTAAATTCTTTTTTGAGCTTTTTTAAGGCTCTTTTTTCTATTCTGGATACATATGACCTAGATATATCTAATTTTTGTGCTATTTCCCTTTGAGTTTTATAGCCATTTTTAGTAAGTCCGTACCTCAGTTGCACTATTTCCTTTTCTCTCAATGTCAACACTTCGTCTATTTTCTCATACAGTTTTTTAACTTGTATTTTGAATTCTACTTCATCAATAACATGATCCACATCCGTTCCAAGTATGTCTATTAAAGATATTTCATTATCTTTAATAGATTATCAACGAAAACCCCAATTAAGTTATTATTTATTAATCATTTGAATATATTTAAATAATTAAATTTATGAGGAGGTTTTTATTATGCATCATTATGGATTATTATCTATAATCCCGCCTATAATGGCTATATTTTTAGCTTTTATAACAAGACAAGTTCTCCCCGCTTTATTTATAAGTATATGGATAGGTTCAACTATAATTTGCGATGGTAATTTCTTGTTGGGATTTGCAAAAACTGTTCAGGATTATATAGCAGGATCTATAGCAAGTCCATGGAATGCCGGTATAATAACATTTGATATAGCTCTAGGAGGAATGATTGGTATTGTAGCTAAATCAGGAGGTGCCAAAGCAATTGCTGATTGGTTGTCTAAAAAAGCTAATACTCCTAAAAGTGGACAATTTGCAACATGGGCTATGGGCCTTATTATATTCTTTGATGATTATTCCAACACTTTGCTTGTAGGAAATACTATGAGACCACTTACTGATAAACTTAAAATTTCTAGAGAAAAGTTATCATATATTTGTGACTCTACAGCAGCTCCAGTTGCTAGTATGTCTTTAATTTCAACATGGATAGCATATGAGTTAGGACTTTTGAGAGATTGTTTTTCAGCTATAGATGTAAACATGAATGCATATTCAGCTTTCATTCAGTCAATTCCATATAGATTCTACAGCATAACCGCCGTATTCTTCGTATTAGCAATTTGTCTTTCAGGACGCGATTACGGTCCTATGCTAAAAGCAGAAGTTAGAGCTAGAAAAACAGGAAAATTAGTTGCAGATGGATCCACTCCACTTGCATCAAAAGAATTAACTGATATGAAAATAAAAGAAAATATTCCACTTAGATGGTATAACGCACTAATCCCTGTATTTACAGTCGTTATTATGGTTATAGTCGGTCTTTACATAAACGGATATAGCGCAATAATGAAAGGTGAAGATCAAGAACTCATAAAGGCTATTAGTGCTCATCCTTATTCTTTCTTATCAATAAGAGATATAATAGGTAATTCAAATGCAGCAGTTGCTATGATGTGGGCGGCATTTACAGGAACTATAGTTGCAATGATCCTAGTTATATCACAAAAAATACTTACATTTTCTGAAGCTATGGAAGCCTGGGTTGATGGAGCGAAATCTTTGGTTATGGCTCTTATGGTTTTGGTTGCAGCTTGGGGTATTGGTAAGATGTGTAAAGATTTAGGTACTGCACACTTTTTAGTTGGAATTTTACAAGGAAATGTTTCTGCAAGAATAATACCTTTAGTAGTATTTTTACTAGGATGTATAATTGCTTTTTCAACAGGGACATCTTGGGGTACAACTGCTATTTTAATGCCTATCGCTGTTCCTCTTGCTTATCAACTAAGTGGCGGAGAAGTTGGAAGTCTATTATTTGCTACAATAGGTGCCGTATTTACAGGTGCTGTATTCGGAGACAACTGTTCTCCTATATCTGATACTACTATAATGAGTTCTATGGCTTGTGCTTCTGATCATATAGACCATGTTAAAACACAGATGCCATACGCTATAACAGTCGCGCTAATAGCAACTCTTATAGGATACATACCCGCTGCATTTGGTGTTAACCCTTTAATTTCTATATTTGTTTCTATAATAATAGCATTTACTGTAGTTAGAGTATTTGGTAAGAAAGTTGATGATATTATAAAAAACTGAAAATGAGAACATAAAATAAGAGGCTAATAGCCTCTTATTTTATGTTCTCAAATGCAGTTGATAGCATAAGCTTTATTCTATTTATTTGATTTACTTCACTTGCACCAGGGTCATAATCTATAGATATTATATTCGATCTTGGGTATCTACTTTTAAGCTCTTTTATTACTCCTTTTCCAGTTATATGATTTGGAAGACAAGCAAAAGGTTGCATACATATTATATTTTCAACACCATCTTCTATAAGTTCTATCATTTCTGCTGTTAAAAGCCACCCTTCTCCTGTTTGATTTCCAAGTGATACAATAGAGCTAGCTTTGTCTGCAAGTTCATATATATTCTTTGGAGAATTGAAATTTTTGCTTTTATTCAAATAATTTCGTATATAATCTCTTATATATTCTACAAAATTTATTATAAATTTGCTCAAATAACTATTAATTTTTTTACCTGATAAATACTCACATCTGTATATATTTCCATAAATACTGTACAAGAAAAAATCCATAAGATCTAAAACTATAACCTCTGCTCCTTCATTTTCTAACATATCAACTATATTGTTGTTTGCTAAAGGGTGATATTTTACTAATATCTCTCCTACTAACCCAACTTTTGGTTTTGATTTATATAATATTTCTAAATTATCAAAATCATTTATTATATTCTCTATATTTTTTTTGAATTGATTAATTTTTCCATTTTTAATATTTTCAAAGCATTTTAAAGCCCAATCATCGTATAGTTTATTTGCAGAACCTGCAACCTTCTCATAAGGTCTTATTTTATATAATACCCTCATAAGCAAATCACCATATACACAACCCATGGCAGCCTTTTTCATAAGAGATATACTTATCTTAAATCCAGGATTTTTCTCAATTCCAGATAAATTTGCAGAAATAACAGGAACATTATTAAATCCCGCATCTTTTAAAGCCTTTCTCAAAAACCCTATATAATTGCTAGCTCTACAACCACCACCTGTTTGAGATATTATTATTGATGTATTATCTATGTTGTATTTGTTAGATTTTAAAGCGTTTATTATTTGCCCTATAACTATTATAGACGGATAGCATGCATCGTTGTTTACATATTTAAGCCCTTCATCTATGCATTTTCTATCCAAAGACTCTATTACTTCTAAATTATAGCCCTCACTTTTAAACGCCTCTTGTACAAATTTGAAATGTATAGGAGACATTTGAGGGCATAATATAGTATGAGTTTGCTTCATATCCTTAGTAAAGACTACCTTTGTATCATTTGATTCAACTTTTTTTATATTATTATTTTTTTCTTTAATTGCAGATATTAAAGACCTTATTCTTATATTAGCAGCACCTAGATTATTTACTTCATCTATCTTAATTAAAGTATATATCTTGTAATCAAGTATTTCCTTAACTTGATCGCTAGTTACTGCATCAAGACCACAACCAAATGAATTAAGCTGTATAAGCTCTAAATTATCATTCTCTCTAACATAACTTGCAGCTAAGTAAAGTCTAGAATGATACATCCATTGATTAAGTACCCTTAAAGGCTTTTCAATATTTCCTAAATGAGATACACTATCCTCCGTTAAAACAGCTATAGAATTAGATGTTATTATATTTTGTATTCCATGATTTATTTGAGGATCTATATGATACGGTCTACCAGCTAACACTATTCCTATCTTAGAATTTTCTTGTAAGTATTTTATAATTTCTTCTCCTTTTTTTCTTATGTCCTTTTTAACTTTAATATCTTCATTCCAAGCTTTATTTACCGCTATATCTATTTCTTGTTTTGATATATTAAAACTGCTTAATATATAATACATCCTTTTTATAAGCCTTTTCTTATTATTATAAGGTATAAACGGGTTCATAAATTTTACGTTATTATCCTTTATTATGTTCATATTATTTTTTATAACTTCAGAATAAGATATTACTACAGGACAATTAAAATTATTGTTTGTATTTTTGAACTCTTCTTTTTCATATGATATACAAGGATAGAATATGAAATTCACTCCTTTTTTAATAAGATACGCTATATGACCATGAACCATTTTGGCTGGATAACAAGTTGATTCAGATGGTATACTATCCATTCCAAGCTCATAAATTTTATTCGATGAATGGGGTGATATCTCTACCCTGAATCCTAATTCATTAAAAAAAGTAAACCAAAATGGATAATTTTCATATATATTAAGAACTCTAGGTATCCCAACAACTCCCCTTTTAGCTTTATCTTTATCTATAGGAGTATAATTGAATATTTTATTGTATTTATAATAATACATATTAAATTCATGCTGAGATTTCGTCTGATAAGCACCCTTTTCACATCTATTTCCAGATACAAATATCTGTCCATTTTGAAACTTATTTATAGTAATTGAGCAGTTATTAGTGCATTTTTTACATCTTGTAGATATCGCCTTAATCGAAAATTCATTTAAATCTTTTTCTTTTAAAAAATTAGTTTTATACCCATTATGATATCTGTTTTTTGATATTATGGCGGCACCATATGCTCCCATAAGACCTGATATATCAGGCCTTATAACTTCTTTTTTTAGTATTTTTTCAATGCATCTAAGTATAGAATCATTATAAAAAGTACCACCTTGAACTACTATATTATCTCCTAAGTCGTTTGCATCTTTTATCTTTATAACTTTATAAAGAGCATTTTTTATTACAGAGTATGAAAGCCCAGCTGATATATCCGATATATCATATCCTTCTTTTTGAGCCTGCTTTACCTTAGAATTCATAAATACAGTGCATCTTGACCCTAAATCAACTGGTGTTTTTGCCATTAAAGCTTTATTAGAAAATGTATCAACGTCAATATTAAGAGACTTTGCAAACGTCTCTATAAAAGATCCACACCCAGATGAGCAAGCTTCATTTAACATTATATCGTCTATTATTCCATTTTTTATTTTTAAGCATTTCATATCTTGTCCACCAATATCTAAAATAAAATCTACCTCTGGCAAAAAATATTTAGCTGCATTATAATGTGCAACTGTCTCAACCTCTCCATAATCCATAGATAAAGCTGATTTTAACAATTCCTCTCCATATCCTGTGGAAGTTGAGTATACTATATTGGCTTCTTTTGGTAATTTAGTATACATGTCTTTTAATATTTTGACTGTAAATTCAAGAGGTTTTCCATTATTTAATCCATAAAACGAATATAGTAAATTTTTATTATCATCTATAAGTACAACCTTAGTTGTTGTAGATCCAGCATCTATACCCAAATAGCAATTTCCGTTATATTCTGTAATATCATTTATCTTAATTTTATTTTTATTGTGTCTTTTTCTAAATTCCTCAACTTCATACTTATTATTAAATAAAGGTTCTATATTTGAAGATCTTATAATTTTCAAATCATCTAATTTATGTAAGCTATTTTTCAAGTTCTCAAATTTTATTGTATTTTTTTTCTTAGACTCAATAGCTGCTCCTAGTGCTACATAAAATTGTGCATTTTCAGGAAATATAACTTCATTATCACTTAAACTTAGAGTTTCTTTAAATCTTTTCCTAAGCTCAGATAAAAAATGAAGCGGACCTCCCAAAAACATTACTTTTCCCTTTATAGCTTTTCCACAAGAAAGACCTGTTATAGTCTGATTAACAACAGCTTGGAATATAGAAACCGCTATATCTTCCTTACAAACTCCTTGATTTATAAGAGGTTGGATATCACTCTTTGCAAATACTCCACATCTAGCAGCAACTGGATATATATTTTTATAGTTTTTTGCAAGTTCATTAAGTCCGTTAGTATCTGTATTTATCAAAGATGACATCTGATCTATAAAAGCTCCAGTACCTCCTGCACAAGTTCCATTCATTCTTTGCTCTAATGAACTTTCAAAAAAAGTTATTTTCGCATCCTCTCCTCCAAGTTCTATACAAACATCAACATCATTCGAGCTATATTGAATTGCCTTTGTACAAGCTACAACTTCTTGAATAAAATCTAAATCTAAAATTTCAGCTATACTAAGACCTCCAGAGCCTGTTATCATACTAGTTATACTAAAATCTTTGAATTTATCTAAAACATTACTTATAATTTCTTTAATAGTTTTTTTTATATCAGAATAATGTCTTGTATATTTTTTGAAAATTATATTGTCATACTCATCTATTAAAATTAGTTTAACTGTAGTAGACCCTATATCCAATCCCATATGTAATAAATTATTCATATAATCTACAGCTCAATAGCTGAAACTCACCCCCCACGCCTTATGTGAATTGTATTTTTAATTATATGATTATCATTAACTACTTATCTCTATTTTTTTAATATATTTTCAACAATTTCTCTACTAATACTGTAGAATTCTTCCAATATATAATCTATCTCATCTTTCGAATCTATAGTAGGTTCTACTACACATACAGTTGCATTACCTATTATGTGGATTTCATTATATTTTATATTCTCACTCATATTATTCCCTCCTTGTATAATGTAGTTATAACATTTGATAGAAAACTTTCTAATTATCTAACGAACATTAATAACTTTTCTAAAATTTCAATAATGCATAAAATCCTATCAGATTTCAAAACATTTCATACTATCGT
>NZ_BDQY01000011.1 GCF_002724055.1 Tepidibacter mesophilus | reverse complement strand
AGGGGGTCACAGGTTCGAGCCCTGTTGAGCCCACCAATTATTTGGCCTGGTAGTTCAGTTGGTTAGAATGCCAGCCTGTCACGCTGGAGGTCGAGGGTTCGAGTCCCTTCCAGGTCGCCAAATAATTTAAAGAATAGGCTCATGGATATAAAATGTCTTTGGGTTTTTGTTTTGCAAAAATCAAATATGCTAGTGTGGCTCAACGGTAGAGCAGCTGACTTGTAATCAGCAGGTTGTAGGTTCGATTCCTATCACTAGCTCCACACATGCGGGTGTGGCGGAATTGGCAGACGCACTAGACTTAGGATCTAGCGCTTTCAGCGTGGGGGTTCAAGTCCCTCCACCCGCACCAAAATATCATATGAGCGGAAATGGCTCAGTGGTAGAGCATCGCCTTGCCAAGGCGAGGGTCGCGAGTTCGAATCTCGTTTTCCGCTCCAATTTAATATGTATCTGTAGCTCAGTTGGATAGAGCAGTGGCCTTCTAAGCCACGTGTCCGGGGTTCGAATCCCTGCAGGTACGCCATTTCATAAAGCTTAATCATATATATGGTTAAGCTTTTTTTATAATAATAAAATATGTAGTTTTTGATTTACTCGTAATAATTATTATTAAACTAAAGTAGTATTTATTTTAAGCAAAAATAATACTTTATACTTATATTATGAAATATATATAGTTTGCTTATTGAAATATTTATCAATGTATGAAATAATTAATCCGTAAAATAATATATAATAACAAATATTATAGGAGGTTACTAAATTGTGGGATATAAAAGATATAATAATGAATATAACTATTTTAGATATAATAGATATAAGTATAGTAGCTTATGTATTTTATAAACTGTATATGCTAATAAGAGAAACTAGTGCAGAACAATTAATAAAAGGGATTTTTGTACTTGTAGTAGCTACCAAATTAAGTGAACTTTTACAGTTGCATGTTGTACACTGGGTACTAGCAAATACTATATCAATAGGAGTAATAGCTATACTAATAGTATTTCAGCCGGAACTCAGACGAGCACTTGAATATATTGGAAGAACAAAATTTATATCAAAGCCTATAGGTGAATTTGATGAAGAAGATATAGATGAGATAATAGAAGAACTAATAGAAGCTATACATTCTTTGTCAAGACAAAAAATAGGAGCTTTAGTAATAATGGAAAGGGAAACTGGGATAAATGATATAATTCAGACTGGAACAATTATAGATGCTAAAATAACACGACAAATTTTAATAAACATATTTATTCCAAACACACCACTTCACGATGGAGCTTTAGTAATAAAGAATAATCGAGTAAGAGCAGCAGGATGTTTTTTGCCTCTTACAGATAGTAAATATGTAAATAAAGAATTAGGCACTAGACACAGAGCAGGTATAGGTATAAGTGAAAGATCAGATTGTATATCCATAATAGTATCGGAAGAAACTGGAACAATATCTATAGCAGAAAATGGAAAATTATACAAATCTATATCGAAAGAATACATAAAAAATATATTAAATCAAAACTTTAAAAAACAAGGAGAAAATAAAAGCATTTTTAAAAGAGGTGTATTTTTCAAATGATAGATATTTTTAAACGAAACTTAAAAATAAAAACAATATCTATATTTTTCGCCTTTTTCATATGGATATATGTAATGGCAGAGGTAGATCCTATAATACTAAAAGACTATGATGAAGTAGCTATAAAAATTAATAATATAGATATATTACAAAAAAATGATATGGTATTATATCCAGAACCTGATTCAAATGCAAAAATAATACTAAGAGGTAGAAGATCCTTAATAAAGGATATTCAGAAAAATGACTTATATATATACACTAATTTAAAATCTCCTAAAATAGGAAAAAACAAATTAGCGTTGGATTTAGATTTACCGAGCAATATCAGTTATACTATTATGCCTAATAGTATAGATTTGAATATAGAAAAAAACATTTATACTAAGAAAGATATAAAAGCTGAAATAGTAAATGGATCAAACAAACATTTGAAAGTGGATAATATATCATATTCTCCTAAGAATACATTTATAGAAGGGCCTAAAAGTCTTGTTGAAAAGGTAGATAGACTTATATGTAAAGTAGATTTAAAAAATAAGAGCGAAGATTTCCATTCAAAGGTCCAAATTATACCTGTAGATAAGAATGGGAAAGCAGTACAAAATATAAAAGTAAAAGATCAGTATACATATGTAGATATAGGATTTACTAAAACTAAAGAAATACCTTTGATTTTGAATTTGAAAGGTCAAATGGGCGAAGAATATAAATTGTTAGGTTATGATTTGAGTTCAAAAACTATAAATATAACTGGAAAAATAAATCAAATAGATAATATAAAGGAAATATATACACAAGAAATAGATATATCTAATTTAAAAGAAAACAAAAATATAAATTTAGACATAAACATTCCGCAAAATATAAATAGTGATATTAAAAGCGTAAATGTAAATTTTAAAGTTGCTAAATTAATAAGTAAAAATTTAACAATACCATCAAAAAGAATCGAATACAAAGACAACATACACAATTTAGATATTTCAAAAAATAATTTGCCGAATGATATAAATGTGAAAGTCACGTATATAGAAGAAGAGGGAATAAATATAGATGAAAAAGATGTACAGTTATTTATCAATATGAAAGAACCGGAAGGTAATCCTTCAAAATTTAGAATAAAATACAATATACCGATTGAAGTTGAGAGTGTACAAATTTCACCTGAATACGTTGTAATAGGTGAATAGTTAATTAAAAAAAATGTAAAAAAATTGCGAAATGATATTGCAATTCTTATTGCATTTTTTTTTATTTCAATATATCATAATATACGTAGAGAAAAATTTCTTATGGGGTGATACTGTGTCAAAGAATTATGTTCTTGTTATTAATCCAGGTTCAACTTCGACAAAAGTGGCTTTATTCAAAGGAAATGAAAACGTTATCCAAAAAAACCTGACTCATTCAATAGAAAAACTAGAAAAATATGATAAAATAGCAGATCAATTTGAAATGAGAAAAGATATTATAATAAGCTGGTTAAAGGAAGAAGGCTATAAATGTGAAGACCTTATAGCTGTAGTTGGTAGAGGTGGTTTGTTAAGACCTATGCCAGGAGGTACATATAAGGTTACGCCTAAGATGGTAGATGATTTGAAATTAGGAATTCAAGGCGAACATGCATCAAATTTAGGTGGAATAATAGCAAAATCAATAGCTGATGAGCAAGATATATCAAGCTTTATAGTAGACCCAGTCGCAGTAGATGAATTTGAGGAAATTGCTAGAATATCTGGGATTCCTGAAATTGATAGAAGATCTTTAGGACATGCTTTGAATATAAAAGCTGTAGGAAGAAGAGTTGCAACAAAACTTGGGGAAAACTTTGAAGATATAAATATGGTAGTAGCTCACCTTGGAGGAGGAATAAGTGTTGCTCCTTTAAAAAAAGGAAAATCAGTAGATTATAATAATGCAAATGAGATGGGACCATTTTCTCCAGAAAGAACAGGTGGACTTCCAGTAGGAGATTTAGCCAAATTGTGTTTTTCAGGAAGATATACTTACAAGGAGATTAAATCTAAGCTTAAAGGCAAAGGTGGACTTGTAGGATACCTTAATACAAATGATGCTAGAGAAGTTACAAGGAAGATAAATGAAGGTGACGAAAAAGCAAAACTTATATTTGAAGCGATGGGATATCAAATAGCAAAAGAAATAGGCTCTATGGCAACAGTATTAAACGGAAATGTAAAAGCAATAATAATAACTGGAGGACTTGCGTACTCTGAGTATTTAATAAATTATATAAAAGATATGATAGATTTTATTGCACCTGTGATAGTTGAGCCTGGCGAAGATGAAATGATGGCTTTAAATGAAGGTGCATTAAGAGTTATAAATGATGAAGAAAAAGCTAAAATATACGAAGAAGAGGTGGCATTCTAATGAGAGATTTTCAAGAAGTAATCAAATTTGCTAAAGAAAGAGGACCTAAAACTATATCTGTAGCTTGCTCTCAAGATAAAGAAGTTTTAATGGCTGTTGAGATGGCTAGAAAAGAAGGAATAGCTAATGCTATACTTGTCGGAGATATGGAAAAAACTAAAGAAATAGCACAAGAAATTAATATAGACTTAAACAATTATGAGCTAATAGAAGAAGCTGATTTAGCTTTAGCTTCTAGAAAAGCCGTAGAATTAGTTTCAAGTGGAAAAGCTCATATGGTTATGAAGGGGCTAGTAGATACGTCAATAATATTAAAAGCTGTTTTAGACAAAGAAATAGGTCTAAGAACAGGAAGTGTTTTAAGTCATGTTGCAGTATTTGATTTAAAGGCTTATGATAGATTATTCTTTGTAACAGATGCAGCTATGAACTTAGCTCCAGACTTAAATACTAAGAAGCTAATAATAGAAAATGCTTGCCAAATAGCGCATGCGTTAGATATAAATGAGCCTAAGGTAGCGGTTCTTTGTGCAAAAGAAAAAGTTAACCCTAAGATGCCAGACACTGTAGATGCAAAAGAATTAGAAGAGATGAACAAAAGAGGAGAACTTACTGGATGTATAGTTGGAGGGCCTTTTGCTCTTGATAATGCAGTATCTGTAGAAGCTGCTAAGCACAAAGGAATAGACCATCCTGTAGCTGGAAAAGCGGATATACTATTGGCTCCAGATATTGAAGCTGGTAATATACTTTATAAATCTATGGTATTCTTTGGAGAATCTAAGAATGCAGGAGTTATAGTCGGTGCTAAAGCGCCTATAATATTAACTTCAAGAGCGGATAATGAAGAAACTAAATTAAACTCAATAGCACTTGCTGTTTTAACAGCTGCTAAAAATGGGTAATTATTAAATAAAAATAATATAAATAAATATATTTACTAAGGAGAGAATAATGTCTATGAGTAAAAAGTTTAAAATTCTTGCTATAAACCCGGGTTCAACGTCTACTAAAATTGCTGTATATGCAGGTGAAGAATTAGTATTCGAAAAAACATTAAGACATTCTGCTGAAGAAATAGGTCAATATGAAAAGATATCAGATCAACTTGATTTTAGAAGAAGCGTAATAGAAGAAGCAGTAAGTGAAAATGGAGTTAAAATAGAAGATTTAGATGCAATAGTTGGAAGAGGAGGACTTTTAAAGCCTATAGCTGGAGGAACTTATTCAGTTTCTGAAGGAATGATAGAAGACTTAAAAGTTGGAGTTTTAGGAGAGCATGCATCAAATTTAGGTGGAATAATAGCAAAAGAAATAGCTGAAAAAATAGACGTTCCATCATTCATAGTAGATCCTGTTGTTGTTGATGAACTTCAAGATGTTGCTAGAATATCTGGTATGCCAGAACTTGAAAGAAAAAGTATATTCCATGCTTTAAATCAAAAAGCTACAGCTAGAAGAGTAGCTAATGAATTAGGCAAAAAGTATGAAGAAATAAATGTAATAGTAGCTCATCTTGGTGGAGGAGTATCTGTTGGAGCTCATGAAAATGGTAGAGTTGTAGATGTTGCAAATGCACTTGATGGAGAAGGACCATTCTCTCCAGAAAGAACAGGCGGTCTTCCAGTTGGAGATTTAGCTAAAATGTGTTTCTCTGGAAAATACACTTTAGATGATATAAAGAAAAAGATAAAAGGAAATGGTGGAATAGTAGCATACTTAGGAACTAATGATGCTAGAGAAGTTGAAGCCATGATAGAAGAAGGAAATGAAAAAGCTAAGCTTATATACGAAGCTATGGCTTACCAAGTAGCAAAAGAAATAGGAGCATGTTCTACTGTACTTAAGGGTAAGGTTGATGCTATAGTATTAACTGGTGGTATAGCTTACTCAAAAATGATGGTTGAGTGGATAAAAGAAAGAGTTTCTTTTATATCAGATGTTACTGTATATGCTGGCGAAGATGAAATGACAGCTTTAGCTCAAGGAGGACTTAGAGTTCTTAATGGTGAAGAGGAAGCTAAGACTTACTAAGTAGGTGAGATAATGATAAAAGATGATAAGAGAATAAGAATCATAATAGGACATTATGGTAGTGGTAAAACTGAATTCTCTATGAACTATGTAATGAAGTTAAGACAAGAAGTAGAAGGTAATATAGCAATATCTGACCTTGATATTGTAAATGTATACTTTAGGACAAGAGAAAAAAGAGAAATGTTAATTGAAAATAACATAAGACCTATAGACTCTTCTGTAAGAGCAGCAGCTGTAGATGTACCAGCTGTATCAGCAGAAGTCATGTCGCCTATTCAAGATGAAAGTTACAATTATGTAATGGATGTAGGTGGAGATTTTACAGGAGCAAAAGTTGTAGGAAGATTTTCTCATATCCTTGAAGGTAAAGAATATGATATGTTCTGTGTTGTAAATGCTAACAGAATAGAGTCTGATACAGCAGCAAAGGTTATAGATCATATAAGGAAAATAGAAGAAGCTTCTAAGTGTAAGGTTACAGGACTTATAAATAACACTCACTTAGTTAGAGAAACTACTGTAGATGATGTATTAAAAGGCCAAGAGCTTGTTAAAGAGGTTTCTAAGGAAACTAATATACCTATAAAGTATGTAGTCTGTATTGAAAATATAGTAAAAGATCTCCCAGATGGTATTGAAGGAGAAATATTCCCTATAAAGATGTATATGAGGGAATCTTGGATGTAGTTTATTAGTCTAAAAGAGAGCTTTTAGCTCTCTTTATAAAGACTTATAATATATTGTTTTTCAATTAAAAAATATATTAAGGAGGGTTTGAAATGGCTAAAGGTAGAGTGCATTTTGACCAAGATAGATGCAAAGGATGCGAACTTTGCACAACAGTTTGTCCAGTTAAAATAGTTGTTATGGACAAAGAAAGAATAAACAAAAAAGGATACAATCCTGCAACAGTAAAAGAAATGGATAAATGTGTAGGATGTGCAAGTTGTGCGCTTATGTGTCCAGATTCAGTAATAAGCGTAGAGAGAGACTAATTAATATATAATTTAAGGAGGGAAAGAATATGGCTAAGGTTTTAATGAAAGGAAACGAAGCAGTAGGTAAAGCAGCTATAGAAGCTGGATGTAAATACTTCTTTGGATATCCAATAACACCTCAAAATGAGATACCAGAATATATGTCAAAAGAATTACCTAAGGTAGATGGAGTATTTGTTCAAGCAGAATCAGAAGTATCTGCTATAAACATGATATACGGAGGAGCAGGTTGTGGCGCTAGAGTTATGACATCTTCTTCTTCACCAGGAATCGCTTTAAAGCAAGAAGGAATTACATATTTAGCAGGAGCTGAGCTTCCATCTGTTATAGTAAACATGATGAGAGGTGGCCCTGGTCTTGGAGGAATCCAACCTTCACAAGCTGACTACTTTATGTCAACAAGAGGAGGAGGAAACGGAGACTACAGAACTCCAGTTTATGCACCAGCTACAGTTCAAGAAGCTGTTGATATGGTAATGGAAGCTTTCGAAGTTGCTGATTACTACAGAACACCAGTTATGGTAGTTGCTGATGGTATGATAGGACAAATGATGGAGCCAGTAGAATTCAAAGCTCCTAAGAAGAGAGAATTACCTAATAAAGATTGGGCTACAACAGGAACTAATGGAGAAAGAAAGCCAAATATAATAAACTCTTTATTCCTAGATCCTCAAGCTCTTGAAGATCACTGCTTTAAATTAGATAGAAAATACAAAGAAATAGAGAAAAACGAAGTTAAGTACGAAATGTACAAAACTGAAGATGCAGATCTTGTATTTGTAGCTTATGGAACAACTTCAAGAATAGTTAAGAACACTGTAGAAGATTTAAGAGCTCAAGGAATAAAAGCAGGTCTTATAAGACCAATAACTTTATGGCCTTTCCCACACAAAGCTTTTAATGAAATCCCTGCTGCTAAAAACTTATTAGTAGTTGAGATGAGTACAGGTCAAATGATAGATGATGTTAAAATAGCTAATGAAGGAAGATTACCAGTTGATTTCTTCGGAAGAACAGGTGGAATGATACCTACTCCAGGAGAAATTATGGATAAAGCTATGGAAGTAATAGGAGGTGCGAAATAATGGCAGTTGTATTCAAAAAAACTGAAGGTTTAACAGATAAGCAAACTCACTACTGTCCTGGATGTACTCATGGTATAATCCACAGATTAACAGCAGAAGTTTTAGATGAATTAGGAGTATTAGGAAAAACTGTAGGTGTTGCTCCAGTTGGTTGTTCAGTACTTGCATATGATTACTTCAATTGTGATATGCACGAGGCTTCTCATGGTAGAGCACCTGCTGTTGCAACAGGAATCAAGAGAGTTCAACCTGATAAAGTAGTTTTCACATACCAAGGAGATGGAGATCTTTGCTCAATTGGTGCTGCTGAAATAGTTCATGCTGCTGCAAGAGGAGAGAAAATAACTACTATATTCGTAAATAATGCTATATATGGTATGACTGGTGGACAAATGGCACCAACAACTTTACCAGGACAAAAAGCTACAACTGCTCCTTTAGGAAGAGACGTAGCTCACGCTGGTATGCCAATAAGAATGTCTGAGATGTTAGCTACTTTAGACGGAGCAGTATTCGTAGAGAGAGTATCAGTTAACAACCCAGCAAACATAAGAAAAGCTAAAAAAGCTATAAAAAGAGCTTTTGAAATACAATTAGAAGGAAAAGGATTTGGTATAGTAGAAGTACTATCAACTTGTCCAACTAACTGGGGATTACATCCAGTAGATTCTCTTAAGTGGTTAGAAGAAAATATGATGCCTTATTATCAATTAGGCAACTTAAGAAACCCAGAGGAGGCGAAATAATATGGCAACAGAAAGAATTATATGTGCAGGATTCGGTGGACAAGGTGTTATGTCTATGGGTATGTTAATGACTTATGCAGGAATGCTTGAAGATAAAGAAGTTTCTTGGCTTCCATCTTATGGACCAGAAATGCGTGGAGGTACAGCTAACTGTGCAGTTACAGTATCTTCTACTCCAGTTGGATCACCTATAATAACTGATGATGCAACTACTGCTATAGTTATGAACTTACCATCTCTTATCAAATTTGAGAAAGATGTTGTTGAAGGTGGAAAAATACTTGTAAACAGCTCTTTAATAGATCAAAAGGTAGAGAGAACTGATGTAGAAACTTACTATGTTCCAGCTAATGAAATAGCTTTAGAGCTTGGTAATGCAAAAGTTGCTAACATGGTTATGCTTGGAGCTTACCTTGAAATTACTAAAACTGTTGAGGTTGAATCTGTTCTTGAAGCATTCAAGAAAGTTTTCGGACCAAGTAAAGAAAAATTTGTACCACTTAATAAATCAGCTCTTGAAAGAGGAGCAGCTGCTGTTAAGTAGTTTATAAAAAAAGATTGCTAATTCTATTAGCAATCTTTTTTATTTATGAAGAAATTGATATATTGACTATTTTTAATGAAAACATATGATGTTACTTTTAAATATCCTTCAATTTTCATAAAAGAATCACATTTAAACTAAAATTTTACAAAACAACTTAAGATAAGTAATTTCAATAATTAAAAAGATATATAATATATGATAAAAAATTCGAATGAATCAAAAGTTGCAAAATATGAAGTTGAAGAAAAAAATCATGCATATAGTACAAAATAGATTGTATAATGAAAAATCAGGGTGTATAATCTAAGTGAAATTATATAAAATTTAAGGAGATGAAAACATGTATCCCTTGTTTAGGATATTAAGCTTATCATTAGGCAGTCTATTTTGTGCAGTAGCAATTAATGGTTTTTTAGCACCAAATCACCTTTTAAGTGGAGGTGTAGGAGGAATAGCTATAATACTTAACTATATATTCAACTTAAATATAGGTTTGATTGTTTTACTTGTAAACATACCACTATTTTTAATAGCTTATAAAAAGTTAGATAGAGACTTTATTGTGTATAGTCTTGTGAATATGTTGATATATTCATTCTTTATAGGTATAACTAACAATATAAGTTCATACATTGTTGTGGATGATTTAATACTTTCTTGTATATTTGGTGGATTATTAAATGGTATAGGAATGGCAATAACATTTAGAAATAGAGGATCTCAGGGCGGTACAGATATAATAGCAGCTCTTGCTAAGAAAAAATGGAATATAAATTTAGGTACAGCTCTTATGGGAGCTAATCTACTTATTGTAACTATAGGTGGAGCTACATTTGGAATACAAAAGGCTATGTATACACTTATAAATATGTATATAGGATATCAGGTTGTTGATAAGGTACAAATGATGCTAGATGTTAAAAAGTCAGCTATGGTTATATCTGATAAGTCTGAAGAGATATCAAAAGATATCATGAAGGATTTGGGAAGAGGAGTAACTTTTCTAAATGGAGAAGGAGCTTACTCAAAGGATACTAAAAAGGTTATATACACTATAATAAACCCAGTTGAAATACCTAGACTTAAAGAAATAGTTGAAAAATACGATAAAAATGCTTTTATAACTATAAATGAAACACAAGAGGTAAAGGGAAGAGGATTTAAGGAAAGCATGATTTAAACAAAACATTATTATTGAAAACTTAATATATGATATGATAATATAATAAGGGTATTTGTACCCTTATTTTTTTTTACGCTTAAGGAATTATATGATTCTTAAGTTTTGGATAACATTGATGAAAGAGCTACATTTACAACTACTTTTGAGCAACGGAGCCCGTAGGGGTCGTTGGCGACATGAGTCAGTGCGTAGCAACTAGACGAATTTTGAATATATTATGGATGAGCTAAAAAGTTATGGGGAGGCTTTTAATGAGAAAATATTTCGGAACAGATGGTGTAAGAGGAATTGCTAATACTGAGCTTACAAATGATCTTGCATATAAATTAGGAAGAGCAGGTGCATATGTTCTTGCTAAGGGGAAAAAAAATATAAAGGTAGTAATAGGAAAAGATACAAGAATATCAGGAGATATGCTAGAGTCTTCTTTAATAGCTGGGATGATGTCCGTTGGAGCAAATGTTGTATGTGTGGGAGTAGTTCCAACTCCAGCTGTTGCATATTTAACGAAGCTTTATAATGCAGATTGTGGTGTTGTAATATCTGCATCTCATAACCCTGTTGAATACAATGGAATAAAGTTCTTTAATAAAGATGGATATAAGCTAGATGATAGTATTGAAATAAAAATAGAACAATTAATAGACGATATTAATAAAATAGAGTATAATCCTACAGGCGAAAATATAGGTACTAAAGTAGATAAAAATGATGCTGTAAGGGATTATATAGACTATTTAAAAACAATTATAGATGTGGACTTTAATAATTTAAAAGTAGTGCTTGATTGCGCTAATGGAGCAGCATATGAAGCAGCACCTATAGTATTCAAAGAACTTGGAGCTGAGGTTATAACTATTAATAATAATCCTAATGGTTGTAACATAAACTTAAATTGTGGATCAACTCATCCTAGATCTCTTCAGGAAGAAGTTGTTAAAAATGGGGCAGATATAGGGCTTGCATACGATGGAGACGCAGATAGGTTGATAGCTGTTGATGAAAAAGGAGATATAGTTGATGGAGACTATATACTTGCTATATGTGCTAAGTCTTTAAAAGAACAAGGTAAGTTAAAAAAAGATACTCTTGTAGTTACAGTTATGAGCAATATAGGGCTTCATATAGCTTCAAAGGAGAACAATATAAATACTATATCTACTAAAGTAGGAGATAGATATGTATTAGAAGAGATGATAAAAGAAGGATATAATCTAGGTGGAGAACAGTCAGGTCATATGATATTTTTAGATTATATAACTACTGGAGATGGAATACTTAGTTCATTATTTTTATCAAATGTGTTAGCTAGCGAAGAAAAGACATTATCAGACATTTGTGGTATAATGACTAAGTATCCTCAGGTACTAATAAATGCTAAAGTAAAAAATGAAAATAAAGATATGTATCTAAAAGACGAACAAATTATACAAGAAATTAATAAAATAGAACAAATACTAGATGGAGAAGGCAGAGTATTAATAAGGCCATCTGGTACTGAACCATTAGTGAGAGTTATGCTTGAGGGTAAAGAGGAAGGTCAGTTACACAGTTTAGCGAGTAAACTTGCTAAACTTATAGAATCAAAATTATCATAAGTAAAGTTTAATATAAGGAGGCTATATGTAAGATATAAGTCTCCTTTAAAAAGTAGTTGAAACTTTACAAAAAAGCGCTAGGACTAAATTATATTTAGTTAACGAGGTCAGGGAGTATCGATTATCAGCGGGTGCCCTGCGGTGATTTTGCCATCGTTAGAGCTTAACAAAACATATAAGTGATTATATGTACAAAAAAAGCTTGAGCAAAAAGACCTTTCTCCTTAAATATATTAAATTTTTAAAAATTTTAAGGAGGTTTATTTATTATGTGTGGAATCGTAGGTTATATTGGAAATAGGCAAGCAACAGAGGTATTAATAGAGGGGCTTTCAAAGCTTGAGTACAGAGGTTATGATTCAGCAGGTTGTGCTGTAAACTCAGGAGATAGTTTATCAGTTAGAAAATTTAAGGGGAGACTTTCTGTTTTGGCAGATGATTTAAAAGTAAATCCTTTAATATCTAATATAGGAATAGGGCATACAAGATGGGCGACTCATGGAGCACCATCAGATGTTAACTCTCATCCTCATTTAAATATGGATTCAACTATAGCTGTAGTTCATAATGGAATAATAGAGAACTATATGCAAATAAAAGAGTGGTTAATATCTGAAGGAAAAGTATTTAAATCAGAGACAGATACTGAAGTTGTAGCTCACTTAGTAGATTATTACTATGAAGGAGATTTATTAGATGCAGTTTTCAAGGCTATGGCTAAGTTAAGAGGAGCATATGCACTAGGCGTAATATCCAAGGATAATCCAGATGAGTTAATAGCAGTGAGAAATGAGAGTCCATTAGTTATAGGTATTGGAGAAGATGAAAACTTTATAGCATCGGATATACCTGCACTTCTTAAGTATACAAGAAATGTATATTTCTTAGAAAATGGAGAAGTTGTACATTTAACTAAGGATGATGTTAAGATATTTAATCAAGATAGAGAAGAAGTGAAAAGAGAAATATATAACGTAAAATGGGATATAGAAGCTGCATCGAAAGGCGGATTTGACCACTTTATGATAAAAGAAATTAATGAGCAACCAAATGGAATAAAGGAAACTTTAAATAGAAGACTTGATGAAAATGGTAATATAAAGTTAGATGATATAAAGCTTACTAAAGCTGAGCTTGATAATATAAATAAGGTATATATTGTTGCTTGTGGAACGGCGTATTACGCTGGTCTTGTTGGAAAGCATGCTATAGAGAAATTTGCAAAGATACCTGTAGAAACTGATATAGCATCAGAGTTTAGATATAGAGATCCATTTGTTGATGAAAATACTTTATTAATAGTTGTAAGTCAATCAGGAGAAACAGCAGATACTTTAGCAGCTCTTAAGGAAGCTAAGTCTAAAGGAGCAAGAATTTTAGCTATAACAAATGTTGTAGGATCATCTGTAGCAAGAGAAGCTGATGATGTATTCTATACTTGGGCAGG
Source organism: Tepidibacter mesophilus (assembly GCF_002724055.1). Taxonomy (GTDB): domain Bacteria; phylum Bacillota; class Clostridia; order Peptostreptococcales; family Peptostreptococcaceae; genus Tepidibacter_A; species Tepidibacter_A mesophilus. The sequence goes on along the minus strand of NZ_BDQY01000011.1, from coordinate 84,915 downwards.
ACCTGAGATAGCTGTTGCATCTACTAAGGCTTATACGACTCAACTTGTTTCTTTATATATGATAGCACTTGACTTTGCAATCAAGAAGGGAAGTATATCTCAGGAACAATATAAAGATATGATAAATAAGTTAGGAGAGACATCAGATAAGGTTCAGAAGATAATAGATAATTCTGATGAAATAGAAAAAGTAGCAGATGAAATGAAAGATTCTAAAGATGCTTTTTATTTAGGAAGAGGTCTTGATTATTGTCTTGCTATGGAGGGTGCTCTTAAATTAAAAGAGATATCTTATATTCATGCAGAAGCTTTCCCAGCAGGAGAGTTAAAACATGGTCCTATAGCCTTAATAGAGGAAGGTACTCCAGTTGTAGCTATAGCTACTCAAGATAGATTATTTGAGAAGATGGTTTCTAATATGAAGGAAGTTAAGGCAAGAGGGGCTTATGTAATAGCTGTTGCTAAAGAAGGAAATAAAGAGGTAGAAAAGGCAGCAGATAAAGTTATATATATACCAGAGGTTGATGATGTATTATCTAGTATATTAACTGTCGTTCCACTTCAAATACTTTCTTATCATGTTGCCACTAAGAGAGGTTGCGATGTAGATAAGCCGAGAAATTTAGCTAAGTCTGTTACAGTTGAATAATTTATAAATCATAACATGTAATTATATACATTTTTGTATATGATTACATGTTTTTTTTATTTTTGGAGTTAATTTTTATGAGGTTAAGAGAAAAATAATACTTATTAAAATACCGTGAATGTGGTAAATATTTTTATAAAACTAAGTATTACAACTTATTGAATATCCTAAAAGTTCTAACCCCCCTCTGGTCAGACAACGAACTTTATTAACGGATATTCAAAAGCGATTTCAGACAAGCTGGAAGTGAAGGTAATATTATATGGGATATTTGATAGGGTTACAGAACATGAATTAGAGAATTTAATTAGAAAAACTGTTGATAAGTTTGAGGTAGATAATGATTATAATCTTACTAATTCGGAGGTCATAAAAAAGGCTTTACACCTAAATGATAAAAATAAGATTAATAATGGATTGTATGAAGAAAAGGATTTAAGAAATATATATGACTTATCAAAAAAACTTCATGTATATGAGATATTATAAGTAGTTTACAAAGAATAGAAGGATATTCTAATAGAATGAGACACATATTGAATAAAAACAAGCTAAGAGAAAAAGCAGAACATATATATAATAAATTAGGGGAAATTTAGAAACAATATAAGAGTATTAAAACAAATTCTATAAATGGATAAATATACATAAAGTTAAATTTAGATATATGTACAATATAATGTATTTAATTAATAAATTTATATATATTAATTAAAGTTTTATAATTTTAATTTGAAAGAAGGATGATAGATGTATATTCACAATATTTTACAAAATATGATTTATGATAATTTAGAAAACCTAGATTGGGATAATAAGCAGGATAAGTATTTTATTAGTTGTATATCTGATGAAATAAAAAAGATTCAAAGTATTTTTAATTTTGATGAAGAAACTATTCAAGACTGTATCAATATTGATGAGAATATAAGATTTGAAGTTTTTGATAATTATGATTTTATCAGTTTGAATTATTTCTATATAATAAATAAAAGGATACAATTAGAAGAAATTAATTTGTATATCGGAGAAAACTATGTGATTTTAGTAGGATTAAATAATGAAAAAATAGTAAGTGATATAAAAAAGTATGTAAATAATAAAATTCAAACAATAAAAACTAATGAAGATATATTGAACAAAATATATTTTTGGATATTTGATTATATTGTAAAACAACTTTTTTACAATCTACAAGAACTTGAAGATATTATTCTGAAATTAGAACATGAAATAATAGCTAATATAAAAAAAGAGCAATTTTTACAAATTAACAAAACTAGGGAGCAGATAAATAAAATAGCTAAATATATCCGTCCTCTTCTTTACATTGGAGATCAGTTTTTAGTTAATGAAAATAAATTTATTCAAAAGAATAATTTAAGATTTTTTAAAAGTATAGATACACGTATAAATAAATTATCAGATTTTACATTCTATTTAAAAGATATATCTGATAATTTAATTTATTTATATGATTCTAGTATAGGTATTCAAACTAATGATATTGCAACAAAATTAACGATTATAGCTTTGTTTTTTGCTCCCCTTACAGTAATAACTGGGATATATGGTATGAATTTTAAATTCATGCCAGAACTTAATTGGGTTTATGGATACCCCTTCGCATTGTTTTTTATGTTCGTAATAACACTAGTTATTTATATTATATTTAAAAGAAAAAAGTGGATTTAAAACATTTTTTCTTTACTAGAAAATAAGCAAATGCAAAAGATAATATTACTTGGCAAATTCATTATGAAGACGAATGCATTAGGATTATTTTGAAGCGGTAAACTAGCGTTTATTCTATAAAAACTAGCTACCGTTGTTGGAACTTCCATTACTATTGTAACTGAAGTTAAAGTTTTTATTAATATATTTAAATTATTAGAAACTACCGAAGCAAAATTATAATAATGAAATTTTTTAATAAAATCACACCCATAGGGCTATAGCATAAAACTCTGAATCTGCTTCTTTTTCTATTAGGGGGAACGTCAACTAAAATAACTGTATATTTTTTTCAGTTTCAATTCTAGATCTTTCTTCCTCATCAATGGCTACTTTTATATGATTACAGTCCACATTAAATCTTTTAGCTACCTCAGTTATTTTAAAATACTTGAAAAAGAAGTATTTTATTAAGAGGTTTGTATAAACCTCTGAAAAGTATACCTAAATTAGATGAAAATACAATAAAAATTATAGATAAAGAGTATTAACTTTATATAAAAAATAATATGGTAAAATAGAGATAGCTTCTAATAGAATTAAAACTCTTCCAAAACCAATTAATAAATGTAATCAAATCATATTAGAAAACTAAATTTTTGATGGTTGACTAATATTTTGGGTAGTAATATAATTACTAGATAAAATAAAAATTCAAATGCTGAGTTTCGTAAGAAAACGGAGGACCCATAATTTTTTGGGGCGAATTCCTAAATGGAAAGGATATCTCTTTCAGTCCTAGCCCGTCAGCTAACTTCGTAAGCTATGAAAGAGAAAGTTATGAAAAAAATCATATTTTCTCTATGGTTTTTTATTTTTTGTATTTATAAATATAAAAAGAAGGTGCAATAATGAAAAAAGGAATTAAATTCAAGTTGTTAATCATCTTTGTACTTATATTCATATTGATAGTTATGAATAGCATATGGTCTATTATGAACTTTGATAGATTAAGTAATTCAATAGATGATATTATGCAAGCAAATTATAAAAGTGTAGTCGCTGCGCAGAATATGATTGTTTCATTAGAAAGACAAGATAGTGCAGAACTTACTTATATGTTTACAACTGATAAGAAAGCTGAAAATATATTTTTAGAAAATCAACAATCTTTTTTTAAATGGTTTTCTAGGGCAGAAGATAATATAACAGAAGAAGGTGAAGAAGCTACTTTAGATAAGATTAATACATTATATACAAGTTATATTAATAAGTTCTCTATCTTAATTCAAATAAATAATAACAAAGGGCCAAAAGAATCAAGAATATATTATTATAATGAGATTCTACCAAATTTTGAGTCATTAAAAAATGAATGTAGAAACTTACAGAATTTAAATCAAGAGGCAATGTTAGATCGAAAGAATACAGCACATAATGTAGCCCAAAAAGCTACATATTCTACTTTAATTATATCTATTATTACGATAATAGTAGGATTATCTCTAGCATTTTATTTTGCAAACAAAATAGTGAGTCCAATATATGAGCTTATAATAAAAACGAAGAAAATAGCACAAGGAGATTATTCTAAACAACTTGATATAAGTGGTAATGATGAGATTGCTGAATTGTCACAGGAATTCAATTCTATGACAGAAAAATTAAAATATTATGAGCAACTGAATGTATTAAAATTGATGAAAGAAAAACAAAAATCAGATGCTATTGTTGAAAGTATAAATGACGGTATTATTGTTACTGATGAAGAAAATAGAATCCTACTTGTTAATAAAGCAGCTGAAAAAGCTCTAGATATAAGAGAGAAAGATGCATTGAATAGACATTTTTTAGAAGTTATTAAGGAAGAAAGTATATTTGAAATAATAAATAAATCAAAAAATAATTCAGATATTCAATATTATAAGACTTACTTTGATACAACTATAAAAACTACCGAAAAATCTAAACATTACAGAATTAACGTTGAGCCGATTATTAGTAAAAATGAAGAACACATAGGAATGGTAACTCTTATGCAAGATATTACAAATTTAAAAGAAGTAGATCAGATGAAATCAGATTTTATTTCAACTGTATCTCATGAATTTAGAACCCCATTAACTTCTATAATTATGGCTTCAGGTATTTTATTGGATGAAATTGCAGGTTATATAAATGAAGATCAAAAAGAACTTTTAAGAGCAATAAAAGAAGATGGTGATAGACTGAAAAATTTAGTAAGTGATCTTTTAGATTTGTCTAAGATAGAGTCAGGAAAAATAGATATGGATTTTCAGGTATGTAATATCAAAAGTATATTGGAGTATGCTGTGAAACCATTTGATATCACAGCTAGGAATAAAAATATTACTCTTAAAATAGAGGTAGAAGATAACTTAAATAAAGTAAAAGCTGATTTTAATAAAATATCATGGGTATTAACAAATCTTATAGGAAATGCATTGAGATACACTTCTAGAGATGGTAACGGAAAGATAGAAATAAATGCAAAAGAAACAGGAAATAAAATACTTGTGTCTGTGCAAGATAATGGAAAAGGAATACCAGAAGAGTACCAACAGAAGATTTTTGAAAAATTTATACAAGTAAAAAACGAGGATGACGAAATCAAAGGGTCTACAGGCTTAGGGTTAGCTATAAGTAAAGAAATAATTAACGCTCACGGTGGAGACATATGGGTTAAAAGCAAACTAAGAGAAGGTAGTGTTTTTTATTTCACGCTTAATCTAGAAAGGCAATGATAACAAATGAAAAAAATATTAATAGTAGATGATGAAAAAAATATAATTTTATCTTTAAAGATGTTGCTTATAAAAGAAAAATTTCAGGTATTAACAGCTATGGATGGGATTGAAGCTGTTAATATGGCACAAGAACATATACCTGATATTATTTTTTTGGATATAGTATTACCTAAATTAAATGGATATCTAGTATGTGAAGCCTTAAAAGAAGATATAAACACAAAAAATATACCTGTTATATTCATAAGTGCTAAAACACAGGAAGAAGATATAAAGAGAGCGTTTAAGGTTGGTGGAGATGATTATATAGTTAAACCTTTTACTTATCAAGAAATACAAAATAGTATTCATAAATATATTGAGGAGGATGAAGGAAATGAATAAAAAAATATTAATAGTGGATGATGAAAAAAATATTAGAACGACGCTGAAATACTGTTTACAAGAAGAAAATTATGATATAAGTATTGCAATAAATGGAGAGGAAGGTTTAGACAAAATTCAAAGTGAAAAATTTGATTTGGTTTTATTAGACATACAAATGCCAGGACTTACAGGAATGCAGGTTCTTCAAAAAGTAAGACAGCAACAAAATAAAGTGGATGTAATTATTATGACAGCATATGGAACGGTAGAAAAAGCGGTAGAAGCGATGAAATTGGGTGCAGTAGATTTTATTGGTAAACCTTTTACTCCTGAGGAAATAAGAATTTTAGTAAAAGATGTATTAAATAGAGAAAATTTAAATGAGAATAATTTAGAGACATTAAAAGATATAGTGGGATATTCAAAAAAATGCATTGTTGAAGAACATTATAATAAGGCTGAAAGCTTTCTAAAGAAAGCATTACTTAAAGAAATTCAATCAGCAGAAATATATAATCTTCTAGGTGTGCTTGCAGAATCTAAAAATGAAATCAAAGAAGCTAAAAATTATTATAGAGCTGCTCTTATATTTGATCCATCCTATGAACCGGCACAAAAAAATTTAGAAAGGGCAGTCGCTTACAAATATACAAAATTTGGAATAAATTTAGGGGATGAATCAGATGACATATAGAAAAAAGAAAAATGAGTATATAATTATTATAGGGTGTGGAAGGTTAGGATCTCATTTAGCTACATTGTTATCTAAAAAAGGTAAAAGTGTAGTGGTTATAGATAGAGATCAAAAATCTTTTGAAAGATTGAAAGATAGTTTTAGTGGATTTACGATTGAAGCAGATGCAATAGAAAAAGATACACTTTTAGAAGCAAAGATAGATAAAGCAGATGTAGTTGTTACGGTAACAAATGACGATAACACAAATATTATGATAGCACAAATTGCAAAGATAATATATAAAGTTCCAAAAGTAATCGCTAGATTATTTGAACCATCTAAACAAAGTATTTATGAAGAGCTAGGTATAGAAACTGTTTGTCCAACAATGCTTTCTGCTTTGGAATTAAAAAATACAATTGTTGAAAATGAATTGGAGGACTAAAATGAATATTATTATAGTGGGTGGAGGAAAAGTAGTACATTTTCTTACTAAATCATTTATATCAAAAGGATATAGTGTAACAATTATAAATGAAGAAAAAGAATATTGTAAAAAACTAGCAAGAATGCATAAAGCTACAATTATTAATGGAGAAGGCACAAGACCATATATACTAGAAGATGCAGGTATACATTATTGTGATATAGTAATAGCTTTAACACGTAAGGATCCAGATAATTTAGTAGTATGTCAAATTGCAGAAAAAATATATAAAGTTAAAAAAACATTTGCTATAGTGAATGACCCTGAGAATATAGATATTTTTAAACAATTAGGAGTAAATACAGTAATTAGTACAGCTAATATAATATCATCTCTTATAGAGCAAAAAGTAGCCAGTGAAGAAATATTAAATATTTTGCCAATAGAAGAAGGTAAATTAGCTATTATGGAGATTGAAGTTTATGAAAATTATCCAATTATAAATAAACGATTTATGGATATAGATTTTCCAAAAGACTCTTTAGTTGGATGTATAATTAGAAAAGAAGAAGCTGTTATACCTAGAGGAGATACAACAATAGAAAAGGGAGATAAGCTAATTGTTCTATCTTTAGCAAAAGCCCAATCTGAGGCTTTAAAAGTAGTAAGAGGGAAGGTTGATTAAAATTATGCAACTAAATTATTTGAGAGAAAGATATAGTATTATAATGAAGTATACTGGGATAGTAACAATTGGGATAGGCTTTTCATTATTACTTCCATTATTGATACTTCCTATATATGTAAATGAACTATATCAATCTATATATTTTATTATACCATCAATTGCAGCAACTATACTTGGGTATATGATGAAAAATTTAAATAAAAGCAAAAAGCAGACAACTTTAACCCTTCCAGAAGGAGGGATTATAGTTGTATTATGCTGGATTATTGCAATTTTGTTTTCTGCTATACCTTTTATACTTTCTAATCAACTTAATTTTACACAAGCTATTTTTGAGGTTGTTAGCGGATGGACTACAACGGGATTATCTGTTGTGGATGTAACAAAAACTTCTAATTTATTTTTATTTTGGAGAAGTATTATGCAATTTTTTGGAGGGGCAGGAATTGCTGTAGTTATGCTATCATCAATAATTGGGCCTCATGGATTAAGTCTTTATAATGCAGAAGGAAGATCAGATAAGCTTCTTCCACATGTTGTAAAATCCACAAAACTTATAATGAGCATATATTGTGGATATATAGTAGCAGGCATTATTTTGTATGTGTTAGCTGGAATGCCTGTGTTTGATGCTATCAATCATGCTATTGCAGCTCTATCTACAGGAGGATTTTCAACAAAAGCTGGGAGTATAGGAGAATATAATAGTTTAGCAATAGAGCTAATAACTATTATACTAATGTTACTAGGTACAATAAACTTCGCAGCACATTTTGTCCTTTTAAAAGGAGATATAAAACGGTTTTTTAAAATAGGAGAAACAAAGTTTATGTTCTTTTTAATGTCAATAACTATACCTGTTGTATCTTTTTTATCCTTAATAAAATTATTTGGAAGTGTAAGTAGGAGTATTCGTATAGGTGCTTTTGAGATTATATCTGCTATTTCTACTACAGGTTTTTCCACTGTACCTTACACTAATTGGGATAACTTTGCTATATTCATAATGATTTTGGTAATGATTATAGGTGGAGGAGCAGGGTCTACAGCAGGAGGTTTAAAATTATATAGGGTTTATTTACTGATAAAATCTTTGATTTGGGACATAAAAAAGTATGTTTCCCCTAAAAATTCAATAAAAGAAAATTTCATAAATAGACCAGATGGAAGATACTATGTGACAAAAGATCATATACTAGAAGTATCTAATTTTACAGTAATATATCTAATTATATATGTATTAGGTGTAATTATATTAATATATCATGGTTATCCACTTAAAGACTCTATGTTTGAGTTTGCATCTAGTCTAAGTACAGTGGGCTTATCTATAGGGATAACTTCACCAGATGCTCCGGGTATGGTACTGTGGAGTCAAATTATTGGAATGATGTTTGGAAGATTAGAGTTTTTTGTATTATTTTTTGCAGGTATAAAATTATTTAGGGATATAAAATTTGCTTGCAAACATAAATTAAAAAATTGAATTGATTGCATTATATAAAGAACTTGAATTAAGGAGGATGATATGTGGGTTAGAAGTTTTTTTTATATAGAAGGAATGACATGTTTAAATTGTGAAACAAAGATAGAAAAAGCATTATTAGAAATAGATGGGGTAAAGAATATAAAAGCAAATTTTTTAGGTTCTCATGTTACATTTATTCACAATAACAAAATAAATAAAATAGGGAATATAATTCAAACTATAGAATCGAGAGGATACACTGTAAAAGGTAGTGAAGAAAAAGTAAAAAGAAAAACAAATATATCTTATGTATTTACAATTATTATATCTATATATTTCTTATATTATATGGTGAGTTATTTTTTATAAGTAAGTATATCTTTAAGGATATACTTAAAGAGTACTAGTTGAAAGCCTTATATTAATTCAAGTTTAATTTTAAACTTAAGACCTACAAAAATTATCAAACTTTTTTATAAAAATAAATATTACTAAAATAATAAAGAACTCAATTTTGATTAAACTTTTTTTCAAAATGGAGTTCTTATTTTTACGAAGAATCAATGTTTTTAAGTAGTATTTTGATTAAACCTTTTTAAAAAATCTACATTAGGATTTTCATATAGAGTAAAGAAGCTATTCTTTATCGTTTATTTTTTTTTCTTCTACCTTGTATAAGTACTGTTGAATAACTAGGTAATGATGCTAGAAAGTTAATATCTTTAGGCGTTATATGTTCTGATAGAAGTAGTACCAGCAAACGAATAGGGATGCTGGTATTAAGCCTAATTTAAAGGTATTCGCCATATATAAATATGTGGATTACAGTAAAGTGCAATCACACTCATTTCACGGTGCGTTATAGTATATCTTCATATTTATACGTATTATTGAAATATAGTTGATGCAAAATATATATATTTATGAATTTTCAAGCAACAGAAAAAGACTAAGTTGACTTAATAAATTTATTATGCTAATATAAAAATGTAAGTTGCAACTTATAAATAACTGAATAGTTAAATAGTTTTCTAGGGTTCCGCAGTCTGTGACTGGCTGGTCCGAGAGAAAACGCACATTTAATTGTGTACACGGAAGGATAAAAGCCTGGGAGATATTTTTATAATATTTCTTTAGGTTTTTTTTTATTTTTGTTTTCTATCGCAATTCTTCAGAAATAAAATCCAATATTTTATGAATAAATAGCCAATAATAATTTAATGAATAATATAAAAAACAATTCACTATCATTTTTCTGTAAATATTCTGAGAATTTAAATTTTAAAAGTTAAGCAGATTAACGATTGAGGAATTTCCCAATCGTTCAAAAATAAAGTAGTTAGGAGTGATATTTGTGAAATTGGAGTATTTCTCAATTTTGTTAGCAGTTCTATCTAATTCATGTTATCATTTATTTCAAAAATCAACACCATCAAATTTAAACCCTATCGCTGCATTAATTGTTACTTATACTTGTGCATTGATTGTATCTATTACAGTTTTCTTTATCTTTGCTCCTGGGGCAAACCTTATAGAATCTATTAAAGTTGTAAATTGGGCAAGTATTCTATTAGGATTTGCCGTAGTAGGTTTGGAATTAGGCTTTTTACTGGCTTATAGAGCCGGTTGGAATATAAGTATAGCTGGTTTTTTAGCAAATACTTTGGTAGCACTTTTACTTATTCCTGTAGGAGTTTTGTTTTATAAAGAAAAGCTTTCTATTATCAATATTTCAGGTTTTTTATTATGTATAACAGGCTTATTTCTTGTTTCCAGAAGATAATAGTTACAAAAGTTATTATAATATTGAGGAGGTAATTTAATGAAAAATTTTGTAATTGAGGATGATTTTTGGGATTTATTCCCTAATACAAAGATTGGAGTTATTCTTTGCCACGGAATCGATAACTCCATAAAAGATAAAGACAGATATAAGGATATGATTTATAATTCAGAAAAAGAAGCCTTAAAATATTTGAAAAATGCAGAGTTCAGTAGTAACGAAGTTATAAAAGTATGGAGAGATGCATTCAAAAAATTTAAAACAAAGAAAGGTGCAAGGGCATCCATCGAGGCATTACTAAAGCGAGTGTATAATGGAAACCATTTAGGAACTATTAATCCTCTAGTTGATATTTATAACTCTATTTCATTAAGATATGGATTGCCCTGCGGTGGTGAGGATATCGATACATTTGTTGGAGATATAAGATTGACTAAGGCAGTTGGAAATGAAAATTTTGTTACATTAGGGACAGATGAAAATGCACAACCATATGAAGGTGAAATAGTATATAAAGATAATGAAGGAGCAATTTGCAGGTGTTGGAATTGGCGTGAAGCAGTAAGAACAATGCTTACTGAAAATACAAATAACGCTTTTTTATGTATTGAATTGATTGATGAAAAAAGATTAAAAGAGTTTGAGAATGCTTTAAAAGAACTGGCAAAAACAGTACAAAACGATTTAGGAGGAACAACTCAAATTTCAATTTTGGATATTAATAATAAGAAAATATCAATTGACTAATTTAATTTGGAGGTATGAAAATGAGTATTTTCGATTACAAAGATGTTTATTTAGAGGATGGACTAAGGGTACTTGAAGTTAATATTTTGCCAGAGAAATATTGTAACTTCGATTGTATATTCTGCCCAATTGGAAGATCAAACAATAAGATAGATACTCCACAGTCCTTTGATGGAATGGAGAATTCATTAAGAGAGCTAGAAAGTATCTTAGAAAATAGTAATGTAGACTTAGTTTTTATTAACTCTAAAGGAGAGGCTTTAGTAAATGATAAAATTGTTAATGTTATTAATTTAATTAAAGGTAAGGGATTAACTGTAAGATTACTTTCAAACGGATACCTATTCGGTAGGGATAAATATATAAAAATTGCCAATATGTGTGATGAAGTCATTGGTGAAATAAAAGTAGCATCTGAAGAACAATTTCAAAAAATTCAAAGACCAATTAACGGATATACAATGGAAGAACATATTTCAAATATGGTTTCTTTTAATAATCAATACAAAGGTAAATTTATACTTGAAATTACTGTTATTAAAGGCTATAACGATGATGAAGAATCAATTCAGAAAACAAAAAATATTATTAAGGAAATATCTCCTAATAAGATAATTATTACAAGAATGGAGGATGAACCATTTAAGAAAAAACTTGGTATAACTGATGAAAGATTTGAGCAGATTTCAAATGAATTACTAAATATTTAGTAATGCTAATATATAGTATTCTTATATTGTAAGCCAACCCAAAAGACAGTAATGCTTTTTTCTATTAATTGTTGCTATAGTGATCTTTAAGTGATTTTTTAATTGATTTTGAAATGATTTGTATTGATTCAAGGTCAAGTTTTTAATATCAAGTAGGAGGAGATTAGTAATGAACAAAAAAGATTTATTATTCAATGCAAGAGCAATTCAGAACTCACCATCAATGAGTTATGCTTCAATGACTAGCGAAGAGCGTGAAGCGGTTGGTATTGAAGAAGTAGAAGAAATCATTAAGGACTTAGACCAAGCTCTATACCATGTCAAAAAGGAACTTAATTTATAATAGTATATAGATAATTTTTAGTAATTTAGAATAGAACCGAAACAAGGAATATTAAAAATAGCTAACGGGATAGAAGTAGCTTTACAAGCATTTCAAAGATTACTGAAACTATAGAAATATTTGATTCGGACGAATTTTACTTTCAATAATGAACAAAATGTAAATAATTACAAAAACTGTATTATAGAGAATTATATAAAAAGTAATCAAACTTTTTTACAAAACAACAATTATGTAGTTTTAAAAAAAGTTTGATAAAATCACCTCATTTAGGACAAAATTTATTCTAAACGAGGTGATTTTTTATGGCAAAAATAAAAAGAAGTCTAACTGAAAGTAAAATAGAAAAATTGGTAAAAGAAGGTAGAGGTTAGAGAATAGGAAATGAATATAAGCCATGGATTTTAGTTCAACATGTGCCATACTTTAACTGATTTACCATTGATACTGATTATATCCACCCTGTAAATCATTAGAGTCATCATACCAACTATCTAATAATTCAAACCAGTTACCTACTTTATTTATTTCTTGGTTTAATCCATCTTGACACCATTTTAATTTTCCATAACAACTATCTCCAAGTGCTAAGTACTCAGTTAAATCATTAGGACTATACCAATATTGAAATTCGAACTGTTTACAAAGTTTGCGGTTCATATAAATTTTACTTTCTCCAGAAGGAAAAAATATAGATAATCCATTTTTACCATCTTTAAATTCTTTATAGTTCTTGCCACCATATGAATAAAGAACCATATCATCTACTGCATCCATAACTGATTGAGCTTTATCTTTAATATTCTTCTCTAAATTTTTATTTTCTTCTATTTTTTTTGCCAAATCATATAGATCAAAAAATGGATAATTTAATTGTTCTCTTTTATTGTCAGAATTAAAATAATACATTATTTTAGGATTATTGATTTCTCCTCTTATATTTTCAACTTCTAATTTTTTATCTTGAATAGTTAGAGCTAAAGCATCTACTGAAACTTTAACATCCTTTATTTTAGACATATCGTAACAAGCCAGTGTTTGGTCTGTAATAGAACCTTCGCAAGAATCTCTTTGCTCCTCTATGATTATTCCACCTATCTCAGCAGCAGTTACAGATTTAGGAGAATAATATTTTTCTTTTCCTTTCAAAGTTAAGTCCTCTTCACCATTATCTCCATCTTTTGATTGAAGTCTATCTAATATTTTATTATATTGCCACCCATCACCCCACTCAGTTGGAGCGCAAGCAACCATTATATCAGCTTCAAAACCACCGTTTCCTTTATGAAATTGATATGCAAACTCTGCATTTCCCATAAAACAAGCATCTAGACCAAAAACATCTACAGATTGTTCTTTTGTTAGTACATCTGAAATTTCCCCTGTATATAAAGTATCCATTCCATTTGTTTCATCCCAACAGATTGCTCTGCGAGATTCAGCTTCATCATTTGTTTTTGGTCCACCACCGTGATTTGCAAGAATTAAAACATATTTATCAGCAGGATATTTCTCTTTACACAAATCAATAAAGTTTTTTAATGTATTAGCGTCTCCCATATTTGCTTCAAAATTTGTTGAAGTTGTAGTTATTTCTGGAAACTGTTCTCCACCACTTATTCTTATCGCTTTTTTTGGATTTATTTCATATAATCTTGTATCAGAAAAATCCTCTCCAAGAACTGATTTGTTGGAAGTGTATCCCTCAGTTCTATCAATTAAAGTTACTAAATTAATTTCATTAGTAATACCTTTTTTAATTTCCTCGACATCATTTAATAAGTCTGATTCAAGGTCATTATCTGCATCACAATAATACATAATTGTAATAGGTTTTCTATCTAGTGTTTCTACTTGAGTTTCATTAGGTTTTTCATATACTGATTCCATTACAGGATCTGCTGTGCTTTCAAGTGTATTTGATTTTAACCCTTCTTCAGCCTTAATAACATTAGGATTTGCAAAGAATAAAGATGTCATCAAAACTAGACTTAATACGACTGTTCTTTTTTTCATCATTATCAATCATCCTTTATTTCATTTTATTTTTTGAATATAAACCTTGTAATTTAATTATATATTCCACGTGGAAGTTTATATTGTAGTCATAATGCTACCATTTAATTGAAATTAAGTCAATTATTTACTGAATATTTCGAGTGTTTTCTCTTATTGTAATTTAAAAAATATAGCGATGTAAGAAGACTTATTTTATATTACGCAATATAAATTTATGCCAACAAAATTATTTGGGCTACGTATGTAACTATATATGCCATAAAATAGGTCGATTGTGATATATGTAAAATTTTTAAAGTGTATTCTGTTATAATATGAAATATTAACAGAAAATTTAAAAAAACAAATGAAAGATGAAACATGAGTTTTATTTATTAACGAAAAAAATACAACCTACTTTACTTATGTATGATTTTTCAAAAGAAGAAATAGAATTTTTAAATAAAACATTTGATAGAGCTTTTCGTAAAATTTCTATTCCATCTTTGATAGTATATAATTGTGGGGCAATAGGTCTGAATATCTCTGTTATTAAGATGAATCCTAGATTAACTATTATAAATCACAAATGCATTTACTTTAAATTGTGGTAGGTTTTAGATTTAGATTATTTAATCAAGAATATCTCAAAGAAAGCACTAAAAAATAGTGAATAAATTAATAGTTTTTTTATTAGGGGACTTAGGTTAAATACTCTGTGAAATAAGCTGTGTATAGTATTTAGGATCACCGGTAGAATAATAGTTGTACCATGATTCAATAATCTCACAAGGGAAAACATTCAAATATTGTATAATGTGCTTGGCCCATAACAAACCCCCTGCTGAACTTGCAGTTATCAAGTTACAATCTGCAAAAGCTGGAGAATCAACATATAATTCCTTACCACTATATTGTTTTGAAAACAATGTTAGGTAATCTAAAGAATTGCTTGTATGCTTGAATTTGTCTAAAACTTTTAAATCGGCCAAAGCAAGCGTTGCTCCACATATAGCGCCTACAAGAATTCCCTTAGCTATATATGATAAGGCTTTTTGCAAAATATGATTATTTTCTTTGTGATTCCATGTTTCTGCACCAGGTAAAAGCAAGGCAACCATATTATTTTCATCTATTTCATCTAATAGACAGTCTGGAGTGATAGTTAATCCACCGATTGTTTGTATTGGGTTCTTACTAGTACTAACAGTTTTAATTACAAATTCTCTATTTTGTTTTTTTAACATAGATTCCATACTGATAGCTTGTAGAATATAGCCAACTTCCCATTCAGCCATAGATTCTAAAATGTAAAGATATATAATTTTCTTCATTTTGTTCCTCCTTAAATTAATTTAAAAACATTGTAACATAAAAACAGTGACACCTATATGTCACTGTTATCGTAATTTTTTATTAAAGTATTTTTCAAATGTTCCTTAATTCTTTGCTGGTATGATAAAGGCGAAAGAACTTTGATTTTTTCTCCAAAACCTAAAATTATAGAAAACATAATAAAGTCATTTTCTTTTATAGTAACCTTTTTAACTACAGATGTTTCCGACACATTTATAACATCACCATGAAAATATTCATTAATCAAAGTGTCGATTTCTTTAGAATATTCAATAGTAACATATATATTGTGCTTATCTCTTTTTTCTTCATAATAATCAAGTAACTTTGTTACATCATAATCATTATCAAAATAATCTTCACTTATTTCTAACTTTCTCATTCTTACTATCTTAAACATGCGAAAATCACTTTTTTCTAAATCATAAGCAAAAGCATACCAAGAGTACCATTTATAGAGAACATGTATGATATTGCATTTAACTATTCGAGTATTACTATTGAGGCTAGTGTATTGGAATAAGACTGTTTTATTATGTTGGATGGCTTCTTTTAACATAGAAATATAGTAAATTATATTTCTGTTCTCATTTACTATAGAAAAATCAATATTTATTGCAGGATTATTATTTTTATCAGAATATATATGTTTTACTTTTTCATATGTTTCATGAACTTTTCTTTCACCATAAACACTTTTCAAGCTTTGTAAAGCAAGTAAAATATATTCAGAGTTAGCATCATCAATTATTTTTTCATTTAACTTATAATCACGATTAATTGAATAGCCGCCTTTAGAGCCTGTTTCAGAATAAATTGGAATCCCTGCTAATGTCAATGTATTTATATCACGAATAATTGTTCTTCGAGAAACATCAAAATGTTCAGCTAAATTATTTGCACTAACATTATTTCTATTTATTATATAAAATAATATCCCTAACAATCTTTCGATTTTCATCATTTCACCTCGATTCAATATATATAGATTTTATATTGTTACTCGACAAATGACAACGAATTTTACCAAATTAAAACTGCTTATTTATTATAAAATTTTCTGCTAAGATATAGGAAGTTTTATATTTAGATAACATCTAAAAGCTTATCTAAATCTTCAATCATTACTATGTTTTTTCCAGAATTCTTGGCTTTGTATAAGAGATTGTCAGTATTAGATATAAATTCACTAGGGTTAGAAATATCAAATTCATTACAGCTAGACATAAGACCTATGCTCAATGTTATTTTGATACAATCTCCATTTACTACAAAAATATGATTTTCAATAGTCTTTCTTATTTCCTCACAAATCACATAAGAAGGGTGAAGACAAGTATCTTCTAAAAGAAGTGCGAATTCCTCACCTCCATATCTAAAAGCCATATGCTTACTCCCAGCTATATTAGATATTATAGTAGCGCTTTCTTTTAAAATAAAATCACCAGCTAGATGACCATATGTATCATTCACTCTTTTGAAATTATCTATATCCATAAGAGCAAGTGAAAACTCCATTTTTGAGTTTTTGTAATGATCTAATACCCTATCAAAGGCACAATAGAAACTTTTATGGTTAAAAAGATTAGTAAGATAGTCCATATCTACCATTTTTCTTAAGCTTTTATTTGTATTCTCAACCTTAGAGAATAAGAAATGCAGCTTATCTTCTAGCTCTAATTGTTCTTTTACTATAGAAGAGAAGATATAAGCAAAGAAATACATAAAAAATACATGAAAAAAAGTATTAATATTTATAGAATTTTCAGGATAAAAATATATTAAGGTAAAATCTAAAACAGTAAATAAAAAAGGATAAAAAAATATACGACCTTTTTTGTTAATGAGTATTTCAAACATTATGTATATATAAGATATAGTTAAAAAAGAATAAAATTTATCTTTGCATATATGTATAAAAAGTGATGCAAAAATAGCATCAAAAATTGAAATGAATGTATTGAATTTTTCTATTTCATTAAAAAACAAGAAGCAAGTTAATACGATATAAGAAAAATAAAAAAATGAAAAAAGTATCAACTTAGATCTGAGATACTTATCTAATGGTACAAAAACTATTAACATTACCACAAAAAATAAAGACATTATTTTAATTCCCATATATATTTCTTTAAAGACTTTAATCTTTAAAGGTTGATCTTCTTTAAATGTAAACAAAATATAAAACCTCCTTCGTTAATGATAATTATTATCAATAATAATGATAAACAAAATTCATTTGCCTGTCAATTAAAATCCCAATAAATAACACAATATTTTAGAGTTGTAATGTTTTTATAAAAAAATAAAGAAAAAGTAAAAATAGATATGGTATAATTGATAATGAATTTCAACTGTACATAAAGGGGGAAAGTGAAAATTTATGCTTAGAGATTTTATTAAACATTTTAAAAGAAAAAAATTCTACCATGATATAATAGAAAGCCTTATAAAAGCCTTAGAGGCAAAAGATATATATACAAAAGGGCATTCAGATAGGGTGGCTAAAATGGCTGAAGATATGTGTAAAGAATTGGAAATTAGAGGAAGGACAAGAGAAATAATTCATATAGCTGCACATCTTCATGACATTGGTAAGATAGGGATTCCTGATGGAATATTAAACAAACCAGGAAATTTAAGTGATGATGAATGGGAAAAAATAAAGCTCCATCCGACTATAGGTCATGATATTTTGGGTGATTCAAAAGAGTTAAAAGAAATTTCAAAAATAGTACTTCACCATCATGAAAGATGGGATGGAAGAGGATATCCTATAGGTATAAAAGGAAAAGAAATTCCAATGGGATCGAGAATAATAGCAATATGTGATTCTATAGATGCAATGACT
This sequence comes from Tepidibacter mesophilus, assembly GCF_002724055.1. Classification (GTDB taxonomy): domain Bacteria; phylum Bacillota; class Clostridia; order Peptostreptococcales; family Peptostreptococcaceae; genus Tepidibacter_A; species Tepidibacter_A mesophilus. The sequence goes on along the minus strand of NZ_BDQY01000011.1, from coordinate 66,411 downwards.
AGCAAAAGGTCATATAAAGATGCTATGGATTGGCAGCTTTGTAAATTAGAAATAGAAAAAAATCTAAGTGTTATGTTCGACCCTGCTTTTGGGAAAGTTGCACTCAAACTTATACCTATATGGTCACAAGAGTTAAAGTGCTAGAAAAAATTAGTTTAAGAAATTCTTAGATAAATATGAAATTATAGATTTAATAATTAATTTACAATAAAGCAATGCTAAATGTTATACAATAAAATAAGGGACGTGAAGACGAAACTTTAATTAAAAAATAATATATAACTTAATAATTAATAGCTCCATTACCATTCAATATAAAAGTTTAATATATAAGCTTTGCTTATTATAAAATAAAATTGAAAGGAATGAGTAGTATGTTCAATAAAATTTATGAAAAGAAAGAGTTTATGGTATTTCCTATAAAGAAAGGATATGTTATTTACAATTCAAAAAAAGATTTTAGTGATGGACATACACATTTGAGAAATTTTAACTCAGCAAAAATGGCTATTGATTTAGTAGTAAACAAAAAAATACCAAAGAGTACAAATTTTTATTACCTAACAAGTTTAATAAGAATTGCACAAGATGAAGATTATATTGATAAGATAGAAGGATTAATAGAAACAAGAAAAAGTAAAGGGAAAAAGAAAAATTACTATAACAATAACTATTGTTATAGATAATAAAAAAGGCTAATAGCCTTTTTTTGTTTATTATGCTAGAATTACATCTAACTCAACATATACAATTATTTAAAAATATTACATATAATGTTATCATACTGTTGTAAGGAGGTATGTATATTATGAATAAATCTTTGATTAGCAATGCATTTGAAACATTTATGAATGAAGCGCCAGAGTATTCAAAAGCATGGATGGAAGTAGTACAAAAGCTAGATAAAGTAAGCGCTCTTGATAAGAAAACACAGACTCTTGCTTATATATCAGTTTTAGCAGCAACTAGACTGGAAAGTGGTATACCATTTCATGTAAAACAAGCAAAGGCTAATGGTGCAAGTAGGGAAGAAATAATAAGTGCCATATTAGTAGGGTTACCAGCAGTAGGGAATATAGTGACCTCATCACTTCCAGTTGCCTTACAGGCATATGATAATGAATAGAGTCAAAGAAGTGATGAAAAAGATTCATTTATGAAAGAGAAGAGTTCGTATGGATTAGAGTTTGAATACGATAAAGATATAATTAATAACTCATTTAACATTAAATTAAAATAAGATATTAAAAGTCATGCTAAAAATAAATGTAAAAGACATGTTAGTTTAATTATAAATTAACATGTCTTTTATATTTACCCCAAAAATTCAGGTTTTTCTATATGGTCTGAGCGGATTGCTCTTTGAAGTATAGTAAAATCTATTTTCTCATGGTCGTGTTCAAGGTCGCACTTATATTTAGTTTTGCAACTTTCACATTCTATATATTGATTAGAGTCCGTTTTGTCCCTTGTATCAAATAAAAAAGGCACATGAGAAGATTTATTTATAGATTCAATGTTATTGGTATCTATTTTATAGATATAAACATATTTGGCTTCGTACTTTAATGAAAAATCTTTACTATTGCAGTTTGGACATGATATAGACTTATTTATATTCAAAAACATCACCACCTTTTTTAGTAGTATTCCCATAGAGTGAAACTTAAATCAAGAAATTATAATTAACACGTAGAAAATAACCTTGAATATAATGAAGTAAAGAATGATACAAGCTAATAATTATATTTAAAAATAGACAACAGGGGTGAATGAATAATGAGATTAAGCATAAAAAGTAGGTTATTTATATGCTTTGGATTGATTGTTACTATGATGATAGGATTAAGTGTTTTTTCGATAAAATCGATTGATAGCATAAATAAAAATTCTAAGGAAATGATGCAGTTATGGTTTACTGGTTTAAACTGTGCAAATTCAATAAATGCTGAGATAGCAGACTATAGAGGAAAAGAATACAGACATATATCCATTGACGATAAAAATCAAAAAATACAAGTAGAAAAAGAAATGAAAAATATAAAAAGTAATATATATAAACAGTTTGAAATTTATATGAAAACTGTTTATCTTGAAGAAGATAAGATATTAATAGAAAAATTAAAAAAAGAGGTTGAATTGTATTTACAAACAAGTGATAAAGTCATTGAATTGAGTAGATACTTAAAAATACAAGAAGCGAATACAATTATGCTGGAAGAATCATTATACAAGTTTGAAAATATACAAAATATAACATCTAAATTAATAACATATAATGAAGAAAATGCCAAAAATGATCATAAAGATACTACTCCGACTTATGATAGTTTTAGAAAAATATTTATAATATACATGATTATAATTATAATAATAAGCATTCTATTAGCTTATATTATAAGCAGGAATATAAATAACAAGCTTAAAATTATTTCAAAAAGTTTAGAAGATACCAATGGTTTCGATTTGCAATTTAATGAAGATTTACATTATAAAATAAAAAAAATTAAAAATAAAGATGAACTGTCACATACAATAGATGGTTTAATTGAGATGAGAAAATCTATTAGAAATATAATTCAGAGTATAAAAGATTTCTCAAATAATGTAGAGAAAAATGCAAAGAATATGTATGAGAGTATAAAAGATACTTCAACAACATTTCAAGGTATTTCAGATGCAACAGATGATTTAGCAAAAGGATCATCAGAGCAAGCTACAAATGCAGAGCATGCAGTGTTACAACTTGATAATCTTTCTAAAAATATAGAGATAACAGTAGAAAATTCTAATCAGATAGAAAAATATATAGATGAAATAAATAGAGTAAATGAAGAAGGAAATAAAGCAATAGTAGAATTGAAGAAATCAATATCTGACAACATTATTATATTATCAAAAGTAGTATCACAAGTTGACGTACTTGATAATGAATCAAAATCAATAGAAGAAATAACCGAAACTATAAAATCTATTGCAGATCAAACTAATTTATTGGCTTTAAATGCAATGATAGAAGCAGCAAGAGCTGGTGAAGCTGGTAAAGGATTTGGGATAGTTGCACAGGAAATAAGAAAATTAGCAGATCAAGTAACTGATAATGTTGATAATATAGAGAATACTATTAATAATATTAAAATAGAAATTCACAGCACTAAGGAAAAAATACATGATTCAAAAGAAATATTTTTAAGCACAGAAAAAACATCTAACATGACTGAAGAAAAATTTGAAGCTATCACTGTAGCTATAACTCATATAGTTACACGAATTGATAGTTTAATAGATAATATACAAAAGATAAACGATGATAAAAAGATAGTTGTAGAATCGATTCAAGAGATATCAGCGGTTACACAACAATCAAGTGCTTCTACGCAGCAAATAAGTGCATCTATACAACAACAAGCAGCAATAATAGAAGAGATAACTAATTCATCATATGAATTAGAAGAAATTGCAAAATCATTAAAAAATATAGTAGATAAATTCAAATTATAATATAAATATAATGGTAAGTTTGTACTTTTATAAATAAAATGGTACTATAGCATATATGAAATATATTAAGATAAATAGAAAGAGGATATTTATATGAATGCTAATAATCTAATTAAAGATATTATAGATAAGAAAGAATTAATTCAATTAGTTCTGAGCAACAAAAGAAATAAAGATGTAGAGTATACAAAAATAAATATAAGACCTATAAAAATAAAAGATGATTTTATGTATCACCTTACTTATTCATATTCTAATAAAGAAATACACAAAAACTTATCAGATAAAGAATGTATAGAGGAGATAATAAGTCATATAAACGGGAACTTCAAGCAAGTACAATTATACTGCGTTAATAATGACTATCAAATACTTATAAATAAAAAGTTAAACGCTAATGTAATAAAGAAGAAAGCAACTAAAAAACCAGTTGATATATCTCACAATAGAAAGAAAAAATATATATTAGAAGAGGATGTACCTTGTGATTTTCTTCAGTACCTTGGAGTGATGAATGAACATGGTAATGTTAAAAAACAAAAAAGAGATAAGTTTAGGCAATTAAATAGATTTTTAGAGATGGTAAAAGATATAGAATCAAACTTTGATAAAAATAAGAAAATAAAGATTATAGATTTTGGTTGTGGAAAGTCATATCTTACATTTGCTTTATATTATTATCTTGTAAAGATTGCTAAATTTAATGTGGAAATAGTAGGCCTCGATCTTAAAAAAGATGTTATAGAGTATTGTAATAAGGTAGCTAGAGCGTTAAACTACGATAACTTAAATTTTCAAATAGGTAATATATCTGATTTTAATGAGTTTACAGAGATTGATATGATGGTAACTCTTCATGCTTGCGATATAGCTACTGATATGGCATTGTTTAAAGCTATTTGCTGGAAGAGTAAGGTTATACTATCGGTTCCATGTTGTCAGCATGAGTTAAATTCACAGATAAAGAATGATTTATTAAACCCTATGTTAAAATATGGCATAATCAAAGAAAGGTTCTCATCTCTTGCAACAGATTCAATAAGAGCTAATTTACTTGAGATACTTGGATATAAAACTCAGATATTAGAATTTATAGAGACGGAGCACACACCTAAAAATCTATTAATAAGAGCGGTTAAGTCTAAAGAAGAAGTAGATAAATCTATTGTAGATGAATATAAGGAACTTAGAAATTTTTTAAATGCAAGTCCTTATTTAGAAAAATTAATTTTAGAGAATAATATAATATCAAAAGAGCAGTTAATATAGCTGTTCTTTTCTTTTTTAAAGGTTTTATAAATAGAATATTATTTAATAAAAATGAATTATATTATCAAAAAATATATATACAGTTTAAAAATAACTCTAATTAAGTTATAATATAGAGGATTAAATAGCTTTATAGGGGGGAATTTAATGAGAAAAATATATTTATATGCAGCTATATTTATTTTTATTTTAAGTATTAATATAAAGCCAACATATGCTGTAGAATATGGAAGAGATAATTCAGTTAATATACTGAATGGACAGATATCTAATAGTAATGCATTTAATGAATGGGATGACTTTCATCAAGTAGTTAAAATAAATGACTATACTAGTGAGTACATAAATTATCCAAAGGGATATTCAATACACTTTGCAAATTATATGAATCTAGATACAACAGAGTCTTTATATAAGACTAGTTTTACAGATGGAAATAGTATAATGGAAATATACTATGATAAGGTTAATTTTAATGTGTACACTAATTACAGCAATAAGTTTTTGTACAATAGAGAGTATCATAACCTAGAGACTGATAAAAGAGTTAATATTAATGGTAATAATGTTAGAATTATAAAATGGAGTAGAAAGAAGCTTGAAAGACTTGATAAAGATTATAATTACTACGCAAGTGCTGAGATAAAGAAAAATAATAACGAGGTTTATACAGTAATTCTAAAATCTCAACAGCCTATACAGTATTTTGAATCTCTTATTGGAACTATGAAGTTTTTTAACTCAAAAGGAACTGCAAAAATAAACAAGATGTATGATAATAAACATAAAAATTGGAATGATTCTACTAAAGAGTTTTATAAAAATTATTTAACTAGCACTGATAAAATTAAATTTGGAATATTTGAGCCTACAGCTCCAACTGATATGAATTATTTACATAGTTTAGAAAATAGATTGGATTATGATTTTTCTGTTTTAGTAAAATATCAAAGCTTAGACTCAACACTAGATATAGAAGAACTTAAAAGAGCTTATAATGACAAAAAAATAGTTGAGCTAACACTTCAAACATCAAAAGCAGATTTAAATCTTCCAGAGAATAAAAATATTAGCTACGATGTATTAGATGGAGAATATGATCATTGGTTGAAAGATTATGCTAAAAAGCTTAAAAAGTTTGGAAAACCTGTTTTATTTAGATTAAATAATGAGATGAATGGAGATTGGTGTACATATTCTAGTTATTATTATTCAAAGGATACATTAATATTTAATGAACTCTGGAAATATATATATAAGATATTTGAAGATGAGGGAGTAAATAATGTAATTTGGGTATGGAATCCTAATGACAAGTCTTTTCCTAACTTTTCTTGGAATCACTATTTAAATTACTATCCTGGAGATGAGTATGTAGACGTTATAGGTCTTACAGGTTATAACACAGGTAATTATTATAAGGGTGAGGTTTGGAGAGAGTTTGATAGTATATATACTCCTGTATATAATGAATATACTAAATTATTTAAACAACCTTTTATGATAACTGAATTTGGATCTAATGATGTTGGAGGAGATAAAATCAATTGGGTAAATAATATGTTTAATACTATACAAAATTATCCAAGAATTAAAATAGCTATATGGTGGAATGGAATAGATTGGGATAAAAATGGTAATCCGGCTAGAACATATAGATTAGATACAAATGAAGATTTAATGAATGCATTCAAAAATGGATTTCAAAAAATAAAATAATAAATGTATAACCCTCTTTAAATTGTTAATAATCAAAATAGATACAATTTAAAGGGGGATTTATTATGAAAAAAATATGTGCATTTATAATAATATTAGTTTTATTTTTCAGTATAGGGTCATCAGCTGAGCAGGTAAATATAGAAGACAATCAAAAGGATAAAAATGATTATGAACTTATCCTAGATTCTTTTGAAAAGACTGGTTCTACTTTTTATAATTACAATATAAATGGTCACGCTGTTATGGATAATAAATTTTTAAGCTTTGAAGAAATGGATATTATATTTGATGAGCTTGCAACTAAATTTGATATCAATAAAGAAAATATGGAATATACAAGAAGTGAACAGAAGGATTTTAGGCAGATATATATATATGACAAAAAAAGTCAAAATAAAGCAGAAAGAGCTATATCTATTATAATTGATAGCGAAAGGTGTCAAAATATAGAACAAACTCATATTATAGTTGACATTAGCACGAATCAAGTGTATAAAGGTATAGTAGAGGATTATATTAAACTTAAAAATAATTTGAAAAAATATTCAAAAAATATAGATGTATATTCTTGTATATCTGGATTTTTTGAAGGAAAAATAGATGAAAAGTGTTATAATAATATAGCAAACAATATATTATCCAGTTTGGATGCGCAAAAAAAGGATGAAATAAGAGACGATAACATATTATCAATAACAGCATACACTAAAAAATTGAGTGACTATATAAAATACGGTGAAGAAAAGATAAATGTAAATACGTCTGTCAGATATAGTGAATATTATGACAAGACTTTTGTTTATATAGGTACACCTCTTATAACATTAGAATATTAGGAAAGGACTGAAACGAGTGTCGAAGATAGTAGTTAGAAAAAGCCAGCCTTTAAAAGGAACAGTAAAAGTAAATGGAGCGAAAAATGCAGTGCTTCCAATTATAGCAGCAACACTTCTTGCAAATGGAACATCAGTATTAAAAGGAGTACCAAATTTAAGAGATGTACATGTTATATCGGATCTTTTAAGACATTTAGGTGCTAAAGTAGAATATAATGAAGATGTACTTACTGTAGACGCAACTAATATAGATACATGTGAAGCACCATATGAGCTTGTAAGAAAGATGAGAGCATCATTTTTAGTAATGGGACCATTGCTTGCTAGATTTCAAAGCTCTAAGATATCAATGCCGGGAGGTTGCGCTATAGGGACAAGACCTATAGATCTTCATCTTAAAGGATTCAAATCTTTAGGAGCTCAAATTGAAATGGATCATGGATTTATAGAAGCTAAGGCTGATAAATTAGTAGGAACTAAGTTATACCTTGATTTCCCATCTGTTGGAGCTACTGAAAATATTATGATGGCAGCCGTATTTGCAGAAGGAACGACTATAATAGAAAATGTTGCGGAAGAACCTGAAATAGTTGACTTAGCTAATTTCTTAAATGAAATGGGAGCGAATGTTAAAGGTGCAGGAACTAACACTATCAAAATTAAGGGCGTAAAGGAACTTAAAGGAGCTACTCACACTGTAATACCTGATAGAATCGAAGCTGGAACTTATATGGTAGCAGCAGCTATAACTAAAGGAGATGTATTAATAGATAATGTATTAATAGATCATTTGAAACCTACTATTGCAAAGCTTAAAGAGGTTGGATGTGAGGTTTACGAAATGGACAATGCTGTAAGAGTTATAGGTCCAAATGAAATAAAACCTACTGATATAAAGACTCTCCCTCATCCAGGTTTTCCGACTGATATGCAATCTCAGTTTATGGCACTTTTAAGTGTCGCAAAAGGAACTGGTGTAGTTATAGAGACTGTATTTGAAAATAGATTTATGAATGTACCAGAGCTTAATAGAATGGGTGCAAACATAAAAATAGAAGGAAGAAGTGCAGTAGTTCAAGGGGTTGGACAACTTCAGGGATCTACTGTTAATGCAACTGACTTAAGAGCAGGAGCTGCCTTAATACTTGCAGGCCTTGTATCTGAAGGTGAGACTGTTATAGGAGATACATATCATATATTTAGAGGGTATGTAGATATAGACAAAAAGTTAAATGCTTTAGGTGCTAATATTGAAATTATAGAGGAATAATAATAAGAGGGTTTTCATAGACTTTATTGATAGAGATAATCAAAGGAGGAAGGTCTATGAAAAACCCTTTTTTAGTTGTTATGTATACTTTTTTAGTTATAGTAGTTTTACCTGTAATATTAACCGTTGGAATATATAAGGATGATATATTTCAAAAAGAAATTGTACAAACTAAAATAAATAATTCTATGAACATAAAAGTTTATAATGTAAAAACAGACAATGTAGAAGAAATAGATATAGAGCAGTATTTATATAATGTAGTTGCATCTGAAATGCCAGCAAGCTTTGATGAAGAAGCTTTAAAGGCTCAAGCTATAGCAGCAAGATCTTATGTTTTTCATAAAATTGAGAATGGAGGAGATAAAATACCTCAGCATAAAGGAGCTGTAGTTTGTACAGATCATAAACATTGTCAAGAATACTTAGATACTAACACACTTGAAAAATTACATAATGAAAAATGGATGAGTGAATCTTGGCCTAAAATAAAGAAAACCGTAGATGATACTAAGGGGATGGTACTGACGTTTGAACAAAAAACTATACAACCTTTATATCATTCAACTAGCGGAGGTAAAACGGAAAACTCTGAAGAAGTATTTAGCTCAAGTCTTCCTTATTTAAGATCAGTTGAAAGCCCATATGAGCAAGAATCACCAAAGTTTAGATCAAATATGAAAATAAGTAAGAATGATTTTATAAACAAATTCAAAGATGTTGGAATTGTATTATCTGATGATGTTGATAAAGATATAAATATTATGTCAAGAAGCGAAGGTGGATCTGTAAAAGAAATAAGAATAGGAAATAAGGTTGTAAAGGGTAGTGAAGTTAGAAGCATACTAGGTCTTAACTCGTCAGATTTTGATATAAAAGTAGATGGTAATGTAATAAATATAATGACTAAGGGGTATGGTCATGGAGTAGGAATGAGTCAATGGGGAGCAAATGGAATGGCTCACAAAGGTTATAAATACGATGAAATATTAAAACATTACTTTAAGGGAGTAAGCATAGAAACTAAGTATTGAAGGACTAAATAAGTCCTTCTTTTTTTATTTAGTAAAGTATATAATTTAAAAATTCGGTAAGAATATAGATGGAGGTGAAATTAATGGATAACAAAAAAAATAAATTTAAAAAATTATTAGAGAAAGATGGATTTTATTTAGTTCTATTTGTCTGTGTATGTTTAGTAGCATTAACTGCTGTATGGGTTACTAAGAATAGTATAGACAATATAGCATCTCAGAATGGCTTTGTTAACTATGAACAAGGAGAGTTAATAGATGATGATAAAGTAGCTAGTAATGATGAGGATGAAATCCATCTTATAAAAGAAGATGAGCAAGCTGTACCTACAGCAACAGATTCTAAACAAAACTTGGCTAATGCAAAAGAAAAATTAAAACAGGAAAATGAAGCTAAAAAAGACCCTGATACAGAAGTTGCAAGTACAAAAGTTAAACAAATAAAAGCTATTATGCCAGTTGAAGGTAAATTAGGAAGAGATTACTCTGATAGTAAACCTACTTATTCTGCTACATTGGAACAATGGGAGCTACATAAGGGAATAGATATACAAGCTAAAGAAGGAACTCCTGTAGGCGCTTTCATGGATGGAGAAGTATTAGAGGTATTAAAGGATAGTGTACAAGGTATAACAGTTAAATTAAAACATCAAGATAATATAGTAAGTGTTTATAGCAATTTATCTTCAGACACTAAAGTTAAAAAAGGCCAGATGTTAAAGTGTAAAGATATTATAGGAAATGTAGGAAATACATCTATAATAGAGAGCAAAGAAGAAGCTCATTTACATTTTGAAGTCCTAAAAGACAATAAAAATATAGATCCTTTGTCTATAATAAATTCTAATTAATAAGGCTTAACCTTTAAATAAGGTTAAGCCTGTTCTATTTTTTGTACAAAACACATATATATCAATAAAGACTATTCCTTTAAGGAGGGGGACCGTTGAAGGCTTATATAGAAGAAAGAACAGTAACGATAGCTAGATATATAATAGAAGAAAAAACTACAGTGAGAGAAACTGCAAAGAGATTTGGAGTTAGCAAAAGTACAGTACATAAAGATATAACCGAAAGGTTAGAATCTATAAATCCGGTATTAGCGGAAGAAGTAAAAAATGTCTTAGATAAGAATAAATCAGAAAGGCATATAAGGGGAGGAATGGCTACAAAATTAAAATATGAAAGCACTACTAAAAATACAGGATAAATTGCCTGTATTTTTTTCTTGACGAAATCCAGATTTTTGTATATTTTTGTAGAAGGAAGAAATGTAGAATAATTCAAGTGAAAGGTAGGAGAATGACTTAATGGTTAATCCGAATATAGGAATAGATTTAGGTACAGCAACTGTTCTTGTGTATGTAAAAGGTAAGGGGATAGTCCTAAGAGAACCGTCTGTAGTTGCTATAGAGAAAAAATCAAAGAAGGTTTTAGCAGTTGGAGAAGAAGCGAGAAGGATGATTGGAAGAACGCCTGGAAATATAGTTGCTATAAGGCCTCTTCGCGATGGAGTAATATCTGATTATGATGTTACAGAAAAAATGCTTAAATATTTTATAGATAAGGTTATAGTAAAAAAAGGGTTTTTTAAATTTTTTAAGCCGGAGATAGTTGTATGTGTTCCGTCTGGAGTTACAGAAGTTGAAAAAAGAGCTGTTGAAGAAGCTACAAAGCAAGCAGGAGCAAGATATGTAGAACTAATAGAAGAACCAACAGCTGCAGCAATAGGGGCTGGACTTGATATATCTCAAGCTCAAGGAAATATGGTTATAGATATAGGCGGAGGAACAACTGATGTAGCGGTAATATCGTACGGTGGAAATGTTGTAAGCACTTCTATAAAGGTAGCAGGAGACAAATTTGATGAAGCTATAATAAAATATATGAGAAAACAACACAACTTGCTTATAGGAGAAAGAACAGCAGAGAATATTAAAATAAATATAGGAATAGCATATCCTAAAGAGCCTCAAGAGACTATGGAAGTAAGAGGTAGAAATTTAGTATCGGGATTGCCTACAACTATAGAAATAAGTTCTAATGAAATGCTGAAGGCTTTAAACGAATGCATAGTACAAATAGCTGATGCAGTCCATAGTGTGCTAGAAAAAACACCTCCAGAATTATCTGCTGATATAAGTGATAATGGAATAGTAATGACAGGTGGAGGATCTTTACTTTGGGGACTCGATAAACTAATATCTCAAAGAACAGGTATAGATGTGCATATAGCAGATGATGCTGTATCTTGTGTTGCTAAGGGAACGGGAGAATATGTCAACTCAGGTATATTAAAAGTAATCAGAAAGTAGCATAAAAAAATAAACCTAAAATACTATATAGTATAGCTAAATTAATTAAACTTTTTTATGTTTATGTCGATATATACTCAGTAAAAACTTTTTTGGAGTGATATTATGTTTAGAGGCCTTTATACTGTTACATCAGGTATGCAAACTAATCAAAAAAAATTAGATGTTATTAGTAATAACATAGCAAATGCTAATACATCAGGATTTAAAAAAGATGTAGTAATTTCAGAAGCTTTCCCAGAGTTATTAATAAGTAAGATAAATGGGAAGGTACAAAATGATTTAAATAACACAAGTGGTAATACTCAACTAGATATTCAAAGAGACGGCGAAGGATTTTATATTAAAACTAATAACGGTTTTTTTACTGTGGATAGTCCTATGGGGACGAGCTATAATAAATCAGTAAAATTTAGTTTGGATGAGCAAGGATATTTAAAAACATATACTAGAGATATAAATAAAGGAATAGATACGAGTACAGGATTTTATATATTAGATTCTCAGAAAAATAGAATAAAAGTTGATAATAATAATATTCAAGTTGATGAAAAAAGTGGAAATGTCACATCAAATGGTAGGGTAGTAGCAAATCTTATTTATACTCCATCTAAGAATGTTATAGGAACTATAAATGGAGGATTAAGACTTGATAGAATTCAAACAAATTTTATTTCAGGACAGATAAATCAAACTGATAATCAATTAGATTTTGCGATAAAAGGTGATGGATTCTTTAAAGTACAAACAGAGGATGGAATTAGGTATACAAGAGACGGTTCTTTTTTATTAAATAATAAAGGTGAACTAGTTAATTCTGATGGAAATTATGTACTTGGTAAAAATGGGATAATAACTATCGATGAAGAATTTAAGATAAACAAAAATGGAGAAATATATGTAAATGATCAACCATATGAAACAATAGATGTAGTAAACATACTAAATACCAATGCTCTTAGAAAAGAAGGGAATAATCTATATAAGGTAGAAGAAGGAATCAATCCGAATGAGCAAAAATTTGATGGACAACTTCTTCAAGGATTTATTGAGACTTCTAATGTAAATTCTATAAATGAGATGGTTGATATGATTACTGTATTTAGAGAGTATGAAAGTAATCAAAAAGTTGTAAAAGCTTATGATGAAATGTTAGGAAAGGCAGTAAATGAAATAGGAAAAGTTTAATTGGAGGTGTAGATTATGAGAGCATTGTGGACTGCTGCTAGTGGGATGAAAGCACAGCAACTTAATATGGATAATATTTCCAATAACTTAGCTAATGTAAATACTACGGGTTACAAAAAACAAAGGGTAGAGTTCAAGGATTTATTATACGAGAATATAAAAAAATCTAATTTAGTAGAAGGACAAGGGAGTCCATCTAACTTACAAATAGGACATGGTGTTATGACATCTGCTACTAGTAGAATATTTGAAAATGGAAATCTTGAAAGAACAGAAAATCCAACAGATTTAGCTCTTGATGGAGCAGGATTCTTTGCAATACAAAACCCTAATGGTCAAAATCTGTATACAAGAGATGGGTCTTTTAAACTAAGTGTAGACGAGGATACTAAAAAACTTGTCACTACAGAAGGCTATACAGTTTTATCTGCAGATGATGATGAAATAATAATAGAGAACGGTCAAACGGATTTAAATGTAGATGCAAGTGGTAAAATCACTGTTAAGAATTCGGATGGGGAATTTGAAGAACTAGGTCAAATCAAGGTTGTTCAGTTCTTAAACCCAGCGGGGCTTGAAGCTACAGGTAAAAACCTATATAAAGCAACAGGGGCATCTGGAGAAGAAATAGTTCTTGATGAAGAAGATGCAGAAACTAGCGTATATCAGGGATTTTTAGAGACTTCAAACGTACAAGTAGTAGATGAGATGATAAAGATGATAACAGCTCAAAGAGCGTATGAGATGAATTCAAAGTCTATACAAACAGCAGATGATATGATGCAAATGGCTAATAACCTTAGAAGGTAGGTTGGTGATTTAAGTGAATGTTACTAATAATTACACAAATTTAGAAGTATTAAAGACAAAGGCTAATAATACTAAAGAAGATGATAAAAAACTTATGAAGGCGTGTGAGGATATAGAAGCCGAGTTTTTAAAAATAATGCTAAAGGAAATGAAAAAGACTATCCCTAAGGATTCTTTGGTTGAAAGATCTCAAGGAAGAGAGATTTTTGAAGATTTATATGTAGAAGAACTTGCAGTAAAATCTTCAAAGGGATCGTCCTTAGGACTAGCTAAAACTATATATGATCAATTTAATAAAACATATATAAAGAAATAGCCATTATCTATTAGATATAGGCTATTTTTTTCATAGTAAATATATGACTTTTAACTTATGCATAACATATATTGAATATTATACACTTGCAACTATTTTAAGCAACGGAGCCCGGAGGACTCGTTGGCGACATGAGCTATGCGTTAGCATAAAGCGAATTTTTATGGTATACTAATTATAAAATTAGTACTAGATACTATAAGGAGGTTTTAAAATATGCTTAATGTAGATGAAATAAAAAAGATAATACCACATAGATATCCTTTTTTACTAGTGGATAAGATAGTTGAGTTAGAAGAAGGTAAAAGAGCTGTTGGAATAAAGAATGTAACTGTAAATGAGCCATTTTTCCAAGGTCATTTTCCTGATTATCCATTAATGCCAGGAGTTTTAATTGTTGAAGCTATGGCTCAAGTAGGTGCAGTTGCAATGATGACAGTAGAAGAAAATAAGGGAAAATTAGGAGTTTTTACAGGAATAGATAAAGTTAGATTCAGAAGAGAAGTAAGACCTGGAGATATTCTTAAGATGGAAGTTGAAATGATAGCCATGAGAAGAGGAATAGGAAAAGCAGAAGCCAAGGCTTATGTAGGAGAAGAATTAGCTTGCAGTGGAACTTTAATGTTTGCATTAGTAGATAAAAACTAAAATTTTAATTATATAAGTATAGTTCTTAAGCTAAAATGAAGCTCATTAAAATAACGATACTTAATTAATATTTTAATAAAACTAAAGACAGCGTCTTATTAAATGCCCTAAAACTCCATAAACTCACTATGTTCAAACAATGAAGTTTTTTAACGGGTATTTAAACGACGCAGTCTAAGTTTTATAGAAAAGTATTAATCAAAAGTATCTAACATTTTAATAAGCTTCATTTTTTTAATTTTGGTTATAGATTCCAAAAATCTGCATTATATAGTTTTTAAATAAAGATTTTGAATACATACACAAGTATAATACTTTAACTTATAAAGAAAATTTATAGACAAATTCTTTTTATATAGTATATTATAGTAAGATAATAAAAATTTACTGGGGGTATAATATGAATTTCGTGTCTACATTTAATCAGGTATTTATGTTGTTTGCACTAATATTAATAGGATATACAGCGAATAAGAAAAAACTTATAACTCAGAATCTCAATAAAGAGCTTAGTAATATAGTTTTATATATAACACTTCCTTGTTTAATAATAAAATCTATGCAGTATGAGTTTTCAATACAAATGCTAAAAAGCAGTATAGGAATAATAATAATATCTATAGCTATGTATTTGATGTCCATACTAATATCTTTTCTTGTTATAAAGAACATAGATGTTAAAGGAAAGGTTAAAGATATATTACAGTATTTGATTATATTTCCTAATGTAGGATTTATGGGATATCCTGTTATAAGTGCTATTTATGGAGATTCTGGAGTTTTTTATACAGCTTTATTTAATATGCCTTTTAATATATTGGTGTGGAGTTTTGGGGTTATGATAATGTCTAGACATTCTGAAGAATCAAGTGATATGAACTTAAAAAAAATAATTATTAATCCTGGAATGCTTGCTATAATAATTGGATACACTTTATTTTTATTATCTATAAAAATACCTACTCCTATATACAATATATTGAATGTTCTTGCAAATACAACAACACCGATGTCTATGATATTAGTAGGGTCAATACTAGCTCAATCCAGTATAAATGATGCTCTTAAGAATAAATACTTATTAATAGTATCTTGTTTAAGACTTTTGATTATTCCATTTATAGTATATTTTACTTTAAAAAATGTATTTCATCTAAATGGTTTATTATTAGGGATACCATCTATTGTGTCTGGAATGCCAAGTGCTGCAAACTGTGCTATATTTGCAACAAAATACGAGAATGATCATATATTAGCATCTCAAGGTATATTTATAACTACTCTTTTATCTGTAATAACAATACCGTTAATCGTATTTCTGATGAACAATAAGTACTAAAACATCGACTAGACGAATTTTTTATGATGAAAGTATAATAGACGTTGCTATTAATTCTGACATCTGAACTATAAAACTAAGACGTATATTATTAAATGCAAATTTACTGTTTTCATCAATTTCATCAACTATGGCAACTATTGAGTAATCACCTATTTTAGGAAGTGATTTTCCAACTCCCTTTCCCGGAAGTATAGGGCCTTCTCTGATTTGAATATTGCCTATATTATTAACTTCTCCTAAACAAGCATCTATAGCTACAAAATTAGCTTTCGGATGTTTGTTTTTTATATAATTTAGTGATTCATGAATATTCAAGGCATGAATAGGATCATCTAAAGTTCCGTAAATAGGATATTTATAATCGCTGTTCTTTAGCATAGTTCCAACTAGGGGACCTAGAGAATCGCCTATGCATCTATCTGTTCCTATACAAATTATAACCGTGTTATCGTTGATTATAGTTGTTAAAATTTCTTTTAAAACACAAATGACATTTTCTTCTTTATAATTTGCCTTAGCCAAATACACAGATAGCACCGTTGCATAAACTTTATAAAAGTCTATAAAAACTTTATATAACCCTATAAATTTATTTGATTCCCTGTTCAACCTACCCTAGTTCAAATAGTAAAAACTACTTTACTTTAGTTTTATGTGGTAGTCCGAGGGCTTAAATTCGGATACAACGCATCCTACATATTAGCACTGTCTTGTTAGTGCGACATTATGCTAACTTATAATTACCAAGATTTATACTAGCATTTTTATCTCTATCAATAACCAATTTGCAATCATGATTATTACATACATATATCCTATCTTTTAACTTTAAATCACTCTTTATATTTCCACAACAAGAGCAAGTTTTACTACTTGGATAAAATCTATCTACTTGAACAAATTCTATTTTATTAAATTCGCACTTGTATTTCATTTGTCTTATAAATTCATATAATTTTTGTTCTTGTATCTTTTCTGATAAATGTTTATTCTTCATCATTCCACTTATATTTAAATCTTCCATAACTACTCTATACGGTCTTAATTTAACTATTTTATTAGTGGCTTGATGAATATGGTTGTTTCTTATATTTGATAGCTTTCTATAAATAAGTTTAATTTGCATTTCCAATTTAATGATGTTGTTAGTCTTAATAAATTGTTTTTCGTTTTTATTCATTTCATATTTTCTTGATACTTGTATTTGCAAGCGCTTAAGCTTTTTCTTTAACCTTCTAACTTCGATTGATTTATTAATGTTTTTTATAGGCTTATCTAGGCAATTCACTATTGCTAAATCTTTTATTCCTAAATCAACACCTATACTCAAATCTTTATTTAATTCAGTTTGTTTTTCACCGTGTTCAAATCCTAATGTTAGATACCAGTATTTCCCGTCAAAATAGCATCTAGGGTTTTTGTACTTATCTAATCTGGGAATGTCATAATTAGATGTGTATGCTACTTTACCTATCTTCTCCATGTTAACTTGATTATCTTTAAATTTAATAGCATCATACCTAACATAAAAAGATTTTTTAGATTTTTTCTTGGTTTTAAATTTAGGTTTTTCTGCTTTACCTTTGAAAAAGTTTTGATAAGCAGTATTTAAATCATCAAAAGCTTGTGGTATTACTTGCCCGCTTACTTCATATAGCCATTTATATTCTTCTTGTTTCTTAATTGTATTATTAAATTCTTTTTTGATTTTAGATTTTGATGGCGTTAACCCTTGCTTATACATTTCTTCCCACTTAGCTAAACCCCAATTATATGCAAATCTAGCTATATCGGTAGATTTAAACATTAATATTTCTTGTTCTTTAGTGGGTAACAATCGTATTTTAATAGCTTTTATCATTTTCTTCTCACCTCCTTATATATATATATGATACCACTTTTTTATCGTATATATATTACTTAGATGATGATTAAATAATGTTATTTCTTACCATGAAAGAATTTTTTAGAACTAGCTGCTGACATACTCTATGCATTAGCATAAAGCGAATTTTTTATAGGTTTATATAAAGTTTTCAAAGAACTATTATAAAATTTACGCGTATTCACATAGGTTCGCTACTACCTATGCAGTTCTCTTATGAACTTCTCATACTTTCATATGAGTGTAGACTATATCATCACCATTCACTAAAATTTAGTGTTTTAGGTGTCCTCCACTTCCATTCGCTTGAATGTACTCCCATTAAGGGATAGTCGTTGAACCTTACCCTATTCGGGTCTTGGATGCTGATTGCCTATTATTTTAGCACTTAGGATTTAACCGTATGCCATCTAGTTGATTTTTTTTACTTTCGCAACCTTCACACTCACCTTTATTTCATGGTCATGTTGTGGTTCAACTAGCTTTAAGGGTTTCCAGCAGTTCAAAGGATTTTGGATAGGTTTATCCTATCACTCCATGCTCTTTATGAACATGGGAGGTTAAGTTGTAAAAAATCAATAAATTCTTAAAGTGTTTATTAATTTTTTTATAACCGTTTAGTTACCTCCTAATTAATTATATGGAGAAAATAAAAAAATATGAGAAAGTTTAAATCTACACTTTCTCATATTATATATTATGCTAAAAACTATGATATGGTTCTTGGAAAATTTTTTAATTAAAGACCTTTTTATAGGTATATTTTATATCTTTTCCATTTATATTAACCATAAGATATTTATAATCGTTTAAGAAATTATTTTTATAGACATCCTTGTAGTCTGGTATACTTATAAATCTCACATTGTCTTCTAATGTTTGATTAAAGGCATCTCCTCTATAAATAACATAAACATTTTTGTTTTTTGAAGTTTCATGTAAAGTTCTTTTGAATTCATAAGCTTCTTCTTTTATCTTTAATGATTCTTTAGAATTAAGAACTATAAATATATTATCAGCTTTAGTATTGATTGAATTTCTAAGAAAGTCCCATTGTCCCTGTGATTTAAAGAAACCTCCATTAGAGCTATTAAGATTTACTATAAGGTTGTTGTCTACAGTTTGACTTGAATAAGAGCCTTTAAAGTTGTAGTGAGGTTTATTTAGTTCTTGTTCAAATCCAGCATTTGAATTAGATAATAAGAATAAATTATTTGCATTTTGATTTATATCATCCCTATATTTTATATGAACTAAATTATCAAGTAGAGTACTTACTTGATTCATATCACTTAAAAACGCTATATTTATGCCTTCTTTTCCGAGTTCATCTACTAAATTAGGATCTGTACTAGATTTTCCAACTATAGTTATAGGTATAGAAGCATCTTTATCTTTGTATTTTACATGGATAATACCTTCTCCTGAACTAGTTGGAGTAAATATATTTTTGTCGAATGTACCATTTATTCCTGATACACTAAAACTCATATTTCCAATAGGTATATTAAGTGGATCAAGATCTGAATCGAACGTATTTACAGTAAGTTTAAACTTATCATTAACATATCCAAAATCCTTGTCTATGAATGCTTGAATAGATGAAAATTCCCCTTTTTCACCTGTTGATTTAACCGCTAAAGAATCGACTATTCTTCTTTCAGTCCCGCCAACAAGATTATTTACTATATTATCGTTTACGATAAGTTCGGTAGAGCCACCCCCATCAAAAAGCATAGCATCCTTACAACCTAAAGATTTCATATAATTAGCTACATCTGTTTCTTGCATACCTATAACGTTAGGTAGTCTTCCGTCTGTTGTGAATAGAATAAGTTTATTATCATAAGTTACACCTAGTGCAGATCGTTGGCTTTTACCAGGAACTTTTTGTGTTGGAGGGTATAGCTGTCCGTCTTTTAGTATTAAACTTCCGCCTCCTACTGCAAGGTCTATATTATTGGCATAATCAAGGCTAAAGGCAGAGTTTAGTTTCAACTCATCACCTACACTCAAAGAATTTCTAAGTGTTATACCATTATTTCCAGCTGCTAATAACACATAACCGTTATTTGGTATTGCCACTGAAGGTTGTCCGTATCTTACATCTGTAACTATATTATCTATTACAACCACTTCAGTAAGGTCGTAGTAAGTATTGTTAGCACCTGGTGAGTTTTTGAAGTACTCATTTGTGTACATGACTATGTTTGCATAATTTTTACTAGGTTTATTTATAGCGGCTATTGGTAGTTGTGTATTTTTTGTTAAATCAGATATACTAACATCTGGCTTAACGTATGTAAAGAATGTATTTTTATTTTTATCAAATAAAAATGTAGAGTATTTATTTGGTTGGTAATGAGGGTTTGATAAAACTTTTCCGTCTTTAACCATAGGGCCAAGTGAAAAGGCAGGGTTTGACATACTAAAGAAGTCAGCATTTATAGCTGCAAGTATGTCCCCGTTATTAGGATCTAAAGAATCATTTTTTACCATATCACTAACTTTTTGAGTTGTATGAAATCCTTGTTTATTGAACAATAAATCTAATTTTATGTCAGGATTGTTCAAATCCACATAAACTAGATTTATATTCTGTATACCACTTTCTGTAAGAGAGTACACATTTTTGTATGTCACACCCTTTGCGAGCATCATTTCTTTTTTGCTTTCAGTTACAATTGAGTTTGCAAATATACTAGTTGAAGATGAAAGTATAAAGAAACCTGTTAATATAAAGCTTATAAGTTTTTTATTCATTAAAAATCACTCCTTTTATATCCAGTTAGGAACTATATAGTTTTTAATTTGCACATAACATTGCTGAAACAACTACAGTATAAACAAAATTTTAAGCAACGTAGCCGATCGTTGCGATATGAGTCAGTCCGTAGCAACTAGACGAATTTTTTATTTATCTTATTCAGGCTTAAACCATAATTGAGTTTGCTCTTTATTTTGCATAGCTTTGAGCATTCTCTTTCTAAAATCCGGAACTTTATTTGAAATATCTTTTACAATATCGTTTGCGAACTCTCTTTTTGTCTTTCCATCAACAGGACAAGGACTTTTAAGAACCGGCAAATTATTATGAGTAACTGATTCTATTATAGTATCTTCTGTTATGTATATTAAAGGTCTGATAGTAGTTATATCTATTCTATCAAGATATGTAACCGGTTTAAACGTATTCATTCTTCCTTCGTAGAACATACTTAAAAATAGGGTGGATATTCCATCATCAAGGTGATGTCCTAGTGCTATTTTATTTATACCTCTTTTTTTGCTTCTTCATTTAAGGCTCCTCTTCTCATCTTAGAGCATAATGAACAGGGGTTAGACTCTTTTCTTTCATCGAATACTATTTTAGATATATCTGTTTTGATTATAGTGTATGGAACCTCTATTTCTTTTAAAAATTTTTTAGCCGCATCTAAGTTCATATTCTCAAATCCAGGGTCTACTGTTATAGCTTCTAGTTCAAATTTGTTAGGAGAAAATCTTTGAAATAGTTTAAGAGCATATATAAGAGCTATACTATCTTTTCCTCCGGAAAATCCTACTGCTATTTTATCGTTATCCTGTATCATATTATAATCATCACAGGCTCGTCTTATTTTTCCTATTATTTTTTTCATTTTGGCACTCCTCAATATGTAGTTGCAGACTGGTTTTGTATACAATATTTAAATCTATACAATGAGTTTATATTAAAAATAATATAAATTCAATTACAATAATATTAAATTTTAATATATAATAAAGGTGTTAGATTTTAAAAATAAGGAGTGACAATATTGATGATTTCAGAATATATTCATCTAATGCTTATATCAATGGTTCCAATAATTGAGCTTAGAGGTGCTATACCTATTGGAATAATCCAAAAGCTTAATCCATTGTATGTATACATATCGTGTGTTCTAGGAGCTATAATTCCCGCTCCATTTTTGATAATGTTCTTTAAGGATTTGCTTAAATGGTTGAAAAAGAATAGATATTTTAAAAAGATTGGGGTGTACTTAGATAATAAGGTTAACAAAAACAGTGAAAAGATAATGAAAAAGAAATTATTGGGTATAATACTATTCGTTGGAATACCACTTCCTACTACAGGGACATGGACGGCAGCCATGGTTGCCTCTGTTTTCAATATGAGGATTAAAGATGCTGTACTCGGAATCGTTATAGGTAATATATTAGCTGGAGTGATAGTTTCATTTATTACACTAAATTTTACTTAAATATTGATTGACAAATAAATTTGAAAATAGTATTATGAACTAAGTTAGTTAATTAAATAGAATCTTAATACCTTATTAAGAGAGGTGGAGGGAATAGGCCCGATGAAACCCAGCAACCATCCAGTAATGGAAAATGGTGCTAATTCCTACAAAGCGAAGCTTTGGAAGATGAGGTCTAATTTAAATATAAATTAGTTTCTTCTTTGTGGAAGAAACTTTTTTTATTATATAAAAACATACAAACTAAAAGCTGATAATATCTTATCTCCTATTGAAATGATATGGAGTTTTAGAATTTTTAGCTTTAGGACAAAATATAGATAAATAAAAAATTGGAGGTATTAAAATGGCTAAAAGATTATTTACATCAGAATCAGTTACGGAGGGGCATCCAGATAAAATATGTGATCAAATATCAGATTCAATACTAGATGCTTTACTTGAGCAAGACCCTAATTCAAGAGTTGCTTGTGAGACATCAGTTACAACAGGACTTGTTTTAATATCAGGAGAAATAACTACAAGTGCTTATGTAGACATTCAAAGAGTTGTTAGAAACAGAATTAAAGAAATAGGATATGATAGAGCTAAATATGGTTTTGATGGAGATACTTGTGCAGTGCTTCTTGCTATAGATGAGCAATCTTCGGATATTGCCATGGGAGTTGATGAAGCATTAGAGAGTAAAGAAGGAAATATGAAGGATGAAGTTGAAGCAGTAGGAGCAGGAGACCAAGGTATAATGTTTGGATTCGCTTGTGATGAGACAGAAGAATTAATGCCTATGCCGATATCGTTATCTCATAAATTATCTAGAAGACTATCAGAAGTTAGAAAAAATAAAACTCTAAATTACTTAAGACCAGATGGTAAGACTCAGGTTACAGTTGAGTATGATGGAGATAAAGTTGTAAGAGTAGATACTGTTCTAATATCAACTCAACACAGCCCAGACGTAACTAGAGAACAAATAGAGAAAGATTTAATAGAGAATGTTATAAAGCCTGTTATACCAGAGGAATTATTAGTTGATACTAGAATATTAGTTAATCCAACAGGAAGATTCGTTATAGGAGGACCTTGTGGAGATGCAGGTCTTACAGGAAGAAAGATAATAGTAGATACTTACGGTGGATACTCAAGACACGGTGGTGGAGCTTTCTCAGGAAAAGATGCTACTAAGGTTGATAGATCAGCAGCTTACGCAGCAAGATATGTTGCTAAGAATATAGTTGCAGCAGGACTTGCTAAAAAATGTGAGTTAGAACTAGCTTACGCAATAGGAGTTGCAGAACCTGTATCTATAATGGTTGAGACATTTGGAACTGGTGTAGTTTCAGAAGAGAAACTAGTAGAACTTGTTAAAAAGCATTTTGACTTAAGACCAGGAGCTATAATAAGAGATTTAGATCTTAGAAAGCCTGTATTTAGACACACAGCAGCTTATGGACACTTTGGAAGAACTGATTTTGACTTTGCTTGGGAAAGAACTGATAAGGCTGAAATACTTAAAAAAGAAGCATTACAATAATATATATATTTTATAAAAGAGGCTTGAATAAGCCTCTTTTTTGATATAATAATACTATTATAATTATTTAGGAGTAGATATTATGGAAAAAATAAAGGGAATGGTAGTTGAGATTGTATTTAAAAATGATGATAATGGATATACAGTAGCCGCCCTTGAACGTCCAAATGAGGAGGTAACAATAGTAGGATGTATGCCCACTATAACAGTAGGAGAGACTATTGAACTTGATGGGAAATGGATAAATCATAAGATGTACGGGCCTCAATTTGAAGTAAGTTCATTTATTCCTTGTACACCTGAATCTGAGGAAGGGATATATATATACTTATCATCTGGTATGATAAAGGGTATAGGTCCTAAAATGGCTAGAAAAATAGTAGAGACATTCGGATTAAATACACTTGATATAATACAGATGAATCCTGAAAAACTAACCAAAGTTGATGGAATAGGTCAAAAGAAGGCTGAAACAATAGGAAAGAGCTTTCAAGATAATAGAGAACTTAGAAATCTAATAATAAGTCTGTCAAAGTACGGAATAACGCCTAATTACTGTCTTAAAATATATAAAAAATATAAAAATAAATCTATTCAGATAGTAGAGACAAATCCATATAAACTAGCCGAAGATATAAGAGGAATAGGATTTAAACTTGCAGATAATATAGCTACAAAAATGGGAATAGATCCTTATTCAAAAGATAGAATATCTCAAGGTATAATATATACACTAACTCAAAGTTTGAGTGAGGGACATACATACCTACCTAAAAGTAATCTTTTAAGAGATGCTTCTAAATTACTTGAAATAGAAAATGAATATATAAAAGACATTATATTTAAGCTTGCACTTGATCAAAAAATCCAAATAGAGAAGGGTCCAATCGAAGATAATATATATTTAATTCCATATTACATATCTGAAAATGGAGTTTGTAAGAAGTTAATAGAGCTTTCTCAATATGAATTCGATGATTTAAAATTAGATATAGACAAAGAAATATCTTCAATAGAAAAAGAAGATGATATAACTCTTGCGAAAAATCAAAAGGAAGCAGTAACCCAAGCTTTACAAAAAGGAGTTTTGGTGGTAACTGGAGGACCAGGGACTGGAAAGACTACTACGATAAATACTATAATAAAAATATTTGAGAATTTAAAAATGAATATATATTTAGCAGCACCAACTGGAAGAGCTGCCAAACGAATGAGTGAGACAACTGGAAAAGAAGCTAAAACAATACATAGATTACTCGAAATGGGGTACTCATCGGAAGATGAAGAACTAGTATTTATGAAAGGTGAAGATGATCAACTTGATGCAGATGTTGTTATAATAGATGAGGTATCTATGGTAGATATTCTACTTATGTATAATTTACTTAAAGCTATAAAGGCTGGAACCAGAGTAATATTGGTTGGGGATTCTGACCAGCTTCCATCAGTTGGAGCAGGAAATGTATTAAAGGATATAACAGATTCTAATATAATAAAGGTTGTAAAACTTGATGAAATATTTAGACAAGCAAAAGAGAGCATGATAGTAGTTAATGCACATAAAATAAACAAAGGTGAAAAACTAGAGCTTAATGCAAAAGGGAAAGATTTTTATTTTATTCCAAGATATGAAAAAGAAGATATATTAAAAGAAATAGTGAATCTAGCTTATAAAAGGCTTCCTGAATATTATAAAATAGATAATTTAAAGGATATACAAATATTATCTCCTATGAGAAAGGGAGATACTGGGGTGTTCAATTTAAACTTATCTCTTCAAAATGTTCTAAATCCAAATGATAAATGTAAACTAGAAGAAAAGTTTCAAAAGAGGACATTTAGAGTAGGCGATAAAGTAATGCAAATAAAAAACAACTATACGAAGAAATGGAAAAATGAGGATGAAACAAAAGATGGTGAAGGTGTTTATAATGGAGATATAGGATATGTATACCATATAGATAAAGAAGAAAAAACAGTATATGTGTTATTTGATGAATATAAAATTGCACAGTATGATTATAATGAACTTGATGAAATAGATCATAGTTTTTGTACTACAATACATAAAAGTCAGGGAAGTGAATTTCCTGTGATAATAATGCCTATAACATGGGCTCCTCCTATGCTTTTAACTAGAAATCTTTTATATACAGCTGTTACAAGAGCTAAAAAATTAGTAGTTTTAGTTGGAGATGTTAAATACTTGGAATATATGATAAAAAATAATAAAATATATGATAGATATTCAAACCTCAATATCAAGCTTTCAAGATTTAAGGAGGAAGGATTATTGATAGAATGATAAGTGATATTATAAATTATATATACCCTAGAAATATAAAATGTATAATATGCAAAAATCCAATATCAAAGAATAACTCGTATTCTCTTTGTAAAGATTGTTTTAATAAATTAAACTTTATAAATAAGGGATGTTTAATTTGTGGGAAACCATTAACTGATTTTTATAAGAATGATATATGCTTAAATTGTGAAACTAATGAATATGTTTTTACACGAGCTTTATCGTGCATTGAATACGATGATAACATCCACAAACTTATATATTCGCTCAAATATGGAGCGAAAACTTATTTGTCATATAATATTGCTGAAATTATGAATGATAAATTGCAATACGAAAATATAAATGTTGATTATATTATACCTGTCCCACTTCATAAAAAAAGGTTGAGAAAAAGAGGTTACAATCAATCCTTACTTATAGCTAATCAATTATCAAAAATTAACAAAAAAGAAGTATTGGATATAGTTGTTAGGAGTAAGAACACAGACTTCTTATCAAAGCTGTCTAAAAAAGAAAGAATTAAAAAATTGCAAAATGTATTTACATTATCTAAAAACGAGAATAGAATATATAAAAAAGATTTATTAATAGTGGATGATATATTTACAACAGGTACTACTACCAATGAAATATCTAAAAACTTATTAAATTCTGGAGCAAGTAAAATATATGTAATTACATTTGCAACAGGTAAAAATATATATTAAAAAGGAGATATGTTCTATGGAACTTACAAATTGTAAAGAATGTGGTAGAATGTTTGGAAGTGAAAATGGAGAGCTTTATTGTTCTAAATGTAGAGTAGATGATAATGCTGATTTTAAAAAAGTAAGAGAGTATTTATATGATAATCCAGGTGCATCTGTTCAAGAAGTTGCAGAGGGAACTGGTGTATCAGAAACACTTATAATAAAATTTCTAAAACAGGAGAGGATAGAAATAATTGAAGATGGGAATTCTATACTTTCGTGTGAGAGATGCTCAAAAAGCATAAAAACAGGTAGATATTGTGAAGTTTGTAAGGCTGAAATAAAAAAAGAACTTACTCAAGCTGTTAAATCATTAAATGAAGGCAAAGGATCTAAAGTAAAATATCATTCTCATAATAATAAATAAAAATTTATGTAAAGAAAACATCCTATTTAGTCGATAATAGTAGCATAAGACTAATCAAGGGGTGTTTTTTTTATGAAAATAAATGGTATCAGTAATATACACAAAGTTATGAATGCATATAAAACTAATAAAACTCAAAACGTAAATAAAGTTTCCTTAACAGAAGATAAAATAGAAATATCTCAAAAAGGTAAGGATTATAAATTTGCAATGGATGCATTAAAAAATGTTGAAGAAATAAGACAAAATAAGGTAAATGATATAAAAATAAGAATAGAAAATGGAACTTATACAATCGATAAGCATAAACTTGCAAAATCTATGATACAAGAAGATTTGAATTGGAGAAGTTAATATGAAATCTATAGATTCATTCATACAAGTTTTAAATGAAGAATTGATTATTAACAAAAAACTTTTAGAAATAGCTATTGAAAAAAAGGATCTTATAATAAATAATAATTCAAAAGAACTTTCGAGCCTAATGATAAAAGAACAAAATTATGTTAAGAGAATAATAGAACTTGAGAAGCTAAGAGCCGGACTTACTCTTAATATACAAAAAGAATTAGGTATAGGTAAGATAGAAAATATAAAAGAAGTTATAAATGGTATAAATGAAGACAAATGTATAGAAGTAGATTTAATAGCAAAAGAGCTTAGAAAGGTATTAAAAGAGCTTGAGCATAACAATAATCTAAACAATAAGCTTTTAAATATTACACTTGAATATTTAGACCTCAATATAAATCTTTTAACATCAAGAGCAGAGCCGAAGATATATGGGAAATCTGCAAGTGAACAAAAGAATAAAGATAATACGTTCTTTGACGCGAAATATTAAAAGGAAGGTGCAATTATGTCTAGTTTTTTCGGATTAAATATAGCTAAATCAGGATTGTTTGCAGCTCAAAAATCATTAAATACAGTAGGCCATAATATAGCAAATGCAAATACTCGTGGATATAGTAGACAGAGGATAGAATTAGTATCTAGCAACCCATTAAGTTCTCCAAATGGATCGGGAATGATAGGAACTGGGGTTGACTCAAAACATGTTACTCAAATAAGAAATGAATTTTTAGATATAAAATACAGAAGCGAAAATACAGTATACGGACAATGGGATTTTAGAAATAAATCACTTGAGGAAATAGAAGCTATAATGAATGAACCAGGGGATAGTGGAATAAGAAAGGTTATGGATGATTTTTTTAGTTCATTTGAAGAATTATCAAAGGATCCATCATCAATAACAACTAGAACAGTAGTTAGAGAAAGAGCTATAGCTTTTACTAACTCAATAAATCAAATGCATTCCCAATTTGATAATATGTTAAAAAATACTGATGCATCAATAGAATATACAGTAAATCAAATAAATACGTATGCAAACGATATAGCACATCTTAATGATCAGATATATCAAGCTGAACTAGGCGGATCTAATGCTAACGATTTAAGAGATCAAAGAAATGTTTTGCTGGATGATTTATCAGAGCTTGTAGATGTAGAAATAACTGAAGTTAGTCAAGGCAATGATAATCTTTCAAAGAAGATGAGAATTTGTATAAATGGACAACCTCTAGTAGCTCACGATAAAGTAGACCCTATAGTTATCCAAAAACAGCCTCATAAATACAAAGATGAATTAGGGATAGAATTTGACGTTAAAAGTATAGGTTTTAAATCTGGTTCTCCAATAAATACTAATAATATACAAGGTACATTAAAAGCTCAAATAGATATGAGAGACAATCTTAATGATGCAGATGGAGCCAAAGGAATTCCTTATTATATGAATAAACTAGATGAATTTGTAAGTAGATTTGCAGCAGAACTTGATGTTCAGCATTTTGCTGGATATGGACTAGACTCAGCAGGAACTGGAAATCTATTCTTTAAAGAAAGAGATATAGCAAAAGATACAATGGATTCTACTAAATTTACAACTAATGAAAAGCTTGGTTTAGGTGAAATACATGATCCTACAGGAATAATAAGTCCAGCACCTACACCTGCTGTAACATCTATAAAAGATTATATACAAAAACAAAAAGACTTAGGCAAGACAGAAAGTGAAGCTATAAAAGAATGGGAAGATACATATAAAGGATACACTTTAGCGTCTGATGATGAGGGTAACTGGTATGAAGTAGAAAAATTATCAGCTAAAGACTTACAAATATCATCTAAAATAGATAAAGATGTAGACTATATAGCAGCTGCAAAAAAACATACTGATGACGGCAAAGGTATAGCAGGAGATAATTCAAATATAAATGCAGTTTGGGATTTAAGACATGATGATGGCATGTTTACATGGGGTTCTCCAGATGACTTTATAAAATCTATGGTTTCAAATCTTGGAGTTGAAGCTCAAGAATCTCAAAGAATGGTTGATAATCAAGCGGTTCTTGTAACTCAAATAGATAATACAAGACAATCAATATCGGGAGTATCTATAGATGAAGAAATGTCTAACATGATTAAATTTCAGCATGCATATAATGCTTCGGCTAGAATGATAACAGCAGTTGATGAAATGATAGATGTTATAGTTAACAGAATGGGAAAAGTAGGTATGTAGGAGGTAGTATAATATGAGAGTAACTAACTCTATGATGGTAAACAGAATGATGATGAATATGAATAAAAATCTAGGTAAAATGAACAAGATGTATGAAGATTATGCTACAGGAAAGAAAATACACAGACCTTCTGATGATCCTGTACTTGTAGCTAGAAGTCTTAAAATAAATACTGATATAGCGGAAAATGAACAATTTAAGAAAAATATAAATGATGCCAGTTCGATACTAGATAAAACAGAAACATCTCTTAGGGAATTGAATTCTGTATTATTGAGGGTTAGAGAACTTACAACACAAGCATCGAATGGAGTTTTAACAAAAGGGGATACGCAAAATATTCAAGCAGAAGTTGAGCAACTTAAAGAGCAGATAATTAAAATATCTAATGATACATATGTTGGAAGACATATTTATTCGGGTTACAAAACAGATAAAAGTTATATGAATGAAAACGGAAGTTACAATCTAACGATGGATAAAGAAATTAGAAGTGATAATATAAAGGTGCCATTTACAGTAGCAACTCCGGATGATAAATTTGAACTTACAGTAACTGGGGTTGAGAGTGCAGATGGTATTAAAACTAGTGAAAAATATACAGTTAGTTTAACTAATAAAGCTTACAATAATACAGAAGAGTTAAGAACTGAGTTAGAATCAGCTATCAATACTCCTTTACCTGCAGGTAGCAAAACCTTTGAAGTTAAAATAGAAAACAACAATTTAGTCATAACTAATAAGAATATAAAAGATGATCAAAAGTTTGCATTAAAAATAGATAGTAAAGAACTTCAAAAACAATTAGGGCTAGAAACATTAAATGTATCTCAGAGTAATGAAAAAATAAAATACCATGTAGGAATATCTGCAGATTTAGATATAAATATAAGAGGAGACCAAGTATTTGGAGCTGTCCTTGATACAGATGAGGATGGAGTTGGAGATAAAACTCTTATGGATACTATGAATGACCTTATAAGTCACCTTGAAAAAGGAGATACTGATAAAGTATCTGGAATATTAGATGAAGTAGATGGACACAGAGAAAATATATCTAGATTAAAAAGTGAAATAGGAGCTAGAAGCAATACAGCAGAAACAATAAAAAATAGAATAGAGCAAACTGAGGTTAACTTTGCAAAATTATTGTCAGAAACAGAAGATACTGATATGGCGGAAACATCTATGAATTTTATGGCAATGCAAAGCGTATATCAAGCATCTCTTAATGTAGGTGCAAAAATTATACAACCAACACTTGTAGACTTTATAAGATAAATGAATCCCTAAATATTATTTAAAATAGTATTTAGGGATTCTTAATAATATAGTGCTGAAGCGAAAAATGAAGCTCATTGAAATACCGCTACTTAATCAATATTTTTATAAAACTAATAGATTCTGCTTTATAAAATATCCTAAAACTTCTTAAACTCCCTATGGTCAGACAAATAAGTTTCTTAACGGATATTTTAACAGCATAATCTAAGTTTTATTGAAAAATATTAATAAAAAGTATCTAACATTTTAATGAGCATCATTTTTAAGTATGGTTATTTAAGCATAGTATTCTTATAATCAGGTTAAATTACAAGAACTAGAAATATAAGTCATACTTATTATAAAGCGAATTTTAAAATAAATTATACATGGGGTGATCTTGGTGAAACTTAATACTACGTATTTTGGTGAAATAGATATAGAAGATAGTGAAATAATAAACTTTGACGATGGAATGCCAGGATTTGAGCATTTAAGTAAATTTATAATAATAAGAGAAGAAGAGTTAGTTATAGATTATCTTCAATGTATAGAAGAAGATATAACTTTTCCTATAATAAATCCATTCTTAATAAATAAAGAGTATGAGTTTAAAATACCAGACAATACTATAAAAAAACTAGACATAGAAAAACAAGAAGATGTATTAATATATACAATAGTAATAATACCAGAAAATATAAAAGAGATGAGAACTAATCTTCAAGGGCCTATTGTTATAAATACTAAATCTAAAAAAGGAAAACAATTAATATTAGATGAAAGATATCCTTTAAGATATATGATATTTGAAAAGGTAGGTGAGTGATATGCTCATACTAGGTAGAAAGTTAGATGAAAGCATAATAATCAATGAAAACATAGAAATAAAAATAATTGGAATATCTGATGGGAAAGTGAAAATTGGGATAGAAGCTCCTAGAAAAGTTGAAATACTTAGAAAAGAAGTTAAAGATGCTGTGGTTAATGAGAATAAAAAAGCAGTTGGAAAAATAGATATGAATAATTTGAAAAAAATATTAAAAAAATTATAAAAAAACTATAAAGTATATAAATATATATTCGATATATATCATGTAAAAGTTATTGGCCAATGACTTAAAAAATTAGGCAAGGATGCCAAAAAAATTCAAGGAGGAATATAAAATGATAATAAATCATAATATGAATGCAATGAATGCACACAGAAGAATGGGTTCAGCTCAAGGGCAACAAGCTAAATCTATCGAAAAATTATCTTCAGGTATGAGAATAAACAGAGCTGGAGATGACGCAGCAGGACTTTCTATATCTGAAAAGATGAGAGGACAAATAAGAGGTTTAAATCAAGCTTCTAGAAATGCTCAAGACTCTATATCACTTATTCAAACGGGTGAAGGAGCATTAGATGAAACTCATGCTATACTTCAAAGAATGAGAGAATTATCAGTGCAAGCAGCAAATGATACTAATGTTACAAAAGATAGAAGTGCTATAAAATCAGAAATTGATCAATTACAAAAAGAAATATCAAGAATTGCAAGTACAACAGAATTCAATACTCAAAAACTATTAACTGGAAGCTTTGCAGGTAAAAATTTCCAAATTGGTGCTAACGAAGGACAAACTATTGCATTAACTATTAAAACAATGAGTGCTGGAGCTTTATCGGTAAATAACTTAGATGTTAGTACTGCGACTAAAGCTGGTAGTGCAGTAACAAAAATAAATGACGCTATAAATAAAGTATCTTCGGAAAGATCTAAGCTTGGTGCATACCAAAATAGATTAGAGCATACTATTAAGAACTTAGATAACGCATCTGAAAACTTACAAGCAGCAGAATCAAGAATAAGAGATGTTGATATGGCTAAGGAAATGATGAACCAATCTAAGCAAAGTATTTTATCTCAAGCTTCTCAAGCGATGCTTGCTCAAGCAAACCAAGCTCCACAAGGAGTACTTCAATTATTAAGATAGTTAATAAAAAAGTAGAAGATTTAAATCTTTTACTCAGTTTAAAGACAAAACTTATGTATTTAGCTATGCTATACATAAGTTTTTCTTATTATTGGTGAAAATCACATGGTATATAGCTTTTATTCTGCTATTCATACACAAAATCACCTCTTTTGGAGTAGGATTCCATACCCAAAGAGTTAATTTTTTAAAATTAAGGTAAGTAAAAACAAGCAAAGCCTACATTTTATTTTTTTAACCCCCTTAAGGCTCGTATAATGTATACCATGCTTTTCTTTAATATCAGCAAAAACTCTTTCTATTGTTTGAGATTTAATTGGATAAACTTCTTTATTGTAGGAAGTGTGTCTTAAGTGTTTAGCTTCTTCCATATATTCTTCCTAAACATGTCTAGCTACAACTTTAGTCGTATTCTTACTATTAGTACATTTATTTAGATTAGGACAATTTTCACATATATTTTTATCAGATTTATATTCTGTATATCCATCTCTATTAGTTGTTGTATATTTCAATATCTTACCTTCAGGACAAAGATAGCAATCATAGTATTCATTATAAACAAACTCATATTTCTTAAAAAATCCTTTTTTAGTCATAGGTCTTTTATACGGAGTAACAGGAATAACATTATCATCTAATGAAGTTTTACATATATATGGGACTTTATATTCAGCATCAACAGCGATAGCTTTTGGTTTAAACTTTTCTTTAAGTCATTTATATAGGGGATCAAACATAACACTATCGTGTATATTAATAGTTTTTCTCAGAGAAGATATTCCAAACATATATTGTATTAATGCTATTTTTATTAATATAACTGGATCTAAACTAGGGCTGCCCCTGTCGGGAGAATAACAGCTTTCAACTAAATCATATATAAAATCAAAATTCATAGCATTTTCAATTTTTCTAACTCGATTATACTTGGATACCAAGTCATTAATGCAGAATGAGTTCATTTCATTTCTAGCATCTTCTAAACTTTTATATAACATAAAATCAACCTCCAAAATCATAAAATTTCTATATCAACCAACTTAAAATGAAGGTAATTTAAATGTTAGCTACTTTTGATTAATCTTTTACTATGAAACCCAGATTGTATCGTTTAAATAGCCTAAAAACTTCTAAAACTCCCTTACGGTCAAACAACGAAGTTTCTTAACGGATATTTAAACGATACAATCTCTAGTGTTATTAAAAGATTGATTAAGTAGCGGTATTTAAATTATTTTCATTTTTGCTTAAATATCTATTTATGATTATGGACAAACAAAGAGATGTTAATTACTTAGAATTAACATCTCTTTGTTAACAGTCTGAGTAGAAGATTTAAATCTTCTACTTTTTTTGTATAAGGAATACCACGGGTTAGACCTGTGGTTCAAAAAAGCTTATAGTTATGAGTAGAAAAAATAGAAACTCCAATGTAAAATTGATATTATCCCTAATAGGTAGACATATATAGAAAAACCGTATAGTCTAATCTAGCAGGCATAATTTTATGAATAAAGTTATTCATGAATTAGCACATAAAAACTCAATTAAGATATTATGTAAGATTGCAAGAGTTTCTAGAAGTGGATATTATAAATGGATACATAGACAAGAAATTCAAACTCCTAAAGATATTGAAGACAATAATATAAAAGAATTAATTAAAATATGCCATCAAAAATATAAAGGTATTTATGGATATAAAAGGATCAAAATATGACTAAAACGTGAGGATAAACTAACTATAAACCATAAAAGAGTTTATCGTCTAATGAAATAATTAGACATTAAAGCAAAGATTCTCAAACGTAAACCTAAATATTTTAAATCCAAGGAGAATGTAGTATCGGATAACCTTTTAAATCGTGATTTTAAGACAGATAGACAAGGTAAGAAATGGGTAACAGATATTACATACTTAATATTCGGAAAATATAGGCTTTATTCATCCGTAATTCTTGATCTATTTAATAATGAAATAGTAGCATTTAAAATTAGCGATAAAAATGATATAGATTTAGTCATTGATACTGTAAAATTAGCAAAAAGAAAACGCGATACTAAAAATGTCATATTAAATAGTGATAGGGGATTTCAATACACATCTAGAAGATACAATAACTTAATAAAAAGAAATAACATGTCATTTGGTATGTCTAGAAAGGGTAACTGCTTAGATAATGCATGTATAGAAAGCTTCTTTGGCCATTTAAAATTCGAGCTATTTCACTTTAAGAATTTTAAAAATCTAAAAGAAGTTATTAGTGCTGTAAAAAAATATATAAATTTTTATAATAATGAGAGATTACGGTTAAAATTAAACAACCTGACTCTTATTGAATATAGTAATCAGGTCGAATAATACGTTTTTTTTACGTGTACACTTGACCTGGGTGTGATCAGAACGGTACGTACGGTGGTGTGAGAGGACAGAAAATAAAATAATTATTTTCCTCCTACCCGACATTAACTTTTATTTTATTTTGACGATATATAAGTATATATTGGATTTGAAGGGTGGACACAGATGGGAAAAATGTTTAAAAGAAACATAGGTGTGTTAAAAGAATATTATGAAAAAGATTATGTAGATTATATTGTGGATTTTAATGATAATTATGAAATTGAAATTGAATTAACTAAAGAAAATACATATTCAATGAAATTAATAAATGAATGCAAGACTAGATATATAAATAGTAAATATTCACCTAAGAAAGAAGCTTATAGATTTATAGAGAATATAGGTGAATATAATGGGGAAAGTGTTTTTGTGATATTTGGTATGGGACCAGGTTATCACATATTAAAATTATTTGATTTGTTAACAGAAAATAATAAGATTATAATTATTGAGCCGAGTATAGAAGTTTTTAAAAAAGCTATCAGTATAAATGATTTTACAAAACTGATAAAATCAAAAAATATTTATTTTTGTATAGGTATGGATATAAACAAAGTTAAAAAAGCATTTAAAGATTTCGTATCTGTAAATGATTTATCAAATATTAGCTTCTTAACATTTTCTCAATGTGATAAAATATACGAAAAGTTTTATTTAGAGACAGTAAAAGAATTAAAATATTCAGTAATATATAATAAAGTTGAAGCTAATACAACAAATTATTTTTCTTATGAATTTAATCAAAATTTATTTGAGAATATAGATAGTATTACACATGGGAATGAGATACAAAAATTAAAAGACATATTTGCAGAAAAACCTGCAATAATAGTGTCGGCTGGTCCATCTTTGGATAAAAATATAAAATATTTAAAAAAAGCACAGGATAAGTCAGTTATTATAACTGGAGGAAGAACATTAAAAGCATTACTTGAAAACAATATTATTCCAGATATTATAGTTTCTGTAGATCCAGGAGAAATGGCTTATGATGTAATAAAGGATAGCTTAAAGCATAAACATAGTAAAATTTCATTAGTTACTACAGTGATATCCAACAGTAAAGTAATGAAAAATCACAAAGGAAAACAAATATATATAAACTGTCCTGAAACTATAGGGTTAATAAATGATATAACCGATAAATATATGGATGTTATATCTATGGGAGGATCGGTTGCAAATGCATGTTTTTCATTAGGTGATTATATGGGATGTAATCCTTTGATTTTGGTAGGTCAGGATTTAGCATTTACAGAAGGGAAAAGTCATGCAGAAAATTCAAAGACTGAGGGAAGTAATAATAAATCAGAAGAACTACATTTAGAAGTAGAAGATATATATGGAGCTAAAGTGTTTACTAGTTTTCCTCTATATACATATTTAAAATGGTTTGAAAATTATATAGAAAGTATACCAAATAAAACTGTTATAGATGCAACAGAAGGTGGAGCGAAAATAAAAGGAACAAATATATTAACATTAAATGAAACTATAGGAGAATATTGCAAAGAATATATAAATGCTAAATGTGTTTTAGATAGTAAATTGGAAAGTAAAAATATAGATAGGTTAAAAATTGATAAAGTAATATTTAATTTGAACAAAGTTAAACATGATATATTAAATTTAAAAAAATATGCCAAACAAGCAATTAAATTAAGTGATGAAATGTATAGATTATATGAAAAGGATAAATCAAAAAAATTAGGAGATATATTGATTAAGTTAGAAAAAATAGATAATAATATGTTGAAATCTAAGAATAGCAATATAGCGATTAATTATTTAGTAGAGCCTGTTATTTTAAACATAAATTTAGATAAAACCTTAAAAGAAAAGATAAATGAAACAGAACGAGAACAAGGTATGAGATTAGCTATGAAAAGTAAGTTATTATACAAAGGGATATATGAGAATGTAGATGTTACGTGTGAATTAATAGATAAATCTATAAAAAAACTAAAGGAGAGTATTGATAATGGATAATCAAAAACTAGAAATATTAAAAACTATTGGTGAGTATTTAGGGAAACTTATTCAAGATATAGGAGATACAATTGAATTATTTCAAAATGGAAATGAAGGTAAAGGAAATGAAAGGGTGGTAGAAATTATACAAGCTTTAAAGGATATAACAGAAGGTATAGATATTACAAGTGACATACAAAATGGAAAAATAGATATTTCTGAAATAAATGAACAGCTTATGGAAATGGTATGTGCATTAGAAAATAGAGATTATGTACTTATAGCTGATTTGTTAGAATATGAAATTAATCCAATATTAGAAAAGTGGCAAAATAAAATAACTGATATGATTGGAATGTAAAAAATGAATTTTTACAATAATAATATAGATATTTTAAAAAAAATAGATTTTAACTTATTTAATAAAATATCAAAAACTAATAAATCTGATTATACATATAATATTGTAAAAACTAAAGCCAATGATTATACTTTGGAAATTATAAATAATGATATATTAAATAATTATAAATGTTTTTTACATAGCAAATATAATCCACAAAAAGAGGCTACTTTATTTGCGAATGCTCAATTGGACAATAAAGCATGTGTTAATATAGTTTATGGGTTTGGTCTTGGATATCATATAGAAGAAATATTAAAAAAGTTAGATAAAAATAAAAAATTGTATGTAGTAGATATTAACTTAGAAGTTTTTAAATTAGCTTTAAAATTGAGGAATTTAAGTGAAATATTATTAGATAATAGATTAAAACTTATAATCTCTGATGATGAAAAATATCTTTCGAGTAAATTAAAAGGTTTATTGATAGAAGGAAATAAATTTTTTATTCATCCAGCATCTATAAAAACAATACCTAATAGATATGACAAATTTAAATTTGCTATTGAAAATTGGAATATTAAGAAAAGTCTTACAGATAAATGGGTAAATTTATTATCTAAAAATTTTGAAAAAAATAAAAGCATTAAGTGTGAAAACATAGGTGTTTTGTTTAATAAATATAAAAATATACCTATAGTTATAGTATCGGCAGGACCTTCTTTAAATAAGAATAAACAGCTACTTCACAATATAAAAAATAAAGCTTTTATATTTGCAGTGGGGTCAGCTTTAAAACCTCTTTTAGAGATAGGATTTAAACCAAATATGTTTTGCATAATAGATCCACAAGAAATAACATACAACCAAATAGAAGGATATGAAAATTTAGATATACCTTTAGTATTTTTAGATACAGCTAGTTCATATACTGTTTCTAGATATTTAGGACCTAAATATGTTGTGTGTAATGATATAAATAGAATAAAAAATAAAGATTATTTGATAGATTCTGGTGGTTCTGTAGCTACTGCAGTTATGGATATAGCTATAAAATTTGGAGGAAATCCAATAGTTTTTATAGGGCAGGATTTGGCATATACAAATAATCAACATCATGCTAAAGGAGATATGTATGGAGAAGAAGAAAAAGTAAAAAGCCTTCCTAATATGAGAAAGGTTAAAGGTCAAAATGGAGAAATTTTGAATACAACTTTAGGTCTTTTGAGTTTTAAGTATTGGATTGAAAATAAAATAAAAGATACTCTAAATGTAGATTTTATAAATTGCACAGAAGAAGGAGCTTTTATTGATGGATGTAAACATATAAAGCTAGAAGATTTTATAGAAGAGTATATTCTAAAAGAGAGGAAGTAGCTTTATGATTATACATATAGAACAAGCTAAAAAAAGAGGATATACAATAAAAGCAGAATTTGAAGATAGGCAAGTTTATATTCATAGTAAATATGATCCTATAAATGAAGCTATAAACAATATTAAAGATATAACAGAATGTAATGTAGATAATATATTTATACTATTAGGAATGGGTCTTGGATATAATCTTATAGAACTAGATAAATTAGTAAATGAAAATGCAGACATAATAGTATTAGAACCTAATAGAGAAATATTTAATTTAGCAAATCAAAATATAGAAATAAAAGAAATTCTTGAAAAATCAAATATAAAAGTTATATTAGAAGAAGATATAGAAAGTTTCGAATTTGAACTGAAAAATATTTTCTTGAAAAATCAATATAGAAATATAAAATTATATAGACTAAACTCTTACGAAAACATATATAAAAACTATTTCAATAACATAGAAGACATAATTTATATACAAAAAAAACAATTAAA
This sequence comes from Tepidibacter mesophilus, assembly GCF_002724055.1. GTDB lineage: Bacteria > Bacillota > Clostridia > Peptostreptococcales > Peptostreptococcaceae > Tepidibacter_A > Tepidibacter_A mesophilus. The sequence goes on along the minus strand of NZ_BDQY01000011.1, from coordinate 26,649 downwards.
GTTTCATATAGATACTGCGAATATTTTAGCTGAAAAAATAACTAAAAATTCTATATTTAATATAAAACATCTTATATATAGAGGAAACGATATAAACAAATTGAAAAATAAATTTAAAGGTAAATCAGCTATTATAGTTTCAGCAGGGCCATCTTTAGAAAAAAACATAGATAAATTAAAAAAAGCACAAAATAACTCTATTATAATCTCTGGGGTAAGGACATTAAAGCCTCTTTTAGAAAAAGGAATAAGACCTCATTTTATATGTAATATTGATCCTAATGATATTGCATATGAATTGGTTGAAAATCATATATGCGATATACCTCTTATAACATTATTAAATGCTAACAATAAGCTTATAAATAAATATAAAGGAAAAATTATATTTACTAATGATAAGTATTGTGAGGATCTAATATGTAAAATAGAAAAGAAGAGATATGACACACTTGAATCAGGTGCTTCAGTTGCAAACTATGCAACTTGTATTGCAAACTATTTAGGATGTAATCCAATAATATTTGTAGGACAAGATCTTGCATATACTGGAAACAAATATCATAGTGATATAGCTTCTATAGGTAAAAATGAAATTAACAAATTTGATAATGATTTAATTACTATAAAAGATATAAACAATAATGATATATTAACAAGTTCTAGTTTATATTATTTTTTATGCTGGTTCGAAGAATTTATAATGAACAATAATGATAGTATATATATTAATGCAACCGAAGGTGGAGCAAATATTAAAGGTACAGAAATCATGAGTTTAGATGATGCAATAGATACATATTGCAAATGTGAAATTAACATAAATGAATGTATTGATAATTTAATAAGTTATAAAAGTAATAATCAAATTAAAGAAAAAGTAGAAATGTTAAATAATGTATATAATAATTTAGAAAACAATAAAAAAAATATATATGAAAATATGAATTTATCTATGAAATTAATTGATTATTATGTTTTGAAAAGCGACATCGATATTGATCGTGTTTTAAATAAAATGGATGAATTAGACAATTCAATAGAAAGCTGTCAAGAGAATAATCTTTTAACATATTATTTGCAACCTAGCATGATAGATATTACATTGAATTATAGCGAAAAAATAAAAGAAAATGACCGAGATGCAGTTATTAGAATATCTAATCGGAACTTAAATTTATATAAAACAAGATATGAGGCCGTTTCAAAAATACAGAAGTATTTAGAAAAATTAATTGAAGTATTAAAAAATAAATATTATTAACATTTATATGATTTTAAATAGAATGACTTATAATAAACTCCTATATTTAACTTAACTAAGTTAAATATAGGAGTTTTTGTAATTTAGGATAAATTATAACATATATTCCGTTATATGATTGTGTCGATTTATTGATATTTTGGTATAATTATAGTAAAACATATGAAAACTTCTACCGATATAAATATAAGAACGATAAAAGGTACATTATTTTGATAAGTAGGTGTTAAGATGAATTACTATACAGATAAAAAAATACTTATAATAGGTGGAACAGGAACAATAGGTAAAAGGATGGTAAAAGAATTATTAAAGCAAGAACCATCTGTTATTAGGATACTGAGTAGAGACGAATATAAGCAATTTATTATGGAAAAGGAAATAGATGATATAAATAAAAGAAAATTAAGATTTTTAATAGGGGATGTTAGAGATTACGATAGAGTAGAAAGAGCTATGGAAGATATAGATATAGTATTTAATTTAGCAGCTATGAAACATGTTCCTTCATGTGAATATAACCCTTCAGAAGCTATAAAAACAAATGTAACGGGAATAGAAAATGTAATAAAAGCTGCAATACATCACAATATAGAAAGTGTTATTTTAACAAGTTCTGATAAAGCAATAAGCCCTACAAATGCTTATGGAGCTACTAAGCTTTTAGCAGAAAGGCTAATCCAAACTGCTAATTATACAAAAGGGAAAGCTAAAACAAAATTTGCAGCAGTAAGATTTGGTAATGTTATGGGATCACGTGGGTCTGTTATACCATTATTTAAGAAATTAATATTAGAACAAAGAGAAATATTGGTAACAAATCATGCCATGAGTAGGTTCATGATGACATTAACAGATGCAGTAAAACTTACTATGATTGCTGGAGAGCAAAGTATAGGTGGAGAAATATTTGTACTTAAAATGCCTATAATCAAGCTGAAAGATTTAGCAGAAGTTGTTGTTGAAGAAATTTGCAAAAAGTATGGTATAGATATTGATGATGTAAATATAAGAACTATAGGGTTAAGAGCTGGAGAAAAAATGTATGAGGAATTAATGACAGAAGAAGAATCAGAATTTGCTTATGATAGGGGAGATATGTATGCTGTAGGATCTATTACTTGTGGATTAGAGAATTATGAAAAAGCATATTCAAAATATAAAAAAGCAGATATAGGAAAGTATAGTTCACATGGGAAAAATCCTATAGATAAAGAAGAAGTTAGAAGATTAATACTTAGTGAAAAATTAATATAGTATGTAGGAGTGTGAAATTTAATATGAATATATTAGTAACTGGTGGAGCTGGATTTATAGGAAGATGGGTAGTTAAAAGATTATTAGAAGAGGGACATTGTATTGCAGCATTAGATAATTTATCTAATGGAAGGATTGAGAATATAGAAGAATTTAAAAATGATAATAAATTTAAATTTATAGAAGGAGATATAAAAGATGAACTTCTTTTAGATAAAATATTTAATGATAATAAATTTGATATAATTTATCACTTAGCAGCTTCTATAAACGTACAAGATAGTATAGATGATCCAAAAACTACATTTTATAATGACACAGTAGGAACCTTTAATATATTAGAAAGAGCTAAAATTCAAATGTTTGGTAAAAATGCAAAAATGGACGGAGATAAATGGATTTTAGATGAAAAAGAAGAAAAATATTCTTGTAAGGTAGTATTTATGAGTACATGTATGGTTTATGATAAATCTGATGAAAAAGGAATAAATGAACTTCATCCAACAAAACCAGTTTCTCCATATGGAGCTAGTAAAATAGCTGCTGAAAATATGGTACTCTCATACCATTATTCTTATAGAATACCAACAGTAGTTATTAGACCTTTTAATACATATGGACCTTTCCAAAAAACTGGAGGAGAAGGTGGAGTTGTAGCAATATTTGCTAAAAATGTACTTGAAGGAAAAGATTTAGACATATATGGAAGTGGAAAGCAAACAAGAGATTTACTTTATGTAAAAGATTGTGCAAACTTCGTGGTAGAATCAGGATATTGTGATAAAGTAAATGGAGAAATTGTAAATGCTGGAACAAGCAGAGATGTTACTATAAAGAAACTTGCGGATATTATATCCAAAGGATGTGTTAGTATAAATCACGTTAAGCATATTCATCCTCAAAGTGAAATTATGAAATTAAAATGTGATTATAGTAAAGCAAATAAATTAATAGGTTGGGAACCTGAATATACATTAGAAGAAGGAATAGAAGAAACTAAAACGTGGATAAAAACAACACAATTAATATAAAAAGATGTTAGAGGGGTTTAGGTATGAGTAAAGAATATAGTTTTGAAACAGAGGGGCATAAGAGTATTTATGTTAAAGATGAACAAGTTAATTACAATGATAGAAAATTCAATGTATGTTTCTCTATACCAGATAATGGTGTAAATTCAGATACAGGAATAATATTGTTTATATCTGGATTTGGGGGAAATGCAAATTCAAATGTATATAAGAAAATGAGAAAAGAATTTGCTGATAAATACAATATGGTTACCGTGCAATGTGATTATTTTGGATGGGAGTTTATGCAAGAACAAAAAAGTATATATTCTCCAAATTTCAATATAGATGAACTAAAAAAAAATTTTTCTGTTAAAGAGATAGAGTATATTTACAAAGATGGTAATTTTGACATATATAGATATTTAGAGATGGCTAGTAATTATAATATAAATGTAAAATTAAGAGCAGATTTATCTAATGAAAATTTAAGTAATTTTAATGATATGAGTATAATGCAAGCTATAGATAATATTACAGCGGTATTAAAAGTTATGGCTGTATTATATAATAATAACTATGAATTTAATACAAAAAAGGTAATAATATATGGGCATTCTCATGGTGCATATTTAGCATATTTATGTAATATATTTGCCCCTACTTTATTTTCATTAATAATAGATAATTCTGCTTGGTTATATCCGGGTTATATTAAAGAAAATAGATGTATTATTATGCCAATAAATAATATGATCCTAAATGTTGAATTTGATTATTTGGCTAAAACTATAGATATAGATGAGGATTTGATATCTTTATCTTATTTATATTCTAACTTTAAAAATAATTGTAATATAGTTAGTTATCATGGTATTACAGATAATCTTATTAGTCATAAATATAAAAAAAGTTTTTGTGAATCTATAGAAAACTGTACATATAATGAAATAAATGTACAGAGAGTTGATGGCAAGATATTTAAATCAACAAACCATGGGTTAGATGCGGATTTCTTAGAACTATTTGAATTAGCTTATCAAAAGTTTGCAGATACTTTTGATAAAGATTGTTCAATAGATTTACAAAATGATATTAATATAAAAACTAAAAATGGTGAATATTTGGTAAATTATCATGGTATTTTACCGAAGTTTACAATTTTAAATGTAACATAAAGGAGATTATAGCGATGAAAGAAAAATTAGCTATATATGGTGGTAAGGCTATTAGAGATAGCTTTTTATCATATGGAAAACAACATATTGATGAAGATGATATAAATGCAGTTGTCAATACACTTAAAGGAGATTATTTAACAACAGGACCTACTGTAAGAGAATTTGAACAAAAAGTAGCAGATTATGTAAGTGCAAAATATGCAGTTGCAGTATCTAATGGAACAGCAGCGTTGCATATAGCTTGTTTAGCAGCTGGAATAAAAGAAGGTGATGAGGTAATTGTACCACCTATAACATTTGCGGCATCTTCAAACTGTGTTCTTTATTGTGGTGGGAAGCCTGTATTTGTAGATATAGATCCTACTACATATAATATAGATTCTAGAGAAATAGAAAAAAAAATCACGGATAAAACAAAAGCTATAATTCCAGTAGATTTTACAGGACAAGCAGTTGATATGGATGAAATAAGAAAAATAGCAGATAAGCATAATTTAATAATTATAGAAGATGGAGCACATTCTCTAGGTAGTGAATATAAAGATAAAAAAGTAGGAACTTTGGCTGATATAACTACATTTAGTTTTCATCCAGTAAAACCTATAACTACTGGAGAAGGTGGAATGATAGTTACTAATGATGAAGAATTATATAAAAAAATGATGTTGTTTAGAAGTCATGGAATAACTAGAGACGAAAATCTATTAACGTATAATGAGGGGCCATGGTATTATGAACAAATAGAACTAGGGTATAACTATAGAATAACAGATATTCAATGTGCCTTAGGATTAAGTCAAATGGATAAATTGTGTGATTTTATAAAGAGAAGAAGAGAAATGGCAAATATATACAATAATGCTTTTAAGGATATAGAAGAAATAACTATTCCTTTTGAGGCTAAATATTCAAATTCAGGATGGCATTTATATGTAATAAAACTTAATCTAGACAAGTTGGAGTGCACTAGAAAAGAAATATTTGAAGCTTTAAAAGCTGAAAATATAGGAGTGAATGTTCACTACTTACCTGTATATCTACTTCCTTATTATCAAAAACTAGGGTATAAAAAGGGAATATGTTTAAATGCAGAAAACTTATATGAAAGAATTATAACTCTCCCGCTATTCCCTAAAATGAGTAATAAAGATTTACAAGATGTAGTAAATGCTATAAATAAGGTTATAACTTACTATAGAAAGTAGTTGATTATATGAAAAAAGTAGTAGCTATAATTCAAACAAGGATGGGATCTACGAGATTACCAGGGAAAGTAATGAAAAATTTAATGGGGAAGACTATATTAGAACATGTTATAAACAGAGTGAAACAATCTAAGCTTATAAATGAAATAGTAATAGGTACAACTACACTAGAAAGAGATAATATAATAGCTGAAGAATGTGAAAACTGTGGAGTTAAATATTTTAGAGGTAGCGAAAATGATGTTTTAAGTAGGTATTATCATGCTGCTAAAGAAAATAATGCAGATATTGTAGTAAGAATAACATCAGATTGTCCATTGATAGATCCTAACGTTATTGATGTGATAATAAAGTTTTATTTAGATAATAATTATGAATTAGTAACTAATGCAGGAGTAGATTTAAGTCAAAGAACTTATCCAAGAGGATTAGATATAGAGGTATTTTTATTTAAAACTTTACAGGATGCATTTGTGAATGCAAAATTAAATTATCAAAGGGAGCATGTTACTCCTTATATTTATGAAAATATAAATAGTATATATTATTATTTAAATGATAAAAATTATTCAAAATATAGATGGACATTAGATACAAAAGAAGATTTTGAATTAATAAGCAGAGTATATGATAAGTTTTATAAAGGGGAACATGATTTTTACTTAGATGAAATAGTTAATTTTATAATTAAAAATCCAGAAATATCTAAAATAAATGCTCATATAGAACAAAAAAAGATTAAATAAAGGATTGATTTTATGAACATAAAACTTAGATTAGCTAGTTACAAAGACTGTGATTTATTATTTGATTGGACAAATGATGATTTAGTTAGAAAAAACTCTTTCAATTCATCAAAAATAGATTATCACAAACATAAAGATTGGTTTAAATCTAAAATTGAATCAAATAATTCGAAAATATATATATGTATGTTAGAAGATAAAGAAGTGGGCCAAATTAGAATTGAGATAGAAGATGATATTGGAATTATTGCTTATAGCATAGATAAAAACTATAGAGGGCTAGGGATTGGAACAAAAATTTTAGGATTGATAAGACTGAAGTTTTCAAATCTGAATTTAATTGGAAGAATAAAGCATGAAAATATACCTTCTATTAAAGCTTTTGAAAAATCAGGCTATATTAAAAATGAAAAGGAAGATTATATAGAATTTATTACAAATTTAGGTGATGCACATGAATAAAATTATAAATACAGGTAATAAGAAAATAGGAGAAAATCAACCTGCGTATATAATAGCTGAAATGTCAGCTAATCATGCAGGTGATTTTAATAGAGCTATAGAAATAATTCATGCAGCTAAAAAATCAGGTGCAGATTGCATTAAAATACAAACATATACTCCTGATACTATGACTATAGACTGCGATAAAGAATATTTTAAAATTAAAGAAGGAACTTGGGAAGGTGAAAATTTATATAATTTATATAAAAAAGCATATACACCGTGGGAGTGGCAAGTGAATTTGAAAGAAGAAGCAGAAAAAATTGGGTTAGATTTTTTATCTACGCCTTTTGATAAAACTTCTGTAGATTTTTTAGAAAATCTAGATGTGAAATTTTATAAAATAGCTTCTTTTGAAATAACTGATATACCATTAATAAAGTATATAGCTTCAAAACGAAAACCTATTATAATGTCAACAGGAAATGCTACTTTAGGAGAGATAGAAGAAGCTGTAAAGGAGGTAAAGGAACAAGGGAATAATGATTTGTGTTTATTAAAATGTTCAAGTTCTTATCCTGCTATTTCTGATGATATGAATATTAAGACTATGCAACATTTAAAAGAAACATTTAATGTAATAGTTGGATTATCAGATCACTCAATGGGTTCAATTGGAGCGGTGTGTGGTGTTACATTAGGAGCTAAAGTAATAGAAAAACATTTTTGCATAAGTAGGAAAATAGAGAATCCAGATTCTTCATTCTCTATGGAACCAGATGAATTTAAAAGAATGGTTGAAGATATTAGGAGTGCAGAAAGAACAATAGGAAAAATAAGCTATGATAGATCAGAAAGAGAAAGTAAGAACTTAAAGTTTAGAAGATCTATATTTGTTGTAGAAGATATAAAAAGAGGAGAAATATTAACAGAAAATAATATACGAGTTATTAGGCCTGCTTATGGACTAAAGCCTAAGTATTATGAAGATGTATTAGGCAAAAAATCTATTAAAGATATAGAAAGAGGGACTCCTTTAAAATGGGATATGCTTGAATAAATTAATATACTATAGTAGCTATAAAATCTTGGCCTATATGTGAAAAGATCACATATAGGCCTTTAAGTTAATTGGAAAGGTAGATTAAATAATGAAAATAGCTATAAGAGCTGATGGAGGAGAAGGAAAAGGAATGGGTCATATTATGAGATGTATGGCACTTTCTAAAGAATTAAAAAAAAGAGGATTCAATATAATTTTTTTAACCAAGAATAATGAGAACGTAAACGAAGTATTAAAATGCAATGGGTTTAATTATATAAATTTATATTCTGATAATTTAGAAGAAGAAATTGATGAAGTCAAAAATATTATAAATAAAGAAAATTTACATATAATTATCACTGATTCTTATTGGTTAAGTAGTGAATATTTATATGAAATTAGAAAATCAGTTAAATTACTTATTTCTATAGATGACAATAATTTATATAAATATCCAAGTAATATTGTTATAAATGGAAATATTTATGCTGAAGATTTGAAATATGAAAAAGTATTTGATGATACTAAATTTTTATTAGGTACTAATTATATTTTGCTAAGAGAAGAATTTAGAAATGTATCTAAAATCAAGATTAAAAAAAATGTTGAAAATATATTAATTACAATGGGAGGAAACGATATAAATAACTATACTTCATTTATATTAAATTCTCTAAAAAAATTAGATGTAAATCTAAATGTGATTGTAGGACCTGGATTTAAATGTATAGATGACTTAAAAGAAATTGCATATAAAAATGATAATGTTATTTTGATTTTTAATCCTTCAAATATAAAAGATATAATGATTAAAAATGATATAGCTATATCTGCTGCAGGAATTACAACTTATGAATTAGGAGTATTAGGAATACCTACTATTTTAATTGTACAAGCTGATAACCAGATTAAAGTAGCTGAGAAAATGAATGAATTAGGGGCAATGATGGATTTGGGATGGTTTAAAGATATAAGAGATAGAGAATTATCAGATAGAGTTAAGTATTTAATAGAAAATTATATTTTAAGAAAAGATTTTAATAATAAATCAAGTAAATTAATATCTTTCGCTGGTGTAGAAAATATTATATCAAACATAGATAATTATATAAAAAATGTATAGTCTTTACTAAAAAATACATTGAGTTTTTAGAAAACGTATATAGATACATTAAAATGTTATATATTTAAGGGTGATTAATTAACTTGTCATAGTATTGAAAGAATACAAAACATAAAAGTTATTTAATCATCTTTTTATATGTGAATATTATTATGTTAGTAGATAAACCATCATAATATACATCATAATAGGCAAAATAATAAAAAATACCAAAAAAAAATTAAATTATCTTTATTAAATATACAATGTAAACTTAAATATATTTATTGCCGATAACTAGAATAGAAAATACATAAAGGGAGTGCATATTATGAGAATAGATTCTTCTATGTTTAGTAATCAAATCAATCCTACTAAATCAGAAATTGTTAACGATAAAAATATACCAAAAAATAAAGAAGATATAGTAAAACAATCTGAGAAAAAAGAAGCCAATGTGTCTTTTCCTGGAGAAAAAAAATTAATAGAGGCTGTAGAAAAAGCAAATGAAGGTTTAGAAAGAACAAATAATCATCTTAAATTTTCTATACATGAAAAAACAAAAGAAATAGTTGTAAAAATAATTGATGATGAAACTAAAGAAGTAATAAAAGAAATTCCATCAGAAAAAATATTAGATATGATTGCTGATATGTGTGAAAGAGCAGGTATTTTTTTAGATAAAAGAGGATAGAGGGAGGGTTTATATGTCAAGTATTAGATTTAGTGGAATAGCAAGTGGTATGGATACAGAAACTATGGTTAAGCAACTTATGGATGCTGAAAAACTTAGACTTAATAAATATAATCAGGCTAAGGAAATAAAGAAATGGACTCAAGACGCTTATAATGATATAAATAAAGATTTAGCAAATTTTATTTTAGATACTAAAAAAGAACTTGGGGTTGGGTTTGGAGGATCAATAAGTAGCGCATCTTGGATTAAAAAAGCTACATCTTCTGATACGAGTATACTTGATGCTACAGCTACATCAAGTGCAGTATCAGGAACGCATAGTATAAAAGTAACGCAATTGGCTAAAGGAATTAATATTGGAAGTGCATCTGAAGTAAAAAAAGCAGATGGGATAACAACCGCTAGTTCAGATGTAACTATAGGAGAATTACAAGGTGGAGTTACAGGTGATTGTTCTATAACTCTAAATGGGGCATCGATTACCTTAGCTTCAACGATGAAATTATCAGAAGTAGTAGATACTATAAATAACGAATCAGGAACAACTGGAGTAAAAGCAAGTTATGATTCTAATTCAGGAAGAATGTTTTTATCTACTACTAAAACAGGAAAAGATGCTAAAATTGATATTACAGGTGACACACAAAATCTATTTACAGGAGCTTCAAGTGTTTTAAAAACAAATATAACAACTACTCTTACTGGTGAAGATGCAAAAATAGATTTTGATGGGGCTAAAGATATAACATACTCATCTAATCAATTTACTATAAATGGGATAAATATAGATTTAAAATCTGCTGATTTAGGAGCAGAATACACTGTAAAAGTAGATACTGATGTAAATGGAGTATTTGATAAAATAAAAGGATTTGTAGATAAATATAATGAAGTTATAGATAAGCTAAATAAAAAAACATCAGAAAAAACTTATAGAGATTATAAGCCATTAAGTGATGAAGAGAAACAGGCTATGGATGAAGATACAATAAAACTTTGGGAAGAGAAAGCTAAATCAGGGCTTTTAAGAAATAATGAACATGTAAATAGATTACTTGGTAATATAAGAGGTGGATTATATGAATCCGTATATAGTGATTATTCAGATGATGGGGTTAACAATGATACAAAATTATCTGGATTTTCTTTCTTAGCTGAAATCGGTATAACTACAGGAACTTATCAAGAAAAAGGAAAATTACAAATAGATGAAGATAAATTAAAAGAAGCAATTACAAATGATGTAGATGGAGTAATGGATTTATTATTTAAAACTCCAGATTCAACAATAACTGATGACACTGAAAAAAGAGCAGAAACGGGACTAATAAATAGAGTTTATGATGATATAATAGATGGGATGAAAAGTATAATAGATAAATCAGGGACAGGAGATAATGCATCGTTATATAGACAGGTAAAATCTACTATACTTGTAGATTTCGTAACAAAAAGTGGCTCTATAAGTTTATTAGATAAAGATGTAGTTAATATTGAAAAGCAAATATCTAGAGAAAATAGTAGATTAACTAGTGTTGAAAATAGATATTGGAGACAGTTTACGGCTATGGAAAAGGCAATGAGTCAGATGAACTCTCAAAGTTCTTGGCTTATGTCTCAAATGGGAGGTATGTAGAAAAAATTTGAATATGTAGTAAGGAGGAACAAATTATGACAATGGCAAATCCATATGCAAAATATAAAAATCAATCAATAAATACGGCAACACCAGAAGAGCTTACTTTAAAGCTTTATGAAGGTTGTATTAAGTTTATTAATTTAGGTATGGTAGGTATAGATGAAAAAAATATAGAAAAATCTAATACAAACATAATAAAAGCTCAAAATATAATAAGTGAACTTAATATAACTCTTAACATGGATTATGAAATATCTAAAAATTTAAGACCTTTATACGATTACCTTAAGGAGAGGTTAATTGAAGCCAATTTAAAAAAAGACAAGGATATACTTGAAGAAGTTAAAGAATTTGTGGTTGAATTTAGAGATACTTGGAAAGAAGCTATGAAACTTGCAAGACAAGGAAAGTAGGTAATTTGATGAACATAAAAGATTTAATAAATAGTCTAATTCAAATTAGCGAAATGAAGTATAATTCAATGAAAGAAATACAAGAAATAACTAAAATGCAAAAAATAGATATAGAGAATAGTAATTCAGATTCACTTATTAATTATATTGAAAAAAAGCAGGATAAAATAGAGGACATAAATAAACTAGATAATCAGTTTTATAGTTTGTATATAAAATTAAAAGAGGATTTAGATATAGACTCTATTGAAAATATAGATGTTCAAAAATATCCTGAAATTAAAGAACTAAAAAGTAAAATAGAAAATATATTAAAATTAACTAAAGAAATAGATGAAATAGATAAGGTAAATAATAAAAAGGTAAAAGAAGAACTAGAAAAAATAAAAGAAAATCTAAAGAATATAAAAAATGATAAGAAGTCTTTAAGTAACAATATGAAGGCATATAAGGGATATAACACTAAATATAATCATGCTCAAGGAGTATTTATAGACAATAAAAAATAGAAGGAGGAGATTAAATGGATATTGGAGCCATGTCAATTGGACTTAGTCAAGCAAACCTTGGACAACAAGTAAGTCTTTCTGTTATGAAAAAGGTTATGGATACATCCCAACAAAATGCAGATATGATTAATGAAATGATGAATACTAATGTTAAAGTTATGGAAAAATCAGTTACACCTCATTTAGGAAATACTATTGACATTAAATTATAGAATTGATATAATATTGAGGTTGATATTATAGGTCTGTGGTTGAAAGTCCAAGCCAGTCGCAGGCAAAAGGATCCACGTAAGTTAATTCAAAAGCGAGTTAATGATCATGGTGCGGCTTAGATGTAAGCCCTGCCGGTACAAAATCGAGAGAGTTAGTAGTGAGGCAAACCCGAGCAAAATCTCCAGCAGGCGAGTGTGGGGTCAAAAACCAGGTCAGCTATAATATTTGAAAGAGCATCTATATAGATGCTCTTTTTTTGTGTGATTTTATTGCAAAGATATTAGGTTGAATGTTGAAATTTGAATATTTTAATGTATTAACAAAAAGTTCGACAATTTAGAAAAATTAAAAACTAACAACCTTGTGGATTTTTGTCAACAAAAGTCCACATCTAAGAAGCAGTTATAAACTTTATTCACAGGTTTATACACATTATCCACAGACGTTATTGAAAGTTATCCACTGTAGATTTTAATAAAATCAAGCATCTGTATGATTAAATTAATATATTGTATAATATTAATTTATTTTGCTTTTTAATATATATTTATTATAGTTTATTTGTAAAAATTTAAAAAAAAAGCATTAATTTAATTCTAAAAAAACTGTTTTAATAATATATTAGTGGGTAAAATATTATTAATATAATTTATTTTGAAATACCTATTTTTAAAATCCAAGATTTATATTATAATAGGTGTAATTTAACAATAATTACATAAATAAAATTGTAAGAATATATTATATAAATCTACACATATATATATAATGTTTAATATTTTTATAATGATAGTAAATTATAAAATTTTCAGTTTATGCATAGCGTTGATTAAATGGCTAAAATTTCAACTGTTTTGAGCAACGGAGACCGTTAGGACTCGTTGGCGATATGAGCTATGCGTTAGCATAAAGCGAATTTTATAATTATTTATGTAATATATATTAAATAGTTTTATATAACGAAAGGGGATGGCTTTATGAAATTAACTATAGTGGGAAAAAACATTGAATTAACAGAAGGAATTAAATTATCAGTAGAAGAAAAGTTAAGTAAAATAACAAGATATTTCAACGATGATATAGATGTTAGAGCTACTATTAGAGTTAAGAAAAGCAGACAAACTATAGAAGTAACTATAATCCCTGTGAGTGGAAATATAATAAGAGCTGAGGATTCAGAAGAAAATCTATATGCAGCTATAGATGTGGTTGTAGATAAATTGAGTAAACAGCTTAGAAAATACAAGACAAAACTTATAAACAAACATCATGATAATGCAAGTATTAGATTTGAGAATATAGACAGTTCAATTGAAAGTGATAATGAAAGTGAAATAAATATAGCAAGAAGAAAGAAATTTGGAATAAAGCCTATGAATGAAGAAGAAGCTATACTTCAAATGGAGCTTTTAGGACATAACTTCTTTGTATTTACAAATTCAGAGACTAATGAAATGAATGTGGCATATAAACGTAAATCAGGCGATTATGGTATAATAGAACAAGCATAATAAAAGGTGGGATATATATCCCACCTTTTATTATGCTTGTTAGTAAGCTATATGATTTTCAAGTTGTGTATAATATTGCTTAAAGAATTACAGTACCAACTATTTTTGAGCAACGGAGTCCGTAGGACTCGTTGGCGACATGAGTCATCGCGTTAGCGAATAGACGAATTTTTTATTTACAAATAATTTACATGTATTTGATAATATAATTTTATTTATCAACGCGGCTATGTTAAAATAGATATTAATGAAAATTAATACAAAAGAGAGGTAAATAATATGAGCTTTTTAGAAGATTTATTAGGATTTTCAGGTAAAAGAGAAATAAAGAAGATTGAAAAGATTGTAGATAAGATAGATGCTATGGAAAGTAAATTTGAAAGTATGAGTGAAGAAGAACTTAAAGGTATGACTAATATATTCAAAGAAAGATTAAGAAATGGAGAAACATTGGATGATATATTAGTTGAAGCTTTTGCAGTTACAAGGGAAGCATCAAAGAGAGTTCTTGGAATGAGACATTATAGAGTTCAGTTAGTAGGAGGTATAGTTCTTCATCAAGGAAGAATTGCTGAGATGAAAACAGGAGAAGGTAAAACTTTAGTTGCAACAGCACCTGTATACTTAAATGCGTTAACTGAAGACGGAGTGCATGTAATAACAGTTAATGATTATCTTGCTAAACGTGATAAAGAGTGGATGGCTAAGCTGTATGAATATCTAGGATTAAGTGTCGGAGTTATAGTGCATGGACAGACTCCAGAAGAAAGAAAAATACAATATGATTGCGATATAACTTATGGTACTAATAATGAGTTTGGATTTGATTACTTAAGAGATAACATGGTTATACATAAAGAACAGATGGTTCAAAAAAAATTAAATTTTGTAATAGTCGATGAGGTAGATTCTATATTAATAGATGAAGCTAGAACACCTCTTATAATATCTGGTGCTGGAGATAAGTCTACAGGACTGTATTTTGCAGCAGATCAATTTGTTAAAATGTTAAAAAATGAAGATGATTACGTTGTAGATGAAAAAGCAAATTCTGTATCATTAACTGAAGATGGTATCCATAAAGGAGAAAAGTTCTTTGCGGTTGAGAATTTAACTGATATGTCAAATATGGAAATATATCATCATATAAATCAAGCTTTAAAAGCTCATAATCAAATGAAGAGAGATGTTGATTATGTAATTAAGGATGGAGAAATAGTAATAGTAGATGAGTTTACAGGAAGACTTATGTTTGGTAGAAGATACTCAGATGGATTACATCAAGCAATAGAAGCTAAGGAAGGTCTTAAAGTGCAGAGGGAATCAAAGACTCTTGCTACTATAACATTCCAAAATTATTTTAGAATGTATAAAAAGATTTCAGGCATGACAGGTACAGCTAAAACAGAGGAAGAAGAATTTAGATCTATATACGGTATGGATGTTGTGCAAATACCTACTAATAAACCTATCCAAAGACAAGATGTATCAGACTCTATATATAGAACTGTAAATGGAAAGTTTAAAGCAGTAGTAAAAGAGATAGAAGAAAGATATAACAATAAGCAACCTGTTCTTGTAGGTACTATATCTATAGAAAACTCTGAGACTTTATCTAATATGTTAAAGAAAAAGGGGATACCTCATGCTATCCTTAATGCTAAGCAGCATGAGAAAGAGGCAGAAATAGTATCTCAAGCTGGGAAATTAGGAGCAGTCACTATAGCAACTAATATGGCAGGGCGTGGTACTGATATTATACTTGGAGGAAATCCTGAATTTCTAGCTAAAAAAGAATTAAAGAAAAAAGGATATACTGAAGAGGTATTAGCACTTGTAACATCTCCTATAGAAGTTGACGATGAGTATGTTCAAATGGCTAAAAAAGAGTACAATAAAATATATGCTGAAATAAAAAAGGAAACAGATAAAGAGCAGCAAGAGGTATTAAAAGCTGGAGGACTTTGTATAATAGGTACAGAAAGACATGAATCAAGAAGAATAGATAACCAGCTTCGTGGTCGTGCTGGGCGTCAAGGAGATCCTGGAATATCTAGATTTTATATAACACTTGAAGATGATCTTATGAGATTATTTGGAAGCGAAAAGATTATGGGAGTTGTAGATAGATTAGGAATGGAAGAAGATATGCCTATAGAGCATAAAATACTTTCAAAGTCTATAGAAGGAGCTCAAAAGAAAGTAGAGGGTAAAAACTTCTCTATAAGAAAGCACGTTCTTCAATATGATGATGTTATGAATAAACAAAGAGAAATAATATACAAAGAGAGAAGAAGTGTTCTTGAAGGAGAAAATATAAAAGAAAATATAACTAATATGATACAAAGTACTATAGATTCTTCAGTTATGTTATATACAGCAGATGGAGATTATCCTGAAGAATGGGACTTAGAAGGATTAAAGGATCATCTATACAATATATTTTTACCAAAGGGTTGTATAGAGTTTAATAATATAGAAGACCTTGATAGAGATAAAATAAAAGAAGATATAATGAATATAGCTATTAGTATATACAATCAGAAGGAAAGTGATATAGAACCTGAGAGAATGAGAGAAATAGAGAGGGTTATCTTACTTCAAGTAGTAGATACTAAGTGGATGGATCATATAGATGCTATGGAACAATTGCGTCAAGGTATAGGTCTTAGAGCGATAGGGCAAGAAGACCCTGTAAGAGCATATCAATTCGAAGGATTCGATATGTTTGAAGAGATGATAAAATCTATACAAGAAGAAACTATCAAATATTTATATAACTTTACAGTAGAAGAGAAAATAGAAAGAAAACAGGTTGTTGATATAGATAACTTATCTACTGCATCGGATGAACCTGGTAATAAGACTGTTGTAAAGGGTGATGAGACAGGACGAAATGAAGCATGTCCTTGTGGTAGTGGTAAAAAATATAAAAAATGTTGTGGAAAAAATTTATAGGAGGGTAAAATGCTTAATATTCAAGAGTATAATCAAAGAATAGATGAGATGAGAAATTCAATAGAAGAATTGAGGGCTTCCCTTTGACATAGCAAAACTAGAATATAAAATACAAGAACAAGAAAAGAAAATGTCTGATCAAAACTTTTGGGATGACAACGAAAAAGCTCAAAAGTTACTTCAAGAAAACAAGATGCTAAAAGAGAGCATAGAAGAATTTGAAAATCTTGTAAACTCTTTAGAAGATATAAATGTACTAATAGAGCTTGCGCTTGAAGAAGATGACTTATCTCTTGAAAAAGAGGTAAATAAGTCTATAGAGGATTTACATTCAGATATAGATAAAATGAAAATAAAAACTCTTCTAAATGGAGAGTACGATAAAAATAACGCTATAATGTCTATACATTCAGGTACGGGTGGTCTTGATGCTCAGGATTGGGCAAAAATGTTACTTAGAATGTACACAAGATGGGCAGATGGTAAGGGATATAAGGTTGATCTACTAGATATAATATCAGATCCTGAAGCAGGAATAAAAAGTGCAACATTGTCAATAGAAGGAATTAATGCATATGGGTATCTAAAAGGAGAAAAGGGAGTCCATAGATTAGTTAGAATATCTCCCTTTGATACATCTGGAAAGAGACATACATCATTTGCATCTATAGATGTACTACCAGAACTTGATGATGATACTAGCGTAGATATAGATTCTAGTGATTTGAAAATAGATACGTATAAAGCATCAGGAGCTGGAGGTCAACATGTAAATAAAACAGAATCTGCTGTTAGAATAACGCATATACCAACAGGGGTTGTGGTCCAATGTCAAAATCAAAGATCACAACATTTAAACAAAGATAAAGCTATGAAGATGTTAATGGCAAAGCTTATAGAGCTAAAAGAACTTGAACAGAAAGAAAAAATAGAAGATATACAAGGTGAATATTCACAAATAGCATGGGGAAGTCAAATAAGATCATATGTATTCCAACCATATAAACTAGTTAAAGATCATAGAACAAATCTAGATATAGGTAATGTTCAAAGTATAATGGATGGAAATTTAGACCCATTTATGAATGAATATTTAAAACATACCAAAAAATAAGGAAGAGACTTAGTCTCTTCCTTATTTTTTACTACATCATCACATCAACCAACATACCTTTTATACCATCAAGCTTTTTTATTACAGAAAGCCTATCTACCTCTTCTCCTAAAAACTCTTTAGTTAATGAGCTAAGTTCTCTATCTACATTCTTTACTATCCCATAGACTCTATGACGGCCTCTTCTGTCTAGGAAGTTTTGCTGGGAGAAGGAATGAGAATTGTTAACAGCTACGTTAAGGAATTCTTTTACTAACTTTTTATATTGGATCAAATCTTTAAGATATAACTTTTCTCCTATCTTATCAGACTGTTCGCTTATTTTATCATAAAGCTCTGTCAGATGTTCTTTTACTTTATCAGATTTTATATTTTCAAATTTAGCTTTAAATTCCGCTCTTTTTATTTCTTTTGATTTATTAACTTTATTAACATTGGATATCTGATTTATGTTATTAACTGGATTAACCTTATTCAAAATCGTATCTCCTCTCTTTCACCAACTATATTATATAATATCGGCAAAATAAATAGAAATTTTATGGCATTTATATTTATTTTTGTTGCAAATTTATAGTCTCAAATATTATATAAACTTATAATCGATTGATGTCGATAAATAAATATAACTAATTTTAAAAGGGTGAGGATATGATAAATAAAGTTTCAGCTGAAGCAGCATATGCTGCTGTAAGTGATGCCTACAATAATTTGAATACAACTTCAAAGGTTAGAGGTACAGTTGTTGAAATTAGTGAAGATAATGTAACTATAGATGTTGGGGATAAGAAACTTCTTGGCTTGAAGCTTAAAGAAAATATAGATGCAAAAGCTGGAGATACAGTAGTAATAGACAAAAAAAATATAATTGAATCTAAAAAAGTAAATGACATAAGAAATCAAAAAATAACTGAGGATGAGAAAATAGAATACTCGGATATACTAAAAAAACTCGATGTAGATGTTAATGATGAAAACTTAGAAGCAATTAATGCACTTAAAAACCATGATATAAGTATAACTAAAGAAAATATTATGTCGTTTGTATACAGCAAAAAATCATTAGATGATATTATAGTTAATTTGGATTATGATAGTGCTGTTAAGATAATGGAAAAGGGTGTTGATATTGAGAAAGACTCACTTCAAAAGATAGCAGACACTATAAAAGAAGTTAAAAGCGAGAAAGAAAGCTTTTCATTCTTAAAACTATTTAAAAATAAAAAAGAACTTACAACTGATGAAGCTGAGAAAATAACTGAAAAACTGTACGGAAGTAAGATGGGTAAAGATATAACTGATATAGTAAAAACTCTACATAAAAAAAATATTACTATAAATAAAAAAAATATAGAACGAGTAAATGATATATTTTATAAACTAGATAAATTACAAGATGTAGAAGAAGAAACTTTTATAGATACAGTAAAGAACAACATAAATCCTACAATAGATAATTTGTATAACATAAAGAATTTTGTAAAAAATGGGGCAATAAAAATTGCGGATAAAATAAGCTCTATATCTGTTAAAGCTTATGAATCTTTTGTCCCTAAAGCAACTAGCATTACACAAAAGCAACTTAATCTGCTAAAAGATGATATAAAGGAAAGTCTAGATAGAATGCAAATAAATGTTACGGATGATAATATAAAGCTTTCTGAGAAGATGATAAAGAATAAACTAGATCTGACAAAAGAAAATATCCAGAGTATAAATGAAATGAAGGAAGCTTTAGAGTATGTAATAAAAAACTTAAATAAAGAAAATATAGCATCTATTATAAAAGAAGATATAGACATAGAAAAAATGGATATAAGAGATATAGCTGAGAAGTTGAGAAATATAGATAATATACATAAAATATCTGATATAGAGGCAAAAGAAGTATCAGATATAATGGGAAAATTACAAAAGCTAAAAGAATTGGATGAAACTGATTTAGTTAAATTGATTAAAAAAGACGTAGATTTTAATTTAAGCAAATTAAATAAAGTTATATCAAATTCTAATATAGATGAAATTAAAAACTTTGATAGCATTATAGATTCATCGGTTCAATCTATAAATAATATTACCAAACTGTTTAGTGAGGTGAAGAACTTAGACTTTAACAATATATCTTTTAACTTAAAAAATTCAATACCTATGACATTGAACAATATATATGTATCTCATAAAGTTCTTAATAAAGAAAATGCGATGAATGATCATTATGAGAAAGTAGATATGCCTACAAATCTTCAACAAAACAGTGAAAATATAGTTAAAAAACATGTAAAAGACAATATAAATTTATTTAAAACAAAAGATAATGATACTAAAACTATAGATTTGAATAAAGCATTTGAGGTAGCTAAGTCTTTGGTTCAAAATAAATTAAGTTTAAGTAAAGCTAATATTCAAAAGTTATATAATGCATACAATCAATATGAATATATAAAAGATAATCTAACAAGTACTATGGTTAAGGAAGGTATCAAACAGAATACTCCTATAGAGAATATGAGTTTGAAAGAAGCTGGTAATTATATAAGAGAATTCAATGATATTGATAGAGTGAACATGAAACTACACAAGTATATTAAGCAATTAACAGATAATATAAAGAATATAGACAAAGAAAAAAATACTTGTATAGCTTTCAATATAAAGAACAATAAAGATATGATTCTAAAAGAAATTCAAAGCACATCTGATTTTTTAAAAAATAAGAATCAGTTAGGTCATAAAATATCAAACTTTTTAGATGAAATAAAAAATCTTAATAAGATAGATAAAAAAGAAGATACTCAATTGAAAAAATACGCTAATGAAATAGAAAGTACAATTAAAAAATACTCTGATAATGTAAAAAAAGGAGATTTTAGACCTAACAAATTTTATGAAGATATACGTGAAGATATTAAAAATATAAGTGAAAATATAGATTTGACTAAGGAGTCCAATAAAGACATTAATGATAGACAAAAGGAAGTAAGAGAATCAATTGAAAAAAGTTATATATCAAATAAAGACGAAAAGTTCATTCAATATCCTCTTGTGATAAATGAGCAGTTTTCAAATTTAAATATGTATTATAAAAATAGAAAAAATTCATCTGAAAATATAGATAAGGATGATATGGATGTGGCAATTAGTCTTGATACTAAGAATTTAGGAAATATAAATATCTATTTAGGAGTAAATAAATCCAAGGTTAAAGTGAAAATAGGATTAGACGATAAGAATGATATAGAGTATATAAAACAAAATAAAGGTGTATTAAATATATTTTTAGAAGAGATAGGATATGATTTAGAAGATATAGAATTTGATTTTGATAAAGAGAATATAATGGATTTGAAAAATGAACAAGAAATAGAAAGTGATATTAAGGGATTCTTGGATATTAAAATTTAAAGGAGACAATTATGGATATTGAAAATTTAAAAAATGAAAAAGATTTAAATAAAGATATTCCAAAGGAATTAATAGATATTGTATCTAAAGTCCTACTTTTTGTTGAAAACATAGACGAAAGAAAGAATAAAAAAGAGTAAAGTTTTGATGTATATAAGACGATAAGATATATGGAATTAATAATACGGGGAGGAATTAATAGAATGAGAATAAATCATAATATACCTGCTATGAATGCACATAGATTACTTAATGTTAACAATAGTTTTGCATCAAAGTCACTTGAAAAATTATCTTCAGGTAAGAGAATAAACAGAGCTGGAGATGACGCAGCTGGAATGGCAATTGGAGAGAAAATGAGAGCTCAAATAAATGGACTTAAGATGGCTTCGAGAAATTCACTTGATGGTGTATCTTTAGTTCAAACTGCAGAAGGGGCTATGGGAGAAGTTCATTCCATGCTTCAAAGAATGAGAGAATTATCAGTTCAGGCGGCAAATGGAACTATGTCAGAATCTGATAGACAAGCAGTACAAGATGAAATAAATCAATTGACATCAGAAGTAAATAGAATTGCAAATGGAACAGAATATAATACAAGAAATATATTAAGAGGTAATGAAGAGCCTAATAGCAATACTACTGTTTCTTCTATGTCAACTGGATCACCTGTAATATTACAAGGAGATTATAATATAAGAACAAATATGGGGACTTTAGATTTAACGAATACACAATTATCTATAGAGGTTAATGGTGAAGAAACAAAGGTAGATATAGGTGGATTCGATGGAAGTGGAACATTAAGCGAGGATGAATTAATTACAAGAATAAATGATGCTTTAACTGATAAAGGAACAGCTTCAATAAATTCAGTTGGAGAATTAGAAATAAGAACAAATGATATAGGTGGAAATACAAGTGTTAAGTTAAAGGGAAGTGCTGTAGAAAAATTAGTAGGAAATAATATATATGTAATAACACCACCTGCATATGATCCTGCTTCGCCATATGAAAATTCAGCACTACTTAATATGAATGAATCAACAATAACAGTTGATTCAAGTGGTATGACAAATGAAGCTATGGGAACAGCAGAAAATGCAGGTAAATACTCATATGGATATATAAGATTTGATTCTATACCAGAAAATGAGTCGTATATAAAAATAGGAGATTCAAAAATTGATTTTTATGACAGCAGTGTAGCACCTTATTTAGGAGCAAATTTATGTATAGATATAAATGGTAAAAGTACAACAGATATAGCTAATGAGGTTGCTAATATGTACGATACTATTTCTGATATTGATATGGCAATTGATGAGGACGATACAAGTAGACTAGTAATAGTATCTGAAAAAGTAGGATTTGAAGGAAATCTTATAGAACTTGAAGGAACATTAGAAGATTTTAATACAAATCTTCAAGTAGGAGCAAATACAGGACAAAGCTTCAGACTGGAGATTGGGGATATAAGAGCAAGAGCTTTAAGGATTAGTTCGGATAGACCAACAGGAAATCCAGGTGTAGAGGATGCTTCATATGTTGAAGTTAAAAATGTTACCGATGGAATATCTTCATCGGAATCAGAATATGCAATAGATGTTAGTGACGAAAGAAAAGCTTCTGCTGCTATTAAAGTATTTGATAATGCTATAGTTCAAATAGCATCTGAAAGATCAAAACTTGGAGCTACTCAAAATAGACTTGAACATACTATTGCAAATCTTGATAATACAGCAGAAAACTTAACTGCTGCTATGTCTCGTATAGAAGATACTGATATGGCGCTTGAAATGGCTAACTATCAAAAATTAAATGTACTTCAACAAGCAGGTGTATCAATGCTTGCTCAAGCTAATCAACAGCCGCAATCAATTCTTAAATTACTAGGATAGAATTGGAGGTAATTAAATGATAGAAAAAGAATATTTAGCTTCAAGGGTTGCAACAGCTAATGATGCACAGCTTGTAGCTATTATATATGAGGGTCTAATTGATACATTTAACGAATGTATAACATATATAAATGAAAAAGAAAGTTTAGATACTTTGATGGATAAGTGTAGAGATATATTAGCAGAACTTATAGCTACGTTGAGTGGAGATTCTGAAGTAGCAAGTAACTATAAGAGTTTGTATTTATATGTTAATAATATTATGACTGAAGGCTATATTATGAAGGATAAATCTAAGTTTGAAGAAGCTGTAAAGGTTATGACACCTTTATACGAAGGTTGGAATGAGCTTGGAGAAAAGATGTATATGAATAATATACAAGAAAATAAAGGACCAAAGCTTGTTGCTGGAATGACGTATGGAAAAGGTTATGTTAATGAAAATGTAATGAACAATCAGAATAGATGGGAAAAAGGGTAATAACAAGTCTCGCATTATGGATAATAATGCGAGACTTTTTTCGTAATATAAAGAGAATACAATGGGTGAAAATTGAAGATAATTCAAAAAAAGTATTATTTTACATCAAACTAGTTTTTTAATATATAGTTTTTTTGATATAATGACTTTGTAAGTTTAAATAAGGAGAGATTAAGATGAATATAGAGAAAATACTACAAGAAGAATTGAATTTAAAGTCTTCTCAGGTAGCAAATACTATAAAATTAATAGATGATGGAAATACTATACCATTTATTGCTAGATATAGAAAAGAGATGACTGGAGATTTAAGTGATGTTGTATTAAGAGATTTTTATGATAGATTAAATTATCTTAGAAATTTGAAGAGTAGAAAAGAAGATGTAGTTAGAATAATAGAAGAGGGCGGAAACTTAACAGATAAAATAAAGTTGAATATACAAAATGCTAAAACATTACAAGAGGTTGAGGATATTTATGCTCCATTTAAGCCTAAAAAAAGAACTAGAGCTACTATAGCAAAAGAAAAGGGACTAGAAAAACTAGCTATTTGTATAATGAATTACAATATAGATAATATACACAATGAAGCAAAAAAATATATAGATAAAGAAAAGGAGGTCGAAAATGAAGATGAAGCTATAAAAGGAGCTCTTGATATAATAGCTGAAATGATATCTGAGGATTCTTCTCTTAGAAAGATTATAAGAAGAATAGCTTTAAGTGATGGAGTTATATCATGTAAAGGAAGTACAGATGAAAAATCTGTATATGATATGTATTATGATTACTCAGAAAAGGTTAAAACCATGGCATCCCATAGAATTTTAGCCAT
Source organism: Tepidibacter mesophilus (assembly GCF_002724055.1). Lineage (GTDB taxonomy): Bacteria > Bacillota > Clostridia > Peptostreptococcales > Peptostreptococcaceae > Tepidibacter_A > Tepidibacter_A mesophilus. The sequence goes on along the minus strand of NZ_BDQY01000011.1, from coordinate 1,722 downwards.
AAACAGAGGTGAAAAGGAAAAATTCTTAAAAGTTAAACTAGAGCTTAATGAAGATTTGATTATAGACAAGATAAAAAGTATTTACATAAAAAATAAATCCCATGATTTATCAAATTATATTCAACAAGCTATAGACGATTCATATAAAAGACTTATTTTCCCTTCTATAGAGAGAGAAATAAGAAGCTATTTAACGGAAAAGGCACAGGAAAGGTCTATAAAAGTGTTTGGAGAAAATATAAAAAAATTATTACTTCAACCTCCCGTTAAAGGAAATGTTGTTATGGGTTTTGATCCTGCATATAGAACTGGGTGTAAAATAGCTATAGTTGATGAAAATTCAAAATTACTAGATACAACTACAATCTATCCTACAAAACCTCAAAATAATGAAGAAGGATCTAAGAAGGTATTAATAGAGCTTATAAATAAATACAATGTAAATATAATAGCTATAGGCAATGGTACTGCATCAAGGGAATCAGAGATGTTTGTTGCTAACTTAATAAAGGAAATAGATAAAGATATAAAATATATAATAGTAAGTGAAGCAGGGGCATCTATTTACTCAGCATCATCATTAGCTACAGAGGAACATCCTGACATTAATGTGTCTTTAAGAGGAGCAATATCTATAGCGAGAAGACTACAAGACCCTCTTGCAGAGCTTGTAAAGATAGACCCACAGCATATAGGTGTCGGACAATATCAACATGATATGAACCAAAAGAGATTAGGGGAAGTATTAGACGGTGTAGTTGAGGATAGTGTAAATGCTGTAGGAGTCGATTTGAATAGTGCATCTTACTCTTTACTTGAACGTGTAGCTGGAATAAGTAAGTCGGTTGCTAAAAATATAGTATTATATAGAGATGAAGTAGGGGAATTCAAATCTAGAAAAGAACTTAAAAAGGTCAAAAGATTAGGTCCATCAGCTTTTGTACAGTGTGCAGGATTTTTGAGAATAGATAATTCAAAAAATGTATTAGATAATACAGGGGTCCATCCAGAAAGTTATGATATATGCGAAAAACTAATAAAAAGATTGGGATATACAATTGATGATATAAAGAATAAAAGGATAGAAGATATAGACGATAAAATCAAAAGTTTGGATATAGAAAATTTGAGTTTGGAATTAAATGTAGGAATCTTAACTTTGAAGGATATAATAAATGAAATTAAAAAACCTGGAAGAGATCCAAGAGAGGAGAGTATAAAACCCGTATTTAGAAGTGATGTTTTGAAAATAGAAGATATTAAAGAAGGAATGATACTTAAGGGGACTGTTAGAAATGTAGTTGATTTTGGAGCTTTCGTCGATATTGGAATCAAGAATGATGGATTAGTTCATAAATCACAAATGAGCGATAGATTCGTTAAAGATCCAATGCAAATTGTATCTATAGGAGATATAGTAGATGTTAAAGTTATACAAATAGACTTACAAAAACATAAAGTATCGCTTTCTATGAAGGGGATTTAGGGAATATGAGTATATGCAAATCATTAAGGATGGCAAGTAAATTAAATAGTAATATGATACTTAGCACTAAACTTGATAGAGATTATACAATATTATTTAAATATATTAACTCAACTTTCGCACTTGTATTTTAAGGCGTTGGCCTGGATTTTCAGTGTTTCCATCATAAAAAATAGAAAAACATTCCTTCATTTGGTATAATTGAATCACGACAAACAACGACCAAGAAAGGAATG
>NZ_BDQY01000010.1 GCF_002724055.1 Tepidibacter mesophilus | reverse complement strand
AAAAGGATGCCCTTATGATAATGCCGTAGCAGAAGCTACATTTAAGGTTATAAAAACTGAATTTGCTTTCAATAAAATATTTGAAAATTTCGAACAACTAGAATATGAATTATTTGATTATGTAAATTGGTATAACAATCACAGAATACACGGGTCATTAGATTACCTTAGCCCTATAGAATATAGGTTATTGATGTCCGACAAAAAAGTGTCCTAAAAAGTGTTGACAATCCAAATCTAAAAGAGGAACTAAAGTTTTCGATAAAAGAAGCTAAGAAAAATGAAGAAATGCAAATAAAAGAAGCTGAAAAAATGGCTGAACAAGAAGAAATGCTAAATCAGACTAAATACAAAGCATATGATGTAGAAGATACATATCAAACAATTATTGCTAAGAATGCAAATCTAAGGGTTGCTCCAAAACTTGGTTCAGATGTTATAACAACAATTTCAGAGGGAACCGAGTGTTATGTTAATGAAACTAAAGTTGAGAATGCTGAAAGATTCTGGTGTAAGGTTGAATACTATGATGATATGGGAGATTATTATACTGGTTGGGTTTCGTATAATACTATGAATTATAAGTATTAATTATTTAAATCTCATAGTATAAAGATAGCCCCGATAGATATCTATTGGGGCTATTTTTGTGCAGTATTAGCTGGATGAATTTTTATTTTGCCATTTCTAATATCTTAATTACATCTTCTTCATATATCTTAACAAATCTTCCTACAGGGCCTGAAGCTGTGCATTTTCTGGCCATTTCTTGGAATTTATCACAAGGGATATTTTCATCGTCTAACTTTGTAGATATATCTATATCTTTTAAGAAATCTTCGAATTTTTGAATTCCTATAAGAGCTATTTCTTCTTGTATTTTATTGTTATCATTAACACCGAATACCTGCTCTGCAAATCTAGAGAATCTCTCTATATTTTCTTTATATACATACTTCATCCATGCAGGAAGTATTATTGATAAAGTTATTCCGTGTGTTGTTCCATATAAAGCTGTTATTTCGTGACCTATTCTATGACTTGCCCAATCTTCTTCTCTTCCGAGTCCGAGTATTCCGCTGTGAGCCATAGTTCCGCTTAGCATTATCTCGGCTCTTGCGCAGTAGTTGTTAGGGTTATCTAATAGTCTGTATGCATTATTTATAACTGTTCTCATTGTAGCTTCGCATAAATTATCTGTAAGTTCTACATCTTTAGTATTAGTGAAGTATCGCTCCATAACATGAGAAAGTATATCTACTATACCAGCAAAAGTTTGCTTTCTTGGAAGTGTTAATGTTAGTTCTGGATTTAATACTGCAAATTTAGGTCTTAGAAGATCGTTCTCTAGACCTTGCTTTTGAAGTGTTGTTTCATTAGTTATTATTGTAGCTGAGCTACTTTCGCTTCCTGTTGCAGGTATTGTTAATATTACACCTATGGGCATAGCTTTTGTTATTTCTATGTCCTTAGCGAATAAATCCCATACATCACCTTCGTAGTAGATTCCAGCAGCTATAGCTTTTGATGAATCGATAACGCTTCCGCCACCTACAGCTAGTATAAAGTCGATATTATTATCTTTGCAAAGTTTTATACCTTCTTTTACTAAAGATAGTTTTGGGTTTGGTGTTACTCCTGAGAGTTCAATTACCTCTATATTGTTATTATTTAATATATCCATTACTTGGTCATATAAACCTGATTTTTTTATGCTGTCTCTACCGTAGTGTAGAAGTACTTTCTCTGCTGTTTTTGGAATATGATCCTTTATTTTTGAGATAGAGTCTTTTCCAAATATTAATTCTGTAGGGTTATAATAATAGAAACTATTCATTACAAGCCTCCTTTATATAGTCGTGGACTGTAGTATTAAATATATTTACGTATTGATCTCCTGATTTGATAGAGTCTCTATTAGTTATAAATGATTTAGCTGCTAGTATCAAAATTCTTTCAGCATGGATTCTCTCATCTATATTAGCTATATCTGTAATATCTGCAACTTTTGAATCTCCAACAACTCTTCTTATTATTTCAAGTCCAGCTGTTCCAGCTGTATCAGATAGTATAGTATCTAGATACCAATTCATATAGTATTCTTGCTTTGCCATTACGTCTGTTACTGATTCTTTGTATAGTGTTATAAATTTCTGCTTGAATAAAGATATTATATCTTGGATAGTATTTGAAATCCATGAAGTGAATTTTTCTACATCATCGTTATGATTAGTAACGATATTATTTGCCCATGCGAAGAATAAGTTTCCTATTACGTTTCCAAGGTCATATCCAATAGGACCGTAGAATGCAAATTCTGGATCTAATATCTTGGTAGATTCTTGATTTATGAATATAGATCCTGAGTGCAAATCTCCATGTATTAGAGCTTGAGCGTTATTCATAAAGTTGTTTTTAAGCTTGCCAACTTCAAGTATTAATTCTTTGTTATCATATAGTTCTTTTCTTACGAAATCCATGTTTTCTTCTAATATTATGTTTCTACCCTTATAGTCTATATATGGTTCTGTGAATACTAGGTCTTCTGATATTTTACAAAGTTCTTTATTGATAAATTTTTTTACGTTATCTTTCTTCTTAGCTGAATTCATTACTAGGTCTGTAGTAGGTAAGAGTGTATTTACTATGAATGTGGTTACGTGGTCTGCGAGTTTTGGGAATGTCTTTCTTTTTAGAAGTTCTTTTCTTAGATTTATGTGATCAGATATGTCCTCCATTGATAGAGTACACATTATAGGGTCGTATTTATATACTTTTGGAACCAATCCGGGAGCTAGGTTTGATTGAAGCATTAAAACTTCTGCTTCAATTCTATTTCTAGCTATATCTAGAGGATTTCCTGAAGATCTAATAACTACATCAGCATGTTTTATTATTACTGATTTTTGTGTATTTGTATCCCATACTTTAAATACATAGTTTATATTTCCATCTCCAATTTCTTCTGCTCGCAAATTGGCATTTTCGTCGAATATATCTAATTTTTCTTTTGCATATAGTACAGCATCTTCTATATTCATTCTAAAATGTGAGTTAAATTTAGACAATGTATTCACCCCTTAAGTTCATCTATAATCTTAATAATAGTTCTCTACTTTGGATTCGAAATATCTGTATAAATCATAAGGACTAAGTATTCCCTTATCTGTTACCACACCACTTACTAAGCTAGGTGGAGTAATATCAAAAGAAGGGTAGTATCCTTTAACTCCATCCATAGTGTTTTTAATTCCTCTGAATTCTAGTACTTGATTAGGGTCTCTTTCTTCTATTTTAACTTGTGATATGTTAGTGTAGTCTTTGTCTGGTATTCCTGTTACGAAGTATGGAACCTTAAAGTATTTAGCTGCTATAGCTATTTGAAGTGTTCCAACCTTATTTACTATATGTCCATCTAAACATATTGAATCTGCTGCTGATGTAAATAAGTCTATGTTTTTGTTTTGCATAGTAAAGGCAGGCATATTGTCTGTTATTACAGTAACATCAAAGCCTTGGTCATATGCTACACTTGCAGTAAGTCTAGCTCCTTGTAGGTATGGTCTTGTTTCTGGACAAAATAGTTTGATGTTATTATTCCTTGATTTTGCTTCTTTTAGCATCATACCTATTATTGTCTCTCCGAAGCATTGAGTCATTATATTTCCGTTTTGAGGAAACATATCTACTAGATATTTTGCTACTGTTCCTATTCTAGAGTAGCGATTATTCATAGATTTAACTGTATGTTCAAAAATAGCTTCATCAACTTTGTTTCCATTTTCCATGGCAGTCTTAGCAACCTTCAAACACCCATTAACAACCAAAGTCATACGATTTGCTGTCGTAGGTCTTGCATTTGAAAGAGTGAAAGCAGCATTTTCTAAATAATTTATTTGATCTTTATAAGATAAGTTGCTGCATTCATATGCTGCAAGTGCCATCCCCATACCTGCAGCGGTATAAGGACCAGCACTTTGAGTTACCATATCTGCTATAGCTTTAGCAACTTCTTTATGGTTATCACATGTAATGAATTTTACTTTAGTTGGATAAATTCTTCTATCTAATATTCTTACTTTTTTATTATCATACCAAGCTACATTTTCGAATTGTAGCATAAATGCTAAGTCTGTATCTACTCGTTGCATATATATTCCGCCTTTCTGTATGAGGGTATTATTGCTTCATCTTAGGGAAGTTGAACATAATTGCTACTAATCCAAATACTATCATCAATAATGAATATATTGAATAAGGTACTATTTCAACAGGTGATATCTGACCGATTCCTGCAGCCAATAAGAATTGTCCTCCATAAGGAATCAGACCCTGGAATGCAGATGAGAAGATGTCTAAAATACTTGCAGTTCTTCTTGGGTCTATATCATATTCCTTTGATAAGTCTTTTGCTAATGGTCCTGCTGTAATTATAGATATAGTGTTGTTAGTAGTAGCTATATCTATTAAACTAACTAGTGCAGCTATACCTAATTGAGCACCTTTTGCTGTTTTAACCTTAGATGTAACTTTTTCTAATAAATAGTTGATTCCTCCGTAATAATTCATAAGGCCAACAAGTCCACCTACTATAAGAGATATTATAGCTAGATCTTCCATCCATCCCATCCCTCTTTGTAATACACCAAAAAGTTCAACTACAGTAAAATCACCCATGAAAAGTCCTATTACTGCACCAGATCCTATACCAATCCCTAAAACAACCATAACGTTTAAACCTATTAATGCACTACCGATGATAGCTATATATGGTACTATTCTAACTATGGAATATTCATATGTTTCTAGGTTTGCATTTCCACCAGATAAGAAGGTTAAGATTACAAGAGTAACTATAACAGCTGGTAAAACTATCAATCCATTTGCCTTGAATTTGTCTCTAAGCTCTACACCTTGAGTTCTTGTAGCTGCTATTGTTGTATCTGAGATAAATGATAAATTGTCTCCGAATAAAGCACTACCTATAACAGTTCCTAAAACTAGAGGTAAGCTAAGCCCTGTTTGAGAGGCTATACCTACACCTATAGGAGCAAGTGCTGTTATAGTTCCCATTGAAGTACCCATAGAGAATGATAAGATACATCCAACCATAAATAGTCCTGGTAATAACAGGTTTGCAGGTAATATACTTAATCCAAGGTTTACCATAGAACTAACAGCACCCATAGCATCTGCTATAGAGTAAAAAGCTCCAGCTAATAGAAATATAACAACCATTAAAATAATAGTTGGTTCTCCACCAGCTTTAGAAAAAATATCAATTTTATCAGATAAAGATGTATTTGCACCTTCTTTATCAAGTAGTAAAGCAAACGCAGAAGCAAGGATAAAAGCTAGTAGTAGCGGCATATTGTTGAAATTTCCTGTTATAATTCCTGTTCCCATAAATAATAATAAGAAAAATACCAAAGGCAATAATCCTTTAAAACTACTTTTTTTATCTGTTCCTATTTTACTCATTCTATTCCCTCCCAATTAAAACCATATAATTTTAAAGCTGTGGTTAATACTGCTTAAAAGTAGTACAGAATCAACTATTTCTAAGCAACAGAGTCCCAAGACTTATTGGCGACATGAGTCAGCGTGTTAGCGACTAGACGAATTTTTGACTTGGCCGTAGCTTTGAAAAAGTGATACCATTTTATTCATTTCTTCATCTGAAAGTATTTTGGGTTGACCTAAACTTTTGCAGCGACAATATAATTCAGCACAAAATTCAATTTCTTCTGCCTTACTAAAAGCATTAGGTAAGTCTTTTGCTCCTGTCAATAGACCGTGGTTTGCTAAAAACACACCGTATCTGTCCTTCATAGCTTCAAATGCATTCTGGGCAAGCTCTTTAGTTCCAAAAGTTGCGTATTCTGTGCATCTAACATTGTTTCCCCCTGAAACAGCTACTAAATAATTGAGAGCAGGTAGATCCCAATTCATACAAGCTAGAGTAGTTGAATAAGTCGAGTGAACATGAACTACTGAGTTAATATCATCTCTGTTCTTATAAAAGATTTGATGCATTGAGCATTCGCTAGATGGCTTTTGAGTTCCATCAACTATATTTCCATCAAGATCCATTATTATAATGTCTTCTGGCTTTAACTTAAAATAGTCAATTCCACTTGGAGTTATAGCCATTAATTTTTTATCTCTTATAAATATGCTGATATTACCTCCTGTTCCTTTAGTTAAGTTACTTTGAATTAGGTTTTTTCCATATTCGATAATTTGTTCTCTCTCGTTTTGAAATATCAAATATATTCCTCCCTTTCATATATAGATTTAAATTATAGAACTTACTTATAAATAAAAAACTGACACTTAATTAGACTCGATTGTGAAAGTAATTAAGTGTCAGTTTTTTTAAGCTTAGCTATTCAATTAAGTGTGTGGCTGTATCAGCATCTGTTATAAGGACATCTAGATATTTGCCTTTTAATGCTGCTAATATAGATTCATACTTTGACTTACCACCTGCAACTCCTATTACTAGAGCGTCAGACTTATTTGCAAGTATGTTATATCCTATCGTTTTATCGGTATAATCATGATCTACAGGTTTACCAGATTTGTCATACCATCTAAATCCAATATCTCCAACACAATTACGAGATAGAAGGTGATTTGTGTAATCTTCATTAAAGTATAGGGTACTATCTGAATTTAGTTCTCCTATACCAGCCATTATGATATTGCATTTTTCCATGTTTTTAAGAGTAGTTTTAAAGATTTCATCAGAAATTATTGCATCTTTAGTTTCTTTATTTTCTACTATAGCAGGAGCATACAATAAATAGGGGTTTCCACCTAGTTTTTCTGCAATAGTTCTAGTTATTTCATCTGGTCGTAAAGCAGAATATTCTATATCAAGACCTCCTATTAGCTGAACAGCAGGTATTTGCAATTTAGTATTATATGATAATCTATTAGCAACCTCTGATAATGTTTTTCCAAGAGTAACACCTATAGTATCGCCTTTTCCAAGTGTCTTTTCTAAATATTCAGCACCTGCTATACCTAGACATCTAGTTATACTTTTTTCATCTATAGAAGACACTACTACACTTTGAGATAAATTAAATTTTTCTTCAAGTTTTGTTTCAAGATCTAAGTTATACTTGTTTACATCTACTATTTGAATTTGAACTATATTTTCATTAAGAGCTTTTTTTAATAATCTATTCACTTTTTGTCTAGATATAAGCATTTTTTTTGCTATTTCAGCTTGCGTTAATCCTTTTTTATAATAATAGTATGAAACCTTTATAAGTTCTCGATTGTTGTTAGCGGCCATTAAATTCCTCCTTATATTACATATGCTCACTAAATGAAAATATGTAACATTTTAACAGAATTATAACATTAAGGGAAAATTAAAACAATATATATTGGAAAAAAATTCTAATATGGTAAAATATAAAGGTGGGGATTAATACGATTTATTATGGGAACAATTTAGTATGTGGCTAAATAATATATATTAAATCGAAATAATATGCAGAAAGGAAAGATATTTATGTCAATAAAGATAAATTTTATTGATGGGAATTCTTTGATAGTACCCAAAGCAGAATTAACTCAATTACAGATACAACAAATACTACAGTGGTTTGAATCAGAAGGTTCTCCGATTATATCTTTTACTGTAGGGGATGTAACTCATAATTTACCTAGGCATGCTATATATAATATACTTTATGATATTTAATCCAGATAGTGTATAATAGCTGTCTGGGTTTTGTTTTTAAGAACACTAATTCTAACATATGATTGGGCAAAAAATAAAGCTTATTAAAATACCGCTCATGGATTAAAACTTTTGCATAAAACTAAGCATTACAGCTTATTCAATATCCTAAAAGTTCTAAACTCCCGTTGGTCAGACAACGAATTTTTTTAACGGATATTGAAACACTGTAACGCAAGTTTTATACAAAAGTTTTTTAAATCAATCGCTAACATTTTAATAAGCTTTATTTTTAAGTTTAGTGCCTAGAATTTGAGTAGATTCAATAAAAAATCTTTTTAAAAATCTTTTGGTTTTTAATGCGATAACAACTTACTCTACAATAAAAGGAAAATTAAAAATATATCGATTAAGATGTTAGTGACTGCTTTTAGATATTTTGATTTAGATAACTTAGGTTTTGTCGTTTGATAATACGTTAAGAAATTTATGTGTTTGACCGTAGGGAGTTCATAAATTTTAGAATTATTAATAAGACGAAATCTTAGTTTTCTTCAAAATATCGCTGCATGAGCGTTATCTTAATCTATATATTTTGGATAACCCACTGAGTAAAGAATATATGTATTTAAGATCTTTAGAATAAAGATTTTTTATCATATAGAGTAGTTTAGTGAGTAATATTTTTCAAGTTTTTTAACTGCTTGAGACTTAACTCTCTTGACCCAACTATATGATATGTCCATATCTTTTGATATTTCAAGAAGAGTATGTCCTTGTATCAAATTCTTTTCTATAACTTTTATTTCTGTAGCATTTAAAATAGATAATGCTTCTATAGTCTCTATACTTGAAAAGTCTTCAACATAGACTTCCTTAATTTGATTGCCGTTAAAGTCTACACTCACTTCTTTTGAATTAAGCTCGTCCTTTTTTTGATCCCAGTAAAAGCAACTTATCATAAATTTCATATATCCAAGGAATTTGGTGTTCTTTTTAAAGTCAAAGCTATTTATAAGTTCTATTGATTTTATAACTCCATTTTGATAAAGATCCTCGCTTATATATCCGAAGTAGTGTTTACATTTTGAGATTAGAAGTGGTTTTAATATATCTAGTAGCTTTTCAAGTGAATCGGTATCTCCTTGTTGAGACATTTTAACTAATTCATTAATTTCTTCATATGCATTCATTTGGTATCCCCCCTAAATTAACCAAACATACGTTCTGAGAATATTATACCGAACATTTGTTTGGAGTGCAATAGTATATACAAAATAATATGAAAATTTTGTAAGCGTATGGACATACGTTTTCAAAAAATATATAATAGGTGTATAGTAAAAATGAATAATAGTAAAAGGGGAGCTGGAGGAGTCTGGCTGAGAGGAAACCGTATAAATGTTTCGACCCTAATACCTGATCTGGATAATGCCAGCGTAGGAATCATATTGAATTAGTTAATCAATGCTACGCTATATGCGTAGCATTTTTATTATCTAAAAAAGGGGGAAGTACAAATGAAAAAAATGACTACTAAAATGTTAGTAGAAGCAGGCGTAATGATAGCACTTGCACAGATTCTTAGCTATATTAAAATATATGAGGGTCCATTTGGTGGAGCGGTTACTGCTGGAAGTATGATTCCTATAATATTTTATGCTATAAGATGGGGAGTATCTCCGGGAATTTTTGTAGCTATAACTTATGGAATACTTCAATTTATATTGGATACAAAGTATAGTTTTCATATAATGTCTATACTACTTGATTATGTATTGGCATTTGGAGTACTGGGATTTGCAGGATTGTTTAGAGATTCATTAACAGGTGTAGTTCTTGGAACTTGTCTTGGGGTATTTTTAAGGTTCACGTCACATGTATTATCAGGAGCTATAATTTGGGCTTCTTATGCACCAGAGGGAACTAATCCTTGGATTTATTCAATTACTTATAATGCATCGTACTTATTACCTGAGCTTTTAATATCTATAGCTGTAGTGGGATTGCTTTATAAATCATTTAAATCATTGGCTGTTGCTTAGAATAAATACTATTACTTATTTTATAATTTGTGGGTTATCAAAAACTATGTATGAAAATACTGCGAATACAACGATATTTGCTAACATTTTCATATATAGTTTTAGTATTGATGCTACTAGAGTATAAGATTTAGTTCATCCCATTATTTTAATTACAATGATAAAAAACACGCTTATTAAAATTTAAGCTACTGTTATTTCGGTAGTTGGATTTTAATAAGCGTGTTTTTATATACTAAGGGATTATAAAATTTGGGCTCTGTGGATAACATTGATAGAAGAACTACACTTGCAACTAGACGAATTTTTTTATGTAAGATTAAACGAATTTTCATAAGATAAAAATTCAGAAAGTTCAGATGAACATACTGTATGAAGGAATTAATATGTATATAAATATTAATATATTGAACTTGGTACTAAAATATGGTACTATTGCATATGAATAAAATACAAGTGTTCATGATATGAAGACAAAAAGGGAGGGGTAAAAATGTGTACGAACATTATAAATAAAATAGGTGATGATAATTACAGCCAAATGGTTGAGTTAAGACATCAGTTTCATATGTATCCAGAGTTAGGCTATGAGGAGTTTAAGACTGCAAAGACTATTGGAGATGAGCTTGAAAGGTTGGGAATTGAGTATAAAACTAATGTTGCTAAGACGGGTGTTGTAGGTCTTATAAAAGGAAATCATCCTGGTAAGACAGTTCTTCTTCGTGCTGATATGGATGCTTTGCGTATTAATGAGGAAGCAGATGTAGAGTATAAGTCTAGGGTTGAGAATTGTATGCATGCGTGTGGTCATGATGGACATATGGCAGGTCTTTTGGGTGCTGCTATGATATTAAATGATATGAAGGATAAGATTCATGGAAATGTAAAGCTTATATTCCAACCAGCAGAGGAAGAACAAGGTGGAGCCAAGCCTATGATAGATGAGGGAATTATGGAAAATCCTAAGGTAGATGCAGCTTTTGGATGTCATCTATGGGGGGAAATGCTTGAAGGGGAGGTTCATGTAAGAAAAGGAGCTATGATGGCTGCACCAGATTTATTTAGATTTACAGTAAAGGGAAAAGGTGGACATGGAGCAGTTCCTCATCTTAGTGTGGATCCTATTGTTATAGCTGCTCAAGTTATTAATAATATTCAATCTATTGTAAGTAGGAGAATAAGTCCTCTTGAGAGTGCAGTTATATCTTTTGGCTGTATTAATGGGGGAAAAAGTCATAATGTTATACCTAATGATGTAGAGGTTGTAGGTACTGTTAGAACTTTTAGTGAGGAACATAGAAAGTTTATACCAAGGGCCATGGAGGATATATTAAAGGCAGTAACTGAGTGTCAAGGAGCAAGCTATGAATTTAAATATGAAGAAAAATATCCAGCTCTTATAAATGATGAAAAAATGACTGAGCTTGCTAGAAATTCATTTAAGAAGATATTAGGAGAAGATAAAGTGTTTGACATGAAGGAACCTACTATGGGTGGAGAAGATTTTGCGTATTTTGGGCAATTAGTTCCATCATCTTTTATATTTGTAGGAATTAGTAAGGATAATGATAATTTAGTAGCTCATCATCATCCTAAGTTCAAGTGGAATGATAAGAATGTACTTACTATTGCTAAGGGGCTTGCTCAGACTGCAATAGATTATTTGAGTGAGTAAAGGGGAGGAGTATTATGGAAAAAGTACAAGTTAAGGAGAATAAACTTTTTAGTAGATTTTTAAATGGGATTGAGATAGTGGGAAATAAGCTGCCTGATCCTGTAACTTTATTCGTTATTTTATGTGGACTAATAATTATATTGTCTAAGATATTATTTATGGGAAATGTATCTGTAATTCATCCATTAACTAAAGAAACTGTAAGTGTAGTAGATCTTATGAGTAAGGATGGACTTAGGGGTATATTAACAGGTATTGTAGGAAACTTTCAAGGATTCCCACCATTAGGTTTGGTTTTAGTTGTTATGCTTGGTGCTGGCGTTGCTGAAAAGTCAGGACTTATGGAAACAGCTCTTAAGAATTCTATTAGTAAGGTTCCAAGAAGTTTAATTACAGGTATGATAATATTTGTAGGAATACTTGCTAATGCAGCTGGAGATGCAGGATTTATAGTTTTACCTCCACTTGCTGCTATAGTATTTCTTGGAATAGGAAGACATCCTCTTATAGGAATGTTTGCAGCTTATGCTGGTGTTGCTGGTGGTTTTTCTGCTAATATTATGGTGAGTATGATAGATGTTTTGCTAGGAGGATTTACTATACCTGCTGCTCAAATGATAGATCCTAGCTATCAAGCGACCCCTGCTATGAACTTTTATTTTCTTTTAGTTTCTACTGGTGCAATTCTTATAGCATCTGTAATTATAACTGAGAAAATAATAGCTCCTAGATTTGACAAATATGAAGGAGATTCAGATACTGAAGCTGTATGTGAAATTAACGAATATGAAAAGAAAGGGCTTAAATGGGCAGGCATATCTTTACTTTTTATTGCAGTTGTATTAGTTGGTCTTTGTATAGGTGATAATGCATTTATGAAAGATCCTGAGACTAATTCACTACTAGCGCCTAAGGCACCTCTTATGAAAGGTCTTGTACCTATAATAACTTTGATGTTCTTCATTCCTGGACTAATATATGGAAAGATAACTAAAAAAATAAAAAGTGATAAAGATGTAGTTGCTATGATGGGGCAATCTATGAGTGAGATGGGTATGTATATAGTGCTTGCATTTGCTGCATCTCAATTCTTAGCTTTATTTACAATTAGTAATATAGGGGTAATAATATCTGTAAAAGGCGCAGAGTCATTAAAGGATATGGGTTTCACTGGATTTGGGCTTATAATTGGATTTATTATATTGTCTGGATTTATAAATTTATTTGTAGGAAGTGCTTCAGCGAAATGGGCTATAATGGCTCCTGTATTTGTTCCTATGTTCTTGCTCCTTGATTATAATCCAGCTTTGACACAAGTGGCTTATCGTATAGGAGATTCAATCACTAATCCTATAAGTCCACTTTTCCCATACTTTCCTATAATTCTAGCTTTTGCTAGAAAGTATGATAAGAAAGCTGGAATGGGAACTATAATGGCAAATATGATTCCGTATTCAATAGCTTATGGAATACTATGGATAATATTACTGGTTGTATTTATGAAATTCAATATTCCTTTAGGACCTGGGGCTGGAATATATATGTAATCTAAGTGAAGATTTTATAGTGCTTAAATGAAAAATGAAGCTTATAAAAATAACGCTTATGTGTTAAATGTTTTTTATAAAACTAAGTATTACATTTTATTGAATATCCTAAAAGTTCTAAACTCACTACGTTTAGACAACGAACTTTCTTAACGGATATTCAAACGCTGTAACACAAGTTTTATACAAAAACATTTAAATCATTCGCTAACATTTTTATAAGCTTCATTTTTAGGTGTAGTGATTAGAGTTTATGTAGATTTAAGAAAAAATATTTTTAAAGACATATACATATTTTGATAACCCACAAATTTAAAGGTAAGATTACTGTACTTCTATTCTAGAAATCACATTATTCAACTTGTTAATACTCTGGGTTAAATTCTCAAGCTTTTCTTCTATCCTTGTTAAAAGATATATAGACAAAACTATTGGAAAACCCACATTAGAAACAAGTCCTAAAATCTCATTCATAATATACCTCCTTATACTCAAAAAGGGGCTAAAATTAGCCCCCCTTCTCAATTAGTTAATATGAATATTTTCAGTTTGAGTAGTTACAATCTCAGCTGATTCTTTCTTAACTATGCTTTCTCCATTGAACTTAAACAGATCTTTAGAAACTATGTAATCCATCAAAGCATCTATAGCGCTATCATCAACATCATCTTTTAAGCTATTAACCTTAACAGTCACCTTCTTACCATCAGATTTAATAAATTTCATATCAAGTCTCTTTTCCATAATATTACCCCCTATATTTTCATTTTCTCTCTCAAAATTTAAAATGATTTAAGTAAATTGATTAAGAACTACTCTAAAAATATATCTATGAAAATGTTAGTGATTGCTTTTAGATATTTTGAATTAGAGAACTTAGGTTTTGTCGTTTGATAATCTGTTAAAAAGTTTATTTGTTTGACCAAAGGGAGTTTAGAAACTTTAGGATTATCAATAAGACGAAATCTTAGTTTTCTTCAAAATATCGTTGCATGAACGGTATTCTCATATATATATTTTGGCTACTGTAACTACTCGCTTAAATCAGTATCAACTACCTTCTTCACTTCAACCAAAGAATTGCTCTGCATACCCTTCATTAAAGTAGTGATTCCAAATAAATCTTCATCAGTTGCGTCTAATTTCAAGTTCTTGATAGATGTCGTCTTGAACTTTTCAACCCCTTTCTCATTAAGACCTAAAGAATACTTTAATTTTAAACTTGTTCCTGTTTTAATACTTGTTATTGCCATGTTATCATCCCCTTTCAACTCTATATATGGATATAAAAAAATAAAAGGTGCACTGAAGATGTAATTTATTTACAAATTTATAGTATAATAATAAAGGATAGATATTAATAAGGAGGGTAAGGTATGAATTTGAAAAGAATTATTTTAACTATTTTTACAGTATTTTTGGTATTGGGGGGTTCTATACTATCTTTTGCTGATTCTAAGGTATCAAAGGAAGAGGCAAAGAAGACAGCTGAGAATGCTTTAAAGAACTATTTAGGTATTGAATTAGACGATAAATTTGAGTCTAGAATAGAATTTAGAAATGAAAGATATGAAGACAGGTCTGTATGGAATATTGACTGGAATAAATCTGAAGGTGATATACACATAAATATAGATGCAGAGATAGATTCTAGTAATGGAAAAATAGTAGAATTAAGATATCATAACTGGAATAGGAATGATGATAATATAGTAATTCCTACTATGACAAAAGAAGAAGCTAAAAAAATAGCTGATGATTTTTTAAGAAAAATAAATCCTGTTGAAAGTACTAAAGTGAAGCTTAATGATGATAATTATTGGGCAGAAAGATTTAGAGGAGAAGAGTATTCATTTAACTATGTAAGACAGGAAAATGGAGTTGGTTTTAATCAAGATAATATACAGATAGGAGTAAATGGAATTACAGGTAAAATTGAATCGTATAGATTTGATTGGGATTATAATGTAAAATTTGATGATAACAAAGAAGTTATAGATAAAGATAAGGCAAAGCAGATATTAAAGGATAATACAGATATGAAGCTTGTATATTCTGATGTAGATAAAAATGATGATGATAAACCTGAAAGTATAGATCTGGCTTATAAGTCATACAATGAAAAAGGATTTTTAGTAGATGCGAAAACTGGAGAAATGCTAAGATGGGATGGCTCTAAAGAAGAATTAAAGTATAAGGATATAAAAGATGAAGAAAAAGAAAAAATATATAACAATAGTACTAAGCCTCAAAAACGCAGCAAAGAATTAACAGAAAAAGAAGCTAAAGATATAATTAATTCTATTGCAAAAGACTTTATAAAAGATGATTTTAAAATTGATAGATTTAGATATGAAGAAGATGATGATTATTATATGAATAGAGGAAGAAAAGTATGGGAAGCTGATTTGAATATTAAAGACAAAGATATGGATGGAAATATATCAATAGATGCACTTACAGGTGAAATCATATCTTTTGATATTTATAGATTTAATGATGAAGATGAAGATTTTACTCCTAAAATTACTTGGAATGAAGGATATGATAAGGCTATAGATGTTTTAAGCAAGTACTATGGATATAATATAAAAAATATAGATACTAAATTATTAGAACAAAAAGGTTATCATTATATAAATGGTAAAAAAATAAATTCAGATTCATATTACTATGATTTTGCAAGAATTAATAATAAAATGAATTATGAAAATAATAATATATCTGTATCTGTTGATGCAATAACTGGTGAGGTTACAAGAGTAGATTATGTATGGAACAATGATGCTAAATTCATAACAGTAGATAATGTAATTGATAAAGAAAAGGCAAAGGATATATACTTTGACAATAGTAAAATTGAATTAGGTTATACTACTATTAATGATAACAAAGAAAATAATAGAAAAGCAACTCTAGCTTATTCATTAGAAGATATGTATGGATTAGATAAAATTGATGCAATCACTGGGAAAAAATTGGATTATAATGGAGAAGAATTTAAGAATAAGGATGATAAAGACTATTCAGATAAAATAAAAGATCATTGGGCTAAAAAAGAACTTACAATATTGAGTGATAGCTATATAATAGATCTTAAAACATTTGAACCAAATAATGAAATATCTAAAATAGATGCTATAAAGATGATTGTAAATGCAAAAGGATACAATACTTATAGAACAAGTGATATAAAGGATCTTAAATTTAAAGATATAAAAAATGATGATGAAGATATGTCTTATATAAAGCTTGCGATTGAGTATGGATTTGTAGAAAATAAAGAAGAAAATTTCAACAAAGATGCTAAGATAACAAGACAAGAGATGACTAAGATGATAGTTAAACTTATAGACAAAGAACAAATGGCAAATATGAAAGATGTATATTCACTTGGATTTAATGATGAAGATAGTATAGATAATGACTACAAGGGATATGTAGCTGTATGTAAGGGACTTGGAATAGTAGCTGGAGACAACTCAAGCTTTAGACCTAAGGACAATGCTACTATGACGGAAATGGCAGTATCTGTATACAAGGCTTTATCCAAGTCTGGAATAAAATAATGATAAGATAATATAATGTACCCTATAAAGTAGGCAATTAAAAAACCTATTTTATAGGGTATTTTGTGTTAAATTTAGATATGAGTTTGGTATCACTATTCATATTGCAAAAATAAACCATAATATGGTATTATCATCTTATGTATACAAAAAAAGTAAGGGGGATTTTTTTATGAAGAATAGATGGATTTTGAGTTTATTTATATTAGTTTTTATAATGAGTAGTTGTGTATCTATTTTTGCAAATGAGAATTTGAGTGGGGATGAAGCGAAGAAGATAGCTACTGATGCTGTTGAGAAATACTTTGATATAGATATTGATAATAATTTTGAAGTTACGGCTGAGGAAAGTTATGAAGAAGGAGCTTGGGATATAAACATATGTAGAGAAGATGAAAATTATGTAGATGTAGACGTTTATATTGAACCTGATAAAACTGTGTCCAGTGTTTCTATATACGGAGACGTTGAAAGTGATAAGCAAATAACTAAGACTGAGGCTAGAAAACTAGCAGACAATGTAGTAAATAAAATGCACTCAGATAAAGTTAAAAACACTAAATGTATAGAAAAAGAAGATGAATATAGCTTTAATTTTGAATATAATAGAATTTTAAATGAAGTAGAGTTTGATCAAGAAGGAATATATATAACTGTAGATAAAGAAACGGGTAGATTATCTGAGTATAGCTTGAATTGGAATAAGGATATGGATATTCCAAAGGTTGAAAATGTAATAGACAAATCTAAGGCTGCAAAGATTATACAAGATAACATAGAGATGAAACCTATGTATATGAATATATATGATGAAGATGGAAATGAGAAAGTAAGTCTTGTATATAATCCGTATTATAAAACTTCAAGCATGGTAGATGCCAAAGACGGTGAGCTTGAGTATTATATAAAGAATATAGACCAAGATATGATGAGTAAAGAAAATTATAAAGAATCTGTATCAGTAAAAACACCAAACTATAATTTAAATGAGCAAGAGACTAGAGATTTGGTAACGCAAAAAATTAAAGAGTTATTAAATAAAGATATAACTATAACTAGTATAGAAGAGCTTGCGGATGATGAGAGTAAAAAGACATCAAAAGGACAAGCTTGGGGAGCTAAATTTAGTTATAAAGATCAAGAAGGAAATGAAGCAAATGGAAAGATAGTAATAGATAAAAATAATAAAGAAATAATACATATGGACACTGATTTTGAGATATGGGATGAAACAGATGTAAAGCCAAAGTACACATGGGAAGATGGATATGAAAGAGCTTTACAAGCTATAAAAGATAGTTGTCAGAGTAAAGGAATAAATATAGATACTGAAATGACAAAAGAGGCAGGTTATTATGAGGATAAAGAAGGCAATGTAACTTATGATAAGGTTGGAAGCTATTCTTTTAATAGAGTCGTAAATGGAGTAGTTTATAGAGATAATGATGTAAGTGTTTATGTAGATTTAAATACAAATAATGTATTAGCTATAGAATCCGAATGGGACAATACTAAAGTATTTTCAGATAAGAATAAAGCTTTAGACATTGAGAAGGTAAAACAGGCATATCTTGATAAAAACGAAGTAAAGCTTTGCTATGTAACTATATATGATCAAGAAAGTGATAAAAAAGAGATAAAATTGATGTACAAGATGATTGAAAAAGGTGGAATGGAAGATATCAAACATATAGATGCTTTAACTGGGGAATTTTTAGATTATTCAGGTGATGTAATAAAGAAGAATTAATTAGATGGCTAAATTAGCCATCTTTTTTCTTGGTTATGTGAGTTACTATTTAACACATACGAGATATTTTAATGTTATTTATTTTGGATTAAGCACATGAATTTAATTATAATTTTCGAAAAAATACACAACCTAATTATATAAGTTTAATTAGGAGGTTATTATGAAAAAGTTATATAAATTATCTTTTATTATAGTTCTGATTATAAGTTTATTTTCTTTTTATAGTTTACAAACTAAGACGGTATCTGTATTTAATAATAAGCAAAATACTAATAAGTACAAGTGGAATCTTTCTGATATATATTCGTCTGATTCTGATTGGGAGAGAGATTATAAGATACTTGAGAAGAATATACTCAAGATAGAGGCTTATAAGGGTAAACTTTCTAGGGGATCTAGGTATTTATATGAAGCTTTGGATATGACTGATAATATGAGTAGGATGTTAGAAAAGTTGTATGCATATGCTTATATGAGTAAGGATACAGATACATCTAATAATAAGTATCTTACTATGTGTGATAATATAAGTTATTTAAGTGTTAAGCTGAGCAGTAGTGTATCGTTTATAGAGCCTGAAATTTTAAGTGTAGAAAAAAAGACTATAGATAAATTTATAAAGAGTAATAATAAGTTAAAACCGTATGAATTTTATTTAAATAATTTGTATAAGTCAAAAGAGCATATGTTGTCTGATAAAGAGGAGAGAATTTTGTCTTTGTCAAAAGGTATGGCAAGCACTCCGGAGAAGGTGTATACTTCGTTTAAAGATATAGATAGAAAGACGAATTTTACCCCGGGCGAATATTCAAGACTTTTACAAGATGATAATCGTGAAACTAGAAAAAAGGCATTCGTAGAAGAATTTGAAAGCTATAAAAAAAATATAAATGTTTTAGCATCGGCTTTATCAGGTCAAGTTAATAAGGATATATTTTATTCAAAAGCTAGAAATTATAAAACAT
This sequence comes from Tepidibacter mesophilus, assembly GCF_002724055.1. Lineage (GTDB taxonomy): Bacteria > Bacillota > Clostridia > Peptostreptococcales > Peptostreptococcaceae > Tepidibacter_A > Tepidibacter_A mesophilus. The sequence goes on along the minus strand of NZ_BDQY01000010.1, from coordinate 80,967 downwards.
CTCTTGAAGCGTCTCTTGATAAGGATAACATAGATGTGTCCTTGTACAATAATTTAATAATAGAAGTAAATAATAAATTAGATGTATTCCACAAATATGTATCTCTTAGAAAAAAAATATTAAAGCTTGATAAGATACATTATTATGATATGTATAATCCTTTGGTAAAAAGTAATAAAAAAATAGAATATGATGATGCTAAAGAAATTATAACTAAGGCGCTATCTCCTCTTGGAAAGAAGTATGTAAAAGACCTTGAGTTTGGAATAGATAATAGATGGATAGATGTATATCCGAGTGAAAATAAAAGAGGAGGAGCTTACTCCTGGGGTAGTTATGATACACATCCTTATGTACTTTTAAATTATAATGATACTTTAGGAGGTGTATCAACATTTGCTCATGAGATGGGTCATGCTATGAACAATTATTATTCTTCTAAAAACCAGGATTATGTAAATTACAATTATCCAATATTTACTGCAGAGGTAGCATCTATAACTAATGAAGCTCTGCTTTTTGAATATTTGATAAAAAATGCTAAGACTAAGGATGAAAAGATATATTATATACAAGGATATATAGATCTTATAACAGGAAGTATATATACTCAGGCTATGTATGCTGAGTTTGAAAAGACTATACACGATAAAGCTGAAAAAGGAGAGGCTTTAACTTCAGATAATCTAAACAAAATTTGGACAAATATTATGAAAAAATACTACGGTGAAGATTTTTATCTTGATGATATATGTTCTATATGGTGGAGTAGGATACCTCATTTTTATTCTAACTTTTATGTTTATAAATATGCTACTGGATGTTGTGCTGCGATAAGTTTGTCTCAAGATATATTAAATGGTAAAAATGACAAGTATCTAGATTTTTTAGCAGCTGGAGGGTCTGATTATCCTATAAATATACTAAAAAAAGCAGGTGTAGATATGAATGATACTAAATGTATAAAGGATGCTCTTGAAAAATTTGAAAGTTTGGTAAAAGAACTTCAAAAAAGTGATTTTTTAGAAAATTAAAAAAATAACGAATGAAATTACTACAAAACAATAGAGAAGAATGATATAATAAAAATAATACTGTATAAAAATAACCTCATCATAATAGATGAGGTTATTAATTTTTGGAGGCTTAAATTATGAAAAAGACATTATTATTTATTATCATTTCGATAATTATGACATCTTTATTTGGATGTAGTAGAGATTTAGAAAAAAGTAAAAGTAATATTATTTTATCTCAAGATTTTGGAGACCAAAAAATATATGATGAAAAACTAGATTTTGCTAAAGATACTACTGTTATGGAATTTATTGAGAGTAATTTAGATGTAAAGACTGAAAATGGGTTTATAGATTCTATAAATGGAATAAAGTCTGAATATAGTCAAGAAAACAAGTTAGGTTGGTTTTATTATATAAATGGAAATTTAGCACAAGTAAGTCCTTATGATTATTATCTAAAGCCAGGAGATGATGTGGTATGGGACTATCATACTTGGGAAAATGAAATTTATATAACTAGTATAATAGGCTCGTATCCCAAAAATTTCACTAATGGATATAATGGGAAGAAATTAAAAACTGAGATATTATATTCTAAAAAGTTCAAAAAAGATACTGATGAATTATATGATTACTTAAAGAATAATGGTGCAGATGATCTGGTTAAGAAGGATATAAATGAAGGATATTATAATGACGAAAAAATAAATACTGTATTTATAGGAACTTGGAGTGAAATTTCTAAAATACAAAATATAAAAGATGTATATAATGATAAAAAGGGAGAACTTTTCTTTGAAATAGAGAATAAAGTTAAGGCTCTTGATTGTAGTAAAAATATAGCGAAAGAATTTAAAAAAGCTGCTGTAATAGCTTCACTACCAAAAGGTTATTCTTCTTTGTCTAATATATGGATTGTAACGGGCAATAGTGATGAAATGATAAAAAAAGCCTTGAACATACTATATGAAAATCCAGAAAAAATAAAAGCTAAATTTTCAGCTATAATTACTGAAGATGAGATATTTAATATACCTATGATAAAATAAACTAATATAAGTAATATAATCAAGCCTAAATGTTGAAACTTTTAAATTAGTATTCGATATTTAGGTTTTATATTATCAAATGAAATTTTTTTGTATTATTAATGATATAATAATATATACAATTATATTAAAGATTTTATAAAGGGGGTTCTAGTTTGGATAAGGTTAGAAAAGCCATAATACCTGCAGCAGGTCTTGGAACGAGATTTTTACCAGCTACTAAGGCTCAGCCGAAAGAAATGCTTCCTATAGTTGATAAGCCAACTCTTCAATATATAATAGAAGAGGCTGTTGATTCTGGAATAGAAGAGATACTGATAATAACAGGAAGAAATAAGCAATCTATAGAAGATCATTTTGACAAGTCTGTAGAACTTGAGATGCAACTTGAAAAACAAGGGAAAGAAGAGTTATTAGATATAGTAAAGAACATATCTAATATGATAAATATACATTATATAAGACAAAAAGAACCAAGAGGCCTTGGTCATGCTATATATTGTGCTAAGCATTTTATAGGAAATGAGCCTTTTGCGGTAATGCTAGGCGATGATATAGTTGATGCTAAAAATCCTTGCTTAAAGCAGTTGATTGATGCTTATAGCGAATATAGAACTACTGTACTTGGGGTCCAAAAAGTTCCGGATGGAGATGTGAATAAATACGGTATAGTAGAAGGTAAGCATATAGAAGATAGAATATATAAGGTTAAAGACTTAATCGAAAAACCCGAATCAGATAAAGCTCCGTCTAACATAGCTATTCTTGGGAGATATATTATAACACCTAGAATATTTGAAATACTTGAAAATCTTCCTGCTGGAAAGGGTGGAGAAATACAGCTTACAGATGGACTTAAAGAGCTTGTAAAGACAGAAGCTATGTATGCTTATAATTTTGAGGGAAAAAGATACGATGTTGGAGATAAGCTTGGATTTTTACAGGCGACTGTAGATTACGCTCTTAAAAGAGAAAATTTGAGAGAGGAATTCTTAAGCTACTTAAGTGATACAGTAAAAAAATATAATACACAGGGGTGAGATAAGTGATAAAACATATAGTATTTTTTAGATTTGATGACAAAAAAGAGGTTGAAGAAGTAAAGAAAAAACTTTTAGATATGAATGAAAAAATAGATGTACTAAGACATATAGAAGTTGGAGTTAATTTTTTAGAATCTGATAGAAATTATGATTTATGTCTTACAACTCATTTTGATTCAAAAGAAGATTTAAAGATTTATGCAGATCATGAAGTTCATGTTCCAGTTAAAAAATATATACAATCGGTTGCAAGCTCTATGGCTTGTGTTGATTATGAGAGTATTTAAATTTAGTTAGTGTTTGAGCTAAAAATGCCTCTCATTAAAATAACGTTACTTAGTCAATATTTTTATAAAACTATATAGATTCTGACTTATTAAATATCCTAAAACTTAGTAAACTCGCGTTGGTCAGACAACGAAGTTTCTTAACGGATATTTAAACGTCAAAATCTAAGTTTTATGGAAAAATATTAAACAAAAGTAACTAACATTTTAATGAGAGGCATTTTTTAGTTAAGTGGTTAATGAAAATCTAAATAATACTTATATTAAAATTTTGTAAAAATTTGAAATTGTATGTTGCAAAAATATTTATAAATAGTATAATGTTTATATGATTAAAAATGAGTGAGTACTCATTCATAAATGAGAGGTGATTATATGACAACTAAAAAAGGTAATGACACTAAAGAAAAGATATTTAATGCTGCTATAAAAGTTTTTGCTAAAAAAGGATTCTCGGCTGCAACTTCTGCAGAAATAGCAGAGGAAGCTGGAGTGGCTCAGGGGACTATATTCAGATATTATAAAACTAAGAAAGATATATTAAGAGGTGTAATGATTGAGTACATAGATAAATTTGATGAATTTGCAGAGTTTGATTCTATACAAAATATTATAGAGGATAATAAATATAAGCCTTTGGATGAAATTCTAAAGCTTATAGTACTTAATAGATATGAAGTATTTAAAAAAAATTTCCATATATCTAAGGTTATACATTATGAGATGCAGTTTCATGATGACATAATGGATATGCATTTGAAAAAGTGTAAAGAAAAAGAAGGAACTGTAATGAAACATATATTACAACATATAGATATAGATGAGGATAAGTATAAGCCACTAGATAAGAATTCATTAGCTATAATATTTACAAGTATGATGTTTGGAATGTTTTTTCAAAGGCTAAATGGGATAAGAGGAAATAATAGCGTGCCAATTGAGAAAGAGATAGATATAATAATAGACGTATTTTTCAATGGAATATTAAAAAGATAATGAAGTATTAAAAATATAGGGAGGAAAAAATAATGAAAAAAAGAATAAGCTTATTGCTAGTAATAGTTTTAACTTTAACTATGTTTCTTTCGGGGTGTGGAAAGAAAGAAGAAACTTCAAGTGTTAAAGAAAAGTCTGTAAGTATTGAAACAGAAACTTCTAAAAAGCAAGATATAAACGTTAAAACTACTTTGTCTGCAAAAGTAAAGCCTGTAGAAGAGTCTAACGTTGTACCGAAAATGCCTGGAAAGGTTACTGGTGTAAATGTTGAAATAGGTAAAAAAGTTAATAAAGGAGAAGTTCTTTTTACATTAGATAAAACTGATTTAGTAAATGGAGTTAAAAGTGCTCAAGCTGCATACGATATGGCAGTTGCAAGTCTTAATATGAAACAAGAACAAATGCAAAATGCAAAGATAAATTACGAAAGAATGAAAGCATTGTATGAAGAAGGAGCTATATCACAAAAGGACTTTGAACAATATGAGCTTCAAGCGTCATCTACTAATTTAAATGCAGCACAGGCTCAGGTGGATCAAGCTAGAGTTGGAATTGAAAATGCACAGTCAAATCTAAATAATGCAACAGTTACGGCACCTATATCTGGAATAATAACTGCTGTTAATATAAATGAAGGAGAGATGGCATCTTCTGGCCAAGCAGCTGTTTCTATAGCTAATATGAATAAGGTTGTTGTTGATACTGATGTTTCAGAGTATCTTATAAACAAGATTAAGCTAGGAGAGTTAGTTGATATATCTATAAAGTCAGCAAATAAAGAAAATTTTAAAGGTAAAATAACTGCCTTGTCTCCTGCAACTGCATCAAATTCTATGACTTATCCTATAAAAATAGAGGTGGATAACAAAGATAGCATTATAAAGCCTGGAATGTTTGCAAATGTAAACTTAGTGACAGACAAGAAAGGAAATGTTATAACAATTCCATCAGAATCAGTAGTAATAAAGGATGGCGAAAGCATAGTATACACAGTTAAAGATGGTATTGCTCATATTAATAAAGTAGAAATTGGGATTGACAATGGTGAAATTGTTGAGATAAAAAAAGGAATAAAGCAAGGTCAAGTAGTGGTTAAAAAAGGGCAGAACTATCTAGAAGAAGGAAGTAAAGTTGAAATTAATAAATAGGGGGGAGTAAATATGAATATATCAAAAATGTCGGTTAAAAGACCTGTTACAACCCTCATGTTTATGTTTATGGCAATACTTATAGGAGTTGTATCTCTTGGACTTTTGCCAATAGATCTTTATCCTAAGATGGATATTCCTGTTGCTATAGTTACTGTTAATTATAGTGGGGTTGGACCTGAAGAAATTGAGACTTTAGTTACTAAACCTTTAGAGAAGTCAGTGGCAACTGTTAGTAACCTTAAAAAAGTTACATCATACTCAAGAGAAGGAAACAGTATAATTGTAGTTGAATTTGAATATGGGACTGATATGGACTTTGCAACACTTCAAATGAGGGAAAAGGTTGATTTAGTAAAAGGAGCTCTACCTGATGATGCATCATCACCTATGGTTCTTAAGATAGATCCTAATGCTCAGGCTATAGTAAATCTAGGGGTATCATCTGATATGGATCTTTCAAAATTACAGTCAATAGTAGAGGATGATTTACAATCTAGATTTGAAAGAATAGAGGGGGTAGCATCTGTTGATATATCAGGAGGAGATGAAAACGAAGTAAGTATAAAGGTAGACCAAGAAAAATTATCAGGGTATGAATTATCTCTTAATCAAATAAAAAACATATTAAGATCTGAGAACTTAAATCTACCTGGTGGGAATGTAAATAAAGGAGATAAAGAGATTTTAGTTAGAACTGTTGGAGAATTTACAAGTGTAAATGATATAAAAAATATACCTATATCATTGAGAACTGGTCAAACAATAAAACTATCAGATATAGCTAAGGTTGAATTTGGTTATAAGGATAAGGATACTCTATCAAGAGTTAATGGGAAAAATAGTATAGGTATATCCATAACAAAGCAGTCTTCTGCAAATACTGTTAAAGTTGCAGAAAAGATATTAAAAGAAGTAGATCAAATAAGCGGTGAATATTCTCAGATTAATATTACAGTAGGAACGGATCAATCTGAGTTTATAAACAAATCTATAAATAATGTAACAAGTAATGCGATAATAGGAGGATTACTTTCTGTTGTTGTGCTGTTCTTATTTCTTAGAAATATAAGATCTACATTTATAGTAGGTATTGCTATACCTATATCGATAATAGCAACTTTTGCTCTTATGTACTTTGGAGGACTTACAATCAACTTAATATCTCTTGGAGGATTGGCTCTTGGTATAGGTATGTTGGTGGATAACTCTATAGTTGTTCTTGAGAATATATATAGACATAGAGAAGAAGGAAAATCAAGACTTGAGGCAGCTATAATAGGAGCTAAGGAAGTTACAATGGCAGTATTTGCATCTACTATGACTACTATAGCGGTATTCTTACCGATAGTATTTGTAAAGGGATTCACTGCTATAATATTTAAACAGCTTTCATTTGCGGTAGTATTCTCTCTTCTTGCATCTTTAATAGTTGCTATAACTGTAGTTCCGATGTTAGCCTCTAAGATACTTAAAGTTGGAGAACGCAAGAAAAAAGAGTTTAAACTTATAGAAAAGATATTAGATATATTCACAAAATCTATAGAAAAATTGAGTAGTGCATATGGAAAACTTTTAAACTATGTTTTAAAGCATAGAAAGATGACAGTATTTGTAGCAATACTTATATTTGTATCATCAATAGCATTAGTAGGTGCTGTTGGAGGAGAGTTCTTCCCAGCGGAAGATGAAGGAAGTTTTAATGTAACTATAGAAACTCCATTTGGAACAACTTTAGAGGAAAGTGATAGAATAGCAAAAGAAGTTGAAAAAATAGTAGAGAGTATACCTGAAAGAGATAAAATATTCTCGACTATAGGAGGGTCATCTGGATTTTCAACTACTGCAAGTAATTCATCAAATGTAAATGTTGTTTTAGTCAACCAAAAAGAAAGAAAAAGATCAACTGCACAAATAGTTAATGAAGTTAGAAAAGAAGTAGAATCAATACCTGGAGCTAAAATAACTGTATCAGAGGCATCTTCTATGGGTGGTGGCGGAGGAAGTTCGGCTGCTATAGCTATACAAATAAAAGGAGATGATCTTGAAACTTTAAAAACTATAGGATCTGACTTTGAAAAAATATTAAAACAAGTTCGCGGAACAGCAGAAGTTACATCTGATACAGAAGAAGGAAATCCTGAGGCGAGAATTAATCTTAATAGAGAGGTAGCATCTTTTTATGGAATAACAGCAAGTGACGTTGCAAATACTATAAAATCTTCTATAGATGGATCGAATGCTACTACATTTAAAGTTGATGGAGATGAAATAGATGTAAATGTATCTTTAGGAGATTCGGTTAAAAATTCTATAGAAGATGTTAAGCAAATAAATATAACATCTCAAACTGGAAAAACTGTTCCTCTTGGACAAATAGCTGATATAGAGTATGGGAATGCACCTACTCAAATAAGTAGAATAAATCAAGTTAGAACAGTTACTGTTTCTTCACAACTTAATGGAAGAGATTTAAAGTCTGTAACTAATGATATAAAGAAGGAACTTGTAAATTATAACCTGCCATCGGGGTATACTTACACATTTACAGGACAGCAGCAAGATATGGCGGAAGCATTTTCAAGCTTAGCACTTGCACTTCTTTTATCTATAGTAATAGTTTACATGGTGCTTGCATCTCAGTTTGAATCATTAATACATCCGTTTACAGTAATGCTTTCTGTTCCTTTTGCTTTATCAGGAGGATTCATAGGGTTGTTTGTAACTGGAAGATCTTTATCAGTACCTGCCTTAATTGGTGTAATAATGCTTTCGGGTATAGTTGTTAATAACGCCATAGTTTTAGTTGATTATATAAATCAATTAAGAGAATCAGGAATGGATAGAAAAGAAGCTATAATAAAAGCAGGATTCACTAGATTTAGGCCTATACTTATGACGACTTTAACAACGGTTTTAGGTCTTATACCACTAGCTCTTGGAATAGGAGAAGGGGCATCGACTCAAGCTCCGATGGCTACTGTAGTTATAGGAGGACTTACGCTATCTACGGTATTAACATTAGCGTTTATACCAGTTGTATATAGCATATTTGATGATTTGGTTATGAAAATAAAAAACAAATTTAAAAAGAAAGAGGGGATTTTAGATGAAAAAATTGGTTCTTAGTATATTGCTTGTATGTATGACTCTTGTAACATCTATACTAACATATGCGGATACTCCTCAAACAAATGATGCTAAAAAATTATCATTAAATGAAGCTATAGATGAAGGAATAAAAAACTCAACTGACTTGAAGGTAAGCGATTTGGATATTGAAATAAAAGAAATAGAGCTTGATCAAGCTAGACATAATGAAAAAAAGTATGAAAAATCAGGGTTTTCATTAGGTACAGTAGAAGGATTTCAATTAGATTCTAACATGTATTCAAAGTCTGCTCAAAATGCTTTAGATGAAGAAAAAATAAAAAAAGACTATAAGTTAGAAGATTTGAAGTATAAAATAACACAAGCTTATTATGGAGCACTTCAAGCAAAAGACTATTATGAAGTTACAAATAATAATTTAATTAATGCTCAAAAGAGCAGGGATAACGTGAAGAAAAAGTTTGATTTGGGTGTTGCATCAAAGTCAGATTTATATATGGCAGATATATCACTTGATGAAGCTAAGGCTAATTTAGAAACAGCAAAGATTAATACTCAAAGTGCATACAGAGGACTTAATATGATTTTAAATTATCCTCTTGATACTAAAATTGAGCTTACATCTGAATTTAAAGAGCAAAAGTTTAGTGTAGATTTAAATAAGGATGTTTTGACTGCTTATGAAAAAAGATTTGATATGATTCAGATGAATCATAATTATGAGATTGTAAAACTTGACTTTGAGAGTAATTCTGTTAAGTATCCATCAAATACTTATGTTTATAAAACAAAAGAAAGAAATGTTGCTAAAATTGAAAATCTTATGTTAAATTCCAAGCAGTTAGTTGAGTTTGATTTAAAATCAAAGTATGATAATGTAAATAATAATAAAAAGCAAATAGAAATAGCAAAGTCTAATGTAGATAAAGCTAATGAGGTATTGAGGCTTAAGAAGCTTTCTTATGATGCTGGAATGAGTACACTTTTAGAAGTTCAAGAAGCAGCAACTAAATCGTACTCTGCTAATATTGCGTTATCAAAATCTATATCAGATTATAATTTATCTATTATAGATTATAATAAGGCTGTAAATATAGGAACTGTAAGATAGTTAAAGAAGTTCAAATGTAAAAAATCTATAACTCAATACAAGGTTATAGATTTTTTTTGTTTAATAAGTATAGTCTAGACGCATTAAATGATTTATACTATATATAGAAATTATTATCTCTTTTATATTGAATAATTATGTGGTAAAGTTAAAGTGTATATTTTAGTATATAGGTAGGGGGGTTAGGTATGAAAAAAGTAAGAATTAAAAAATGGGTTAAAAGTACTCTAGCTGTAATGCTGGCAGTGTTTTTGATTTTGACTAGTGTTATGTATTCTTTTGGAGCTCAAATGTTTACTGATGTAACAGATAAACATTGGTCTAAACAGTATGTAGAAAATATGGCTTCTAAGAAAATAATAACAGGATATGCAGATGCAACGTTTAAACCAGATAAGTCGGTAACTAGAATTGAATCTATAGTTCTTATAACAAGATTATTTGATCCAAAAGAAGTACAATCGACTTATGATGCGAATAAATCTAAATATGAAAAAGCTCTTAAGGATTATGGAATATTAACCTATGCAGACTGGGCTAAAGAAGAGATAGTTTTTGCTCTTGAGAAAAAAATATTAAATAATGAGAAATTATTATCTCAGTTCGTCAAAAATGGAACGCCACAAACTGCTCTAAGATGGGAAATTGCAGTTTATATAGCACGAGGATTAGATCTTGAAAATCAATTGAATAAGGTTGTTGTATTAGGATTTAAGGATGCTAATGAAATACCATCAGAGGCTAAACCATATATAGATATACTTATAAAAAAAGGTATAATAAATGGTGCTGGTGACTGGAAAGGAAATTTCAATCCTAAAAATTCTGTTACTAGAGCTGAAATGTCTAAAATGTTATCTGTAGGGTATGATTTAAAATATAAGGGTGTAAATACCAATACAGTACCAGACACTAATACAGGAACAGATAATAACCAATTCCTAACATCTATTGAAGGTAAAGTAGATGATGTATTGGAGTATGATGGAAATATAACTGTAACTATAAAGGATTCAAGAGATAAAAAACTTGTATTTAGCAATAAAAAAAGTGATATAAGTATAAAAATAGGAACTCAAGACGCTAAATTAGAAGATTTAAAAGAAGGAAGAAGTGTTAAATTAACAGTTAGTGGAACTAAGCTTTATGCCGTAAAATTAAGTGATGAAGAAGAAGAAAAAGAAGGATATTTCTATAATGCTTCATTTGATGCTAATGGAAACCATACTGTTAAATTTAAAATTGGAGACAAGTATGAGGAATATAAGGTGGGTAGCACTACTAAAATAAAGATTGATGGAGAAGAATCTAGTATTTATAAGGTTGAAAAAGAAGATAAAGTAACTTTAAAAATAAGAAACGGAATAGTAGAAGAAATAAACGCTACATCTAAGGATTTTAAAGTTAGAGGAATAATTCAAGAAGTATCTTCTTCTAAGATAGAGATAAAGACTGATGATAAGTACGAAAAAACTTATAAATTCGATATAGATAAGGATGCTAAAGTAAGAAGAAATAATGATAAAGCTAAAATATCTGATCTTAGAGTAGGAGATAAGGTAGATCTCGAAGTTGAATACGATAAGGTTAAGGATATAGATGCAGATACAGTTAAAACAAAAGTAAAAGGAACTTTAAAAGAAATAAAAATGGCACAAATTCCAGAAATAACTATATTAGATGATGATAGTAAAACTAAGACATATAAATTAGCTCCTGGATTTGAAGTTGAAATAGGCAATAGTTCTGCTGGGCTTTATGACCTTAGAATAAACCATAAGATAGAAATAACGCTAGAAAGTGGAGATATAACTAAGATTGAAGCTGATAATAATGTAAGCATGAGTACATATACAGGAAGAATAAAAGATATAGATACTGGTGATAATGAAATAGAACTTGAAAATAATGCAGATGGAAGAACTATATATATAAGATATTCAACTAGTACGATTAAGTTTATAGATATAGATGGAGATGATTTAAAAGAAAGCAATTTTGATGATGATGATATAATTTCTGTTGTTGGAGAAGATAAAATGGGGTCTGTTGAAGCTAAGATTATAACAAGAATAGAGAACCATTAATCTAGGGGGATATGTTGATGAAAAAGATACTTATTGTGGATGATGAGTTAGGATTAAGATCCCTTTTAAACAGTTTGTTCAGTGAAGAATATGAAGTTTATTTAGCAGAAGATGGTGAGCAAGCCATAGATACAGTAAAGAATAATAAATTAGATTTAGCTCTTTTGGATATGAGACTTAAGAATATGGATGGTGATGAGATTTTACAAAATATAAGAACCTATGATAAAGATATAAAGGTTTTTATATTGACAGCATTTACAGATCCTAAAAAAGTTCATATACTCAATGAGTTAAAAATAGAGGGAATACTTCAAAAGCCTTTTGATATATTTGAGTTAAAACAAAAGGTTGATAATGTGTTAATGTAAAAAGAGTGGATATTATATCCACTCTTTTTTTATTGAAAAATATATTTACAAAATGTTATTGAGGTAATATAATTAACATATAAACTAATTAATAAACATGTTAACTATTTGAGGGAGGTACATAAAGTGAAAAATAAAAAAAATATTTTAATTTGTCTAATTATGCTAGCTAGCACAATGCTGTTTGGGTGTGCATCTAGTCAAGAAATTGAAACTAATGATAAATATCAAGGTATTATAGAAGCACAAGAGGTTGATATAAATTCTAAGATACCTGGTAAAATAGGGGAAGTTAAGGTTGAAGAAGGACAAATAGTTAAAGAGGGAGATTTAATAGTTACTATAGATTCGAAGGAACTTGCAGCTAAAAAAAACCAAATGGAGGCACTTGTAAGTGCAGCTAAAGGGCAACTAGATGCTGCCCAGTCACAAGTTGCAGCTGCTAACTCACAGCTTGATAAAGCTCAAAATGGAGCTAGAAGCCAAGATATAGCAAAAGCGCAGACTTACTATGATCTTATGCTGAAAACTTATGAAAGAGTAGAAAATTTATATGAAAAAGGAGCTGTATCAGCTCAAAAGAGAGATGAAGTAAAGGCTCAACTTGATATGGCAGAGCAAACGCTTAGTATGGCAAATGAGGGAGCTAGAACTGAAGATGTATCTGGAGCACAAGCTATGGTTGCAGCGGCTACTAATATGGTAGAAGCGGCAAGAGGTAAGTATGAGCAAGCTAAAGCAGGACTTGAAGAAGTAAATGCTTATATACAAGATACAAATATAAAATCTCCTATAAATGGGAATATAACTCTTTTAAATATAGATAAAGGAGAATTAGTATCTACAGGAATGAGTATAGCGACTGTTTCTGATTTAAGTAATATGTGGATTGAGGTTAATTTAGATGAGACTAAATTAAGCGAAGTTTATGAAGGTCAAGAAGCTAAAATAACGGTTACAGCATTTAAAGATAAAACATTTAAAGGTAAGGTTGTAAGAGTTAACAAAAAACCTGATTTTGCAGTTAAAAAAGCTACTAATGACAATGGAAATTACGATATAGTTTCATATGGAGTAAAAATAAAAGTAGAAGACGAGGAAAATATATTAAGACCTGGAATGAGTGCTTTTGTGGATTTTGAAAAGTAGGTGATGTTGGTGAATAAAATAAAAAAATATATAATGGCATTTAGTTTAATATTCATAACACCTTTAGTGGTAAATGTAATGCTTTGCTATATGTTTTCTGATCATCAACTAAAAGAAATACCTACAGCTGTATACCTTGGAGACAATACTCAGTTTTCTAGGAGTATAGTAAGTTATTTTGATGATAATGAAATGTTTGATGTTAAATATTATGTAGGTAGTCCATACGATATAGAGAAGTTGATAGTTGAAAACAAAGTTAGATTTGGACTTATTATTCCAGATGATTTTTATAAAAGTCTTAAGGAATATGAATCACCTACTATATTGACTGTATATGATGGAAGTCAGCTTCCTTATACTTCATTTGCTAAGGCTCAAGCAGCAGAAACCCTTATGACTATAAAAGGAGGAGCTTTAGTAAAAGTTTTGCAGGGAAAGCTTAATATTCCTTTTGATCAAGCTAAGAAGATAGTGTCATCTATAGGAATACAGACTAGGATGTTATTTAATCCAACTAGAAATTATACTAATTATTTGATGCCTGGATTTATGGCATCAATAGTTCAAGTTGGTCTTGTTATAGCAGCTTCTGTTAGTATAGATAGAGAAAAACGAAGAAGTATGATTACTTACTTAGGGTCAAAAATATTAGTTTATACTATTCTTGGATTTATATCACTTATGTTAAATATATATATACAAACTAGTGTATTTGATGTTCCGTTTAGAGGTAGTATTAAACAGCTTATGACTCTTACTTTTGTATTCTCTATGTCAGTATCTACTATTGCAATTTTTATATCATCAGTAGTTTGGGATAAGATAAAGGCATCTCAGGCTGCAGCTATACTTTTCTTACCTAATAGTATTATGATAGGTTATACATATCCTTTAATAGGTATGAATGATGGATATAAATTCATAGGAAAATATATACCTTTGCAGCATTATGCAGACAATCTAAGGGATTTAATGGTTAAGGGCTATATTATAAACTATCGAGATGATATAAGATATTTAATCTGTGTAACTGTTTTATTCTATATATTGGCTATAGTAGTTGAAATATTTAGAGAAAATAGAATTAGTAAGAAAAAAAGTTCGGGAGAAGGTGAAATTATTGAAACTAATTAACGAGATAATAAAGTTTTTTAAGCAACCTAAAAATGTAGTTATATTGATTTTAGGACCTTTATTTCTTACCTTTCTTTTCGGCGGAGTATATATAAAGGATTATTTGAATGATATACCTATAGTAGTACTTGATATGGATAATTCATCTTCTTCTAGAATGATAGTAAATGAATTTAAAAATAACGATAGGTATTATGTATCTTCTACTGTTAATTCATTTGAGGAACTAAAATATAAAATAGATTCTAAAGAAGCTCATATGGGAATTTATATACCCAAAGATTTTAATAAGGATATAAAAAAGCAAAAGTCATCTAGTGTAGCTCTTATAATAGATGAAAGTAATATAACTGTAGGAAATACAGCTTTATCATCTGCATCAGAAATACTTGCTACTATAAATGCAGGCATAAATATAAAGATACTTCAAGCTAAAGGAATAGACCCTAAAACTTCTTATGATTTAGCCAAGATATTTAATATTGAATCTAGGGTATTGTATGACGCTAAGTATACTTACAAAGGTTATGTTATGCCTGGGATAATACTGGTGTTCGTACAACAATTGTTTTTATCAGCATTTATTCCAGCGATAATGGATGATAAAGAAAATATATTTATGAAATCAATTATATATTCTATAGTTGCAAGCTTAACATATGTATTATGTGCATTAATTTTAAAGTATTTTCTTGATATAAATTTCACTGGGTCACTATTATATGCATTTGGGTATGTTATGGTGTTCATATTGGCACTTGTTGGACCTGGTATGTTAATAGCAGCATTATTTAAAGATAAGCTTCAGGTTACACAGTTTACAATGCTTTTATCAATGCCTACATTTTTAACTGCTGGGTATGCATGGCCTGTAGAGCAGACCCCTGTTGTTCTTTCGTATATAATAAAAGGTATATGGCCTTTGGTATACGCTATAACTCCTATAAGAGATATCTTAGTAAAGAGTACACCAATAAGAATATTTTCAAAAGATATAATGTATCTTATAGTATTTGGTTGTATATGGGCATTTATTGGATATAATTTATTTAAACGCGTATTTAAAAATGATAACAGAGGTGGTATGAGTGAACAAGAGGGAACTGTATAATTTTTTAGATAGCTACAATTTCATTGAGGATATGTCTGGAAAAACTATAATCAACTTATTAAAAAGTGTTGAGATAATGAGATTTGTATATAACGACTTATTTGTGAACCATGGCATATCTGAATCAAAATTTTATGTGCTACTTCTATTGTCATATTCTAATGATGGTATGGCCCTATCTGAAATAGGAGATAAGATGCTTGTAACTAGGGCCAATATGACAGGTCTTATAGATAGAATGGAAAAAGAGGAATTAGTAGAAAAGAAAGTTAATCCTAAAGATAGAAGATCTTCTATAGCTTATCTTACTAATAAAGGACGAACTTTATTTGAGGAAATAAAAGATACTCATATCGACTTTAGTAAGCAAATGACTAGCGGGTTAAGTATTGAAGAGAAAGAACAAGTAAATAAATTACTTGAAAAGCTTCAAAATGACATAGTGAAAAGTTTTAGTGAGGAGGAATAAAGATGAATAAAAAAATTATTTCCGTGGCAATATCGGCAGCACTTATTTTAACACCTATGAGTACATCTTTTAATTCATATGGACAGGAAATTGCAGCAGAAAAAGAAGTGAATAAAAATGAAGATCTAAATTTAACTTTGGATGATGCTATAAAGATTGCAACTGAAAACAACTATATATTAAAATCACTTGAGGTAGATTTAAGAGCAACAGATTTATCTTTGGATAGAGCTAAACATAATGAGAGAAAAATAAAGAAGGGGCAAGATAAGCTGGATGATGCAAAGGATTATTATGGACCTAAATTAGATCAAATTAATGGTGCTCTTTCAAATCCATCTTTACCTGAGGAGCAAAGAAAAAAGCTAGAGGCACAGAAAAAACAAATAGAAGATGGGCTTAAGGGTGGAGAGCAATCTTTTGATCTAGCTATAGAAGGAGCTAACTCAACTATAGCTGAGAAGTTAAACATAGATGTAGAAAGGGTACTAGCTGTTAATTCTACAACTGAGCTTATGACCACTATGGCTGATCTTCAAAATGAGGTTACAAAGGATGGGTATTTAATTGCTCAAAAGCAAATAGGACTTCTTACTCGTCAAAAATACTATGAAGTAATAAAAACTAAGAAGATAGAAGATCTTAAAAAAATAGCTCTTGATAGAGCTACTGCTCAATATAAAATGGCAAAAGATGCATTTGATGCTGGAATGAAGGCTAAAGACGATGTTTTATTATCTCAAGCTCAAGTAAATCTTATGAATGTAGATTATAGAAAAGCTTGTATGAATAGAAAAAATGCAGAAATAGAACTAAAGAAGGTTATTAATTTAGATCTTAATAAAAATATAAATCTGGTTCAAGATTTTACTACTACAAAGCTAGAAGCTAATTTAGAAGCGGGATTAAAGCAAGGTAGTGAGAAGAGGATTGAAATAAGAAAGGCTCAAGCTCAGTACTTAGTTGATAAATTGAATTTTGAACTTACATCTGGTCAGTATCCAGACAATACATATCAGTATAAGGAAGCTAAAATAAAGATGGAAAAGTCAAAAGTAAATATAGACAGTGCTGGCAAAGAAGTTGAAGCAAGCATAATGCAATCTTATGAAGCTGTAATGGCTACCGCTGATATGTTAGCTTATACAGAAGGCGTAGTTCAGAATGCTAAGGAATCCCTTGAAATAGCTGAGTACAGATATAAAGAGGGATATGGATTTGAGACTTCTGTTATAAAAAATGCTAATCTTCAAGATATGGCTGGTACTATGGTTGAAGTTATTGCAGCTCAAGAAAGGCTTGCTGATATAGAAGAGAAGGTTATAGAGGTTATATTTAGTTATAATTTGGCTAGGGATAAATACTTAAATGATATAGGTAGTTATTAGAAATATATTTTTTCTTGGTTGGGTTGGGTGTGAAAATACCTGTAATTAAAATAACGATAATGTGTTAAATGTTTTTATAAAACTAAATGTTACATCTTATTGAATATCCTAAAAATTCTAAACTCACTTTGTTCAGACAACGAACTTTCTTAACGGATATTCAAACGATGCAACATAATTTTTATAAAAAAACATTTAAATCATTATCTAACATTTTAATTACAGGTATTTTTTAGTATGGGAGCCTAAGTGAAAAAATGTATTTTTAAAGTATAAGAGTGTGAGGCAAAGAAAACATTAGAATCTTAAAAATTTTGAACCCATGGATAATATTGATAAAAGAAGTACATTATCAACTATTTTGAGCAACGGAGTCCGTAGGACTCGTTGGCGACATGAGTCAATGCGTAGCATTAGACGAATTTTTGTTTTCTTCAAATTGTTCATCGTAGAACATAATATCATTTATTATATTTTGAGCTCTAGGGAGGACTTCTTTTTCTAAGTCTTGTGGGTATTGAACTATAATGTAGTACATTCTTTCATTATGGTTAAACAGAGATACCTTTCCTATCATGTCTTCTTTATTTTCTTGCTTTTTTATTATATCGAATTCTTCATCAGAGTCTTCTATTAAAGTGTAATTGTTAACTGTTTGGTCTGTTATCTCAAATCCGTCTTTTGTTACATTTTCTCTTGCTACCTTTTTCATATTTTCTAAGTTAGATGATACTGTTTTTATTGGTGAGAAGAATGCTATTTTTGCTTTTTTATTTTTTTTGTTGTTGAAGTTGGCATAGATGGATAAAAAATCGCCTTCTTTGGAAGATGCTAACATATCTTGTGGTATATATGTTGTTAGTTCTAAATTAGAATCATCATATAAGTTAAAGTCTAGTGTTACATCTTGATCTCCTATTTTAAGTATTTCATTTTTTGATTGAGATCTTGTTTGTGATGGAGTATCTTTGATTTTTTCCTTTTCTACTGTATTAGGATCTGGTGCTTGGTATGAAGGTGAAAAATCAAAGCATGCCATAATATTAAAAGCTATAAATATAAGTAAAATAAATAGAGATAATTTTCTCATTGTAAACCTCCTTGTTGGTAAAATATATAAGTTTTAGATTAGTATTCCCTATATGAAAATAAATATATATAGGACAAGCAAATATATGTTAAAATATAATATGAAAGCGATTACATATAAGGAGTTGGTTTTATGAAACTATTTATAGATACAGCTAATGTTGATGAAATAAGAGAGATAAATGATTGGGGAGTTATTGAGGGAGTTACTACGAACCCATCTTTGATAGCTAAGGAAGGAAGAGATTTTAAAGAGGTAGTTAAAGAGATAACTAGTATAGTAGATGGCCCTATATCTGCTGAGGTAATATCTTTAGATTCTGAAGGTATGATAAAAGAAGCTGATGAGCTTGTTAAAATTCATCCGAATATAGTTATAAAGATTCCTATGACTAAAGAAGGATTAAAGGCTGTAAAGCATATGTCTAGCAATGGAATAAAGACTAATGTTACTTTAGTATTCTCTGCAAACCAAGCTTTACTAGCTGCTAAAGCTGGAGCTAGCTATGTGAGTCCATTTGTTGGAAGATTAGATGATATAGGGCATGTGGGTTCAGACCTAATAAGAGAGATATCTGATATATTCGATATTCATGGAATAGAAACGGAAATTATATCTGCAAGTATAAGACATACTGAGCATGTTAAGCAATCTGCTCTTGCAGGAGCTGATATAGCTACTATTCCTTATAATATATTTGTACAGATGTTAAAGCATCCTATGACTGATCTTGGAATTGAGAGATTCTTAAAGGATTGGGAAGGGGTTAAGTAAAAAATATTTTTAGTATAGTGGTTGAGCAAAAAAATGCCTCTGATTAAAATACCGCTACTTAGTTAATATTTTTATAAAACTAAAGATTGTGTCTTATTAAATATCCTAAAACTTCGTAAACTCCCTATTGTCAGACAACGAAGTTTCTTAACGGATATTTAAACGCCATAATCTAAGTTTCATAGAAAAATATTAAGCCAAAAGTAGCTAACATTTTAATCAGAGGCATTTTTTAGTTGAGTAGATTAAGAAAGAAATATCTAAATACATAGGAGAATTAATATTATTTGAAGAAATTAGTATTGAATAAAATAATTAAAAGGGGTGGTTTTTATGATACATTGTAAGCAATGTGAAAAAATGGTAGAAGATGAAGATGGTTATGTGGTTATGGGGGAATATTTTTGTGAAGATTGTGCAATATCGCGTAGTACATTAAAAAAATGTGATCCAATGGCTGTAAAAAGTGCATTAAATACTAGAAAAAGTATGGGTCATTTTGGAACAGATGGACTTACTGGTTTGCAAAAAGAAATTTATAGCTTTATCCAAGAAATGAATGGAGCGAATATGAAACAGCTTATAGAAAAATTTAATATATCTAAAGAAGAAATAGATAGACAGCTCGCAGTCCTTAGACATTGTGAACTAGGAAAAGGACAAAAAAGAGATGATGGAGTATATTTTGTTGTATGGGAAACTGAAAATACTAATTAATGAAATGATACTTCCCAGAATAATAGCTTTTGATTGATTTAAGAACTTATTATTGAATTGTAACCATACAATTATAAAAAAAGTATAAATTCATATAATTATATTGATTAAATACGATACAATATGAGATAATATCGTTAGAAAAGGGAAAAGATGCAACTATTGTATGGCTACAATTAAGGAGGGGTTAATAATGAGTAGATATGAATTAAATAAAAACTTAGCTCAAATGTTAAAGGGTGGAGTTATAATGGATGTTACAAATCCAGAAGAAGCAAGGATTGCCGAGGAAGCGGGTGCTTGTGCTGTTATGGCACTTGAGAGAGTTCCTGCTGATATAAGAAAAGATGGTGGAGTTGCAAGAGCTTCAGATCCACAAATGATAAAAAGTATTAAAGAGGCTGTTTCTATTCCAGTTATGGCAAAGGTAAGAATAGGACATTTCGTAGAAGCACAGATACTTGAAGCTTTAGAAGTAGATTACATAGATGAAAGTGAAGTTTTAACACCTGCTGATCCAACTCTTCATATTGATAAGAAAGATTTTAAAGTTCCTTTTGTTTGTGGAGCTAAAAACTTAGGTGAAGCTTTAAGAAGAATTGGAGAAGGTGCATCAATGATTAGAACTAAAGGTGAACCTGGAACAGGAGATGTTATAGAAGCTGTTAAACATATGAGAATGATGAATTCTGAAATGAGAAGAATTCAAGGTTTATCAAAGGAAGAATTAATGAATGCAGCTAAAGAACTACAAGCTCCTATTCATTTAGTTGAGTATGTTCATGAACATGGAAAACTTCCTGTTGTAAATTTTGCAGCTGGTGGTGTTGCTACTCCTGCTGATGCTGCAATGATGATGCAACTTGGTTGTGATGGAGTATTTGTTGGTTCGGGAATATTCAAATCAGGAGACCCAAGAAAAAGAGCTAATGCTATAGTTAAGGCTGTTACACATTATAATGATCCAAAAATATTAGCTGAAGTATCAGAAAATCTTGGAGAAGCAATGGTTGGAATCAATGTTTATTCAATAGATAAAGAAGAAAGAATGGCTAATAGAGGGTACTAAAATGAAAAAAATTGGTGTTTTAGCACTTCAAGGTGCGTTCAAAGAGCATATAAATATAATTAAAGCTATAGGTCATGAAGCTGTTGAAATAAGAAAAACTGAACAACTGGACGATATAGATGGGATTATTTTACCTGGTGGAGAAAGTACAGCAATGGGAAAACTACTTGATGATTTTAAAATCAAAGATATTTTAGTAAGTAAGATAAAGAGAGGGTTACCTGTATGGGGAACATGTGCTGGTATGATTTTGCTTGCTGCCCAACTAGATAGTGATGAAGATGCTCATTTAAAAGTTATGGATATAAAAGTTAGAAGAAATGCGTATGGTTCTCAAATAGATAGCTTTATTACTAAAGAGGTAATTGAAGGGGTAAGTCATAAAGAAATACCTATGGTGTTTATTAGAGCTCCGTATATTGTAGATGTTGGTGAAAATGTTGAGTTACTTCATTGCATTGATGGAAATATTGTAGCTGCACGCCAAGATAATATGCTTGCGACTTCTTTTCATCCGGAACTTACGGATGATACGACTTTTCATGAGTACTTTATTAATATGACAAATAAAAAATTCGTCTAGTTGCTATGCACTGACTCATGTCTCCAAAAAGTCTTACGATTCTGTTGCTTAAAAATAGTTATAAGTGTAGCTGTGTAGAAAAGGTTGTAAATCATTTGTGATTTACAACCTTTTTTATATATATTCAGCACTAATGGTTATGATTCGTCCTAAATATTAGTGCTATATAAGTAAAAATAAAAATAAATGTAACATAAATAATAAAAAATGTAACATATATCTTTACAAAATGTTTAAATATACTGTATAATTAAAGTGAAATTTGTATTTAACGGGAGGAAGTTGATTATGGATAGAAATTTAGCTATGGAGATTGTTAGGGTTACAGAAACTGCTGCACTTGCTAGTATTAGATTTATGGGTAAAGGTGATAAGAACGGAGCAGATGGAGCTGCTGTTGAGGGTATGAGAAAGGCTTTTTCTAGTGTTAAGGTAAGAGGAGAAGTTGTTATTGGTGAAGGTGAGCTTGATGAGGCACCTATGCTTTATATAGGTGAGAAGGTTGGATGTGGAACTGATTCTGATATGGAGGTTGATATTGCTGTTGATCCTCTAGATGGGACTTCATTAATAGCTAAGGGACTTCCTAATGCTATTGCTGTAATCGCCATGGCTAAAAAGGGATGCCTACTTCATGCACCAGACACATATATGAAAAAACTTATAGTAGGGCCTAAAGCTAAAGGATGTATAGATATAAATGATTCAATACAAAATAATCTAGCTAGAGTTGCAAAAGCGCTAAATAAGGAAATATCTGATTTAACAGTTATAATACAAGATAGAGAAAGACATGAAGAAATAGTTTCTGAGATAAGAAGACTTGGAGCTAGAATAAAAATGTTTGGAGAAGGTGATGTAGCTGCTGGTATTGCAACATGTTTTGAAGATACTGGTGTAGATATACTAATGGGAATAGGTGGAGCTCCTGAAGGTGTAATAACTGCAGCTGCTGTGAAATGTATGGGCGGAGATATGCAAGGAGTATTACATCCTATGAGTGATGAAGAAACAACTAGATGTTATGAGCTTGGACTTAAGGATGATGATATAAAAAAGGTATTAACTCTTGATGATCTTGCTAAAGGAGATGAGTTATTCTTTGCAGCAACAGGAATAACAGAAGGAGATCTTTTAAAAGGTGCTGTATGTTATGACAAAAATAGAATACAGACTCATTCTGTAGTTATGAGATCTAAAACTGGAACTATAAGATTTGTTGAAGCTGTTCATAGACTTGATAAAAGTAAAATAATAGAAGAACTTATGGAGAAATACGGAAACATATAAAAAATTCGTCTAGTCGCTAACGCGCTGACTCATGTCGCCAACGATCCCTACGGGCTCCGTTGCTCAAAATAGTTGATGATGTAGTTCTTCGATTAAATATATCCACGGGTTGATAATTATATAATTTCTTTAGATATAAAAAAATATATAGCATACATGTGGAAGTGGTTGACTTTTTAAGTAGTGTAACATATTATATATATTGTGATATACTTAAAAGGGGGAATTTGATATGGATAGAAATTTAGCTATAAACTTAGTTAGAGTTACAGAAGCTGCTGCTATCGGAGGATCTAAATATTTAGGTAGAGGAGACAAAAATATAGCGGATCAAGCAGCTGTTGATGGAATGAGAAAGATGTTTGATACTATTGATATAGATGGAGAAGTAGTTATAGGTGAGGGAGAAATGGACGAAGCACCTATGCTTTATATCGGAGAAAAAATAGGAAGACGTTCAGTTGATTCTATTAAGGTTGATATAGCAGTAGACCCTTTAGATGGAACTAACTGTGTTGCAAAAGGACTTCCTAATGCAATTGCAGTAGTTGCTCTTGCGCCTAAGGGATGTTTACTTAATGCACCTGATATGTATATGGATAAAATTGCTGTTGGACCAAAAGCTAAAGGGCTTGTAAAGCTAGACAATCCTATTAGCTACAATTTGAATATATTATCAAATGTACTTAATAAGAGTATGGATGATTTGACGGTTACTATGTTAGATCGTGATAGACATTCTAAATTAATACAGGAATGTAGAGATGCTGGAGTTAGAATAAAACTATTCAATGAAGGTGACATAGGAGCTGCTATGGCTACTTGTTTTGAACATACAGGAATAGATATGATGGTAGGAATAGGAGGTGCTCCAGAAGGAGTACTAGCTGCAGCAGCACTTAAATGTATGGGCGGGGATTTCCAAGGTAGACTTGTTCCTTTTGAAAAGGAAGAAGAACAAAGATGCCTAGATATGGGAATTGATCATAAAAAAATCCTTACAATGGAAGATTTGATAACAGGAAATGAAGTATATTTTGCAGCTACTGGTATAACTGATGGTGAGTTTTTAAAGGGAGTTATATATAAAGGAAACAAAACTGCTCACACACATTCAGTAGTAATGAGATCAGAGACTGGAACTATAAGATTTATAGAAGCTATACACAAGTTAGATACAAAACCTAGTTATGCAAAGTAGGTATAAAATTCGTCTAGTGGTTTTTAAAATTATATAGTTTCTTATAGAATAAAAAATAAGCATATGGATATATATATAAAGAGAGATTTAATCTCTCTTTTTAATATTCAAGGAATTATAAAACTTTGAATCTATAGATAACATTGATAAGTAAACAAGAGTTTCAACTATTTTTGAGCAACGGAGCCCGTAGGACTCGTTGGCGACATGAGCTTATGCGTTAGCATAAAGCGAATTTTTGCTTGACCTTGCAATATAACAGTGGTAATATTACCTTATTAGATTTTCACTTCTATATTCACATCTTATTTTCCCGAGGTTAGATTAAACGTTTTAAATTTGGAGGGATACCCATTGAATTACGAAGATTTAAAAAGCAAAACCATAGCACAGCTTCGAGATGTTGCTAAAGAATTAAACATAAGATCTGCAACTAAGTACAAAAAACTTGAACTTATAGATATGATAATTGATATAGAAAAAAATGAAAAAAATAATGACGCTGAAATAAATAATGACATCGAAAACAAGATAGAAGAATTAAAGGCTAAAGATAATCATATTCCTAAAAAGGTAATAAATGAGTTGAAAAATGACCAAAAACAAGATATAGCACACGGAGTTTTGGAAATACTACCTGATGGATATGGTTTTTTAAGAGGTTCAAATTATCTTTCGACAGGACAAGATGTATACATATCACCATCTCAAATAAGAAGATTTAATATGAAAACAGGAGACAAAGTAATGGGAATTACTAGACCACCAAAGAGTGGAGAGAAATTCAGGGCATTACTTTATATTCAAAAGATAAACAATGAGAATCCTGAAAATAGTATAAGAAGACCTTCATTTGAAAAATTGACACCTATATACCCTGATGTTAGAATCAATCTTCAAAATGAGCAACATCAAATAGCCACAAGATTAATTGATTTAATAGCACCTATAGGTATGGGTCAAAGAGGACTTGTTGTAGCTCCTCCTAAAGCGGGTAAAACTATACTTCTTAAAAGCATAGCCAACAGTATATCTTCTAATTATCCAGATGTTGAACTTATAGTTCTTTTAATAGATGAAAGACCTGAAGAAGTTACTGATATGCAGGAATCTATAAAAGGTGATGTTATATATTCTACCTTTGATGAATTACCATCTCATCATATAAAAGTAGCTGAAATGGTACTTAATAGAGCGCAAAGACTTGTTGAACATGGAAGAGATGTTGTAATACTTCTTGATAGTATAACAAGGCTTGCAAGAGCTTACAACTTAACAATACCTCCAACAGGAAGAACTTTATCTGGGGGACTTGATCCTGGTGCACTCCATGGACCTAAAAAATTCTTTGGAGCAGCTAGAAACATAAGACAAGGCGGATCGTTAACTATACTTGCAACAGCCTTAGTTGAAACAGGATCAAGAATGGATGATGTTATATTTGAAGAATTTAAAGGAACTGGGAACATGGAGGTTCATTTAGATAGAAAGCTTGCTCAAAAGAGAATATTCCCAGCAGTTGATATAGTTAAATCTGGAACTAGAAAAGAAGAACTACTTCTTACGAGTGAGGAGATGAGTCTTCTTTGGAAAATTAGAAAATCAATAGGAAACAATAGTCAAGATGATACAGAAAAGATGATAAAATTCTTAAAACAAACAAAAAACAATAATGAATTTGTAAATTTAGTAAATAAGAACATTTAATCTTGAAGAGAAAATAGTCATATGATATAATGTAAGAGTTGAATATTGATAAGAAAATAAAATTAACATAATTAAAGAATGAAAGAGGTGAAAAGAATGAAAAAGGATATACAACCAAAATACGAAGAAATAACTGTACATTGTGCATGTGGTAATACATTCAAAGCAGGATCAACTCAAGATGAAATAAGAGTAGAGATTTGTTCAGATTGTCACCCATTCTACACTGGAAAGCAAAAGAACATTGAAAAAGGTGGAAGAATCGACAAGTTCAAGAAAAAATTCAACATTGGTTAATAGTGGAGGTTGGGTAATCCAGCCTCTATTTTATTTATTAAGATATTATATAATTTCAAATATATGAATAATGTTGGTCGAAAAAGTAAATTTGCGACTATTTTAAGCAACAGAGTCGTTAGACTTGTTGGCGCCATGAACGCATGTGAATTTTAAGCAACAGAGTCGTTAGACTTGTTGGCGACATGAGCCATGCGTTAGCATCAAGCGAATTTTTCTTTGGAGGGAATTTTTATGTATAGACCTATTCATCATGGATACATAGAAGTAGTTATTGGTCCTATGTATAGTGGGAAAAGTGAAGAACTTATAAGGATACTTAAAAGGTCAAAAATAGCAAAGCAAAATGTAGTAGCATTTAAGCCAGCTATAGACAATAGATATAGTGATGAAGATGTTGTATCTCATAGTGGGGCAAGCATTACAGCTATTCCTATTAAGAGTGCAAAAGAAATTTATAACCATATAGATTCAGATACACAAGTTGTTGGTATTGACGAGGTTCAATTCTTTGAAGGTGAAGTTGTTGATATTGCCATGGACCTTGCAGATAAAGGCATAAGAGTTATAGTAGCAGGACTGGATATGGACTTTAGAGGCGAACCTTTTGGCCCAACACCAAGACTCTTAGCCATAGCTGAGTTTGTACAAAAGCTTCAAGCTGTATGTATGGTTTGTGGAAATCCAGCACACAGAACTCAAAGATTGATAAATGGACAACCTGCAAAATACGATGATCCAATAATACTAGTTGGAGCCACGGAAAGTTATGAAGCAAGATGCAGGAAGTGCCATGTGATAATAAAAGAAAATGATTAAATTAAAATACATATAGGCTATGCCCTATATGTATTTTTTATGGTTGATGGTATAATATTAGTTGATTGGAGGTAGGAAAAATATGGGAAAAGCTATATTTGAGCAAATCAATGGATCTTTTGCACTTGTACTTGTTTCTAATTGCGGGGTTATAAGTGTTGAAAATTTATGTAATTTATCTTGCCAGTTAAAAGAAATGGGAGTTCCGGTTGTAAAACTATCTAGCAGACAGACATTAGTTGTTGTAGGAAGTTTAGAACAACTACAAGAGGTTGAAAAAGTGGCTCCTGGGTATGGATTTAAAATAGGTAACTTTGGTTCTCAGGTTAGAAATGTAAAGGGTTGTAGTGCGGGAGAAGGGCTTTGTAAAAGACAACTTGATACAGCTCTTAATCTAGGTATAGAGCTTGAAAATGAATTTTTTGGAATTGAAACGCCGCATGATTTTAAAATATCAGTAGCTGGATGCCCAAGAGGTTGCACTGATCCTTTATGTGCAGATTTTGGGGTTATAACTAAAGGAAAAGATAAGTTTGATGTGTACATAGGTGGTAGAGGAGCTACTGTTAAACCTATACATGCTACAAAGATATACAATAATATATCTACAGAAAATGTAAAAAAAGCTTTAAAGAATGTATTAGATGTTTATATAAAAGAAGGTAATAAAAAAGAGAGAGTTTTTAGAACTATAAATAGAATAGGAATTGAAAAATTTGTAAATAAAGATGTTGAGGAAAATAAAAAACAACATGTTAATGAAGAGTTTTTAGCTTTTATATAGGTTATAGGGGGAATTTTTCATGAGTGATATCTTAGATACTATAGAAATATTGAATAATATGTGCCAAGAGTGTTCTTTATATGAGACAGATGGATGTAATAACAAAGAGTGCTTAGTTGGGTATTCCAAGAGACTACTGGAATTTTCAAAGCTTAAAGGTGTTATACAAATAGAGGGTGCATCTAGTATGATTCCAAAAAATGATGTTAAATATTATGAAGAGGATTTAGTATGTTCAGGTATAGCTAATACTTGTGCTCATTGTAAAAACTGCCAAGAAAACCATAATGAGGATTGTATTATAGCAATTCTTAGAAAATGTCTTGAAAATACTGTTATAAAGAAGAATATCCCTTATAAGGGTTCTACTTTTATGTATTTGATGGATTTGAATAAGGAAAGTACAGAAATAGCAAAGGTTGTAAATGATAAAATGAAAACTGTTAATGCATAAAGTGAAACTTAATTCAGATGGAGTTTTTGATCCAACTGAATTTTTAGTTGCATAAGTGCCCTGTGGGTAAACTAATCCAGAAGCTGTTAAGTTCTTATATCCATTCTCAAGAGGGTGGAGTCTTAGAACTTTTAGCTTTCGGATAAAATATAATTTCATAAGTATTGGGGCTTAATCCAAAAAATAAAGGGTATTAAAATACCGCTTATGTATTAAATAGTTTTGGTAAAACTAAGCATTACATCTTATTGAATATCTTGAAAGTTCTAAACTCCCTAACGGTCAGACAACGAACTTTCTTAACGGATATTCAAACGTTGTAATGCTAGGTTTACACAAAAATATTTAAATCATTCGCTAATATTTTAATACCCTTTATTTTATAGGTTTAGTTTTTATATTTGGAATATGTTTCAAGACATTTTTATTATATACAAAACTATATCCCATTCAACTTGTGGATAATATTGATTGAAAACCTACATTTGGAAATATTTTGAGCAACGGAGACCGTAGGGATCGTTGGCGACATGAGTCAGTGCGTAGCAACTAGACGAATTTTGTGATAATATATATTGGAAAGGAGATGAGTCTATGAGCAAAAGCACTGTTGGAGGACAAGCCGTAATGGAAGGCGTTATGATGAAGAATAAAAATAATATAGCTGTGGCTGTTAGAAAATCGGATGGAGATATTGAAATAGATAAAAAGAAAATTAAGAGCTGGGTTATTGATAAAGGATTTAACAAAATCCCGTTTTTAAGAGGCGGATTTATACTTCTTGAAACTATGGTTGAAGGAATTAAGGCTCTTAATTTTTCTGCTCAATTTTTTGATGAAGAGGAAGAAGTCGAACCTTCTAGATTTGAAAAGTTCTTAGAGGATAAGTTTAAGGATAAGACTAATGATATATTGATATACTTTTCTATGTTTATTGCTTTAGTATTTTCTGTTTTGTTGTTCATATTAGTACCTACTTTTTTGGGAGGGATATTAAAGAAATTCACTGATAGTGTTATGGTTTTAAACTTTACAGAAGGATTAGTTAGAATCGGAATATTTTTAACCTATGTTTCTTTAATATCTTTGAATAAGGATATTAAAAGGGTATTTCAATATCATGGAGCAGAACATAAATCTATTTATTGCTATGAAAAGGGTCTTGATTTGACTGTAGAAAATGCAAAGAAATTTTCCACTCTTCATCCAAGGTGTGGAACTAACTTTATGTTCATAGTTATGATTGTGTCTATGCTTATATACTTTTTATTTGGATGGCCAAACCCGTTTTTAAGAGTTGTATACAGATTAATATGTATACCTATTGTTGCGGGTATATCATATGAAATTATAAAAATTGCTGGAATGTACGATAATATATTTGTAAGAATCATTGCATTCCCTGGAATGATGCTTCAAAAGATTACGACTAGAGAACCGGATGATTCGCAGTTAGAGGTAGCACTTTGTGCTTTAAAGGCTGCACTTGAAGAAGAGGTGGAAAATAATGACGATAAGACAAATGATGAAAAAGTGGATAAGAGAGCTTAAAAATAGTACTACTGCAAAACTTGACGTTGAGCTTGCTGTTTGCAAAGTACTTGATGTGACTAGACTTTATATACATCTTAATTTAGATGAAGAAATTTCTAAAAAGGATGAAAATAGAATAGAAGCTCTTTTAAAGCAAAGAAGAAAAGGAAGACCTATGGCTTATATTATAGGGAATAGAGAGTTTATGGGGCTTGATTTTTTTGTTAAAGAAGGAGTTTTGATTCCAAGACCAGATACAGAGGTATTGGTTGAAGATGTTATAGAACAGGCAAAAAAAATAGATAATCCTATGATAGTGGATATAGGGACGGGATCTGGCGCTATAAGTGTATCTTTAGCTAAATATATAAAAGATTCAAAGGTATATTCGCTTGATATATCAGATGATGCTCTTGAGGTAGGTAGTATTAATGCTAAGAATAATGATGTAGAAGATAAGATAACTTTCTTAAAGTCAGATGTATTTTCATCACTTGAGAATGAGGATATTAAATTCGATATAATAGTGTCTAATCCTCCTTATATAAGACGTGAAGATATATCTTGTCTTGATGTAGATGTTAAGGATTATGAGCCATCTTTAGCTCTTGATGGAGGAGAGGATGGACTTGATTTTTATAGAAAGATAACAGAGGATTCTGTTGAATTTATAAAGGATAATGGAATCTTAGGTTATGAAGTTGGGTATGATCAAGCTCATGATGTGAAAAATATAATGATACAAAATGGATATGAGAATATAAGGATATTAGAAGATTTAGCTTCTATACAAAGGGTTGTTATAGGTACGAAAATTTGATATAATGGAAAATTGATATACTGAAAGAGGTGAAAAACTTATGTTTGATAAAGTTGAGATTATAGAAGATAAGTATAAAGATTTAACTCAGAAGATTGGAGACCCTGAGGTTATTAACAGACAATCTGAATGGCAAAAATATATTAAAGAGCATGCGGAAATAGAACCTATAGTTATGAAGTATAGAGAATACAAGGAAGCTATTGCGGGAATTGAAGAATCAAAGCAAATACTTCAAGAAGAATCTGATGAAGAGTTAAGAGAACTTGCTAAAATGGAACTATCTGATCTTGAAGATAATTTACCAAATATACAAGATGAACTTAAGCTTTTACTTGTTCCTAAAGATCCTAATGATGAAAAGGATGTTATCGTTGAGATAAGAGGTGGAGCAGGTGGTGATGAGGCTGCACTTTTTGCTGGAACTTTATTTAGAATGTACTGTAGATATGCAGAAACAAGAAGATGGAAAGTTGAGTTAATGAGTAGCAATGAAACTGGTGTAGGAGGATATAAAGAGGTTTCTTTCTCTATAAAAGGAAAAGGAGCATATTCAAGACTTAAGTATGAGTCTGGAGTTCACAGAGTTCAAAGAATACCAGCTACGGAATCTGGTGGTAGAATACATACATCTACTGCTACTGTTGCTGTTTTACCAGAAGTTGATGATGTTGAAGTTGATATCAATCCTAATGACTTAAGAATAGATGTTTTCCGTTCTTCAGGAAACGGTGGACAGAGTGTTAATACTACGGATTCTGCTGTAAGAATAACGCATCTTCCAACAGGAGAGGTTGTATCTTGTCAGGATGGAAAGAGTCAGCTTAAGAATAAGGAAAAAGCTCTTAAGGTATTAAAGGCTAGACTATTTGATAAGGCACAAGCTGAACAACATAAAGAAATAGCAGCTGAAAGAAAGAGTCAGGTTGGAACAGGAGATAGATCAGAAAGAATTAGAACTTACAACTTTCCTCAAGGAAGAATTACAGATCATAGAATAAATTTAACTTTATACAAGTTAGACAGCTTTATAGAGGGAGACTTAAATGAAATGATAGATTCTCTTATAACTGTTGACCAATCTGAAAAATTAAAGGCTGTAAATAACTAAAGCATTAGTCCTATATTATTCTTATGAATAATGTTAGGGCTTTTTTGCTAAGGAGAGAATATTTTGAGTATAATTTTCATAAAACTTATTGAGGTTTAAGTGGGAGGGATATTATGCTTAAAATTACTTTGCTTGGTTTTTTGTGTGGGGTTATTGGAACTTTTATTGGTGGGGTTATAGCTTTTATATTTAGAAAAAAGGCTGATAGATATTTGAATATGTTTATGGGTCTTGCAGGAGGTATCATGTTGTCTGTAGTTACATTCGATTTGTTGACTGAGGCTATGGATGCAATAGGTATCAATTTAGCTATAATTTTTACTTTTGTAGGTGTTTTTGTAAGTATGATTATAAAACAATTTATGAATTTTGACGGTATGCTAAAAACTGGTTATTTAATATT
This sequence comes from Tepidibacter mesophilus, assembly GCF_002724055.1. Classification (GTDB taxonomy): domain Bacteria; phylum Bacillota; class Clostridia; order Peptostreptococcales; family Peptostreptococcaceae; genus Tepidibacter_A; species Tepidibacter_A mesophilus. The sequence continues at coordinate 48,839 of NZ_BDQY01000010.1, read as the reverse complement.
TTTTAGTGTTTTATTACATAACTTTCCTGAAGGACTTGCTATAGGGTCATCGTTTAGCGTTAAAGAATCGTTAGGGATTACTTTGGTAATAGTAATAGGGATACATAATGTTCCTGAGGGGATTGCCATGGCGCTAAGTCTTATAAAAGGAAGAATGAATATAGTAAAGGTTATGCTATTTACAATAATTGCAGGTATCCCTATGGGAGTAGGTAGTTATATAGGGTCTTATTTTGGAGAAATATTTCAGGGGTTTGTAGGTTTTTTCTTGGCAATAGCATCTGGAACAATGCTTTATGTTACTATAGAAGAAATTTTTCCTAACTCAAAGACTATATACACTATAACAGGTTTTTTATTGGGAATTTTGATGGTTAGTATATTTTGATACTTATGACGAGGTGAGGTAGTTGAAAAAGACTTTGGTTTGCAAAATAGACAAGGATAATATTGATATAGATAAAATACAGGAATTTGGGAAAATTTTGAGAGACGGTGGAACTGTTATATTCCCAACTGAGACAGTATACGGTCTAGGTGCTAATGCACTTGACGAAAAAGCAGCTAAGAAAATATATGAAGCTAAAGGAAGACCAAGCGATAATCCTTTAATAGTTCATATTTCAGATAAAGAAGAAATTCATAAGATAGCTACTGGTATAGATGACAGAGTTTATAAGGTTATGGATAATTTTTGGCCAGGACCTATAACGATAGTATTGAAAAAGAAGGCAGTAGTACCATCTATTACTAGTGGGAACTTAGATACTGTTGCAGTTAGAATGCCGTCTCACCCTATAGCTTTATCTCTTATAAAGGAAAGTGGGGTATTTGTTGCAGGCCCATCTGCAAATATATCTGGAAGACCATCTCCTACCGATGAGCAGAATGTATATGAAGAAATGGATAGTAGAGTTGATGGTATTATACTAGGAGGAGACTCAAATGTTGGGCTTGAGTCGACTGTTCTTGATTTAACAGGGGATATACCTACGATATTAAGACCTGGTGGAGTAACTTTAGAGGATTTAAGTGAGATTTTAGGAGAAGTTGTAATAGATCCAGGAATACTTGAAAAAAACGAAAACATAATTGCAAAAGCTCCTGGGATGAAATACACTCACTATGCACCGAATGCAGAAGTGTTTATTGTTAAAAAAGATGATAATTATGTGGATAAAATTAATAAATTAGTTGATGAAAAAGTTGAACAAGGCAAAAAAGTGGGGATTATGTGCATAAATAAGAATAAAGATAAATATAAAGGCGAAGTTATAGGACTTGGAGATGACTTGAATGAAGTAGCATATAACTTATTTAAAACTTTAAGAGAAATGGATAAAAAAGGTGTTGATATTATATATTCCGAAGAGTTTGAAAAGAGTGGAATTGGGCAAGCTATAATGAATCGCCTAACAAAGGCAGCGGGGTATAAATTTGTATAGAGTTTAATAGTAAAGATTAATGCGTTTGAGAAAAAAATAAAGCTTATTAAAATAACGCTCATGTGGTAGATATTTTAAATACAACTAAGTATTACGTCTTATTGAATATACTAAAAGTTCTAAACTCCCGTTGGTCAGACAACGAACTTTCTTAACGTATATCAAACGTCGTAATACTAGTTGCATAGTAAAATATTAAAAACATTCTCTAACATTTTAATAATCATTATTTTTAGAATGGTGATCAAAGTGAGTATATAGAGTAAATAAAAGAGCTTAAATATATACAAATTTAAAGAGATGAAAAAAGAAAAAAGGACAAAAACATTAACAATAATGAATAACATTTAAAAGAAAAAATAAAAAACAGAAAAAATATAAAAAATTTAAAATAAAAAGAAGGAATATAAGAATATATGTCGAAATACTATTAGGTTTGTAATTAATTCGATTAAAAAAGACTTTAAAAATTAATTTGGAGGTGAACTAAATGAAGAAAATAGGAATTGCAAGTGACCATGGAGGATACAATTTAAAGGAAGAAATTAAAAAACATCTGCAAGATGAGTATGAAATTGTTGATTTTGGAACTGACTCGTTAGATTCTGTTGACTATCCAGATTATGGGGTTAAAGTTGCTGAAGCTGTAATGAAAGGTGAGGTTGAAGAAGGAATACTTTGCTGTGGAACAGGAATAGGTATATCTTTAGCGGCTAATAAAGTTCCGGGAGTAAGATGTGCCGTTGTTTCAGATACTTTTTCAGCTAAGATGTCTAAAGCTCACAATAATGCTAATATGATATCTTTAGGAGAGAGAGTAGTTGGAAGAGGATTAGCTCTTGAAATAATAGATGCGTGGATTAGCACTGAATTTGAAGGAGATAGACACCAAAGAAGAGTAGATAAAATAACAGAAATAGAAAAAAAATATTCTAAATAGATTTTTTTAAGGGAGGAAATTTAAATGTCAAAGGTAGTTATAATGAACCATCCATTAATCCAACATAAGTTAACTCTTATAAGAGATAAGAATACAGGTTCTAAGGATTTTAGACAATTAGTAAAAGAAGTTTCTATGCTTATGGGATACGAGGTAACAAGAGATTTATCTTTAGAGGAAGTAGAAATTGAAACTCCGGTTATAAAAACTAAGTCTAAGATTATTTCAGGAAAGAAATTAGGCATAGTACCTATATTAAGAGCCGGTCTTGGAATGGTAGATGGAATACTTGAATTGGTTCCAGCTGCTAAAGTTGGACATGTAGGTCTTTATAGAGATCCAGAAACTTTAAAACCTGTTGAGTACTACTCTAAATTCCCTGCTGATATAGAAGAAAGAGATTTTATAGTAGTAGATCCTATGCTTGCCACAGGTGGTTCTGCAGTTGCGGCTATTGATGTTTTAAAGAAAAAAGGAGCTACAAGTATTAAGCTTGTAAATTTAGTTGCTTGCCCAGAAGGTATAGAAGAGGTTGAAAGATGCCATCCGGATGTAGATATATATGTGGCGTCTATTGATGAAAAATTAAATGATCACGGATATATAGTTCCAGGTCTTGGAGATGCTGGAGATAGATTATACGGTACTAAGTAATACTTTGAGTGTGTCATATGGCACGCTCTTTTTTTTGTAGAAGTATTAATTAACTTGTGTATATCCTATATAAATAATATAATGAAGATAGCTTGGTTATAATTTTTAACTTTAAAGTAATGGAGGCAAATTTATGCAAAGAAGAGATAAACATAACTATTATTTAGATATAGCAAGAACAGTTCTTGAAAGAGGAACTTGTCTTAGACGTAATTATGGTGCTATTATAGTCAAAAACGATGAGATAATATCTACAGGATACACTGGAGCTCCTAGAGGTAGAGAAAATTGTAGTGATTTAGGCTATTGCTTAAGAGAAAAGATGAACATTCCAAGAGGGCAAAACTATGAAAAATGTAGGAGTGTTCATGCTGAGGCAAACTGTGTTATATCTGCTAGTAGAAGAGATATGATTGGAGGAATTCTTTATTTAGTGGGAAAAGATATGAAAACTAATGAACTTGTTAGTAATGCCAATTCATGTACTATGTGTAAAAGACTTATATTGAATTCTGGTATAGAAAAAGTAATAATAAGGGAAACTAATCAAAGTTTTAGAATTATACAAGTAGATGAATGGATAGAAAATGATGATTCCCTAAATGATGATATGGGATATTAAAATATTTAAAGAGGTGAAAATATGAGTCAGATTATTATTGCGATTGTTTTATCGTTTGGAATATCTTATTTTTCAACACCACTGGCTATTAAGCTTGCACATAGAATAGGAGCTATAGATATACCAAAGGATGATAGAAGAGTACATAAAGATCCTATACCAAGACTTGGCGGAATTGCAATATTCTTGGGATTTTTTTTAACTAGCATTTTTATTGTAGACATAGACAAGGAAATAATAGGAATACTTCTTGGGAGTCTTGTTATAGTTTGCATGGGTATAGTTGATGATTTGAATGAAATAGGAGCAAAGACAAAGCTTTTAGGTCAGGTACTTGCAGCTGTAATTGTTGTTGTTTGTGGAGTACGAGTTGAGTGGGTTACAAATCCATTTACTCAAAGTGGTATAACTCAGCTAGGTTTAATATTATCTGTTCCTGTTACTATATTTTGGATAGTTGGTATAACTAATACTGTTAACTTAATAGATGGGTTAGATGGACTTGCTGCAGGGGTATCTGCAATAGCTGCTATCACGCTTGCTTTTGTAGCGTTTGCTAATGATCAACAAACATCAGCTGTATTGTTGATGTGTTTAGCTGGTTCTGCTATTGGATTTTTGCCTTATAATTTCAATCCAGCAAAAATATTTATGGGGGACACTGGGTCTTTATTCCTAGGATATTTGTTAGCTGTTGTATCTATACAGGGAGCTATAAAATCAGCAGCAGCTCTTGCTATATTTATACCAGTACTAGCTCTTGGTATACCTATATTTGATACTACATTTGCTATAATAAGAAGAAAACTAAGTGGAAAACCTATAATGCAGGCTGATAAGGGACATCTGCATCACAGGCTTTTAAGTAAGGGATTATCTCAAAGAAAGACTGTTCTTATACTTTATGGAATAAGTTTGTTTCTAGGAGTTAGTGCTGTGTTAATATCTGAGAGTAACTTCTTTGAATCAACTATTATACTTATATTAGATGCAGTGTTCATATACTATGGAATAGTTAGATTGAAGCTTTTATCACCAGAAGATAGCGAACTTAAATAGGGGGATTTAAAATGAGCAAAATAAAAGTTATGACTGTATTTGGAACAAGACCAGAGGCTATCAAAATGGCGCCTTTAGTTAAAAAAATGGATAAGAATGACAATATAGATTCTATAGTTTGTGTAACAGCTCAGCATAGAGAAATGCTAGATAGTGTACTTAAAATATTTGATATAAAACCTAAGTATGACTTGAATATTATGAAGCATGGACAAACTATAACTGATGTTACTAACCGAGTTCTAAAAGAACTTGAAAGTGTAATCGCCAACGATAGACCTGATATCTTACTTGTTCATGGGGATACTACTACTACTTTTTCTGCTTCTTTAGCAGCTTTTTACAATAAAGTCCCAGTTGGGCATGTAGAGGCTGGGCTCAGAAGTGGTAATATATATTCTCCATATCCTGAGGAGATGAACAGAAAGCTTACAGGAATGATATCATCTATTCACTTTGCACCTACTGATGGAAATAAAGAAAATCTATTAAAAGAGAATATAAATGAGGATAAAATATGTATAACTGGAAACACTGTTATAGATGCTCTTTTATCTGTAATAGATGAAGATTATAAATTCAACAATAAAGACATAGATGATATAGACTATGATAATAATAAGGTTATACTGTTGACTTGTCATAGAAGAGAAAATTGGGGAAAACCTATGGAAGATATATTCAAAGCTATTAAAAGAGTAGTTCAAGATAATGAAAATGTAGAAGTAATATTCCCAATGCACTTGAACCCTAAGGTTAGAGATTGTGCAAAATCTATAATGGGGAATATGGATAAAATACACCTTATAGAACCCCTTGATTATGAACCTTTTGCAAATTTAATGAATAAAGTAGATATAATACTTACTGATTCTGGAGGCATACAAGAAGAAGCTCCAGCTATTGGAAAGCCTGTCTTAGTTTTGAGGTCTGAAACAGAAAGACCTGAAGCTGTAGAAGCGGGAACTGCAAGAGTTGTAGGGGTTGATGAAGAAGAAGTTTATAAATCGACAAATTTACTGATAAGGGACGAGAATGAATACTCTAAAATGTCAAATGCAGTAAATCCATATGGTGATGGTAAAGCCTGTGATAGAATAATTGATTATTTAATAGCGAATTATAAAGAAAATGTGGAAAAAACAAAGGATTTTTAAGGTAATACTCAAAAATGCTTAAATTCACATGAGGAAAAAGGTTTCATTATGTTTGATTTTTAATCCGTCGGAATATATAATAGATATATAGGCGGATTTTAATCCAAATATACTCAAAATTTAGATTTATGAAATTAGGAAAATGTTTTCATTGAAAAGGGATGCGTATATAGTATATAATCTTTATTAAAAGACATTACAAATAGATTTTATTATACATAATAGTTTTAAAATTAACAAAATTCGACGATGTATGACGATGTATAAGGGGAAAAACTATGAGTGATAAAAAAAACAAATGGGTAGAGGCTTTAGTTTATTTAAGCTTAGTATCTCAAATAGGTATATATATGGTAGTTCCAATTATTGTATGTGGTTTTCTGGGAGGGTTAATAGACAGAAAATTCAATACAAAAACACCCATCTTTTTTATCATACTCATAATAATAGGCATTGGAGCAGGCTTTGTAAATGCGTATAAGATATCAATATCAGTTATAAAAAAAAGGAAGTGATCCTTTGAAATCGACATTAAATATGATTGTTGGCATAATAAAAGTGATGATTGCAATATTTGGACTTGTAGTTATCGTTGCTTTTTTAACACATACATTTTCGAAGGAACTTTTGTGTGGTCTTGCATTTGGCAGTATTTTTTCAATATTAAATCTTAGACTTTTATCACTTACTTTGGAAAAAGCTATAACTATGCATCCAGGAAATGCACAAGGATATGTTCTTTCAAGATATATGATAAGATTTATACTTACAGCTATGGTGCTTGCTATATCATTTAAAGCACCATACATAAATGCTATTGGAACCATTATAGGTTTACTTTTACCTAAGATTAGTATATTGATTGTAAACCTATTTGGCATAGAAAAAATTATTAAAGGAAAGGAGGCGTAATATGAATCTAGGTCCTAAAATAATATTTACAATACCTGGTCTTAACATACCTATTAGTGAAACAGTAACTACTACGTGGGCAATTATGATTGTGCTTACATTGTTTGCTTACTTTGGAACTAGAAAGCTTGAGAAGGTTCCAAGAGGGTTTCAAATCATTATTGAAGGCATTGTAGGTGGATTAAATGGTGTAGTTAAACAAACTATGGGAGAAGATAAAATGAGATTCGCTCCTTACATAGGAAGTTTATTCTTATTTTTTGCTTGTTCAAATCTAGTAACTTTGACAGGTCTTTTTGGAAAATCTCCAACAACTGACCTTAATACTACTTTAGCTTGGGCTCTTATAACATTTTTTATGATTCACTATAATGGAGTCAAGAGTAAAGGTTTAGGAGGATATTTAAAAGGATTCTTAGATCCAATGCCGGCTATGTTACCTCTTAATATAATTGGAGAGCTTGCAACTCCAATATCGTTAAGTTTCCGTCCTTTTGGTAATATATTGGGTGGGTCAGTTATTATGGCACTTTTATATCAATTCTTTGGATATTTAAGTGGGTTAATAGGTATAGAAGTATTCCCTATATTAGGAGTAGGTATACCAGCAGTGCTTCATATTTATTTTGATTTATTCTCTGGAGTACTTCAATCGTTTATATTTATAATGCTTACAATGGTTTTTGTTTCAAATGCAATAGATTAAAGATTATATAGAAAATACATAAAAATGATTAGGAGGAATTTAAAATGGAAATGGCAAAAGCGATAGTTTTAGCAGGATCAGCTATAGGAGCAGGTTTAGCAATGATAGCAGGTATAGGAGCAGGTATAGGACAAGGATTTGCAGCAGGTAAAGGTGCAGAGGCTGTTGGAAAACAACCAGAAGCGCAAGGAGATATAATAAAGACTATGCTTTTAGGAGCAGCAGTTGCAGAGTCAACTGGTATCTATGGTCTAGTTATAGCAATAATTCTTCTATTTGTTAATCCGTTCATCAGTTACTTTATGTAATAATAGGAGATGCAATCCATCTCCTAACTCTTAAAATTGATAATGGATTGAAAGGAGGACTATAAATGCAATTATTTCAGAACGTTGTTAACATAGATGCACAAATGGCTATACAAATAATAAATACTATTATAATGTATTTAATACTTAAAAAATTGTTATTTAAGCCAGTTACAGAATTTATGGCAAATAGAACTGCTGAAGTTGAAGCATCTTATAAAGATGCAGAGGAAGCAGTTAATAAAGGAGAAGAACTTAAAGCTGAATATGAAGCAAAGATAAGTTCAGCTAAAGAAGAAGCTCAAGAAATAGTTAAGAATGGTTCTAAGAGAGCTGAAGAAAGAGCAGATGAAATAATCAAGGCGGCTCAAGAAGAAACAGTTCAATTAAAAGAAAGAGCTAATAGAGAGATTCAAAGAGAAAAACAAAAAGTTATGAATGAGCTTAAAGATGATATATCATCTCTAGCAATTTTAGCAGCTTCTAAAGTGATAGGAACTGATATAGATGGAGCTAAACATGAAAAATTGATAGGAGATTTTATAGAAGAGGTAGGCGAAGCTAAATGGCAAAGTTAGTTGCTAGTAGATACGCTAATGCTTTATTCGAAGTTGGAGTTTTAGAGAGAACTACTGAAATTTTAAATAACGATTTAAAAGTTATCGTAGATCTTTTTAATGAAAATGAAGACTTTTTAAAAATACTTAAAGCTCCTTTGATTTCTAAAGAAGAGAAGAAAGCATTAGTTGAAAAGATTTATGGTAATAATACTTCTTTAGAAATGATGAACTTTTTAAAGATTTTAGTAGATAAAGATAGAATAGGAATTATAGATGAGATATTTACTGAGTTTAATACTTTAATTAATGAGAAAAATAACATCTTAGAAGCTGTTGCTATAACAGCTGTACCTATGACAGACAAAGATTTAAATAATCTTAAATTAAAGCTTTCTGAAACTAAAGGCAAGAATATAATACTTAAAAATGAAGTTGATGAGAGTGTTATAGGTGGTGTTTTAGTTAAGATGGGTAATGAAGAAATAGATGGAACTATAAGAACTCGTTTAGAAAAATTAAAGGATCAGTTATCTCAAATAATAGCGTAGAAGGGCGGTGAAACCCATGAATTTAAGACCGGAAGAAATTAGTTCAATTATAAAAGAACAAATAAAAAAGTATGAAAATAAATTAGAATTGACTGATGTTGGTACAGTTACTCAAGTTGGAGATGGTATAGCTAGAGTTCATGGACTTGAAAAGTGTATGGCAGGAGAGCTTTTAGAGTTTCCAGGTCAGATTTATGGAATGGCATTAAACTTAGAAGAAGAATCTGTAGGAGCCGTTTTACTTGGTTCTGAAGAAAATATAAAAGAGGGCGACACTGTTAAAAGAACTGGAAGAATAGTTGAGGTTCCAGTAGGAGAGGCTTTATCTGGTAGAGTTGTAAATGCATTAGGACAACCTATAGATGGTAAAGGACCTATTAATAGTGATAAGTTTAGACCTATCGAGTCTATAGCATCTGGTATAATCTCTAGAAAATCAGTTCATGAGCCACTTCAAACTGGTATTAAAGCAATAGACTCTATGATTCCAATAGGAAGAGGACAAAGAGAGCTTATCATAGGGGATAGACAAACTGGTAAAACTTCTGTTGCACTAGATACTATAATCAACCAAAAAGGTAAGGGTGTTAAGTGTATATATGTAGCAATAGGACAAAAACGTTCTACAGTTGCTCAAATAATGGATAGATTAGAGTCTAATGGCGCTATGGATTATACTACTATAGTATCAGCTACAGCATCTGAGCTTGCTCCACTTCAATACATGGCACCATATGCTGGTTGTGCTATAGCAGAGGAATTTATGTACAATGGTGGACATGTTTTAATAGTTTATGATGACTTATCTAAGCATGCGGTTGCTTATCGTGCAATGTCACTTCTTCTTAGAAGACCACCAGGACGTGAAGCATATCCAGGAGATGTATTCTACTTACATTCAAGATTATTAGAAAGAGCAGCAAAATTAGCTGATGAGTTAGGTGGAGGTTCTATAACTGCACTTCCAATAGTTGAAACTCAAGCAGGAGACGTTTCGGCTTACATACCTACAAACGTAATATCTATAACAGATGGACAGATATTCCTAGAGACTGAGCTTTTCAACTCGGGAGTTAGACCTGCTGTTAACCCTGGTATATCAGTATCAAGGGTTGGAGGTAGTGCGCAAATTAAACCTATGAAAAAAGTTGCAGGTACATTAAAGCTTGCTTACTCACAATATAGAGAACTTCAAGCGTTTGCTCAGTTTGGATCAGACCTTGATGAGGATACAAAATCAAGACTTGCACAAGGGGAAAGAGTCGTTGAAATGCTAAAGCAAGGCGAGAATGACCCAATAGATGTTGAAAAGCAAGTTATGATTATATATGCAGTAACTAATAAATTCTTAACTGATATTCCTGTTAGTGCAATAGGAAAATTTGAAAGAGAATTCTATGCTTTCATGGATGCAAATCATCCTGAGGTTGGTAAGGATATTCTTGATGGAAAAGAATATAAAGAAGGATTAGAAAATGCCATAGTAGAATTCAAAAAAAGTTTTAAAATTGAAGAGTAGTCCTCTTTAAATAGGAGGTGAAATAATATGGCTGGAATGAAGGATATTAAAAGACGTATAAAAAGTGTTGGTAATACTAAGCAAATAACTAAAGCTATGGAGCTTGTTTCATCAGCTAAGTTAAAAAAAGCTAAAGAACGAGCACAATCCACTAAGCCTTATTTTGAAACTCTTTATGCTACTATAGAAAAGATAGCTAAAAGTGCTAAAGGAGTTCAAAGTATATTTTTAGATCAAAGAGACTCATCTAAAAAATGCTATATAGTTATAGCTGGGGATAGAGGTCTTGCTGGTGGATACAACTCAAACGTCTTAAAGACTGCAATAAACCATATGGAACACAAACAAGAAAGTATTATAGCTATTGGTAAAAAGTCTGTAGATTTCTTTAACAAAAGAGGCTATGATGTTTTAGATAAATTTATTGGAGTTGAAGATTTAACTTATACAGATGCTAGAAAGGTTGCAGATATTGCGCTTGATGCATATAAAAAGGAAGAAGTAGATGAAGTATACCTTGTTTATACTAAGTTCGAATCAACTTTAACTCAAACACCAGAAGTGGTAAAGCTACTTCCTCTTTCTTTTGAACAAGATAAGGAAAGTGTAAAGCATGAGATGATAGAGTTTGATCCAGGTGAAGAAGAGGTACTTGAGTATTTAGTTCCTAAGTTTATGGAAGGATCTATATATGGAGGTATAGCTGAATCTTCTGCATCAGAACAAGGAGCTAGAAGAACTGCTATGCAATCTGCTACTGATAATGCAGATGAGATGATTTCTAAATTAGAATTAAAATACAATAGAGCAAGACAAGCATCTATAACTCAAGAAATATCAGAGATAGTTGCAGGTTCAGAGGCGTTAAAATAAGGAGGTACGAAAATGCCAGAAAAGAATATCGGTAAAGTTGTTCAAATTATCGGACCCGTACTGGATATAAAGTTTAGTAGTGAGAATTTACCAAACTTACTAAATGCGATAGAAGTAGAATATAATGGAAAAAAGATAGTGGTAGAGGTAGCTCAACATATAGGTGATGACACTGTTAAGTGTATAGCCATGAGTTCAACTGATGGACTTGTTAGAGGTATTGACGCTGTGGATACAGGAGCACCTATATCTGTTCCTGTTGGAAAAGATACGTTAGGAAGAATATTCAATGTTCTTGGAGAGGTTGTTGATAATAAGCCTGCTCCGGATGGTGCACCAAAATTACCAATACATAGAGAAGCTCCTTCTTTTGAAGATCAAGAGACTTCTACTGAAATTCTTGAAACAGGAATCAAGGTAGTTGATCTTATAGCTCCTTATGCAAAGGGTGGAAAGATAGGTCTATTCGGAGGAGCAGGAGTTGGTAAGACGGTTCTTATAATGGAGCTTATTAACAACATAGCAACTCAACATGGTGGACTTTCGGTATTCGCTGGAGTTGGAGAGAGAACTAGAGAAGGAAATGACCTTTATAACGAAATGATCGAGTCTGGAGTTATCGATAAGACTGCTCTAGTTTATGGTCAGATGAATGAGCCACCTGGAGCGAGAATGAGAGTTGCGCTTACAGGACTTACTATGGCTGAGTATTTCAGAGACGAAGAAGGACAAGACGTATTATTATTCGTTGATAATATATTCCGTTTTACTCAAGCAGGATCTGAGGTTTCTGCACTATTAGGACGTATGCCATCTGCGGTTGGATACCAACCAACACTAGCTACAGAGATGGGTGCTCTTCAAGAGAGAATAACATCTACTAAGAAGGGTTCTATAACATCTGTTCAAGCAGTATACGTTCCAGCCGATGACTTAACTGACCCGGCACCAGCTACAACATTCGCCCATCTTGATGCTAAGACAGTTTTATCAAGAGATATAGCATCTCGTGGTATTTACCCTGCGGTTGATCCTCTTGATTCAACATCTAGAATATTAGATCCAAATGTTGTTGGAGCTGATCATTATGATGTAGCTCGTAGAGTTCAATCAGTTCTTCAAAGATATAAGGAACTTCAAGATATCATAGCTATACTTGGTATGGATGAATTATCTGATGAAGATAAAATGGCTGTTGCCCGTGCAAGAAAAATTCAAAACTTCTTATCTCAACCGTTCAGTGTTGCTGAGCAGTTCACTGGTATGGAAGGTAAATATGTACCTCTTAAAGAAACTGTAAGAGGATTTAAAGAAATTCTTGAAGGTAAGCATGATAACTTACCAGAATCAGCTTTCCTTTATGTTGGTTCTATAGAAGAGGCAATTGAAAAAGCTAAGAAGGGAGAGTAGATAAACATGGCAGGAGAATTTTCTGTAGAAATAGTTACTCCCGATAAAAAGTTTTTTGAAGGCACTGCTGAAATGATAGTTGTTAGAACTATAAACGGTGATGTCGGTATACTTAAGAATCATGCAAGTTACGTAGCTCCACTGGATATAGGTGTATTAAAGCTTAAAAAAGATGGTTCATTTAAAGAAGCAACTGTTGCAGGTGGTTTTATTCAGGTTGATAAGGAAAAGACTACTATATTAACAGAAGCTGCTGAATGGGCTGATCAAATAGATGTACAAAGAGCTAATAAAGCTAAAGAAGAAGCTGAAGCGAAAATCAAGTCAGCTAGTGGAAAAGAAATAGATCTTCTTGAAGTTGATCTTAAAAAAGCGATTAATAGAATAAATACTTCTAAATAAAAGGGACTAGTCTTCACTAGTCCCTTTTTGTATAAATTCATTTAAATTAGATATAACTATAGGCGCATTTATTTGTACTAATTTTAGGTTTTTGTTTTCTATTGATTTTTGAAGAGATTGCATTGAGTATTTAAGTTTTGCAAATTTTTCCTTTTCTTTAGAATAAGTTTGAGCATTCGAATTTACAAGTTCTGAAATATTATTTACTGTTGTTAATGCTTCTTCATAATTTTCCATATCACATAATAATACTATTTTTCTTACAGAATATTTTGCAATATCAATATCATTATTAGTATTTGTTTTAAAGTATTGTTTAAAAGAAGATAAATATTTAGTCATGTTATTAGCATATATAAGTGAATCAAATATGTTGTATTTTGCAACTGAATCTGTTAATGAGTTTAAATTTGTTTCAAAATTTTTAATTTGCTCAGGGTCAGCGGATACTTCGCTCATACTTGATTGAACGGTATTCCAGTCTTTATGGATATCCACTAAGTCTTTGTCTATATCAAGCCAATATTCTTCTAATTTGGATTTTAATTTATCTTTTTCTAGCTTGTTTATACTTTCTATATCTTCAACTAATAAAGATGGGTATATATTTGTATTTATTATATAGTTGGATATTTTAACTGTATCTTTTTCCATATCTTCAGGCGTTTTTTCCCTGTCTTTTTCGGGCAATCTATCTTCACTTAGAGAAGCTAGTTCTTTTTCTTTTTGAAAAGATATTTCCATTAGTTTGTTTCTATTTTCAATAGCAGTATTAATACTTGGCATTAAATCTATTTTAGCCATTATAGTTAGTACATTGTCTTGCAATGTTTGTAAAGTTTTGGGCTCTTTAGGAAGAGTACTTTCTGATTTTTTTTCTTCGGGTTTTGAGCATCCAGTTAAAATAAGTACAAAAAATAGTAGTATACTTATAGTTTTTCTCATAAAATCACCTCGTGAAATTATTTTTTCCAAACACTAAAAAATAATTCAATAGATTTATTGACTTGATATATTTTATTTAGTAAATTTTATATATGGAAATAAGATTTATTATAATAGTTAATAAAATATAAATTTGTTTTGACGATATAATATATTATAAGCATTTAGATAAGGGAAGGTTGAAAAATATGATATTTGGGAATGATAAACTAGATTTAGATTTAATTGAGCAAATAGTAAAAAAAAATAAAGTACCTATATTAGTTGAATATGAACCATTTAAACAGCTTATCAAGAGAGAATCAAATGATTCAATATCAAAACAGATTAAAGAGTTAAATGAGTTGATAAAAGAAAAAAAAATTATGGAAAAACAGCTTAAAGATATTCAGGGAAAAAAGCCTAAGTTGATGGCTAAGATAATATATATATCAAATGAGCTAAATGAAAATCAGAATATAAAAGCAGAGAAGGAGTTAGATACATTAAAACAGGAAATGGAAGATATAAATAATAATATAGATATGATATTTGAAAAACTAGAAGATATGCCTATGTTAATAAAAGAAAAAAATTTAGATCTTTTGAGGGAAACTGTAAAATATTCGTACGAAAGAATAAATAAAGGGCAGTCAAATCTTTCAGACGTAAATACTAAGATAAGTAAGCTTAGAAAAGAATTAGATGAACTTAGAGTACAAAAGGAAGATGTAGAAGAAAAAGTTAATACAACTTATCATTTTATACATTCTATACTAGGACACAAAGATATGGAAAAATTAGACGATAAATTTTTGAAATAAATGCGTTTCATGCTAACGCATGGTTCATGGCGCCAACGAGTCCTACGGGCTTTGTTGCTTAAAAGTGTAGGTTTTTAAGCAATTTTATATAGATTCAAAATTATATAATTTTCAATGTGTAAATAATTCGAAAACCACTAAATATAATTTGGTGGTTTTTTTACCGTAAAAGGATTAAAATATATAAATGTTAAATACTATAAAATTTTAGGAGATGCTTATGAATATTTTAGGTACTGGAATAGATATAATAGAAATAGAGAGAATAAAAAAAGCAATAAATAAAAATAATAAGTTTTTAGAAAGAATTTATACAGAGAAAGAAATAGAGTATTTTAAACAAAAAGATTACAAAGCTCAAACTATAGCTGGAAATTTTGCTGCGAAAGAGGCTATAAGCAAAGCATTTGGAACTGGAATCAGAGGATATAATTTAAAAGATATAGAAATATTAAGGAATTCTCTTGGAAAACCAGTAGTAAAATTATATAATAAATTATATGAATTATCAGAAAAGTTAGAAATGAAAGAAATTTCATTGTCTATATCTCACTCAAGAGAATATGCAGTTGCGAATGCTATTATAACAACTAGAAGGGAGGTTTAATTATGACGGCAAAAGATATAATGACTAGTAATGTAGTGGTTGTAAATAAAGATGCTACCATAAAGGAGATAGCTGAGATATTTTTAAAGAATAGAATAGGTGGTGTTCCTGTAGTAGATGAGGAAAATAAGATAGTAGGTATAATATCAGAAACAGATATTATACAAAAAGAGAAAAATGTAAATGTACCATCTTTTATAAACATACTTCAAGGATATATTTTCTTTGATAGCTTTAAGGAGGTAGAAAATGATATTAGAAAGATAGCAGCATATAAGGCTTCTGATATAATGTCAAAGGATGTTATGACTGTTAATGAAGATGATAGTGTTGATTATGTTGCGAATCAAATGATAAATAAGTCTATAAATAGGGTACCTGTTGTTGATGAGAACAACTACATTAAGGGGATTATATGTAGATATGACATTATAAAAGCGATGTACAATTAAATATAAGGGGGGATTTTGTGAAAAAGTGGATTTTGCTTATCCTTGTAATTATACTAGCGAGTACTAGTTTTACAGGATGTAAAGAATCCACAGATGAAGAAGTGTATTATAAATTTCAAAAGAAGATAAATAAATTAGATTCGTATTCATGTATAGCAAATATAAGCGTATGTGGCAATAAATCTATAAAAGATTATGAAGCGATTCACTATTTTAAAAGCCCAAATTATTACAAGCTCCAAACCTTAAATCCTAGCAATATAAAAGGAAAAATAACTATTTATGATGATGATAAGATTATAATTAAAAATCCAAAATACAACGATGAATTAAAATTAACTAATAGAGGCATAGAAAATAGATATTTATTTGTAGGAGATTTTCTAAAAAATATTTTTGAAAATGAAGATTTAAAGATAAGTTACGATAAATATTTCTTAATTCTAGAAACTAATATACCTGGTTCTTCTTTTTATTTTAATAAGCAAAAAATTTACGTTGATAAAAAAACATTAAAGCCTAATAAGTTAGAGATAATGGATGTTAACTTAAAGAAAAGATTTGTTGTTAATTATAAGGAGTTTAAGTACAACGGGGATTAAATTGGAGGGGGAAGAAATATTGAGTTATAAAACAAGAGCTACTTGGGCAGAAATAAATATAGATAACTTAAAGCAAAATTATAAAAACATAAAAAAATTACTCAAAGAAGACACCCAAATATGCGGAGTTGTTAAAGCTAATGCTTATGGACATGGATCTGTACAAATTGCAAAGACGCTTGTTGATGAAGGCGTGGATTATCTAGCTGTTGCTACACTTGAGGAGGGAATAGAACTTAGAAATAATGATATAACATTACCCATATTATGTCTTGGTTTTATACAAGAAAATTGCTTTGATCTGGCAATACAAAACAACATAGATATAACTATATATTCAAATGAATTAGCCCAAAGTTTAAACAAAGTTAGTGAACAAAAGAATAAAAAAGCTAGAGTACATATAAAGTTAGATACTGGAATGTCGAGACTGGGATTTCAAATAAATAATCAATCTATAGACTCTATTGAGAATATATGTAGGTATTCTAATTTAGATATTGTAGGTATATATAGTCATTTTGCTATGGCAGATGAAAAGGATAAGACTTTTACAAATATGCAATTTGATAAATTTAAATATATTACAGATAAATTAGAAGATAGAGGTATAAAAATCCCAATAAAGCATATATGTAATAGTGCGGGTATAATGGATTGCCCTGAGTATCATCTTGATATGGTAAGAAGTGGGATAATCCTTTATGGACATTATCCTTCTGATGATATTATGAAGGATAGGATAAATCTAAAGCCTGTTATGACATTAAAGACAACTGTATCGAATATTAAAACTGTAGGACCTAATACAGGAATAAGCTATGGCCAAAAGTATAAGACAGATGGGCTAGCACAAATAGCTACCATTCCCATTGGGTATGCAGATGGTTTCACAAGAATGTTAAATGAAAATGCAAACATGAAGATAAAAGATAAGATAGTACCTGTAGTTGGAAGAATATGCATGGATCAATGTATGCTTCAAATAGAAGGATTAGATGTAAGCATAGGTGATGAAGTAAAGATATTCGGTGAAGATGCAGATATTAAGATAGAGAGGCTAGCTAATTCTTTAAATACAATAAATTATGAGGTCTTATGCATGATTTCAAGAAGGATACCGAGGGTGTATTTGGAAGGAAATAGAGTTTTACACATACTAGATTATCTGATAAAATAGAGGTGTATTTAACTTTGGGAGGCGATTTTGTGTCTAGTTGTATGGGTAAAAAGAAAATCGTTGTAAGTTTACCTAATAGCTTACTTTCAGAAGTAGATAAAATAATAAAAGTAGAAAATAAAAACAGATCAGAGTTTATAAAAGAAGCTATGAACCTTTATTTAAGAGAAAAAAGAAAAGTTCAAACCAGAGAGTCTATGATAAAAGGTTATAGAGAAATGGGTGTTATAAACTTAGCTTTAGCAGAAATGGGTCTTAGCATGGATATGTCTTCTTTAAAGGGGTACGAAGGGAAGATCGCAGAAGGTGAATAATTTAGAGATTAAACGAGGCGACATCTTTTACGCGGACTTAAGTCCTGTAATAGGGTCTGAACAAGGGGGAGTAAGACCCGTATTGATTATTCAAAACGATATAGGCAACAAATACAGCCCAACAGTTATAATTGCAGCTATAACATCTCAAATTAATAAAGCAAAACTACCGACTCACATTGAAATAAATTCAAATGATTATGGACTAAATAGAGACTCAGTGGTATTGCTTGAGCAGGTAAGGACCATAGATAAAAAGAGATTAAGAGAAAAAATAGGCAATTTCGATGATGATATGATGAAAAAAGTAGATGAGGGTCTTCAAATAAGTTTGGGATTATTCGATATTTAGTGAGCTGATAACGGCTCTTTTTTTTTATTTATAATGAAAATATAATATTTTAAATCTATGAATAAAATTGGTAAAAAGGCTTAACTAGCAACTATTTTGAGCAACGGAGCCCGTTAGGACTCGTTGGCGACATGAGCCATGCTATAGCATGAAGCGAATTTTTATTGATTTATTTTGTTAATTTTGTAATAATGGATATTAGATGATAATTCGATTGGGGGACTAAATTTATGCTTAAGGATTTGATTAAAAATAAAATTGTAATAGCTGTTTTATCATGTTCTGTTATTGTAACATCTACATATATAGTTAAGGCCTCTGGTTATGAAGCAGGATCTAATATGGATCCGGTTGTAACCAAATCTTATGTTGATATGAAAATAGATGAGCTTGCAAAAAATGTGAATCAGGTTATTGGAAAAATAAATACAGGTAATCAAGGAAATGTAACACCCATTAATTCCACTAATGAGTTAGAGATAGTAGAGGTTAAATCGGGACAAAGTATAATATTACAATCAGGAAGTGAGATTATATTAAGAGGAGGTAAAGGATCTATAATAGATTCAGAATTTGGAGGAATAGCTGATTTAACTCAAGGTATAGATTTAAGAAAAGGATATGATGCTCCGGCAAATCATCTTTTAATGGTGCCAAGATCAGATGGAAGAGGTATTAAAGCAAAAACAAACTGCATATTCATGGTAAAAGGAGAATATGAGGTGAAATAATCTAAAGGGGGATTAGTACCCCTTATTTTCTTGTGAAAAATGAAGGAGGGATAAATTTGAAGGTAAATAGACTGTTTAGTATATTTCTAATCATAGGTATATTATTTTCTAGTGTATTAGTATTTGAAAGAAATGGTATTGAAAGTGAATATAAAAATGTTGAGATTGTTCTTGATTATGATCAATTACTCAAAATGAAAGAAGGAAGTGATGAGGATTTAAAATATTTCTTAAATGAATTTAAGGATATGAAAGTAAGCTCGGTTGCTATAAATGAAGCTACTATAAACACATTAAAGAATAGAAAAGAATATAAAATAAAAACTAGTATAGATGGATATGACTTAATAGTAAGTGCAGATGAGGGTATATACAGTTTTATACTAGAAGGGTTTAAAAGAAAAATAGGACAAGATAGAGTAGAGGCTATAGACTCTAATACTATAAGAGTTAAAGGTGAAAGTAAAGACTATATATATGATGAAACTAAGCTTTATGATGTTAATGGAGATTATGTAGGAATGAGCAAGGTTTTAGAAGGATCTAAGCTTGAGTTTTTAGGAATTGGTTTCCTACAAGAGGATATAGATATAATAAAGTCTAGTGGACTTGAGGTTCTTCCAAGACCTATATATTTATCTGAGTATGAGGATGAAAAAAGTATAAAGTATTATTTTGAATTTTTAGATGAGCAGGGTATTAATCCAAGTTCTATAATATTTGCTGGTGGAGAAGTTTTAGGTTTTGATTCTGATACTGACTACCTACAAAAAGAGCTTAAAAGTAGAAATATGGTAGTAGGTATGATTGAAACCAATGTTCAAAGAGAAAATATAGATCAAAAAGGTCTTAATAAATTAGTTGAGGACAGTGGATATTATGCTACAAGAGTTTTTAATGTATGGGATTGGCTTCAGGAACGATATGATTATGAGATACCTTATCATCATCAAGGACAAGAGATAATAAATTCTATGTATAGAGCTGTAACAGAGAGAAATGTAAGAATTATATACTTTAAACCGTTTATAGATAAACAAGGAAAATATGTAACGGATATGAGCATATATAAGCAAAGATTTGAAGAATTTGATAATAGAATACAAAAGGGTCATAATATGAAAATTGGCAAGGTTAATTCTATGAGAGAAGTTCATCCAAATAGATTGATGCATATACCTATAGCTATAGGTATAATAGCTGCATTTTTAATATTAATAGACAATCTAGTAAATATAAATCCTAAGTATATGAATATATTATTTGGATTATCATCAGCAGGGACTGCAGCTTTATATTGGTTAGGTGTTAAAGCTGATTTACTAGACAAGATGTTTGCACTACTTGCAACTATTGCAATGCCTTCTATAAGTATGGCTTTTATACTATATGTTGTTAGAGCTGCTTTAAAAACTAAAAATAATATGAATGCATTTAATATACTAGTAAAAGGAATAATAACATTGATAATAGCTTGTATGATATCTTTAATAGGGGTATTATTTGAAACATCTCTTTTACTTGATAGTAAGTTCTTACTTGAAATGGATATATTCAGAGGAGTTAAAGTATCCCAACTTTCTCCTATAATGCTTACTGTATTGCTTTATTTATCTATATTTGGATATAAACGAGAAAAAGAAAGAAATGGAATATGTTTTAAAGAGATAATAAAACTTTTTAAGGAAGATATAAAAATAGGACATGCTATAGTTTTAGGTGTGTTCTTGGTTATAGGTATTGTATTTATAGCTAGGACTGGACATGAAACTAATATAAAACCTTCGAGTATAGAATTATTGTTTAGAAATATGTTAGAGTTAGTACTCACTGCAAGACCTAGAAACAAGTCATTCTTAATGGCTAATCCTGCATTTATTTTGATGATGTATCTAGCGTTTAAAGGACAAAAGTGGCCTATATTCCCATTATCTTTACTAGTTGTAATTGGTCAAGGAAATATAGTCAACACTTTCTCTCATATAAGAGCACCTCTTTATCTATCTTATATTAGAACTAATTATGAGATAGTATTTGGAATTATTATAGGAGGTATAGTTACTCTTTTAATCGATTTTATATGGAGAAAGATTGAAGGGAGAAAAATAAATGCCTAAAGTTGTTATATCTGGATATTATGGATTCAATAATATCGGAGATGAAGCTATACTTAAAGGAATAATAGATGGAATAAAAGGTTTTAGTCAGGATACTGAGATAGTTGTCTTATCTCAGTATCCTGAATTCACTTCAAAAAAGCATAATGTAAAGTCTATAAAGAGAATGAATCTTTTTAGTATAATAAAAGAAATCAAAGACTGTGACTTATTAGTTAGTGGAGGAGGATCCCTTCTTCAAGACGTGACTTCAAAGAGATCTATTCTTTATTATATAGCTATAATACATATAGCAAAGATTTTAAATAAAAAGGTTATGATATATTCTCAAGGGATAGGCCCTGTTAATAAGAAGTACAATCGAAATATTTTAAAAAGGGTTTTAAATAAAGTTGACTTTATAAATGTAAGAGATGAAAATTCTAAACAAGAGCTTTTAGATATGGGAATAGAGAAGGATATATTAGTTACAATGGATACTGTATTTGGAATTAAAAAACCAGATATTGAGATTGGGAAACAAATATTAAGAGATATAAATATAGACTTTGATAAGAAAATAGTAGGATTTTCTATAAGGCCGTGGAAGAATAACAAGCAAATAGTAGCAGAAATTTCTAAGGTGTGTGAAAGTTTAGTTGAAGAATATGATTATCAAGTTCTATTTATACCTTTTCATTTTTATGCAGATTCTAGTATAATAAAAGATATTTATAAGAGTATAGATAAAAAATATAGAAAAAATGTATTCGTATTAGATAAATATCTTTATGTAGATGAGTATATATCTTTGGTTGGAAACTTGGATTTTTTAATAGGAATGAGGTTGCACGCACTTATATTTTCGGTTTTAATGGAGGTACCTGTTGTAGGGCTTTCTTATGATCCAAAAATAAATAATTTTTTAAATTTTATTGAAAAAAATGATGTGATATCTATTTTAAATATAAATTTTAATGATATAATGAATGATGTAAAATATTTAATAGAGAATATAGATGATGAGAGAAAATTAATATCTAGAAAAAAAGATGAATTCAGAGAAATAACTGATATCCACAATAAGGTATTGATGGATTTGATTGAAAATAGAGGTGAATACTTTGGAAAGAATTAATATATTAGGAGTTCCAGTACATAAAGTAGATATGAATGAAGCGTTAAATGCATCGAGTACATTTTTTGGTAATAACAAAAAAAACATTATAGTAACACCAAATAGTGAAATAGTTATGATGGCTAAGGATGATGAACAATTTTTAAATATAATAAAAGAGGCAGATCTTGTTATACCAGACGGAATAGGACTTGTAATTGCTTCTAAAATAATAAAAAATCCTTTAAAGGAAAGAGTTACAGGAATTGATCTTATGGAGAATATACTTAATTACTGTAATGAAAACAATAAGTCTATATTTATATTAGGTGGAAAGCCTGGAGTTGCTGATAGAGCAGTTGAGAATATAGTTGGAAAATACCCAAATATAAAGAATTCAGGAGCTCACCATGGCTACTTCAAAGGTCATCATATAGGACATGAAGGTCATGATGAGGAAAAAGAAGTTATAAGAAAAATAAATGAATTAAAACCTGATATATTATTTGTTGCGTTTGGGGCTCCAAAACAAGAATTATGGATTCAAAAGTATAAGGATGAGGTAAATACATCTGTTTTTATGGGTGTTGGAGGAAGCGTTGATGTATATGCGGGAGAAGTCAAAAGAGCACCAGAGGTTTATCAAAAGTTTGGACTTGAATGGTTGTATAGGCTTGTAAAAGAGCCATGGAGATATAAAAGGATGATGTTACTCCCAAAATTCATTGTACAAGTGATGATCAAAAAATAGACAAAGGGGCAGTGGAATATGAAAAAAAAGCACTGGAGTACTATATTAATCGAATATATACTTATAACTATTGGATGTGCTTTAATGGGATTAGCAATAGTTATGTTTTTAGCTCCACATACAATAGCACCTGGTGGAGTCACAGGTCTTGCTATAGTTATTAAAAAAATTACAGGCATATCTATTTCGGTAACAAATCTAGTTATAAATATACCACTTTTTATAGCTGGAGTTATAATTCTTGGAAAAGCTTTCGGAGCAAAAACAGGATATGCTACATTGGCATTATCATTTTTTATAGAAGTCATTGCAAAAACCTCTCATGGATATATACCTACTAATGATATGTTACTATCGACTATATACGGAGGTCTTATTGCAGGTGTTGGAATAGGTCTTGTCTTTAAATCAGGAGGAACTACAGGTGGAACAGATTTAGCAGGGGCAATACTAAATAAATACTTTCCTAATATAAGTACACCAAAGCTGATGATGTGTATAGACCTATGTATAGTAGCACTTGCCGGCTTTGTAAACAGAAATGTCGAAACATCTCTATACTCTATAATTGCTCTTTACATACTTGTTAAAATGGCAGATTTTATAATCGAAGGTATGGGTTATTCTAAAGCTTTCTTTGTAATATCATCAAAACCAGATGAAATAAGTGGTGAAATAATGCAAAACCTAGGAAGGGGAGTTACTTCTTTAAATGGGAAAGGAATGTACACAAAGAAAGATAAAAATGTATTGCTGGTAGTAGTTGATAGAACTCAAGAGGTAAAATTAAAAGATATAGTAAAAGATGTAGATGAAAATGCATTTATAATGGTTGCAAATGTACATGAAGTTTTAGGTGAAGGTTTTAAACCTATAAGAACATAAAGTTAGTTAAATTTTTAAAATATATATTATTAGTTAAAATATAAAAAGGAGGGTAATAAATGAGAGATCATAATGAATTAAAACAAATTGCTACTAGTGTAAGAAAGAATATAGTTCAAATGATTAATGAATCAAAATCAGGTCATCCAGGAGGTTCTTTATCTTGTGTTGAAATAGTTACAGCTTTATATTTTGACGAGATGAATATAGATTCTCAAAATCCTAAGAAGGAAGATAGAGATAGATTTGTATTATCAAAAGGACATGCTGCTCCTGTTTTATATAGTGCTCTTGCTGAAAAAGGATATTTTGAAAAGAAAGAGTTAATGAAGTTAAGAAAGATAAATTCTATGCTCCAAGGACATCCTGACATGAAAGGAACTCCTGGGGTTGAGATGTCGACAGGATCTTTAGGACAAGGATTCTCTGCTGCTTGTGGTATGGCTATGGCATCTAAGATGGATAATGCTCCTTGGAGAGTATATACTATACTTGGAGATGGAGAGATTCAAGAAGGTTTAGTATGGGAAGCTGCTATGAGTGCTGCTCACTATAAATTAGATAACTTAGTTACTTTCTTAGATTTTAATGGACTTCAAATTGATGGTAAAAATGAAGATGTAATGAATATCTATCCAGTTGTTGATAAATTCAAAGCTTTTGGATGGAATGTAATAGAAATAGATGGACATGATTTTGATCAAATATTTGCATCGCTTGATTCAGCTAGAGAAACAGTAGGAAAACCTACTATAGTAATAGCTAAAACTGTTAAAGGTAAAGGCGTTTCATTCATGGAAAATCAAGCTGGATGGCATGGAACAGCTCCTAGCGATGAAGATCTTGAAGTAGCTTTAAAAGAATTAGGAGGTGTTAAGTAATGAAAAAAATAGCAACAAGAGAAGCTTATGGTAATGCCCTTGTTAAACTTGGACAAATGAACGAAAATGTAGTAGTATTTGATGCAGATCTTTCAAAATCTACAAAAACAGCGGATTTCCAAAAGAATTTCCCAGATAGATTTTTCAATATGGGAATAGCAGAGCAAAACTTAATTGGAGCAGCAGCTGGAATGTCAACTGCTGGGAAAATTCCTTTTGCAAGTACTTTTGCAATGTTTGCAGCTGGTAGAGCTTTTGAGGTAATAAGAAACTCCGTTTGTTATCCTAAATTAAATGTAAAAGTATGTGCAACTCATGCAGGTCTTACAGTTGGAGAAGATGGAGCATCTCACCAATCAGTAGAGGATATGGCTATAATGAGATCTATTCCTAATATGACAGTAATAGTTCCAGCTGATGGAGTAGAAACAGAACAAATTATATTTGAAGTAGCTAAATATAATGGACCAGTTTATGTAAGATTAGGTAGATCAGCAGTACCTACTATATTTGATGAAAACTATAAATTCGAAATCGGTAAGGGAGTTGAAGTTCTAGAAGGAACAGATGCTACTGTAATCGCTTGTGGAATAATGGTAAATGAAGCTATGAAGGCTCATGATATGTTAAAAGAAGAAGGTATATCTTTAAGAGTTATAAATATGCCTACTATAAAGCCTATAGACACTGATATAATAATAAAAGCTGCTAAAGAAACAAAAGCTATAATAACAGCAGAAGAGCACAGTGTAATAGGTGGGCTAGGGTCTGCAGTTAGTGAAGTTGTAACTGAGAATTGTCCAGTGAAAGTTAAGAAAGTTGGAGTTAAGGATACTTTTGGGGAGTCAGGAACTCCTAATGATTTATTAGAAAAGTATGGTTTAACAGCTAATGATATAGTTAAAGCAGTTAAAGAAAGTATTTAATAATAAAAAAAAGCTAGCATTTTTATGCTAGCTTTTTTTTATATTGGGTATATTTATAAAATAGATTAAGATTTGAATAATTTGTGTATTTATTACACTCTTGATAAGTATGGTATTATTAATATTAAGTACCTATAAATATTATTAATATTAAAATATTTTTTGTAGAGGAGTTAATATGACAGGAAGAATTGAAGAAACTAGATTAGCTTGGGAAAATTTTATTGAAGAAAGAGAAAATTCATTTCATATAAGAACTGAAATATTAGATTCATGGAAAAGGTGCAAAAAATATAAGGTGGACTATAATAAAGGATGTGGAAAATTAATTCCTAAAGAAGAATTTGAGAATATTTTAAAGAAAAATAGACAACTAATTGAGGTCTCAAAACCTATTATGATGGATTTGCATAATATTGTAAAAGATTCTAACTATGCTATTATATTATGTGATGAAAATGGAGTTATAATTGAGACTATATGGAATAAATTAGCAATGGGGAAAAGAGATGAATTAAATTTTATAAAGGGTTGCCAATGGACTGAACAAAATGTTGGAACAAATGCTATTGGAACATGCTTAAATTTGGACAAGCCGATTCAAACTTTAGGTGCTGAACATTATTGTAAGGATCAACATGGTTGGACTTGTTCGGCAGCTCCAATTCATAATAATGAAGGAAAACTTATAGGAATTATTGATTTATCTGGAGATTTTTATGATTTTCATCCTCATACACTAGGAATAGTAGTTGCAGCTGCAAATGCAATTCAAAATCAACTTTCAATAATTGAACATAGAAAATGGATTGACGTATCATTTGATTCCATTGAAGATGGAATTTTGATACTAGGAACTAATTATAAGATAAAAAATTTCAATACAAAGATATGCGAAATTTTAAAAGTATCTAAAGAGCAAATGAATACTATTGATGTTAACTATTTATTAAAGGATATATTAAAGGATAATGATATTTTTAACATGAACAGTACTATAAAATATAGTGAGATAACTTTATATGTAGGAAAAAAAATAATCGAATGTAGTCTTACTATTTCACCAGCAATTGAAAAAAATACGTATTTTGGTGTTGTTATCTCATTAAAAAAACTTGATATAGTTAGAGCTGTTGTCAATAAAGTAGTTGGTAATTCTTCTAGTTATAATTTCGATAATATAGTAACGATAAATCCTAAATTAATTTCATTGATTGAGACTGCAAAAAAAATGGCTCAAAATGATTGTCCAGTTTTAATTCAAGGAGAGAGTGGTACAGGAAAAGAGTTATTTGCTCACTCTATTCATAGTAGCAGTCCTAGAAGTAGTGGACCTTTTGTTGCAATCAATTGTGCTGCACTCCCTAAAGAATTGGTTGAGAGTGAGTTTTTCGGATATGAAAAAGGTTCATTTACAGGGGCGTCTAAAGAAGGAAAACCTGGTAAGTTTGAATTAGCTAATAAAGGAACTATATTTTTAGATGAAATTGGTGAGTTGCCATTAGAAATACAAGCAAAATTACTCCGTGTTTTAGATAATTATGTAGTGACAAGGATTGGTGGTACTTATGAGAGGAAATTAGATGTACGAATTGTAGCAGCTACCAATAGAAATTTATATGATGAGGTACAGAAAAAAAATTTTAGAGGTGATTTATTTTATAGATTAAATGTTTTAAAAATACATATTCCGTCATTAAGAGAACGTCCTGAAGATATTATACATTGCTCACATTATTTTTTAAATAAATTAAATGAGAATAATTGCAGACAAAATAAGTATTTTGATAGAGCTTTTTTAGCTAATATTAAAAAATATGTTTGGAATGGAAATTTAAGAGAATTACAAAATGTAATACAAAGAGCTTATTATATATCTGATAGTGAATGTATCGATTCTTCATTATTGCCAGAATACATGTCAAATACTATTAATAATGATACTTATTTTACAACAAAATGCAAAGGTGATTTAGAAATAAAAACTTTAAAACAAATGGAAAAAGAATTGATTATTGAAGCATTAAAGCGTTGTAATGGAAATGTTATTAAAGCAAGCATACTTATTAATATTGGGAAATCATCCATGTATAGAAAAATAAAAGAATACAATATTGATTTATCCCAAAATGGGAAAAAAATATAAGATATCCCATTTTGAGACGTGATTTTTCCTAAACCGAGATTTTATACTAATATTAGACTTTTAATATAGGATGAAATAAATGTTTTTATCGAATAAACTAATTTTATTTTTTAAAATATTTAATTATTTAGTCTATTAAAAATATTAATTACAACTAGTGATTCGTTGAAAAACAAATAATATAATATGTTTTTTATAAAACTAGTTATTTTGAAATAAGTTTAAATAATAGTATATATTATTTAATGAATAATTGATATATTATGATTTCTTTAAAGTTGGCATAGGTATTGCTAGTTAATAGTTATAAGAAATGTATAAAATGATAGGAGTGGAAGAAATGTCAACTAAAATTATTAATAGTCCAAGTAAATATGTTCAAGGTTATGGTGAATTATCACGTATTGAGAATTACACAAAGAATTTTGCCAAAAAACCGTTTATTATTGCAGACACATTTGTTATGGAATTAACAAAAAATACTGTTGATGAAAGTTATTCTTCAAATAATAGAGAGTATGTTATAGAAGTGTTTAATGGTGAATGCTCAAAAGTAGAAATAAATCGTTTAAAAGCCATTGTTAAAGAAAAAGGTTGTGATATGATTGTTGGTATTGGTGGCGGAAAAACGCTCGATACAGCAAAAGCAATTGCTTTTTATACTGAATATCCAGTGATGGTTGTTCCAACTATTGCATCTACTGATGCACCGTGTACCGCTCTTACAGTAATTTATACAGAAGAAGGAGTATTTGATGAGTATTTATTTTTACCAACTAATCCAGCGGTAGTACTTATGGATACAAAAATAATTGCAGGAGCGCCAGCACGATTATTAGTTTCAGGAATGGGAGATGCATTAGCAACATATTTTGAAGCTCGTGCTTGCAAACGTTCAAATGAACTATCGTTACTAGGTGCTCATGTAACAGAAGCAGCTTTCGCTTTATCTGAACTATGCTATAAAACTTTACTTGCTAATGGAGTAAAAGCAAAACTAGCTGTAGAAAATAAGGTATCTAATGAATCAGTAGAAAAAATTATTGAAGCAAATACTTATTTAAGTGGAGTTGGAGCCGAAAGTGGAGGATTGGCTGCTGCACATTCAATTCACAATGGTTTAACAGCACTTGAAGAATGTCATCATTTCTCTCATGGCGAAAAGGTGGCTTTTGGAACATTGGCTCAATTAGTATTAGAGAATGCTCCTATGGAGGAGATTAAAGAAGTGATAGAGTTTTGCAATAATGTAGGTCTTCCTGTAACACTAGAAAATATAAATGCACACAATGTAACAAAAGAAAAATTGCTCCAAGTAGCAGAATTAGCAGTGGCTGAAGGAGAAACAATTCATAATATGCCGTTTCAGGTGACAGCTGATGATGTTTATGCAGCTATATTAGTAGCTGATAAATTAGGAAAAGAACTTTCGTAGATTTATAAAAATAATATAAAGCATTAAAGTAACCTTCTAATGTGGATACAATGAAAATTACTTATAGTTCACATTTAGAAGGTTATTTTAATAAAAAATTAAATCAATTTATTGGTCTAGTTTGTATCCAAATTTTTAATACATCTGTCAAAACGATTTTAGTTACTTCAAGTTGATACTCCTTGTTTTTTAATTTGAAAATTCTCTTATCAATAATTTCTTCTATTATATCAACGTCAATAGTTTCTACTTCACGGCCTAACAATTTAATATATTTCTCTTTAGCATACTTCTCAATAGTAATTTTATCTATTTCATCCTCTTCGTGTGCTAATATAATCTCGATGTCTTTAAGTATTAATTTCTTATTATTTAAAGATTGTTCAAGTTTTTCTAACCGTTCATCTCTTTCTTCTATTGAAATGTTAAGCTTTTGTATTTCTTCGTAGTAGCTGTCAACTCTATAACTAACTAACGCAATAATAATAGATGATCCTAATATTAATCCAATTATTATTCCTGATATTATTGAAATAAAATATTTTAGTTTTATTATCTCCATAGTTTTCCACTCTTCCATAATAACTTAATTATTAAATATCCGAGATTTGCACCAGTAAGGGCAGAGATAATATAAGCTACTTGTTTTATTACGGATTTGATTTCTCCTTTGAATATGCCTTGTTCGATAATTTCAAATGATGAGAAGGTTCCTCCAAGGCTAACAGCTACTGCCCAAACTTTAATTGAACTCGATATATCAATCATAGTTTTAAGTGGAGGATGGTTATTAATCAAAGCTCCAATTCCAGCAAAAAAGCTAGCACCAATTACTACCCCTAATGCAATTAAAAATGTATATATTAGATTATTAATAAAAAACACATTCATAACCACCTTTGCGCTTTTTATTAGAATATGTAAGGAAAATTAATTTTATTTCAAATTTATTTTATTGTTTAAAAAATAAATAGAGCTACATTTTGGAATTGACATCCATAATGTAGCTCATCTTTATATGCTATTTTTACCTTGTTTTTAGTGAAAAGTTATATTTTATAGTCAATGTTTAAATTTAATGCTCTCTTTCAAAACTTCCACAATCAGTAGCTTCTTTAGATGTAGCATTAGTTGTATGCTTAACTACTTGAATTTCATCAAGACTGCACTTTTGAACTGTTTTAGCATGATACTTACATTCATCTACAGTACATCCAATACTAGAATTTATATTATTTTGCATATTAAAACCTCCTTTAAATTAGTCTAACGATAGTATTAGTATTTTCAGTTTATTTATTCTAATAAACAGATTAATACAATAATTACCATACAGACAAACTTTAAGGGTAAACATTATTTTTTAATGTACTTAATATAGATATTTTATATGGTGAATGTCATTAACATTACTATCTACGTATGTATATGAAAGAAAAATATATAAAATAGGATATTACTAAAAGAAAGCCTTCTATACGAGAAATTTTTTTGTTAGTATAAGCGAATATGAATAGAAAAAGAGTTAAAATCGTCATGAAAACTAAATCGATTGTAAGTTGAGGATTAAAAGGAATAGGTGAAATAATCGATGAAATTGATAGAACTAATAGTATATTGAATATATTGCTACCAATCATATTACCAATTGCGATGCTAGCATTTTTTTTATAACAAGCCATAAGACATGTAACTAATTCTGGCAAAGATGTACCAAATGAAATGGCTGTTAGTCCAATAAAAGCTTCACTAAAACCGAATAGTATTGCTATTTTCACACTAGCCTCTACAATTAAATGTCCAGCAAAGGCAATACCTACTATTCCTACTAATAAATAAAATATTATGTTTCTTAGATTTATATCTTGCTTTTTTGTATCTACGTTTTTCTTATAGCTAGATTTACTTGTTAACCATAAGTAGTTTAAATATATGAAGAAAAGTATTGCAAGAATGAAACCATCTTTATTTGATAAACCATCAAGTGCAAGAAACACAAAAATTATGCTACTAAGAAAAGCGAAGGGAATGTCAATTCGTATAGCCGACCATTCGGCTTTAATTGTAAAGATTAGTGCTGTTATTCCTATTACAATTCCGATATTAATAATATTGCTACCAACAATATTACCAATCGAAATATCACCTTTATTTTGTAAGGAAGCAATAATATTAACGGAAGCTTCAGGAGCACTGGTTCCAAAGGCTACCACTGTTAACCCTACTATTAAAGGTGAAATACCTAAATAATAACCTAAATCAGATGCGGCATCAATAAATAAATCTGCAGATTTAATTATAATAATGAAGCTTAAAATCAAGATAATAAACGGCATTAGTCAACCTCCTTTATATAATCTTATATACACTATATATATTATCTAATAATTTAATTTATCAATAAAAAATATTATATTTGTATTAATTTTATCAAGTGAAACTTATCCAGAAGCTGTAGAGTTCTTATCTCTAGCCTTAAGAGGGTGGAGTCTTAGAACTCTTAGCTTTCGGATAAATATAAAAATTGACATAAAGCGCTTATCTAAGCGATTTATGTCAATTTTAATATTCCTAGTATAATTAATATGCCTCCTGCTAGCCAAAATGTTTTCATATTTTTGACATATAATTTAAATTTCTTACCTATAGTTGTACCTAGTGGAATTGATAATAAATTAAGGATAAAGACAAAGGTAATAACTTGCAAATAATTAACATTTGCTAGAGCACTGCCAAAACCTACTCCAAGTGAGTCCAGCGAAAGTGCGATACCTAGGCATATAGATTCTTTGAAATTTATATTTTCTGTAATATCTTCATTATCTAGTTCGTTATCAAGTTCAATATTTACTGTGATTTCTAACTTTGACAATTTTATATTAACTAGATTTTTATCATTATTCTCTTTTTTTTGAATAAATAAATGTTTTATATAACCTTCTATTATTAAAGAAAAGCCTAAGCCAACTAATATTATGAAACTTAGAATAGTTGTGAGGTTATTAGGTAATAATGTTTCTAGTAAATTTCCTATAACCATTGAGAATATAAGAACACATACGGAAATAAAACTAATTATTATTAAGGAAATTTTGGGGAATTTTATGTTTTTCATTCCGTAGGATAACCCTATGGCAAAAGCATCTATACATATTGCTATAGCTATTAAAAATGATTCAGTTATTTTAATCACATCCTTTAATATTAATGTTGTTATCTTCAAGGTTATAATATTCCCAAAGAGATAATATGTGATATGGAATGAAAAAAATGATGTTTACATATTTTGATAATTATGATAAAATTATGTCAAATGAATATATGAATATATTAACCATGAAGGTAATAAAGCCCACAAGATTATGGGCCTATGCACTCATGGTTTTTTGTTTTAATAAAAATAAAGGGGGATAAAAATGAAAAGAAAAATTTTGAGTTTATTTTTAAGTTTTGCTATGGTTGTTGTAATGTTGAGTGGATGCAGTTCTACTACTGAAGAACAATCAAATAATGATGGACAAGCAGAGAAGGTATTAACTTATGGTACGGGTAATGTAAGTGAGACTGGAAGAATAAATCCAGCACTTGATGAGCATGCAGAGATACATAAAGTTATATTCACAGGACTTACTAAGCATGATAAGGATGGAAAGGTTATACCTGATTTAGCTAAAGAGTGGAGTTTTGATGAGAGCACTAATACATATGAATTTGTACTTAATGAAGGAGTAAAGTGGCATGATGGCAAAGAATTTACAGCAGATGATGTTAAATTTACAATAGATAGTATAAAAAATCCTGATAATGCGTCTGAGATAGCATCAAATTATGAAGAGATAGACAGTGTTGAGGTTGTAGACAAGTACAATGTTAAGTTACATTTAAATGCTCCGTGTGTTGCTATACTTGATTATTTATCTGTTGGAATGCTTCCTAAGCACTTGTTAGAGGGTAAGGATTTAAATAATGATAAGTTTAATCAAAATCCAGTTGGAACAGGACCTTATAAGTTCGACAAATGGGAGTCTGGACAATACATACAGCTATCATCAAATAAAGATTATTACAATACTATTCCTAAGATTGATAAAGTTATATTTAAGATTATAAAAGATGAAAAAGTTAGAGCTATGCAGTTAAAATCAGGAGAAATTGATTTAGCTCAACTTGAACCAAAGGATACAGAAGTTTTTGAAGGTGTTGAAGGTATCAAAATATATAGAGAAAAGACTGCTGACTACAGAGGGGTAATGTATAACTTTAATAATGATTTATTTAAGGATAAAGAAGTTATAAAGGCGTTAAACTATGCTGTTAATAGACAAGAGATAGTAGATAGTGTACTTGATGGAATGGGAAAAGTAGCTTATGGACCTTTACAAATGAGTTCATACAATAACGAAGACGTAGAAAAGTATGAGTATAACCCTCAAAAAGCGAAAGAAATATTAGTCCAAGATGGTTGGAAATTAAATAAGGATAATATTTTTGAAAAAAACGGTAAAAAATTATCTTTTAAATTAACTTGCTTTGAAGGAGACCCAGTAAGAGTGAATATGTCAAACGTAGTAAGCCATCAGTTTGAAAAAATAGGAGTAAATGCAAGTGTGGATATACAATCAGAGATAGACTGGGGAAATTTAGAGGCATTTTTAATAGGATGGGGAAGCCCTTATGATCCAGATGATCATACTTATAAGGTGTTCCACTCATCTCAAATAGAATCAGGAATGAACTTGAATGCATATTCAAATCAAAAAGTAGATGAACTTATAACTAAGGGAAGAACTACTTTTAAAGAAGAAGATAGAAAACCTTATTATATGGAGTTCCAAAAAGAATTAGCACTTGATCCGCCATTTACATTCTTAGCTTATATAGATGCTATTTATGGATCTAAGGATAACATAGTTGGTATTGAAAGTACTGTTCTTGGGCATCACGGAATAGGCTTTTTATGGAATATAGAAGAGTGGGATATTAAGTAAATATATTTACATTCTATGGTATTTATGCTATTATGAAGATAATTGAAGTGTTAATCATGAAGATTATCTTTTGATGAATATAAGCCATGAAGGCAAGAAATCCTGTAAGGATTTTGCTTTCATGGCTTTTTTTATATGTTGAAAAGGAGTTGATATCTCAAATGATGAAGTTCATATTGAAAAAAATCAAACAAGCTATATTAACTATAATGATATTATCATTTGGGGTATTTATGATTTCTCATTTAGCTCCAGGAGATCCTCTTGTATCAGTATATGGATCTGGAGTTGAAAAAATTTCTAACGAATTAAGAGAAAAAGCTATTGATGATTTGGGACTTAATAAGCCGTTAATTTATCAGTATGGAATGTGGGTTAAAAATTCTATAAAAGGTGATTTAGGATATTCATATAAGTACAAAATGCCAGTTCAAAATATTATAAAAAATAATTTACCAAATACGGTTTTGTTAATAGGTCTTTGCATTACCCTGACATTTATATTATCTATAATATTGGGGCTTCTAACAGCATTAAATGAAGGGAAATTAATAGATAGGATTATTACAAGGTGTACTACATTTCTTTATTGTATACCTGGATTTTGGATTAGTTTAATATTAATACTAGTATTTAGTGTAAACCTCAGGATGCTGCCATCATCTGGTGTTTATGATATAGGAAAAGAAAATAATATTTTAAATAGAATAAATCATCTTATATTACCACTTACAGTTATAGTGTTTGGACATTTGGGATATTATTCGAATTTTGTAAGAAATAAAGTTTTAGAGGAACTTAAAGAAGATTATATACTTCTTGCTAGAGCTAAGGGACTTTCTAGGTTTCAAATAATAGTTAGGCATCCACTTAAAAAGATAATGCCTTCTATTATAATACTGATGTCTCTATCTTTTAGCCACTTGATAGCAGGAGGATTTGTTGTAGAGTACATATTTTCATATCCGGGTCTTGGACAGCTGATATTTGAATCAGCTAAGTATCATGACTATCCTCTTTTAATGGGAGGAGTTATGTTAACGGGTATTATAGTCGTATTAGTAAGCGTAGTATCTGATATATTAAGTAGCTTAATAGATCCAAGATTAAAAGAGAGAGGAATGAATTAAAATGGATTTTACCCCTATCGGAGTTTTAAGAGAAACTAATAATATTGAAAAAAAGAAATTTTCTTTTAAAAATTTAAGATTTAAAGGAGATATATTTATTTCACCTCTTGTATTGTTTATAATAGTATCACTATGCATGCTAGCACCTTTAATTACTAGTTCAGATCCAACTAATATGAAGTTATCTGATGTGTTCGTATCACCGTGTAAAGAGTATATATTTGGAACAGATCATCTAGGCAGAGATATATTATCAAGAGTATTGTATGGAGGAAGAATATCTATTATCATAGGGGTATTATCTATGGTTATATCTACTGTGATAGGAGCCATATATGGAAGTATAAGTGGTTATTGTGATGGGGTTATAGATGATATTATGATGAGATTTATAGATATAATGATTAGCATTCCATCTTTACTTATAATGACACTTATTCAGTCTATACTTCAAAGCAATAAGGTTAGTAGTATTATATTCGTAATAAGTATAACTAGTTGGATGAATATAGCTAAAATAGTAAGAAGTGAAGTGCTTGAATTAAAGCAAAGAGAGTTTGTTTTAGCATCTAAGATTATGGGGGCGGATTTTATATATATAATTAAAAAGCATTTGATACCTAATTATATGGTTAGCATAATATATATGTCAGCAATAAATTCAGCTAATGCAATTATGGCAGAGACTACATTAAGCTTCTTAGGGTTAGGACTTCCTATAGATGTACCATCTTGGGGTTCTATGCTTATGGATGCTAGAGAGAGTATACTTTTAAATAAATGGTGGATTGCATTGTTTCCAGGAGTTTTTATGATAAGTACTATATTTTGTATAACTAATATAGGAGAATATATAAGGGTTAAAAGTAACAGAAAATTCAATAATATATAGTTGTTAATAAATTAAATTAATGGTATAAATTACATGTTAATTTTGGCCCTAATTCATAGATTAATAGTATATAATTATCTTGTTATTTTTTTTACATAAAATTAATTAATGGAGGAATTATATATGATAAGACAGATTAAGGTAACTATCAACATGGAAGTTAATATTAATGAAGATGAATTGATTTTAAATGAGTTAGTAAATAATGAAGACGCTATAAATGAGTATGTGAATAACGAAATTATTACTATTTTAGAAGATATAGATGAAAATAAACTTGAATACATAGGATTAAGTAGAAAGATTAAAAATTCTCACTTTAAAAAAATAGTAGATAATATAGATGAAGATGAGATTTTAGAAAATATAGAAAATGTTCAAAAAAATATAGTTGCAGAAATTAAGAGTGTAGAAGTCGTATAAATAAAGAGCTTATCTTTAGATTAATCTAAAGATAAGCTCTTTTGATTTATATTGGATAATATATATCTGTCTTTTAATGTTTTATATATATTATCATATGTATTGGCATATGTTTTTTTATTTCTATATTTATATTCATCTATATAGGTTGAATTCAATATATTTTCTGGATACCTAAATTCATTCATAACACTGTTTACTAAATTTTTATTATAGAATAGATTTAAGTTTTGTTCTATATGTTCATCATCTATATTATCAGCTCGCATAGATATATAATCTTTAACACATTTATAGTGATTTATAGTATTTTTATTATGATATTTTAAATTTAAAGAATTCAAATATTTATTGAAATGTCTATAGGATTTATCAAAGTTTTTTTGATAATAATTTAATGCACTTAAAAATAAATTCATGTTTGAATAATACCAAGGTGTATTGTTATCAGTATTTAAATTTAATAGCTGTGTTATAGATAAATTTGGATTGTATTCAACTTCATGTATTAAATCTATTAAATTTGAAATTTCCTGATTCGATATATTACCTAAATTCCTTATATGTTTTTTTATTTGAATATATTTTATATAGGTATTTAGTGAATCTATATCATCGAATTTATCTACTTCACTAAGGCCTGGAACTATAACGTGATAAGAAGGAAAATTTAAAAAAGAGCAGTCTCTAACGAATATATCAAATCCTTTATTGTTTAATAGTTTTATAGTATGATTTAGAATTTCTTTGTTATTTAAAGTTGAAATATCTTTAAATTCATTAAAATCATAATCTGGATTTGAATCAAAAAATTCATTTGGATAATATCCAGATCCATTGGTTAGTATTCCAAGTAAATTCTGATATTCATCGGATATGGTGCTGTTGTATGAATACTCTTTAAGTCCTATCATATTACTTATATCTTGCCCTTGTAAAAGCTCAGTTAAAGTTCTTTCTAGTGAAATTTCAAATACTGGATGAGAGCCGAATTTGATAAAGTAGTTCTGATTATCTTTATTTATAAATACAACAGCTACTACTGGATAATTTTCATTCAATGAACAGTCTTTTACTATAATTTGGTAGTTACCTTTAGACTCTATTTGGTTTATCATAAAATCTAATCTAGGAAATTTTTGTATATAGGATCTTGGGATATTAGGTGGAGTTATCTTTTCGGTTATTATGACTTTATTCACATGTCTTTCTAAAGTTTCGGATATACCTTGGATTAAGGCTTCTTCAAATGTATTTCCTGCACACATTCCGTTTGACATATATATTTTTGATACCATATTAATAGGTATGTAAGATAATTTATCGGTGTTTAAATTTTTATATGGAATGCTCACAAAATCAAGAGGTGTATGCTCATAAGATGTTTTTGCCCATTTGTTCAAAATTTCATACTCGTCTATAGTTGAATTTATTCTATTTAGATGATATGAAGACCAATCGTCATTTCTTTTTATAATATCATCTACACTAAAGTACTCTTCATCGGGAGCATAATAAAAGTGTTTATAAGACATAGCATCTTCGCTTAAAGTATCGTCTAATCTAAAGAAAGTTTGGTTTTGAATTCTTTCCATAAGCTCTGCATAAGCACTTGCAAGAGCATATTCATGGGAAGTCCCTTTTCCATTAGTTGAAATTGAAGTGTTTATAATTTGAACTCTTACAGAACAAAATCCTTTAGCTGAGTTTTTCCAATCGGTTTCTATTGTAATAATTCCTAAGTCACTAAGTATTTTTCTTATTTTATTTATAGTATTGAGCGGTAATTCATCTTTGTATTTCCTATCTTTTAATGAACTCAAATAGATCACCTTCTTAATTTATTTTGAATTTAACCTTGAATCTAGAAGTATATTGATTTCTTTAAATAAATCAAACATCATATCGTTAAATTTTTTGGTGCATTGAAAAAACTCGTTTACTTGAGATATTTCGTGTAATGCTTTAAAGTCATTATTAAGTCTTATCATTTCTGAATTCAATTGTTCTTTTGATAATTTTGAGCTTTGTATTTTTAATTGTCTTTTCTTAAAGTCGTCTACTTTCTTTTTTAGAGTCTTACTTTTATCTATATTTTTTTTTGATTTTTTAAGATTTTTGAATTCATCTGTAGTACAAATTAATTCTACTAATTCCTTGGTTTTATTGGTCATAATAGCACCCCCGAGTAAAAATAAGATACACTTTACTATTATATTCACAAAAAAGAAAAATGTGATGATAAATATGAAATAGGGCAATATATTTGTAATTATAAGTATGTAAATTAACTATTGAATATAAAATAATATGACTACGGAGGTGTATTTTTTATGTTAAGAAAAATTAATATTTCAAGATTTCTAACTATTTCTTTTTCAGTAATTATAATTTTGGCGGTCTTTGGATTTTTAATTAAAAAAGAATATAATTTTATTTATAATTCTATAGCAATATATTTTAGTTATTTAATAATACTTTATTTTGAAAAGAAAAAGAATAAAAAGATAAAAAATTACATAAAAGTATTAGTTATTATGACTTTTGTATTTCATAATATAGTAGGACAGTATTATAAGTTTTATAATACTAATAATTGGTTTGATAAAGGTTTACATATGTTCGGAACATTTTCATTTTCATTACTCTTTTACAATATATTTAATTTGAATGGTGAATTTCTTTCTAAATCTAAAATATTTATTTTTACTATGGTAATATCTGTAGGTATTACAGCAGGAGTTTTTTTAGAAATTTTAGAATTTATTTTAGATAGTATAATTAATACTAAAAATCAACATAGTTTAATGGATACTAATATAGATTTGATATTTAATATATTTGGTGGTGTAATTGCTGGTATTCTAGTTGTATTTAATAAAAAAAGTATATCTAAATAAATAAAATTTATAAAGCAAAACTTAATTTTAATTTTACGGTTGTTGAATATCCTAAAAGTTCTAATATTCAAATCATATTCATATAATTATAAAAAGATTTGGAGGTGATATGGTTTGAAAATTAAATGGAACACTAAGGCGGTACTGTATGGAATTATCGCTATTATACTAGTTGTTGGGGGTTTTTTAGTAGTTCCCAGATTTTTAGGTGATAAAGCTGAAGCTGTAGAGTTTACAGTAGTAGAAAGAGACAGCATACCAGATAAAATACTTGATATAATGCCAAAATACGTTAATGAAGAAAGAGCGCTTGCTTGTAAGATTAAGGATAAAGTATATGTAATAGTTACAAGAGGAGAAAATAAAGATTATGGAGTTGAGATAGACAAGATAGAAATGGTAAAAGAAGATGACAAGATGAATATGAAAGTTTATTCTGTTTATAAAAAGCCAGAAGATTCTCATCCATACATAGTAGTTGAAAGTACTTTAACAGAGCTTCCTGATAAAGTAGAATTGATTAGTAGGTTTGAGGAAAAGTAAAATACTCTGAGATTTTTAATCAATGCTATATAATAGCTACCTAAATTTTATATAAACGAAATTCAGGTAGCTACTTTTTTACGATTAGGGAAATTATATGATTTTCAAATTGTGGGTTATCAAAAACTATCTATGTAAATACCGTTCATGCAACTATATTTTGAATACAACTAAGATTTTATCTTATTAATAATCCTAAAATTTACGAAACTCCCTTTGGTCAGACACGCAAATTTTTTAACGGATTATTAAACAATAAAACCTAAGTTGTATTGGTCAAAATATCTAAAAGCATTCACTAACATTTTCATAGATAGTTTTTTTATATTGATACTATAATATAAAATTAATCTTACCTCTATATAAAAAATTATTAAATATATTTTAATAAAAGAGCTTATCTAAATACATACTAATAAATGAAATGAAAAAAACGGTATTTATTATATAATTATTTTTTATTTGATTTTTTGGAATAGTATGTTTTGAATCTATTTAAAATATGAGCACCATACTTACAAAATACAGGGAATTAAAATGTTAGAGAATGATTTAAATGTTTTTGTATAAAACTTGTATTACAGCGTTTAAATATCCGTTAAGAAAGTTCGTTGTTTGACCTAAGAGAGTTTAGAACTTTTAGGATATTTAATAAGATGTAATGCTTAGTTTTATTAAAAAGATTTAACGCATGAACGGTATTTTAATTCCCTGTATTTTGGGATAAATACATATATTTAATTTTGTACAAAATATATATTCTACATTTTTAAGAAAATTAAGGAGATAAAAATATTATAATCTGAATAAATATAAAAAACTACTGATAAATATTATGTCATTAGTTTTTTTTTTATTTTTTTGGTAAGACTAATTAAAAACTAATGTTAATATGAAAAAGGAGTTTTTTATGAATAATATAGAAAAGTTCAAAATAGATATTAAAGATTTGAAAAATGAATATGATATTGATAAATTAGAGTTTGAGACAACGAGGGATATAAGCCCACTAAAGGGAATAATAGGTCAAGATAGAGCTGTGTGTGCTATGGACTTTGGTCTTAACATACAAAGAAGAGGATATAATGTATATGTGGCTGGGATGAGCGGTACGGGAAGAACTAGTTATACAATGGCTATGATAGAAAAAATATCTAGATATAAAAGGGACAATTTTGATTATGTTTATGTATACAATTATAAAAGTCCTAATGAACCTATAGCTCTTAAATTTAGAGCAGGTAACGGTAAGAAGTTTAAAAAAGATGTAGAGGGTGTATTGGAAAGGTTGAAATCAGATATTCCAAGAACGTTCGAATCTAGGGAATATGAAGATGAAAATAAAGCTATAACAATAGAGTATGAGACTATGACTCAAACTGTTATAAATGAATTAAATGAGTTTGCAAAATCAAGAGGGTTTACATTTCAAATAACGCAAAGGGGTCTTGTGAGCATTCCTTTAAAAGAAGACAATACTCCTATGGAAGATGAAGAGTATAAAAAACTATCTCAAATAC
Organism: Tepidibacter mesophilus; assembly: GCF_002724055.1. Lineage (GTDB taxonomy): Bacteria > Bacillota > Clostridia > Peptostreptococcales > Peptostreptococcaceae > Tepidibacter_A > Tepidibacter_A mesophilus. Next base: position 7,105 of record NZ_BDQY01000010.1, on the reverse strand, counting down.
AATTAAATAATATAAGACAAAGTGCTGCTAGATTGAATAATGATATAAGTGGTTATTTGAAAAAGATAAAAGAAATAGAAGAAGAATTTAAGAATGAGATATCTAATTTAGATAAAAAAATCGGAGAAAGTATAATAAGTTTTTATATTAATATATTAATAGAAAATCATGGATATAATGAACAAAAACTTACATTTTTACACGATATGAAGGATGATATGGTAGAAAATATAGACAAGTTTAAGCCCCAAAAAAATACAGAACAGAATATATTTGGATTTATGCAAAAAGATGATAGCAAATTCTTTACAAGATACAATGTTAATTTATTCATAGATAACAGTGAACAAAAGGGATGTAGAGTTGTAAATGAAACTAATCCAACTTATTATAATTTGACGGGGATGATAGAGTATAAAAATGAAATAGGAGTTCTTACTACAAGTTTTATGGAATTAAAGCCAGGTGCTATTCACAAAGCAAATGGAGGATTTTTGATATTGAATGTAAAGGATTTATTTTCTCATCCATTTGCATGGGAAGCTCTTAAACGAACTTTAAAAACTGGTAAGATAAATATAGAAACACTAAATAAGCAATATGGATATATAGTTACATCTACATTAAAACCAGAGCCAATAGATATTGATATAAAAGTTATTTTAATAGGAGACAACCGTATTTACAATTTATTATACGCATATGATGAAGATTTCGCAAAGCTTTTTAAGGTTATGGCGGATTTTGATATTGAGGTAGATAGAAATGAAGAAAATATATATAAAGTAGCTAGATTTATTTCATCTCATTGTGAAAAAGAAGGTTTAAAGCATTTTGATAAAAAGGCTGTTCTTAAGATTATAGAGTATAGTTCTCGAATATGTGAAAATAAACAAAAGCTGACAGCTAGGTTTAATCAAATAGTAGATATTCTTTATGAAGCAGAAAATCTGAGTGATGAAGATTTAGATTATGTTACAGACAAAGATGTAAAAAAAGCAATACAGTCTAAAAAATATAGAAATAATAAGTATGAACAAAAGCTTAATGAGATGTTTGAAGATAAAACTCTTATTTTGGATGTAGAAGGTGAAAAAATAGGTCAAATCAATGGTCTGGCTGTAATGGGTACGGGAGAATACTCATTTGGAAAGCCATCCAGAATAACAGCGTCTACTTATAGAGGAAAGCGTGGAATAATAAATATAGAGAGAGAGATTAAGCACAGTGGAAGTATACATGATAAGGGAGTAATGATATTAAGTGGATATTTAGGTGAAAAATATGGGAAAGAAAGACAGTTATCAATTAATACGTCTATCACGTTTGAGCAAAACTATTCTGGTATAGATGGGGATAGTGCTTCGAGTACAGAACTTTATGTAATAATATCTAGTATTGCATCTATTCCTATTAGGCAAAATATTGCAGTAACAGGGTCTGTTAGTCAAAAAGGTGAGATACAACCTATAGGAGGAGTAAATCAAAAGATTGAGGGATTCTTTGATGTTTGTAAGATAAAAGGACTTACGGGAAACCAAGGTGTTATGATACCTATACAAAATGTGAAAAATCTTATGCTAAGCGATGAGGTAATACAGGCTGTTAAAGATGGAATGTTCCACATATATTCAGTATCAAATATAAGTGAGGGTCTTGAAGTTCTTACAGGGCTTAGTGAGAGTGAAATAAATGAAAGAGTAAATAAAGCTTTAGATAAATTAATAGATGAAGAAGAGGATAAGGATGAAAAGGATAATTAAATTTTAATTATCCTTTTTTCTGTTATTATGTAGTCAAGTTGTGCGTCGTGATTTTCTTTTGGAATTTCATCAAATAATTGAATTTCAAAGGCTATTCCAATTGTTATGCAGTCATCTCTTATAGATTCCAAGAACCTATCATAATATCCGCCTCCATAACCGAGTCTATATCCATTAATGTCATATGCTACTGCGGGTACTATTACTATATCTAGTTCTTTGACGTTTACTGGTCTTATAAATTCTGACTTTGGTTCTCTAATTCCGTAAGTGCCTATAGAAACCTCGGTTTCAATATCTTTAATTTGAGATAGTAAAAGCTTTTTTTCATTCAGTATTGTTATTGGAACTATAACTTTTTGATCTTTAGATAAGAAATAGTTTATTATATTGTCTGTTTTAACCTCGTTATTAAAGTTAAGGTATGCCATTATAGTATTTGCTTCTTTTATTTCATCTAGTTTTAATAAATTTTGAAATATTAATTCTGAGTTTGAGTTTATTATGTCTGAACCTTGTTTTTTTCTCTCTGATATAACTTTTTTTCTAAATTCTTTTTTCAATAAAATCATCCCCTTTATATAATTATATCAAAATAATTGATATATAGATTCTATATATTAAAATAATTCGAGATATATGTATCTAAAGTTCTAAATTTATTCCAATTTAACATCAGAATTGGAGTTTTATCGTATTTATTGTTATAATAGAGAAGTCAAAGTTAAATTTTTGGATGGAGTTGGTGAAAGTGATAGAATTTAAAGATGTTAGTAAGAGTTATAAAAATGGCAAATTAGCACTTTTTAATATAAATTTAAAAATTGAAAAAGGAGAATTTGTATTTTTGGTGGGGTCATCTGGGGCAGGTAAATCTACTTTTATAAAGGCACTTTTGAAGGAAGAAGACATAACAAGTGGAAAAATATATGTTAGTGGAAAGGATATAAGTGATATACCAAAAAGAAAGATTCCAAAGTATAGAAGAAATATAGGTATTGTTTTTCAGGATTTTAGATTGCTTCCAAATAAGACGGTTTATGAGAATGTGGCTTTTGCCATGGAAATAATAGGGCAAAGCAGTAAAAATATAAGAAGAAGAGTTCCTTTCGTTCTAGGCATGGTAGGTCTTAGTGAAAAAGCAAAATCATATCCTTCAGAATTATCAGGAGGAGAACAGCAACGAGTTAGTATAGCAAGAGCTATAGTTAACAATCCTGCAATAATAATTGCAGATGAACCAACGGGTAACTTAGACCCCAAAACTTCAAATGAAATAATGAATATTATAACGGATATTAATAGAAGAGGGACTACTATAATAATGGCAACTCATGCAAGTGATTTAGTTGATAAAATGAAAAAAAGAGTTATAGCGCTTAAAAAAGGAATAGTCATAAAGGACGAAGAAAGGGGAAGCTACAGATATGAATAGTATTATTTACAATATAAAAGAGGGGTTAAAAGGAATATTCAGAAACCCTACTATGTCACTTGTATCTATAGGATCTGTTTCAGCAGCTTTGTTCGTACTTAGTATAATTTTTAGTGTGGTAATAAATATAAACAACTTCACATCACTAGTCGAAGGGCAGTTTGATAATGTTCAAATTTATTTAAATGAGGATATGACATCGCAGCACATATTCGATCTTGAAAAAAAGTTAGGTCAGGTATCTGGAGTACAAAGTGTAGAATTTGAATCAAAACAAGATGCCTTAAATAAAATGAAAAAAAGATGGGGAGAGGATGGATATCTTCTAGAAGGAATAGATAATCCGCTTGATAACTCATTTATAATAGAAGTTAGTAATATTGAAAATACAGAGAAAATAGCAAATAAAGTTAAAAAATTCGATGGTATAAAAGAAGTTAAATATTATGATGATGTTGTAGAAAAAGTTATACAATTATCTAATATAGTAAAGATGTCTGGATTGTTCATAATAACAATTTTAGCTTTTGTATCACTTTTTATAATTTCAAACACAATAAAGTTAGCACTACATGGGAGAAGAAGAGAAATAAATATAATGAAATACGTTGGAGCTACTGATTGGTTCATAAGATGGCCATTCATAATAGAGGGAATGGTTTTAGGATTAATAGGAGCTTTAATATCTCTTGCAATTACTTATTTTGGATATGATTATTTTTATTCAAAATTAGATTTGCCATCATATTCTATTTTTTCAGGATATATTTTACCTGTAACAGGGGTTATGGATAGCTTAATAAACATATCTATAGTAATGGGTATTGGAGTTGGGATAATAGGAAGTATTATTTCTCTTAGAAGGTACTTGAATGTCTAAAACTAGTAAGGTGGGATATTAGAATGAATAAAAAAATAGTATGGACATGTATTATTATAATGTTTATTACTTCTTTTAATGTGTTTGCGGCAAATACAAGCTATGAACAAAAACTTAAGAATACTCAACAAAGTAAAAAAAACATACAAAATGCTTTAAATGAAAATAAGAAAAATCAAGCTAAAGTAGATAATAATATTGAAAAATTAGGTTATCAAATACACAATACTCAAGAAAAAATAAATAAAGCTCAATCTGATTTAAGCAGTGCACAATCAAAAATAAAGAGAACGACTGAGGAAATATCAAAACTAGAGAATGAAATTGGTAAAAAAGAGATTCTATTAGGAGAAAGAATAAATGTTATGTATAAGACTTCTGATATGAGTTATATAGAGGTTATACTGAGTTCAAAAGATATGAATGAATTATTGTCTAATTTAGACATGATTAAAAAAATAGTAAACAGCGATAAAGAATTATTAGCAGAATTATCAAATCAGAAAAAAGAAATCGAAAAAAAAAGAATAGAGCTTAAAAATAAAGAAAAAGAAATAATTTCTTTAAAAAATAGTATACAGGTAGAAAAAGAGAGGCTTGTAGCTAGCCAAAACAAAGAGGCAGCATTAAAAAATGACCTGCAAAAGGATGCTAAAAAGCTAGAAGCTAATATAGATGAATTAAATAAATATGCAAAAGCTTTAGAAGCTGAAATACTAAAAAAACAATCTAAAGGTTCTTATGTGGGTGGAGCCATGGGATGGCCAGCGCCTGGATACACTAGGATAACTTCTTATTTTGGATATAGAATTCACCCTATATTAAAAACTAAGAAACTGCATACTGGACTTGACATAGGAGCTCCTATGGGTGCGAATATAGTTGCAGCAAATGATGGTAAGGTAATGTTTGCTGGATGGCAAAATGGATATGGCAATACTGTTATGATAGACCATGGCGGTGGAATAGTAACTTTATATGGACATAATTCAAGGCTTTCAGTTAAAACTGGACAGGAAGTAAAAAGGGGACAATCTATAGCTAAAGCAGGTTCAACTGGAAGATCAACAGGACCGCACTGTCACTTTGAAGTTAGAAAGAATGGAAAGTATGTAGATCCGTTACCTATGCTTAAATCAAAATAATATAATTTCTATACGTTATATAAATAGATAATTAAACATATAATATAGATAGAATACTTAAAAGGAGATGCATTTAATGATATCTAAAAAGAAAGCCGTTGTATGGGGGGTTGTACTGATTTTAATAAGTTCTATAGTAACTATGAATATGGAACTTGCATTTGGGGATAAGGTATTGGTTTCTAAAGAAGCATTTAATGAATACAAAAAGTATAATAAACTGTATTCTCTTGAAAAGGTAATAGATGATAATTACTATACAGATGTAGATGAAGGTAATTTGGTAGACGGATCTATAAAAGGATTGTTTGAAGGACTCAATGATCCATATTCACAGTATATGAACAAAAAAGAGTTTGAACGTTTTATGGAAAATACAGAAGGTTCTTTTAGCGGTATAGGGGTTATTATAACACCTGGCGAAGACGGATATATAACCGTAGTATCTCCTATTGAAGATTCACCTGGCTTTAAGGCTGGAATAAAGAGCGAGGATAAAATAATAAAGGTAAACGGAGAAGATGTTACAGCAAAAGAGATGGATAAAGCTATATCTATGATGAAGGGAAAAGCTGGAACGGAAGTAGAGATAACTATTTTAAGAAATGGAAAAGAAACAATAAATATGAAAATAAAAAGAGAAGAAATAAGACTGAAAACTGTAAAGTCTCAGATACTAGAAGATAATATAGGATATATAAGAATAACTCAATTTGATGAAAAAACTGCAGATGAATTTAAAACTCATTTGAATCAATTACAAGATAAGGATATAAAGGGATTAATAATTGACTTAAGAGATAATCCGGGTGGATTATTAGATAAATGTCAGGAAATAACGGATAAATTAATTGGAGAGGGAACTATAGTTTATACAAAAGACAGAAATGGAAAAACAAAATATTATAATTCTGATAAAAACAAAATAGATGTACCTCTTGCAGTACTTGTTAATAAAGGTTCAGCTTCTGCATCTGAAATATTATCTGGAGCTGTAAGAGATAACAAGGCTGGAACTTTAATAGGGACTACTACATTTGGAAAAGGATTAGTTCAAACTGTAAGATCTTTAAATGATGGATCGGGATTTAAACTTACAGTGTCTCAATACTTTACTCCAAATGGAGAGTATATACACGGTAAAGGAATAACTCCTGATATTGTAGTAGAAGATGTAGATAAACAACTTCCAACTGCGATAGATTATATAAAGAAGCAAATTAAATAGAAAAAGGCTGCTAATAGCAGCCTTTTTCTATTTAATTTATTATCAAACATAAAAGTCTCTCTAAATATAATAAAAAAATCAAATTTAATGAATAAAAATGTTTTTCTAAGATATACTATGTAAAGAGTCACTAAAAAGGTGATTAATTAAATTTTAAATAAATATAAAAAACTTTAAAAAAATGTTGACGGATTGATTAGAAGGTGATATATTATTACTTGTCCTCAACAACGAGGCAAACACGAAACACACGAAAGAAATAAATGAACCTTGAAAATTAAACAGTAGGTTATAAATAAATCACATCAGTGATTTTCGGAATAAACAAACAAAAAGTCAGTTTACTGAGTAGACAAACTTTGAGCAACGGAAATTATGAGGCTATGCCGAAAGAATTTCGTTGGCGATATGAGTCAATGCGTTAGCATTAGACGAATTTTTATTTAAGAGTTTGATCCTGGCTCAGGATGAACGCTGGCGGCGTGCCTAACACATGCAAGTCGAGCGGAGATTAAAAAGCTTGCTTTTTAATCTTAGCGGCGGACGGGTGAGTAACGCGTGGGTAACCTGCCCTATACACACGGATAACATATCGAAAGATATGCTAATACGAGATAATGCATTTTTAAGGCATCTTAAAAATGTCAAAGATTT
>NZ_BDQY01000009.1 GCF_002724055.1 Tepidibacter mesophilus | reverse complement strand
AATGTGCACTATCTGAAAAGCTAACGCTTACAAAAACTCAAATTAACGACTTTTTAGACTATTTTATATCTACACTACCTAGTTTTATCAAGGATAAACTAGCTTTTTTGTAGTGCGAAAGTTGAGTTAAATATATTAACTTTATTTTACGAAAAAAAGGAAGAATAATTATAATAATCGACGAGGCATATAAAAAAGAATTTATGGATGAAAAAATGCTAAGACAGTATAATATATATCAGCATATACAATCTAATAGAATTATAGTGAAAAAATATGAAGAATTTATGAATGATACGAACCTGTTCTATAATACAAAGAAAGAAAGTGAAGAATTAGGGTATGATCAAAGTTATATAATAACTATTTGTTCAAGAAATATTGATATAAATTGCTCAAAAAATATTGATGAAAAGATAGAATTGATAAAAAATGCTATGAAAAATCATTACAAATACTGCTGCTATTATAATGTACTTGAATTACCAATAGAAGCTTTACTCGAAATATCTGTCTATTATGAAGCTATATTGTTTGAAGATGATGAAACAGTTGAAATGTACAATAACAAAAAGATAAAGGAACTTGAACTGATACTTGAGAGTATACGATCGTCAGTATTGGCAAAAAAAAATACATATGATAATATAAAGGATCTTGAAAAGCTTAATTTATTTTTAGGTAGCGTAAATAAGATAAGTAATCTAGATGATTTTTTAAAAAGATTTTTAGAACTTGTAAGTAGTATAACTTCCTGTAAAAGAAGTGGTATTTTAACTAAATCTGAATTTGAAGGGTTTCAAATTCATTATGAAATAGGAGATCCTTGTGAATGCGTTAAAGGTTCTATAGATATAATATTTAATGAAAATGAATTAGTTAAAACTAGTGAAATAAATGATAAATACATGGTGTTTTTAAATATAAATGAATTCACCATTATTTATTTGTGTTTTGACAAGAATGAAAAAAAACATATGAATAAAGAAATACTTGAAATATATTCTTCTTCCGCTAAGAACATAGTAAATTCATTTTTAGAAAAAATAAAAAATGATAGGATAATAAGTCAGAATGAAAAGTTAAAAGCTTTAGGTGAAATCTCTAATGGAGTAGCACATGACTTTAACAATATATTGGCGACTATATCAGGGTATATAGATTTATCTCTTGCAAAAAGACAAGATGATAATATTAGAGAATATTTGGAAATAATAAAAAGAGCTTCTCTTGATGGAGCGGAGATGTTAAGAAGAATCCAAGAGTTTACTAAAAATATAAGAGAAGAAGAACATTCGTTTTTTAAGTTTGAAAGAATTATGAAGATAGTTCTAGATATGATAAATCCTAGAGTGAATGATAAGTCGATATTTGGAGTAGATATACATATATATAAGGATTTAAATGCAAAAGGATATGTTAAAGGTAGAGAATTTGAGATAAGAGAAGTTATAATAAATATCTTAAATAATGCTATAGATGCTATGCCTAGTGGAGGAAATATAAAAATAAAGACATACAATATGAATAATTATATTTATATAGAAATAGAGGATTCGGGTGAAGGTATACCTAAGAATATACTGTCTAGAATATTTGATCCATTCTTTTCTACTAAAGGCGTAAATGGGAATGGAATAGGCCTATCTGTATCATATAAAATAATAAAGGATCATGGCGGAAGTATAGAAGTTGAAAGCAAAGAAAATTTAGGAACTAAGTTTATCATTTCTCTTCCTATGCACTTAGAAGAAGTTATAGATATAAGTACTAAGAATGAAGAAAAAGATGAAAAATACTATAAGATATTAGTTGTAGATGATAAAATACAAGTTGCCATGGCAACCGGAGAAATAATAAAAAGCATAGGCAAAGAAGCAGATATATGTTATAGCGGAAAAGAAGCTCTACAAAAACTAGAAGATGAAAAATATGATTTAGTAATAAGCGACTTGGCAATGCCTAATTTAAATGGAATCGAGCTTGCAAAAAAAGTAAAAGATAAATACCCTGATATAAAGTTTGTTTTAATGACAGGCTGGTTAGGTGATATAGATAATTATAATGATACGACAATTGATTATATACTAGAAAAACCATTTGGCATAGATGAAATAAAGAAAATACTAAAGATGCTAAATTAGGAGGAGTATGATGATTCAGTGGGCGAATATAGGGGTTATAGGTTCATCTACATTGTTTGCAGTTGATCTAATGAAAAAAACTATAGATGAAGCGCTGGATAATAATGAAAAGTGTATATTACTAGGGAATAAAAAGTTATTAAAAACTATAGGCGATTATACAGATGATGAAGTTATGGTTATAGAAGATAATAAAATTGAAATAGAAGAATACAAACAAAATAAAAAATACTTAAATATGAGTATATTGGTTACTTCAGATTGGATACATAAATATAGGTATGATGTTTTAGAAAATAGAGATAATTACTTGGATATTATAACAGATAAAAATCATAAAATGTTAACATTTTTTAACATAATGGATTTTGAAATCGAGCTTATAGATAAATTTTTAGCTATACATGATAAATTAATATTTGAAGATGAAAACAAAAGGCAGACTATAAATACTAAAGAAATTAGTAATATAAAATTTTTGTTAAAGTCTATAAAAAAATCTAAAATAGACAATCTAGACCTTCAAAAGAACAAAAAAAACCTAGAAACTTTAAATAACTCTATAATAAATTTTAGTTTTGAAAGCGACGTTGAAAAAATAATAAAGAATGCTATAGAAACTGTACTCCAAATAACAGATGCAGATTATGGATCCATAACAGTATTGTTTAGTAGTAATAAAATAGAAAAAGAATACTCTTACTCTAATATAGATATGACTTATAGCTATAGAATCCACTGTAATGGAGAAATTGTTGGTATATTAACCCTTGGATACCAAGAAAATTATAAAAAAGGAAAAGCAGATGAATATATAATAGATGTTATATGTAATAGTTTGGGAGAAATAATATATGGAATAAAGGAAAAAGAAGAAGGTAAACTGCTCAAAAAAACAGATAAAAAGATAAGATATACTGGTGAGCTTGCTGGAGGAATAGTACATGACCTTAATAATATATTTTCCATAATAAAGGGATATACTCAGCTTTTAGGAATAAACAAACAAGCATACAATATAAAAGAATATATAAATATAATACAAGATGGAGCTAACGAAGCTATAGACAAAGTTAAAACATTGCAGGATTTTTCTAGAAACATAAAAGAAGATAAGAAATATGTATTAATAAATGATATAATTAAAAAAGCCATAAAGACTACCAGACCTAAATGGGAAAATATGACTTATATAAAAGGCAGAAATATAGACATAATATTGAATTTAAATAGTGAAAAAACTATATTCGTACAAGGGTCTGATATACAAGAATCTATTGTAAATATGATATTAAACTCAGTAGATTCTATGGAAGAAGGCGGGAGTATATATATAAATACTTATGATATAGATGATAAAGTAGGAATTGAAATAATAGATGAAGGAAAAGGAATGGACAAAGAAACGATAGATAGAATATTTGAGCCATTCTTTACTACAAAGCAAAAAAGCACAGGACTTGGTCTTAGCATAGTTAAGAAAAACATAGAGGCCAATGAAGGTAGTATAGAGGCTACTTCTATTAAAGGAAAGATGTCTAAATTTGAAATAAAACTGCCTATAAGGGAGGAGAATGCAGAGTGTTATGCATAAAAAATGCTAAAATAAACACCGTAACAAATGGAATTATACAAGGTGATATATTAATCGAAGATGGAAAAATAAAAGAAATAGGTAAAGATATAGTTGTGCCTTTGGATGTGAAGGTAGTAGATGCAAAAGAAAACTATGTATTTCCAGGATTTATAGATCCACATACTCATGTTGGAATGTGGGAAGATGGAATGGGATATGAAGGTGCTGATGGAAATGAAGAGACAGATCCAATAACACCTCATTTAAGTGCTATTGATGCTATTAATGCAATGGATAGAAACTTTAAAGAAGCATATCAAGGAGGAATAACTACTGTAGCAAGTGGTCCTGGAAGTGCCAATGTTATTGGAGGACAATTTATAGCTTTAAAGACATATGGAGATAGAATAGACGATATGGTATTAAAGCCTATAGGAATGAAAATAGCTTTTGGAGAAAATCCTAAATCAGCATATGGAAAAGAAGACAAAACTCCTCAAACGAGAATGGCAACAGCGGCCTTACTTAGAGAAACATTAAAAAGAGCTCAATTTTATCTTGAGGATATGATAGATTATGAAGAAGATGAAGATTGCGATAGACCTGAATATGACAATAAGTTAGAAGCATTAATCCCTGTTCTTAAGAAAGAAATACCACTTAAAGCTCATGCACATAGAGCTGATGATATATTTACAGCTATTAGAATAGCAAAAGAATTTGATCTAGACCTAACAATTGATCATTGTACAGAAGGTCACTTAATAGCAAAGCACTTAGTTAAAGAAAATTACCCTGTTCTTGTAGGACCTTCTCTATCAGAAAGATGTAAAATAGAGCTTAGAAATTTAACATTTGAAACACCTGGAATATTAGCAAATGCAGGACTTAACGTATGTCTTATTACAGATCATCCTGTTGTTCCAGTTCAATACCTACCTCTTTGTGCATCTCTTGCTGTAAGAGCTGGAATGGATAAGGATAAGGCAATAGAAGCTATAACTATAAATCCTGCCAAGGTTTTAGGTCTTGATGATAGAATAGGATCTATAGAGGTTGGTAAGGATGCAGATATAGTTATATGGAACGGGTATCCACTGGATATTCAAAGTAGTGTAACATGTACTATAATAGATGGAGAGGTAGTTTACTCAGCTTAATTTAAAATATAATAAATGTTTAAAATTACTTTGACAAACAATTGTAAAAGTATTAATATAATATTATAAATAAAACTAAAAAAGTATGAAGATAATCTTCAGGGCAGGGTGAAATTCCCGACCGGCGGTACAGCCCGCGAGCCATTTGATGGCAGACTTGGTTAGATTCCAAGGCCGACAGTAAAGTCTGGATGAAAGAAGATGATAAGATAGTGTATTTACATACATATCTGTATCTATTTTGCTTATTAAGCCTGAAGTATATCTTCGGGCTTTTTATTTTAAGGGAGGTATAAATATGTATAATCAAGCTACGACAAAAAAGAATCTTTTTACTACATCTGTTTTAGTCAAAATATCTATTCTATCGGTTATTTCATACTTGATAATGTTTATTGAATTTCCAATAGTATTTGCACCAGGATTTTTAAAATTAGATTTTTCAGATATACCAGCTATAATAGGTGGATTTGCGCTAGGACCAGTAGCAGGGCTATTTATAGAACTTATAAAAAATTTATTACACTTTGTAACAAAGAGTTCTACAGGTGGTGTAGGAGAAATAGCTAACTTTCTAATAGGAGGAGCTTTTGTATTTATATCATCTGGAATATACCATCTTGGAAAGAATAAAAAAAATGCTATAATTGGATGCTTAATAGGCACAATAGGAATGAGTATAGTAGGAGCTTTAGCTAATTATTATTTACTTATTCCATTTTATGCAAATATGTTCCCAATAGATGCAATAGTTCAAATGGGAACTGTTGTAAATAAAAATATAGTAGATGTTAAGTCCTTAGTTTATTACGGGGTGATACCGTTTAACATATTTAAAGGTATTGTAATGTCTGTTGTTACAGCGATATTGTACAAGAAGGTTTCTTGCATAATAAAATAAATTTGAGATAAAATTAAATATAATAATTATAAAAGCCATGAATATTATTCATGGCTTTTGCTTTAATAGGAGATGATTTTGTGAGAAATATATTAATAATAGAAGATGAAACTAGCATATCTAATTTAATAAAAATAAACTTAGATGTAGCAGGTTATAATACAAAACAAGCTTATGATGGGCTTGAAGCTTTAGAATTAATAAATAATGATAAATTTGATTTAATACTTTTAGATGTTATGATACCAAAAATGGATGGATTTGAATTAATACAAAAGATAAAACATATTAATACTCCTGTTATATTTCTTACAGCCAAAGATTCTGTGATAGATAAGGTAACTGGTCTTAGACTTGGGGCTGAGGATTATATAGTAAAACCATTTGAAGCTATAGAGCTTTTAGCTAGAATAGAGGTTGTTCTGAGAAGATATGGAAATGATAATAATATAATAAAATTTAACGATATAAGTGTTCTGTTACATGATAGATTAGTCAAAATAAATGATACCGTTGTGGATTTGACTTTAAAGGAATTTGAACTTTTTGTATTATTATTAAAAAATAAAAATGTAGCGTTATCAAGAGAAATTATACTTCAAAAGATTTGGGGATATGAGTATTTTGGAGAAACTAGAACTGTAGATAATCATATTCAAAAAATAAGAAGTAAATTAAATTTAAATGATAATATAAAAACTGTGTATAAGGTTGGATACAGATTGGAGGATTAGATTGAGCATGAAACTGTGGCAAAAAACATATTTGGTACTTATTGTATTGTTCCTCTTTATATTCAATATTGTTGGCTTTGCTATAATACAAAAAAACTATAATCGAAGCATAGATAATGAGATTCAAAATTCCTTGAAAGAGCATGATAGCATAGCATATGCAATCAATATGAATTTTAATTTATTTAACGATTATGCGTATGTTATAGATTACATAAAAAAAGAGACTATGAAAAATGATATTCAAATAGAGTTTTTGACTAAAGATAACGATGTACTTTTTAGCAATTTGGGTTTTGCCATATCTTCCCAAAGAGAAGAATTAAAATCGCTAACTTTATATAAAAAGAACTATATTTTAAGAAATATACAGGATAAAGACTATATATTCGTATCAAGTCTTATAAATGTAAATGATAAAAATTTTAAGTTTTCATATATAAAGAATATAGATTATATATATAATGACAAGAATGATGGTTATAATTTTTTATTAAAGTTTGAAATGTACATACTAATTATATTTGCTATAATAATATATTTTATAAGTAGAAAAATAACTAGGCCTATATATAGCATTATAAAATCGACGCAGGATATATCAAGTGGGAATTATGATAAAAGGCTAGATATAAAGTCTTTAGATGAACTAGGAGTGTTATCAACTAACTTCAATATTATGGCAGATAAAATAGAAGAAAAGATAAGAGAACTACAAGATATAAATGATGAAAAACAAAGATTTATAGATAACTTAACACATGAGATAAAAACACCGTTAACCTCTATAATAGGATATTCAAATTTGCTTCTTACAACAAAAGTAGACGAAGAAATAAAATACGAATCTTTAAGATATATAAACAGTGAAGGCAAGCGATTACAGGATTTATCAGTCAAGATGATGAGTTTCATAAGTCTTAATGGGGATAACTTTAATTTTAAAGATGAAAGTATAATGGAAATATTTGAATACATTAAAAATTCATTTAGAATAAAATTAAATGAAAAAAATATAAATCTTGTAATAAGAGGAGAAGATCGTAATTTATATATTGAAAAGGATTTGATTACTGTAATGATAACTAATTTAGTAGACAACGCAATAAAGGCTTGTAATCAACATTCAAATATATATTTAAATACGTACACAAAAGATAAAAAAATAATAATAGAGATAAAGGATACAGGAATTGGAATTCCTAAGGAACATATAGATAAGATAATAGAACCATTTTATATGGTAGATAAATCTAGAAGTAGAAAAAATAATGGAGCTGGAATAGGGCTATCTATATGTAAAAAAATAGCTGATATTCACAATGCATATATGGAAGTAGAAAGTGAAATAGGGAAAGGAAGTATAATAAGAGTCATATTTAAGTAATATTGAATTTACAACTATATTACAATTTAAATAAAACTTCATAACTTTTCAACTATATAATTAAATTAAAAGTAACTAACTAAAGGAGATTATTATGAAGAATAAAACAATCATTATGAATTTAGCTATTATACTCATAATGTTAATATTATGCTATAAAGCATTCGTTTTAATAAATGAGAATACATCAGATAATAAAATAAGAAAAGGTGTTGTTTATCAGCAGACTACGAATAATGATATAACTGATAAAGAAATTGAAGATAAGGTTGTTAAGATTATAGAAAAATACTATAGAAGAGAAAAAATAAAAGAAAATCATAAAGTAATAATAAGATATGAAACTCAAAAGGAAATATACCAATATCTAGACCGTACGGCGGAAAACATACAAATGAATGATGAATACAAAGAAAAGTACAGTTCGCATATAGATTATATAGATCAAATTAAGAGTGATATAAGCTACGGCATAATAAATGTATTTGTTGAACCTAAGGATAAATCAAAAGAATACACTATATATACTGTAGGGTTAAATGATAGAACAAATGAAATTTTATATGCTTCTTCTTGGAAAAATACAGATGAAAGTTATATGAATAAAGAAAAATCAATGGCAGATGAAAAAGAAATAGTAAATGATAAAGAAGCAGATAAGATAGCTAAAAATTTCTTAATTGAAAACAATATAATCGATGATAAAAATTGGGATTATGAAAATATTAAATCAATATATGGAGATTATAACTCAAATTTAGTAACTTTATTTTATGAAAATGAAGATAATGATATATTAAACGTTACAGTAAATAAAAATACAGGGAAAATTGTAAGCTTTGCATTGGGCATTAAGGCTAAATTAGATTATATAAAAATATAAAGTTTACAACTATCTTACAACTTCATTGAAACTTAAAAAAATTTAGATAGTATAATTAAGCTATAGACAACATAAAAAAGGAGAGAAATAATATGAACATAAAAAAATTTGTAAGTGCATTAGTAATTATGTCTTGTGTAGCTGGATTGTCAGCATGTACAGAGGCTGTTTCGAATACAGAACAAAATCAAGTGGAAGTTGAGCAATCCCAAGATGTGCAATTAAAAAATGGACAAGTTGATAATGATACAAATCAATCTGATGGATTAGATTTATCTGATGTGAAATATGTAGGTTATGAAACAACTAAAGATGAAAAATTAGAAGAGGCAATACACAAGACTATGCCAGAATACGATAAAGAAACATTTGGACCTGTAAAATACTACTACAATAAAGTAGATCTTAATGGAGATAAAAAAGAAGAAATATTTACAGTATTATATGGATCATATGTTTCAGGTAGTGGCGGAGGAACTGGACTATTATTTGATAATAACTACAACTTAGTAACAAGATTTTCATTAGTTAGAACGCCTATAATAATAAGTGACAATAAGACTAATGGATGGAATGATATATTAATGCATGTATCAGGTGGAGGAGTAGAAAGCTTCTATGCTCAAATGAAATTTGATGGCAAAACTTATCCATCTAATCCATCTGTACAATCAGAAGTAAAGCCGGGAACAAAAGTACAAGGTAAGGCTATAATTGCAAATGAAATAACATTTAACACTGGAATAGAACTTAACTAAATATATAAAATGAAAAATGTATATGAAATTAACATCAATACAACGGTGTTTTCATATACATTTTTTATGCTTAAGGAAATTATAATATTTTTATTTTGTAGATAACTTGTCACAAAAGCTACACTTCCAACCATTTTTGAGCAACGGAGCCCAGAGGGGATCGTTGGCGATATGAGTCAGTGCGTAGCGACTAGACGAATTTTTTTATTTTATATGAAGCTGTATGAGCTATGCGTTAGCATAAAGCGAATTTTGTATTATTATAATTTTTACTTTTTTTTGATATAATAAGGTTCATAGTGATTATATGGTTAAAACTAAGGTTAGATAGGAGCAAAAACATGGAAAAGATATATTTAAAGAATGAACAAGAAACTAGTGAAATTGGATATAGATTGGGACGACTTTTAAATAAAGGGGATGTGGTATGCTTAATAGGAGATTTAGGTGCTGGAAAAACTACTATAACAAAGAGTATAGCAAAAGCGCTTGAAGTAGATGATTATATTACAAGCCCTACATTTACTATAGTAAATGAATATGATGGGAAATACCCACTTTATCACTTTGATGTATATAGAATATCATCTAGTGAAGATATGTATGAGATAGGATTTGAAGAGTATCTATATGGAGATGGAATATGTATTATAGAGTGGGCTAATTTAATAGAAGATATACTTCCTGATGAATATATAAATATAGAACTTAACTACAAAGAAGAGGGTAGAGAAATGATAATTACTACTCACGGAAAACATTACGAGAACATAGTAAAGGGGATAGTTAAATAATGAAGGTACTTGGAATTGATACATCTTCAAAAGCTGCATCGGTTGCTATTATGGAAGATAATAAACTTATATCAGAATATACTATAAATAATAACAAAACACATTCACAAAAGCTCATGCCAATAATTGAAAATATGTTTAAACTAAATGAAATGAGTGCGAATGATATAGACTTAATATCAGTATGTATAGGTCCAGGTTCATTCACAGGACTTAGAATTGGAGTTGCTACTGCTAAGGCTATAGCACATGTGAGAGATATTCCTGTAGTGGTTGTAAATTCACTAGAAGCACTTTCATTCAATGTAAGTATGACAAATAAAACTGTATGTCCTATGATTGATGCACAAAAAAAACAGGTATATACTTGTAAATATTCTTGGGACAAAGATTCTTTATTGAAAGTAGAAGATATAGATGTAAAAAAAGTAGAGGATTTAGCAGAGGAACTTAAATCTTCATTAGAAGAATTCGTATTAATTGGAGAAGGTGTAGATTTACATAAAGAGGTTTTTGGAAATATAAATAACGTATATATAGCTCCAAATTCTCATAGAGCATCAAGAGCATCTAGTATATGTGAAATAGGTATTGAAAAATTTAAAAAAGGTGATACAAAAAATCACTACGAAGTAGTACCTTATTATATACGAAAATCTCAGGCAGAAGTTCAATATGACGAAAAGATGAAGAGGTTAAAGGAAGATGGAAAATAATATAGTTATAAGAAATTTACAAGAAAAAGATATAGACGATTTAGTTGAAATAGAAGAGCTTTGTTTTCATTCACCTTGGACAAAGCATTCATTACAAAAAGAGCTTAAAAATAAACTTGCTAGATATAAGGTAATAGAAAAAGATTCAAAAATAGTAGCATATGCAGGAATATGGTTAATAGTGGATGAAGGACATATAACAAATGTTGCGGTTCATCCTGATCATAGAGGTTTAGGATATGGTAATAAGATAATAGAAGGTTTGATAGATGAATGCAGAGAAAGTAATATAGTATCTATGACTCTTGAAGTTAGAAAATCAAATGATACCGCTATTAAGTTATATAAAAAATACGGCTTCAAATTATCTGGAATAAGACCTGGATATTATACTGATACTCAGGAAGATGCACTAATTATGTGGAAAGATATACAAAAAGGAGAGTAAATATGAAAGATATAATAACTTTAGCAATAGAAAGTAGCTGTGATGAAACTTCGGCTGCTATACTTAAAAACGGAAGAGAAGTCATATCTAATATAGTTGCAACTCAAATAGATCTTCATAAAAAATTTGGAGGTGTAGTACCAGAGGTTGCATCGAGAAAGCATGTAGAGAACATAGATGCAGTAATTCAAAGTGCTTTAGATGAGGCAGGTATGATATTTGATGATATAGATATAATAGGGGTAACTCATGGACCAGGACTTGTAGGAGCATTATTAGTTGGACTATCTACTGCGAAGGCTTTAGCATTTGCTTTAAACAAGCCTCTTGTTGGAGTCAATCATATAGAAGGACATATAAGTGCTAACTTTATACAACATAAAGAACTAGAACCACCTTTTATATGCCTTATAGTATCTGGAGGACATACTCATCTTGCTGAGGTTAAAGATTATGGTAAATACGAGATACTTGGAAGAACTAGAGATGATGCAGCTGGAGAAGCATTTGATAAAATAGCCAGAGCAATGAAGCTTGGATATCCAGGAGGACCTATAATAGATAGGTTGTCTAAGATAGGAAATAAGGATAGTATTAAATTCCCTAGAATATACTTAGAAGATGATAGCTATGATTTTAGTTTTAGTGGGCTTAAGTCATCAGTTTTAAATTATTTAAATGCGAAAAAAATGAAAAATGAAGACATAGTAGTTGAAGACGTTGCAGCATCATTCCAGCAAAGTGTTGTAGAAGTACTTACAAATAAAGCTATAAAAGCAGCCAAGGAAAAAGGGTATGATAAAATTATTTTAGCAGGAGGAGTAGCAGCCAACTCTGGACTTAGAGAAATGTTAATAAATGAATGTAAAAATTATAACATAGATGTTAAATATCCATCTTTAGATTTATGTACAGATAATGCTGCTATGATAGGATGTGCAGCTTATTACGATTATATAAATGGTAAAGTAGATGATCTTAGCTTGAATGCAGTTCCAAATCTAAAACTTGGACAAAAATAGGGCTTATTACATAAGCCCTTCCCATAAGTCATATAAATTTCCTAGTTTAGATTCAAGTTGGGATTTCTTAGATGTAACTTCTTTTGATTTTTCTGGATTAGAGTAAACATCTTCTTGACACATAAGTTCATTAAAATTTTCTATTTCAGATTCAGTTTCCATTATTTCTTTCTCGATATTTTGTCTTTGAATTCTTAGTTTTTTTTCTGATTCTTTCTTTTCTCTTTCTTTTCTCTTTTCTTCTTTTATTTGAGTTTTGGTTTTTTCTTCAGCGATTTCAGTTATAGATTCTTCTAATTGTTTTTTCTTTTCAACATAGTAATCGTAATTTCCTAGATATTCTTTTACGCCATCTTGACCAAGAAGAATTATTTTGTCTACAACAGTATTTAAGAAATATCTATCATGTGAAATAACAAATAAAGTACCTTCATAATTAGATAAAGCTTCCTCCAGAACTTCTTTAGAATTTATATCTAAGTGATTAGTAGGCTCATCTAAAAGTAAAAAGTTAGACTTTGAAAGCATAAGCTTTAAAAGAGCAACTCTAGCCCTTTCTCCTCCACTTAAAGTTGATATTTTCTTGAATACTTCTTCGTCTTCAAATAAAAATGCCGCAAGCATAGTTCTTATAGTGCTTTGTTGAAGTAATTTGTTTTCATTCCAAATTTCATCAATTATAGTATTGTCTAAATTAAGAGTCTTTTGTTCCTGATGAAAATAACCTATATTTACATTTTGACCTAGTTTGAAATCACCGTCTATAAGTTCTAAGTTATTCATTAAGACCTTGAATAAGGATGACTTACCTATACCATTAGGACCTATAAGAGCTACTTTTTCTCCTTTATATATATTAAAATCAACATTTTTAAACAATACATTGTCATCATATCCAATAGATAAATTTTCAATAGATAATACATCAGTACCACTAGTCACACATGGCTCGAATCTAATACGAGCTTTTTTAGCAGCTGATTCAGGCTTTTTGAGAACGTCTACTTTATCAAGAGCTTTTTCTCTACTTCTAGCTCTTTTAACCTGCTTTTCTCTGCCGAATGATTTTAATTTTTCTATAACATCTTCTTGCCTTTTAATTTCTTTTTGTTGATCTTCATATTTCTTTTGTTCTATTTCTTTTTCTATCTTTGATTTTTCTACAAACTCAGAATAATTACCGTTATATGAGCTTAAGGTTTTATTATGTAGTTCAAATATTCTATTTACAGTTTGGTCTAAGAAGTATCTATCATGAGAAATTATAAGAATACTTCCTTTATATTGCTTTAAGAAAAATTCGAGCCATTCGACAGCGTCTGTATCAAGGTGGTTGGTAGGCTCATCAAGTAAAAGTAGAGTAGGTTTTTTAAGTAAAAGTTTAGCTAAAAGAACCCTGGTTTTTTCTCCTCCTGACAATATATTAACATTTTTATTCATATCATCATCAGAAAAACCTAATCCTTTAAGAACACCTTTTGCTTCTGATTTATAACCATAGCCATTTTTATCAGAAAATAATTCTAGTTTGCGAGAGTATTCATTCATTAGTTTTTCGAGTTCTTTAGAATCTATTTGTTTACTTTGAATTGATATCTCAGATTCCATATCACGAAGATTTTTTTCCATATCTATAAGATCATTAAAAACCGTTAAGACTTCGTCTAATATATTATTTTTAGATTCAAAATTCGTATTTTGCTCTAAATAACCCATCTCGGTATCCTTAGATGTATATATATCGCCGTTATCATAAGAATATTCGCCTGTTAATATCTTAAATAAAGTAGTTTTACCAGTTCCGTTGATTCCTACAACACCTACTTTATCTCCTTCATTTACTGTAAAGCTTATATCGTTTAGTATAGAATCTACCCCAAAACTTTTATTTATATTATTGCAAGATAGAACAATCATATTTATAACCTCCTAGTTAAAAATTCAATTTATGCTAACGCATAGATGATGGCGCCAACGAGTCTTAATAGACTCCGTTGCTTAAAAATAGTTGCAGGTTTAGCTATTTAATCAATGTTATACATATTTTTTATTTAATAATTTTATATAGAATAAAAGACAAATGCTAAGTAAAATTATAAAGTTTAAATAAGATATAATCAAGTTTTGTATACTGGATTGCTAAAAATTGATAAAAAAACTTATTAATCGACAAGAAACATGTTATAATAATAAGTATGGGATTTGACAGATGAAAGAGAGTTTGTTATAATTATGTCAAAATAAACTATATACAGAAGTAGGTGAAGGAATGTCTAAACAAATTTCGATGGCTGTAATAAGAAGATTGCCAAAATACTATAGATACTTAAAAGACTTATTGGATAGAGATATATATAGAATTTCATCTAAAGAGTTAAGTGAAATAATTGGTTTTACAGCTTCTCAAATAAGACAAGATTTGAATAACTTTGGGGGATTTGGACAACAGGGATATGGATATAATGTTGAGGAACTATACAATGAGATTGGAAAAATATTAGGTATAGACAAAGGGTATAATACTGTAATAGTTGGAGCTGGTAATTTGGGACAAGCTATTGCAAATTATTCTGGGTTTCAAAGATCTGGGTTTGAAATAAAAGCTTTATTTGAGGCTAATCCTAGACTAATAGGTCTTAAAATAAGGGATTTAGAGATATTCGATATAGATGATATAGAAGAATATATAAAGAAAAATGATATTCAAATAGCTGTGATATGTACTCCTAAGGAGAGTGCTCAAGATATAGCAGATAGATTATCTCAATCTGGAATAAGTGGAATATGGAATTTTGCACCGGTGGATTTAATCTTACCGGAAAATGTAGTAGTTGAAAATGTTCACTTAACGGAGAGTTTATATACTCTATCTTATCTATTAAATGAAAAGAATAAATAGAAAAGAATAAAGAAGCTATCAAATGATAGCTTCTTTATTATGTATTATTGAGGGTTTGGTGCATCTACTGGACAAACTCCAGCACAAGCGCCACAATCGATGCAAGTATCAGCATCTATAACATATACATCATCTCCAGCTGATATACAGCTAACTGGACATTCTGGTTCACAAGCTCCACAGCTTATGCAAGCGTCATTAATTTTGTAAGCCATTTTAAATTCCTCCTCTAAAAAGTTATAATTTTCTATTAAATTATAGCAGATATATGAAAAAATAACAACCGCTAACAACATTATTATATACATAAAGTTTGTTTTTAAACATATTTTTATATACTAAATAAAAATTGACAAATCTAAAACTAAAAAGTATAATTAAGAAAAACATAGGCGATGGAGTTCGCCTTAATTGCTTAAAAGCTGATGACTCCTATAGATATTTATATCTATAGGAGTTTTTTTGATTTTAAGTATAAGAAATTCTACATATGGATAATGTTAATAAGTAAAAAATAGGAGAGATGAGGTAATCAAAATGGCAGGAAGTTTGGCAATAATTATAATATTAGGACTTTTAATGAATGAGTTATTTGAGAAGATTAAGTTTCCAGGATTACTTGGTATGCTAATATTAGGAGTTGTAATAGGACCGTATGGTATTAATTTAATAGATACTGGAGTGTTAAATATATCTTCTGATTTAAGAAAAATAGCGCTTATAGTAATACTTATTCGTGCTGGACTTGGTATTAGTACTAAAGAACTTAAAACAGTAGGTTCAAGTGCTGTTAAATTATCATTTATACCTGGAATTATGGAAGGTTTTACAATAGCATTTATATCGATAAAAATATTAGGTTTTTCATTTATACAAGGTGGAATATTAGGATTTATAATAGCAGCTGTATCTCCAGCAGTAGTTGTTCCCCAAATGTTAGATTTAATGAATAACAAACTTGGAACAAACAAAAGTATTCCTACATTAATAATAACTGGAGCATCTATAGATGATGTATTTGCCATAACTATATTTACAACATTTTTAGGATTATATTCTGGATCGCATATAAATATATCTATGAAATTACTCGGAATACCTGTATCTATACTATTTGGTATATTACTTGGACTTATAATAGGTATGATAATAATTAAGATATTTAAAGTGTACGACATAGAAAGTACAAAGAAAGTATTAATAGTTTTGGGGCTTGCTATACTACTTACAATTTTAGAAGATAGGTTAAAAGATATAGTAGCAGTAGCTTCGTTGCTTGGAGTTATGACTATGGGGTTTATAATAAGAGAAAAGTCACCTGATTTATCTAATATACTATCAAATGGATTTAATCATATATGGACGTTTGCCCAAATACTATTATTTGTGCTAGTAGGAGCACAAGTAAATACATCGGTAGCATTTGCATCTGGATTCAAAGGGCTTATTATAATATGTATAGGCCTTTTAGCAAGGAGTATAGGTGTTTTAATTTCAGTTAAGGGAACAAATTTAAACTACAAAGAGAGGTTATTTTGTGTTATATCATATACTCCAAAGGCAACAGTACAAGCTGCGATAGGTTCGATACCATTAGCAACAGGAGTTGAATCAGGAGATGTAATGCTTGCAATAGCAGTGCTTGCAATATTATTTACAGCACCTATTGGGGCTTTAGGTATTAAGTTATCTTGTAAGAGGTTCTTAGTTCAAGAGTAAATTTAATATATTTATTAGAAATTTAAATAGAAACCAAAAATTTCTAATGAGTGATAAATATTAAACAAATATTGAAAAATTATATGAAGCTGTAATATACTATCTAATATAAGAATATAATAAGTATATACAAATAACAGGATAAAAAGGGAGAGAAACTACTTGAAAGATTTATTAGAATACAATCCTATAATTGCAGCAGTAAAAAATGATAAAGGATTATATGATGCGGTAAAGTCTGACTGTGAAATAATATTCTTATTATATGGAGATATGATTACATTAAAAGAAAAGGTTGATTTTTTAAATAAAAATAATAAAAAAGTTTTTGTTCATTTAGATATGATAACAGGATTTGCATCTAATCCAATAATAATAGACTATATAAAATCATCTATGAATGTAGAAGGAATTATAAGTACAAGGGTTAATATGATAAAAAGAGCTATAGACAAAAATCTTAAAGCTGTACAAAGATTTTTCATAGTTGATTCTATGTCTTTGGATAGTGCTCTTGAAAGCATTAAGAAGGTTAGACCTCAAGCTGTTGAAATAATGCCAGGTATAATGCCAAAGGTTATAAAAAAGGTGAATTCTCAACTTAAAATTCCAGTTATATCAGGAGGACTTGTTGAAACTAAAGAAGAGGTTATAGAAATTCTTAAAAATGGAGCATCGTCTATATCTACTACTAATCAAAATATATGGGAAGAATAAAAAGAAAGAATTTTCAAAAAACTCTTGACGTTTAAAAGACACTGACTTATAATGAAAATACAACAATTATACATATAAAAAATAACAATTTAATAAAAAAAAGCTGGAGACGAGAGAGCTATAATAAATTTATTTATATTATAGTTGTCTCTTTTTTTGAATTTAAAAAATGATATTTGTATATTGTTGTATAAATATATAAAGTATAGAATAAATGATAAATAAATTTATATATAATATAAAATTATATAGATTTTGCATCATAAATCGAATTTGACGTGAAAATTATTTAATAAAAAAGGAGGATGTATGAGAATGAGGAAAACGTTTTTAGGAGAATGTATTTCAGAATTTATTGGATCATGGGTTTTACTATTTATAGGATCAGGTTGCGTAGCATCACTAGTTTTAAATGGAGCATCAGCTACTCAATGGGAGATAAGTATCATTTGGGGTCTTGGGGTTACGATGGCTATATATATAACTGGTGCAGTATCAGGAACCCATATAAATCCAGCGGTAACTCTAGCTTTAGCTGCGTATAGGAATTTTCCCAAAAATAAAATATTAGGTTATATAGTAGCTCAAGTTTTAGGAACATTTTCAGGAGCTGCAACAACATATTTATTGTATAAAGATGCATTTTTTGAATTTGAGAAAACAAATAATATTATAAGAGGAAGTGTAGAAAGCTTAGCGAGTGCAGGTGTTTTTTCTACTTATCCAAAACCATATTTAAATAATTTTGAAGCACTACTTGTAGAAATAATTATAACAATGTTTTTAGTTATGGTAATATTTGCTGTTGGAGATGATAAAAATTCAGGAGCACCTAAATCAAACTTAGCTCCTATTATGATAGGGTTAACTATTGCTATAATAGGTGGCTCATTTGGTAGTTTGACTGGATTTGCAATGAATCCTGCTAGAGATTTTGGACCGAAATTATTTGCTATGATGTCTGGATGGGGTAACGTTGCATTAGGTATAAATAATTATTTTTGGGTGCCGATTGTAGGACCAATTATAGGCGGATTAATTGGTGGATTTGTATATGATAAAGGAGTAGGAGTTTATCTTGAAAATAATAAAGAATTAGAAGAAAAGGCCTAGGGGGGAATATTATTATGCAAAAGAAATACATTATGTCTTTAGATCAAGGAACTACAAGCTCAAGAGCAATATTATTTGATAAAGATGGAAAAATAGTAGGAGTATCTCAGAAGGAATTTACTCAAATATATCCTAAAGCTGGATGGGTTGAACATGATGCTATGGAGATTTGGGGAACTCAAAGTGGAGTTGCTAGAGAAGTTTTAGAAAAAACTGGTATATCTCCTGAAGAAGTTGCAGCAATAGGAATTACAAACCAAAGAGAGACTACTGTTGTTTGGGATAAGAATACAGGAAAACCTGTCTACAATGCAATCGTATGGCAATGTAGAAGAACGGCTGATATATGCGATAGGTTAAAAGAAAGAGGTCTTGAGGAAAGTGTAAAAGATAAAACAGGACTTGTAGTTGATGCTTATTTTTCTGGAACAAAGATTAAGTGGATACTTGATAATGTAGACGGAGCTAGAGAAAAAGCTGAAAATGGAGATTTATTATTTGGGAATATAGATACTTGGTTAATATGGAACTTAACTAGAGGTAAGGTTCATGTTACTGATTATACTAATGCATCAAGAACAATGATTTACAATATAAAAGAGCTAAAGTGGGATGATGAATTACTTGAAGCTTTAGATATACCGAAATCTATGCTTCCAGAAGTTAAGCCTTCAAGCTGTGTATATGGAGTTACTGATGAGCATACATTTGGTGGAGCTCAAATACCTATAGCAGGAGATGCTGGAGACCAACAAGCAGCTTTATTCGGTCAGGCATGTTTTGATGAGGGTATGGCAAAGAATACTTATGGAACTGGATGCTTTATGCTTATGAATACAGGTGAAAAACCTGTAGCATCTAAAAATGGATTATTAACTACTATAGCATGGGGTGTAGATGGAAAAGTAGCGTATGCTCTTGAAGGAAGTATATTTATAGGGGGAGCATCTGTTCAATGGCTAAGAGATGAGCTTAAGGTTATATATGATGCTAAACAATCAGATTATTATGCATCTTCAGTTGAAGATACTAATGGAGTATATATGGTTCCAGCATTTACAGGCCTTGGAGCACCTTATTGGGATATGTATGCAAGAGGAGCAATATTGGGTCTTACTCGTGGAGCTAAGAGAGAGCATTTAGTAAGAGCAACTCTTGAGTCTATAGCATATCAAACTAAGGATGTTTTAGAAGCTATGCAAGATGATTCTGGCATAGAGCTTAAAGGACTTAAGGTTGATGGAGGGGCTTGTGCTAATAACTTTTTAATGCAGTTCCAAGGCGATATATTAGATGTTCCTGTTAATAGACCAGAAGTTATAGAGACTACTGCCCTAGGTGCAGCTTACCTTGCAGGTCTTGCAGTAGGATTCTGGAAAAATAAAGAAGAAATAAAAGAGAAGTGGGCTATTGACAGAACATTTAAGCCTAATATGGAAGAAGAAAAGAGAAGTACTCTTTATAGAGGATGGAAAAAAGCAGTAAGAAGATCTATGGAATGGGAAAAAGAAGATTTAGCTGAAGAAGCTAATGCTTAAATAGTACCTCTTAACTAAACTAAATAAATTTAAACTTAATGTTTAAGGCAAGGAGAAGAGAGATAGCCTAATCTAGGCTATCTCTCTGTCTTTTTACGCTATAGGAAAGTATATGATTTTGAATCTGTGGATAGTAGTGATTGAAGAACTACACTTGCAACTATTTTTGAGCAACGGAGCCCGTTAGGGATCGTTGGCGACATGAGTCAGTGCGTAGCGACTAGACGAATTTTTTATAGGTGGGAATTTATAATTTATATTAATTAAATATATGAGTCAGTGAGTAGAGACTAGGCAAATTTTATATTAATATAAATTCTAAGTTTCTGATATTTTACTTTAATTAGATGTGAATTTTGAAAAAATATATATGAGCTTAAGCAATAATTAAGGATTGCAGAATAAGGAGGAGAAAATATGTTTGATGTAGCTGTAATAGGGGCTGGTGTTGTAGGAGCAAGTATAGCGAGAGAGCTTTCGAAGTACAATTTGAACACAATTGTATTAGAAAAAGGAGTTGAAGTTTGTCAGGCAACCACAAAAGCTAATAGTGCAATAATTCATGGTGGTTATGATGCTGTGGATGGAACTTTAAAAGCAAAGCTTAATGTTAAAGGAAATGAGATGTATGAAGATTTATGTAAAGAACTGGATGTTCATTTTAAGAGAATAGGATCTTTAGTTATTGCATTTTCTGAAGAAGAAATGGAGACTGTAAAATATCTTTATAAAAGAGGTATTGAAAACAAGGTTAAAGGTCTTGAAATATTAAATAAAGATCAAGTTAAACAGGTAGAGCCTAATATAAATGATGAGGTAATAGGAGCGCTTAGATGTAAAAGTGCTGGAATTGTTTGTCCATTTAACTTAACTGTTGCTTTAATGGAAAATGCTATTATGAATGGGGTCAAGCTAAATACAGAATCGGAGGTTACTAATATAACTAAAGATGAATACTTTAATATAGAAACCAAAAAAGGAAATATACAAGCTAAATATATTATAAATGCAGCAGGATTATATGCTGATAAGATAAACAATATGATAGGCGGAGAAGAATATTACATTATAAGTAGAAAAGGAGAATACAAAGTTTTAGATAAATCTGAAGGAAATCTTGTAAATCATGTATTATTTCAATGCCCGACTAAAAAAGGTAAAGGCGTATTGGTTACACCTACTGTACATGGGAATGTACTTTTGGGACCTACTGCTGAAGAGGTTGAAAATCCAGAAGATGTATCAATAACAAAAGATGGTTTGAGCTTTTTAACTAAGAATGCTAAGAAAAGCATACCAAATATTGATTTTTCAAAAACTATAACATCTTTTTCAGGTGTTAGAGCAACTCCTAATACTAAGGATTTTATGATATTTGCATCAAATAAAGCACGAGGATTTATAAATGTTGGAGGAATAGAATCTCCCGGACTTAGTGCAGCACCAGCTATAGCTGAGTATGTAATAAATATATTGAAAGAAGAAGGATTAACTCTTGAAATAAAACAAGATTTTAATCCATATAGAAAAAAAGATAAGCCATTCTCTCATATGACTCATGAAGAGAGAAAAGAAGCTATTGAAAAGGATATAAGACATTCAAAAATCATATGTAGATGTGAAACTACAACAGAAGCTGAGATAATAGATGCAATCCATAGACCAGCTGGGGCTAGAACTGTTGATGGAGTAAAAAGAAGAGTAAGACCAGGTATGGGAAGGTGTCAAGGTGGATTTTGTGGGCCTAGGGTAGTTGAAATATTAGCTAGAGAGCTTGATTTAGATATGGAAGATGTTTTAAAAGACTATGAAAATTCTAAAATGATATTAGGAAAAGTAAAAGAATCAAGGGGTGAGAAGATTGAAATATGATGTTGTTGTAGTTGGAGGAGGACCAGCAGGGCTTGGAGCTGCTGTTGAAGCGAAAAAGCATGGGGCTAATAGGGTATTAATAATAGAAAGAGATAGAGAACTGGGAGGAATACTTAATCAATGCATCCATAACGGTTTTGGTCTTCATGAATTCAAAGAAGAACTTACAGGACCTGAGTATGCAACAAGATTTATAAAAATGGTAGAAGAAAATGATATAGATTATATGCTAAATACTATGGTACTTAGCATAGAAGACAAGAAAATAATAGCACTTGGGGAAAAAGGACTTATAGATATTCAAGCTGTTGCTATAATCCTTGCAATGGGATGTAGAGAAAGAACAAGAGGAGCTATAGATCTTGCTGGGTATAGACCAGCAGGAGTTTATACAGCTGGAGCTGCTCAACGATTCATGAATATGGAAGGGTACATGGTAGGTAAAAAAGTAGTTATATACGGCTCTGGAGACATTGGGCTCATAATGGCTAGAAGAATGACTCTAGAAGGAGCTAAGGTAGAGGCTGTAGTCGAAGTTAATCCTCATTCAAGTGGGCTTACTAGAAATATAGTTCAGTGCTTAGATGATTTTGATATTCCTCTTTTATTGCAACATGGAATAACTTATGTTCATGGAAAGGACAGGGTTACAGGAGTTACTATATCAAAACTTGATGAAAATAGAAATCCGATAGATGGAACTGCTAGAGAAATAGAGTGTGACACAGTATTATTATCAGTAGGTCTTATTCCTGAAAATGAACTTTCAAGTGACACAGGAGTCAAACTTCACAATACAACTAAAGGTCCTGTAGTAAATAATAAAATGCAGACTAATGTAGATGGAGTATTTGCATGTGGGAATGTTGTCCATGTCCATGACCTAGTTGACTTTGTAACTAAGGAAAGTAGAATAGCAGGAAGAAATGCTGCTTTATATGTTTTAAACAAAACAGAAAATAATGAAACTATAGATACTGAAGCAGGAGATGGTATAGGGTATATAGTACCGCAACAAATAGATACTAAACTAGGGGAAGAAGTTAATCTATTTATGAGAGTTAGAAATATATATACTAACAGAAAAATAGTTGTTAGAGATGGGGATGAAATAATACTTCAAAAGAAAAGACCTCATATGATACCTTCAGAGATGGAAAACTTAAAATTAAGTGCAGAAATTGTCAAAAATTTAAAAGGCAATATCAGTGTTTGTGTAGAGGAGGCTTAATGATGGAAAAAAATATTACTTGTATAGTATGTCCTGTTGGTTGTAGAATGACAGTTAAAAAAAATAAAGATGAAACTTATACAATTACAGGAAATACATGCAAAAGAGGAGAAAAATACGGAGTAGAAGAAATGACAGCTCCTAAGAGAATGGTTACAACTACAGTTAAGATAAAGTATGGGGCTTTAAGATTAGTACCTGTAAAAACCAGTGATTCAATACCAAAAGAGCTTATATTTGAGCTTATGGAACTACTTGATGATATTGAGATTGAAGCACCTGTAATGGTTGGCGATGTAATTATTGAAAATGCATTAGGTACAGGAGTTAATATAGTTGCTAGTAGAGATATGTGTAAGGTATCTTAAAAATAGAAATCTAACTATTAGTTAATCGAAAATAAAGGTTATTAAAATAAGGTTACTTTAATTAGTAAGTGATATTTTAATAACCTTTACTTTTTGTGTTTTTAGAATTTTCAAATATTTACGATTGAATTTCTGCTTTAAGGGTATATATAGTTATAATATATATTTTTAAATTAAAGGAGGGTCTATTATGAATCAATTAAATGAAATAAAGTTAGAAATAGAACAATTAAGAAATGATATGCATGAACTTATATCTAAAAAAGATTCTACTATGCATCCTCAAATAATTGAAATAAGTCAAAGGCTTGATAAAGTATTGAATCAATATCATGAAGAAAATATAAAATATAAAAAATAGATATTTAAAAATAAGCAAAACATATCCAGATAAGGTTATAATAGATATATTATAGAATTAAAGAGAGGTATTAATATGAAGGTATATGCACTTTGCGGTCCTAGTGGCACAGGAAAGAGTTATAGAGCTTTAAGTATAGCTTATAAAAATAATATAGATTATATAATAGATGATGGCATTCTTATACATAAGAACTGTATAGTAACTGGTATATCAGCTAAAAATGCTTCTACTAAGATGGAGGCAGTTAAGAGAGCTATATTTGAAAATCCAGATCATAGAAGGAATATGATACAAGTTATAAAAGATAATGATGTTAGAAGCATATTAATAATAGGTACATCTTGGAAGATGATACATAAAATAGCCAATAGATTAGAGTTACCTGATATTTATAAAAAAATAAATATGGAAGATATAGCGACAAAAGAAGAAATGGATGAGGCTAAAAAAAGTAGGATGGAAAAAGGTATCCATATAATACCTCTGCCAACTTTTGAAGTAAAAAAACATTTTTCGGGTCTTTTTACTAATCCAATTAAGCTATTGTTCAAGGACAAAAATAGCGAGATAAAAGAATTTGAAAAAACTATTATAAGGCCTACTTTTAGCTACATGGGAAAATATTACATATCGCAAAAAGCTATAAGGCAAATTGTTTCATATGAAATGACTAAATTTGAAGATGTATGTCAAGTGGGAACTATAGATATAAAACACAATAAATCAGGCATAAAAATAGACATAAAAGTTAAACTTGAAATAGTCGGAATGTTAAGAAAATGCGAAGATATACAGTCAAAAATAATGAATATACTAGAAACTACAACACTTCTAAGCGTTAAAAGTATAAATATACATATTGTAGATATTTGTTAAAAAATAAATAACCATTTAATATGTTTACAAGTTAAATTTTAGTATGTTATAATTTATTCAAGGAGTGGGAAAACATTTTCCCCGATTCGACAAATAACAACTTTGTCAGAGTGATCAAATGATTAATATTAAAAAGAGGGGGTTTCCTTAAATGTCAAGAGAAGTTTTAAGTGCTAAAGATTATATAGCTAGTGTAATGGAAAATGTTACGAAAAGAAATAGTGCAGAGCCTGAGTTTTTACAAGCTGTTGAAGAGGTATTAAATACTTTATCTCCAGTTTTAGAAAAACGTCCAGAATATATAAAAGCTAACATATTAGAAAGAATAACTGAGCCAGAAAGACAAATAGTGTTCAGAGTACCTTGGGTTGATGATGCTGGTAATATCCAAGTTAACCGTGGAATGAGAGTTCAATTTAATGGAGCTATAGGACCTTACAAAGGAGGACTTAGATTCCATCCATCAGTTTACATAGGTATAATCAAATTCTTAGGATTTGAGCAAATATTTAAGAATTCATTAACTGGACTTCCTATAGGAGGAGGAAAAGGTGGATCTGATTTCGATGCTAGAGGAAAATCAGATGAAGAAATAATGAGATTCTGCCAAAGCTTTATGACTGAGCTTTACAGACATATAGGACCAGATGTAGATGTTCCAGCTGGAGATATCGGTGTTGGAGGAAGAGAAATCGGATACTTATATGGACACTACAGAAGAATAAAAGGAGCTTTTGAAAATGGAGTTCTTACAGGAAAAGGACTTCCATATGGAGGAAGTTTAATAAGACCTGAAGCTACAGGATTTGGAGTGACTTACTTCTGTAATGAAATATTAAAGCATGTAGGAGATACTTTCAAAGGAAAAACTGTTGCAGTTTCTGGATTTGGTAATGTTGCTTGGGGAGCATGCCAAAAAGTTAGAGATCTTGGAGGAAAGGTTGTTACACTTTCTGGACCAGATGGATATATCTACGATAAAGATGGTATCGTAACTGATGAAAAAATAAACTACTTAGTAGAAATGTTAAAAGAGAACAAAGGTGCAAGAGTTAAAGATTACGCTGATAAATTTGGATGCGAATTCGTAGCTGGAGAAAAGCCATGGGGACAAAAAGTTGATATCATAATGCCTTGTGCTATTCAAAATGATATTACTATAGAGCATGCTAAGGCAATAGTAGCAAATGGAGTTAAGTATGTTTGTGAAGGTGCTAATATGCCATGTACTAATGAAGCTGTTGACTATTTCTTAGAAAATGGAGTAATAGTAGGACCTGCTAAAGCTGCTAATGCTGGTGGGGTTGCAGTTTCTGCACTTGAAATGTCTCAAAATAGTATGAGACTTGCTTGGACTACAGAAGAAGTAGATGCTAAGCTTCATGCTATAATGATAAATATCCATGAAAATGCTAAGGCTGCTGCTGAAGAGTATGGATTTGGATATAACTTAGTTGCTGGAGCTAATGTAGCTGGATTCTTAAAAGTTGCAGATGCAATGGTGGCTCAAGGAAACTACTAATAATAAATTTCAAATCAGGTAGAGTAATCTTACTCTATCTGATTTTTTTTAGTTCCAAAAAATAATAAAAAAAGTATATCTTTAAAATATTTAGAATAAACACTTTATACACATAAAAAATTAAGTAAAAAGGGATAAAAATTTTATTATATAATGTAATATTATGGTTTATATGGTATTATTTAAAATGAAGAACTCGACAGAATCTAGTACATATTATTAGGGGGATATTAATGACTAGCATAAAAAAAGAAAGAATGTATGCCATTAAAGTTATGTGTATATATATTATTATTGCAAATACACTTGTTTATGTGAGTAACTATATAATAAATTCTAATTTTAAAAGTATAGATAAGTTTATAATGTTTGGATATATGAAATACAATATATTCATAGCTGTAAATTCTATAGTTATTTATATTTTAATAGAAAAATATATTAGAATAATTAGCGATTTGAAAAGAGAGATTCAAATAAATGAGGAACAATATAAATTTGCAATAAATAATACCACGGGTGGTCTATGGTGTTGGAATGCAGATAAAAATCATATATTATTGCCATATAAATGGAAATCTATACTAGGGTATGAAGATTATGAACTATCTAATTCAGAAGATAATTGGTTTAAATTGATACATCCAGATGATTATGATTATGTATTTAAAACAACATATGATTATATGGATAAGAAAATAGATAAATATATACTAGAATATAGAATGAAAAAAAAGGATGGAACATATATATGGGTATTAGATAGAGGACAAGGTATATGGGATGAAAATGATAGAATAATAAAATTTATGGGAACTTACACAGATATAACGGAGATGAAAGAAAATCAAATAAGTCTGAAGCAGAGTGAAGAAAAATTTAAGGCATTATTCAATAATGCAGGAGATGCTATAGCTCTTATACAATTATATGATGACTGTATGGATAGATATATAGAAATTAACGAAAGTGCTTGTGAAAGACTGGGGTATTCAAGAGAAGAATTATTAGATATGACTCCATATGATATAAGAGATGATAAGTCACACGATAAGTACAAAGAAGCTTTGATGAAATTAAATGAGTTAAAATGTATAACATATGAAACTATTCATATAACTAAAAATGGAGATAAAATACCGGTTGAAATAAACTGGCATTTATTTGAGTTTAATAATGAAAAAGTAATATTATCTATAGCTAGGGATATAACACAGCGAAAAGAGCATAGCGATAAATTATTAAAGATAATAGAAGAGAATGAAGAGCTACTAGCAAGAACCATTCGGAACGATAGAATAAAAACTGAATTTTTTTGTAATATATCACATGAATTTAAAACACCGTTAAATGTAATACTTGGAACTATTCAATTGCTAAATATTTACAAAAAAGATGATTGTATAGAGATAAATCCTGAAAAATTTAACAAATATATAGATATGGGCAAGCAAAACTGCTTTAGATTATTAAGACTTATAAATAATATTATTGATATTACAAAAATAGAATATGACTCTTTTGAAGTTAGATATAGAAATTATAATATTATAAATATAATAGAGAGTATAACTCAATCAGTAGTAGAATTTGCAAAATTAAATGAAATAGATATAATATTTGACACTGATATAGAAGAAAAAATAATCTTTTGTGATGCAGATATAATAGAAAGAGTAATATTAAATATATTATCAAATTCTATAAAAAATACTGATAAAGGTGGATGTATATGGGTAAATTTATATAATAAAATTGATTATATGCTTATAACTATAAAGGATAATGGGATAGGAATACCAAAGGATAAAATAGATACTATATTCAATCGGTTTACTCAGGTTGATGGATCTTTAAAAAGAAAGCATGAAGGAAGTGGAGTTGGATTATCTCTTGTGAAATCTTTAGTAGAAAAACATAATGGAGAGATATGGGTGAAAAGTGAAGTGGGTGTAGGTACTCAAACATTCATAAAGATTCCTTGTAATAATTTTAATAATAATTATGAAATTGAGGAAGAATGTAGTTATAATAATAATTTGGTTGAAAAAATAAATATTGAATTTTCGGATATATATTCATTATAATTAAATTGAAACAAATAAATAGTAAAGGAGCAAATAAAATGAGAGTAACTTTTATGAAGGTTGAGGATATAAATAGGTTTGTAGAATTCGTATCTAAGTTAAAAGGTAAGATTTACTTGAAGGCTGGGGAATATTCTGTAAATGCAAAATCTATAATAGGAGCTATGTATATAGTTAACGAAAATCCGAATGAAATAGTTGTAGAAGTTGAGGATGAAGTAGAAGCGAAACAAGTATTGACATTTTTAATGCAGGGATCACATCTTAAAGAAGAATAAAAAAAGAGACGACTTAAAAGATTTTAAGTCGTCTTTTTAATCTAAAGAAATTATAGGACTTTAAATTTGAGAATAATATTACTAAAAGTACTACAGGATCAACTATTTTAAGAAACAGAGTCATGATGGATGTTGGCGATATGAGTCAATACGTCGAATTAGACGAGTTTTGTATTTCTCGGGAAATATGTTTAAAGGGGGAATAAAATATGATAGATTGTCACATACATATATCTCTTGATGGAATAGATTTCAAAAAAGCTAGAGCATTATCGAAAATAGAAGAAATAGAAAAAATTATAAGAAAAAGGTTTAAAGAATATAAAAAAAGGGGAATTTATGTTTTAAGAGATGGTGGAGATGATTTAGAAATATCTTGTATAGCTAGAGAAATAGCAAAAGAAGAAAAAATTATATTCAAATCTCCTGTAAAAGCAGTTTATAAAAAAGGTATGTATGGTAAATTCTTAGGGTCACCTGTTAGAGACTTAGAAGACTTTAAAAATCTATTTGATTATTTAAAGTCGAAAAGATTGGACCATTTAAAAATAGTTTTGAGTGGTCTTGTAGATTTTAAAGAGTATACAGATTGCACCAAGATATTTTTTAATAAAAAAGAACTTAAGTATATGGTAGAGATGTCAAAATACAATGGAATACCTGTTATGGTTCATGTTAATTCATCATATGGAATCGATATGGCTATTGAGTGTGGCGTTGATACTATAGAACACGGGTACTTTATAAAAGATAGAGAAATTTACAAAATGGCAGAGAAAAATATTATATGGATACCAACATTATCACCCCTTGGAAATTTGGGACAAGGAGATAATAAATTTAAAGATCATTGTAATGTAATAGATAGGGTGTATAAAGAACATTTACATTCAGTAGCTCTAGCACATGAAGTTGGAGTGAAAATAGCTGTAGGAAGTGACAGTGGATGTTATAATGTAAGACATGTGCAAGGAACATTTGATGAGATGAATCATTTAATAAAATCTGGGATAAAAGAAGATGATGTTATCAATATGGCAATAGAAAATGGAATAAAAGCATGTAACTTAAATAGTAATGAGATCGAATATCTTTATATGAATAGAAAAATTGATAATTTACTTAAATGAAAAAGATGCTTATAGAATCTATAAGCATCTTTTTCATGCTATAACAAAGTATATAATTTTCGATCTATGAATAGCATTTACAAGTTAACTAATATTTATAAATTTAATATTTTTTTTATTTCATCAGCTATAATATCTAACTGTCCAGGGTTCTCGATTAAATCAACTTTGTCGATGTTTACGTATAATATAGGAGAATCTGTATAGTTATTTATCCATTCTTGATATCTCAAATGAAGATTTTCCCAGTATTCTATAGGAACTCTTTTTTCCATATCTCTACCTCTTAGGTTTATTCTATCTATTATAGTGTCAATAGAACCGTTTAGATATATCATAAGATTTGGTTTTTTTAAGTGAGGTATCATATCGTAAAACAAATCTCTATATGTTTCAAAGTCTCTTTTGCTCATTTTATTGTTGTCATATAAAGACTTTGCAAATATTTCAACATCTTCATATATACTTCTATCTTGTATATTGCTGAATCCGTTTGATGCTATTGATTTTTGTTGTTTAAATCGTTGAGCTAGAAAGTATAGTTGAAGATGGAATCCCCATTGTTCTTGATTTGTATAAAAATCATCTAAATAAGGGTTGTCATCTACTTTTTCAAAGTGAGAGTTTAAATTAAGTTTTTGAGATAATAGCTTTGTTATAGTAGACTTACCTGCTCCTACATTCCCTGCTACCGTAATAAATATATTTTCATTTGTATCTCTAGGTATTGATGAAGTGTTGTTATTTATGAGTTTTAACATTAGATGCCCCCTAAAGTTTTAATACTGTTTTCTACTTGTTCAATAATCCAATTTCTATCTTTTTGGCAGTTTATAAAGTCCATATTTGTATTATCTACATTAATTATAATAGGTGTTTTTTCACCAAAATAGTGTTTTAAAGATCGTTTATTAAAATAATACTCATATTCTTCTCTGAGGTTATCTATATAATTTTTATCCATTTGTCTCTCGAAATTTCTATCTCTAAGAGCTATTTTTTTCATTAAAGTATTTGTACTAGAGTTAAGATAAATTATTATATCTGATTGAGGTAGACCATTTACGAATATATCATAGACTTGTTTGTATTTATGGAATTGTTTTTTATTGAGTGTAAGACCTGCAAATATTAAGTTTTTAATTATATTATAATCGCTGATTACAATCTTACCTTGTTTAATAACTGTTTCAATATCTTCCAATTGTTTCACTCTATTAAAAAAGAAAAATGATTCTGTTTGAAGAGCATACTCCTTAATGTTAGTGTAAAAATGAGACAAGAAAGGATTTTCTTCAACTATTTCTCTTAAATGATGAGAGTTGAAATGCGAATTAAGTATATTAGATAAAGTAGTTTTACCAACTCCTATAGGTCCTTCTATAGAAATAAAAATTCCTTTTTTTATATTTTTCATTATTAAAATCACCTTCTAAAAATAATATCTACAGTATTGTATCAAAAAAATAGAGTTAATTCTACAAAACTTGAGCAAAAATACTTTTCTAAATTATGACATAATGAAATGTACTTATATCAAAATGATACATTTGGCTAAATTGTAACCTTAGATTGAATTCTTATGAAAAAAATGGTAAAATAGTTCTAGTTAGAGGTTAAGGAAGGGTGAAAAAATGAGGATATTAATAGTAGATGATGCTACTTTTATGAGAAATTTTCTATTTGATAATATGCAAAAGCTTGGATTTGAAGTTATAGGAGAAGCTTGTGATGGAAAAGAAGCTATTCAAAAGTATATAAAACTAAAGCCTGATATAGTTACTATGGATATAACTATGCCAAAAATGAATGGGATAGAAGCATTAAAGGAGATAAAAAAGATTGATGAAGATGCAAAAGTTGTAATGATATCTGATATAGGGCAACATGAAAAGATTATTGAAGCTATAAAAAGTGGAGCGACAGACTTTATAATAAAGCCTGTACACCCAGATAGACTAAAAGAGTCATTAGAAAAAGTTTTCGTATAAATAATTAAACAATACTACAAATTTCATCTCTCTTTACCATATTTTTATACATATAGTTAGCAGCCTCTATTATGTTAAAGGCAAGAGCTGCTCCACTTCCTTCGCCAAGGCGCATATTCATATAAAGCATAGGTTCTAGTTTTAAAAGATCAAGAGCTGTACTACTTGCTTTTTCTTTTGAAAAATGAGATGCGATCATATATTCTTTGGCAGTATTACTAAGAGTATATGCAATAATAGCAGCAGAATAAGAAATAAAACCGTCTAATACAACAGGAATATTATTATTACTTGCGCTTAGTATAACTCCGGCCATAGCACCTATTTCAAAGCCTCCTACCTTAGATAATACATCTATAGGATCTTCTTTAATAGGATTGTTAATATTTATGGCTTTTTTTATTGTGCTTGCTTTTTTTATTATAGAATCACTATTCAGCCCAGCTCCCATGCCTGTAACATCTAAAGGGTCTAAATCTGCAAATACTGATATTATAGCACTAGTCGCTGATGTGTTTCCAATTCCCATCTCACCTATCCCGAGTACTGTATATCCATCATTGATAAGTTTGTTAGATAATTCAATACCTATTTCTAGAGAGCGAATAGCTTCATCGTATGTCATGGCAGGACCTTTTGCCATATTAGAAGTCCCTTTTCTTATTTTATAATCTAAAACTCCATCTATTGAATCATCGCAGTTTATGCCTACATCAACTGCAATTACATCTGCATTTGCACTTTTTGCTAAACAACCTACTCCGCTAACTCCTTTCACAAAATTAGGAATTTGTAGTTTTGTAATTTCTTGAGGATCTGGAGCGACACCTTCTTCATATATACCATGATCAGCTGCAAATGCTAGTATAGCTTTTTTAGAAGTATCAAAATCGGTCTTTTTATAGATACCAGATAGTTGCACGCATATATCTTCTAATTTACCAAGGCTTCCTACTGGTTTAAAAAAACTATCCAATCTTTGTTGAGCTAAATCCATACATTTTCTGTCGATTTTACTTATAGAATTAATTGTTTCGTTTAAAAGCTTCATATTTTTATTTCCCCCTTTTATGTCTAAATAAATTATACAACTCAAAAAGTCCATATCTTTAATTTTTGGCATCAAAAATTAAAGATATGGACTTTACCGTCATCCGTATCAACTATACAAGGTAGGTCTCCTGACTTAGCTTCATCACCATATCGTCCTTCCCAGAATAAACCAGTGGATATATAGATATAGCTTCACATTACAGTGGTGGGTCCGTTTAGGATTTTAACCTAATTCCCTATTATCCTATTAAAGGCACCTTGTACTGAATATTATATTCTACGTATTATTTCTAAATTCCTTTTTTATTTTTTAAATATATATAATTAACATTTTAATGAACACAATTTTAAATGTAAATTTTTAAATTTAAAAATAAGTTTTTTGGGTAAATTAACTGTATGAGTACATAGTGAGGAGATGGATATTTATGAAAATATATGAAAAAAATAATTCAGTTTTAGTTGAAGGTATGAAAGATTTTGAGCCTAAACATATATTTGAGTGTGGGCAATGTTTTAGATGGAATGAAGAAGATGACGGTTCGTATACTGGAGTTGCATTTAAAAAAATACTAAATGTGAAAAAAGAAGAAAATTTAGTGTATTTTAATAATACAAATCTAGCAGATTTTCATAATATATGGTATAAGTATTTTGACTTGGATAGAGATTATTCTAGAATAAAAGAAAAATTATCTCAAATGGATAAATACTTAAATGAAGCTGTGAAATTTGGATATGGTATAAGAATACTTAATCAAGATGAATGGGAAATATTGATATCATTTATAATATCAGCTAATAACAGGATATCTATGATAAAAAGAGCAATAGAAAATTTATCTATGAATTATGGTGAATATATAGGAGAATATAAAGGTAAAAAGCACTATGCATTTCCAACTATTGAAAAGATGAACTCTCTAACGCAAGAAGAGATAAGAAAATGTGGAACTGGATTTAGAGATCAGTATATAAAAGATACTACTTTTGAAATAAATACTGATAAGGAATCTATATATAAATACAAGAATTTAGATGCCGATATGTGTAAAAAGGGACTTTTACAATTTTGTGGAGTAGGGCCAAAGGTTGCAGACTGCATAATGTTATTCTCTATGGAAAAGTACAATTCATTTCCAGTAGATGTATGGGTAAAAAGAGTAATGGAAGAATTTTATGTGAATGAAAATCTTAGTTTAAAAAAAATAAGAGAATATGGAATAAATAAATTTTCAGATTTATCTGGATTTGCTCAGCAATATCTATTTTACTATGCAAGGGAGCTTGGAATAGGTAAGAAATAGGAGGTGATTGACATAATAGACACTATAATATGGGCATTTGGAATATTATTCACAGTATCTGCGGTGTTAGTATCGTTAGTAATATTCATGGAGAATAGAGATCCTTCTAAGACAATAGCGTGGCTTTTGATTTTTGTAGTATTCCCAATAGGTGGGTTTATAATATATATGTTCTGTGGACAGAATGTGAGGCGTAAGAAGATATTTAAGACTCAGAAGATATTTTCAGATATAAAGGTTAGTGACTTATTTAATAATATAAAAGAATTTGATAATCTATTGTTTGTAGAAAAGCAAGCTATAATTGACAATATTATATTTAATGATAGTAGTATGGATAATTCCAAGAGTATTATGAGTTTGTTATTGAATACTGGAAGAATCCCGTTTACACTCAATAACAGTATAAAAATACTAACTAATGGAAATCAAAAATTTGATGAGATGATAAAAGATTTAAGAAAGGCAAAGCATCATATTCATATGGAGTACTATATTATAAAAAAATCTGATATAGGAGACAAAATAAAAAATATATTAATAAAAAAAGCAAATGAAGGAGTGAAAGTAAGAATACTTTATGATGATGTAGGTTGTTGGAGATTTTGGTTTGATAGAAAGTTTTTTAGTGATATGAGAGAGCACAATATAGAAATATATCCATTTTTAAAATCGACGATTCCTTTCTTGAATAGAAGATTAAACTATAGAAATCATAGAAAGATAGTTGTAATAGATGGGAAAATAGGATATACAGGAGGTATAAATATAGGGGATGAATATTTAGGAAAAAATAAAAAATTCGGATTCTGGAGAGATACACATATGAAGATAAAAGGTGAATCTGTTTATATGTTGCAGCTTACATTTTTACTAGATTGGTATTTTGCTACTAAAAATAGAATATTCGATGGACAGTATTTCCCATCCATATCTTATAAAGGAGATAGTATAGTTCAAATAGCTGCTAGTGGTCCAGATTCTGATTGGGAAGTAATACATCAAGCGTATTTTAGTGCTATATCAAAGGCAAAAAAGAGAATATATATACAAACACCGTATTTTATACCTGATGAAAGTATATTAATGGCTCTAAAAACAGCAGCTTTAAGTGGTGTAGATGTGAGAATAGTATTTCCTCAAATAGCAGACCATAAAATAGTTCACTTAGCATCATCTTCGTATTTTAAGGATATATTAAGAACGGGAGGAAAAGTATATTTATATAAAAAAGGATTTATGCATTCAAAGATACTGATAATAGATGATGATATATGTTCTGTAGGTAGTGCTAACATGGATCTTAGAAGCTTTATGATTAACTTTGAAGTAAATGGATTTATATATGATGAAAAAGTTACTAAAAGACTTGAAAAAGATTTTATGGAGGATATAGAAAATAGTGAAGAAATAAAGTATGAAGATTATATCAATAGATCTGTATTTCAAAAAATAAAAGAGTCAGCTGCAAGATTATTCTCTGCTGTATTATAAAAATATGTCTATGAAATAAAGCTAATTTCATAGACATATTTTTAGTTTTTTTACGTATAAACACAATACTACAATATATTTACGAAAATACGTGAAAAAAGTAAATAAATACTTAATGAAAACTCTTGAAATATTAGCGTAAATTCGATATATTATAATTATAATTAGCACTCATGTTAAGTGAGTGCTAAAAGGGAAAATATACAATATATATTATAAGGAGGGGTTATAATGAAAATCAAGCCATTAGCTGATAGAGTAGTTATAAAGAAATTAGAAGCAGAAGAAAAAACTAAAAGTGGTATAGTTTTACCAGGAAGTGCAAAAGAGCAGCCACAAATGGCTGAGGTTGTAGAAGTAGGACCTGGAGGAGTTGTAGATGGTAAAGAAGTCCAAATGGAACTTAAAATTGGAGATAAAGTTATATTTTCTAAATATGCTGGAACAGAGATTAAACTAGAAGGCGAAGAGTATACTATTTTAAGACAAAATGATATATTAGCGGTTGTAGAATAAATTGTAAAAATTAAACATAATTAGGAGGGGTTTTTAATGGCTAAAGAAATTAAATTTGCTGAGCAAGCAAGACGTTCGTTAGAAAAAGGAGTTAATAAACTTGCAGATACTGTAAAGGTTACTTTAGGACCAAAAGGAAGAAATGTTATATTAGATAAAAAATTTGGATCACCACTTATAACTAATGATGGTGTAACAATAGCTAAAGAAATAGAGCTTGAAGATTCATATGAAAATATGGGGGCACAACTTGTTAAGGAGGTAGCTACTAAGACTAATGATGTAGCGGGAGATGGAACTACTACAGCTACTGTTTTAGCTCAAGCTATAAT
Source organism: Tepidibacter mesophilus (assembly GCF_002724055.1). GTDB lineage: Bacteria > Bacillota > Clostridia > Peptostreptococcales > Peptostreptococcaceae > Tepidibacter_A > Tepidibacter_A mesophilus. The sequence continues at coordinate 65,003 of NZ_BDQY01000009.1, read as the reverse complement.
TAGAGAAGGACTAAAGAATGTAGCTGCTGGATCTAATCCGATACTTATTAGAAAAGGAATTCAAAAGTCTGTAGAGGTTTCTGTTTCTAAATTACACGAAAATTCAAGACACATAGAAAACAAAGAGTCTATAGCTCAAGTTGCTGCTATCTCTGCAGGAGATGAAGAAGTAGGAAAGCTTATAGCAGATGCTATGGAAAAAGTAGGAAAAGATGGAGTTATAACTGTTGAAGAATCTAAAACTATGTTAACAGAGCTTGATGCAGTTGAAGGTATGCAATTTGATAGAGGATATTTATCTCCTTACATGGTAACAGATGTTGAGAAGATGGAATCTGTTTTAGATAATCCATATATATTAATTACAGATAAAAAGATAAATAACATTCAAGAAATATTACCAGTACTTGAGCAAATAGTACAACAAGGTAAAAAACTTCTTATAGTAGCAGAAGATGTAGAAGGAGAAGCGCTTGCTACTTTAGTAGTTAATAAATTAAGAGGAACATTTGAGGTTGTAGCTGTTAAAGCTCCTGGATTTGGAGATAGAAGAAAGGCAATGCTTCAAGATATAGCAATCCTTACTGGAGGTCAAGTTATATCTGAAGAAGTAGGACTTGATTTAAAGGAAGCTGAACTATCTATGTTAGGTAGAGCTTCTACTGTTAAAGTTACTAAAGAAACGACTACAATAGTAGATGGAGCTGGTAATGAAGTAGAAATTAAAGATAGAGTGAATCAAATAAAAGTTCAAATAGAAGAGACATCTTCTGAGTTTGACAAAGAAAAATTACAAGAAAGACTTGCGAAGCTTGCTGGAGGAGTAGCTGTAATAAAGGTTGGAGCTGCTACTGAAACTGAGCTTAAAGAAAAGAAACTTAGAATAGAAGATGCACTTAATGCTACAAGAGCAGCTGTTGAAGAAGGGATAGTATCAGGTGGAGGAACTGCACTTGTTAGCATTATACCTGCAGTTGAAGAATTAATTGAAACTCTTGAAGGTGAAGAAAAAATAGGTGCTAAGATAATAAGAAAGGCACTTGAAGAGCCATTAAAGCAAATTGCTACTAACTGCGGACTTGAAGGAGCAGTTATAGTTGAGAACGTTAAAAACTCTGATGTGGAGATTGGATTTGATGCTCTTAATGAAACTTATACTAATATGATAGAGGCTGGAATTGTTGACCCAACTAAGGTTACAAGATCAGCACTTCAAAATGCAGCATCTGTAGCTGCTGTATTCTTAACAACAGAAGCTGCTGTTGTTGATATTAAATCAGATGATCCTATGCCAGCTATGCCAGGTGGAATGGGTGGCGGAATGCCGATGATGTAATTTAAGAAGACCTTAGGGTCTTCTTTTTTTCATATAAGCGTAAAATGAAGGTTATTAAAATACCGCTATTTAATCAATATTTTTATGAAACTATAGACTGTGTCTTATTAAATATCCTAAAAGTTCTTTAACTCGCTTTGCTCAAACACAAGAACTTTCTTAACGGATATTTAAACAACACAATCTAAGTTTCATTGAAAAATATTAATCAAAAATAGCTAACATTTTAATAACCTTCATTTTTAAGTTTAGTTCTTAAAAATTTAAATAGATTTTAGAATAAAGATTTTTTTTATGTTAAAATAAGCTATGATAATTATTAGGGGGTAAATATGAAATTATCCATAAGTCAGTTGAAAGAGTCTAACACTTTTTTAAATAATTTATTTGAGAATATAACATCTGCTATATTTTTAGTGGATAAAAACGTAAGAATACAAGAGTTTAACGATACATTTAGGGTTTTGTTTAATAAACATGATAGTGAAATATTAAATGGGCTATGTGGTAATGTTATAGGATGCTTTTATGCAGTTGAAGAAGGTAAGGAATGTGGAAATACTTCAAACTGTGGTAAGTGCTGTGTAAGAACAGCTATAACGAAGGCTTTCCAAGATAAAGAGAATACCTTAAAGCAAGTTATGAATAGAAATTTTTATATTAAAGATAACTCTATCGAAAAACATCTTCAGTTTACAACAAAGCATATGACATATAATGATGAGGATATGGTACTTGTAATATTAGATGATATAACTGAGATTGAAAATAGAAAATTAGAGCTTGAAAGAAATAATAAAATTATACAAAATTATAATGATAAGATAAAAAAGGAATTGTCTATTGCTAGAAATGTTCAACAAAGCCTTATACCAGATAAAACACCTATATATAATGGGGTAAAGTTAACCGCTGTGTACAAACCTTTATATGAGGTTGGAGGTGATTTATACGACTTTATAAATATAGATGAGAATAATGTGGGTATATTCATAAGTGATATATCTGGGCATGGAATAGCTGCTGCTATGATAACTACAATGGTAAAGGCCATAATTGAAACTAGTAAAGATTTGTTGTATACACCTGATAAATTGATGGAAAATATAAACAAAAAGATACTAAATGTTGCAGAAAATATGTACTTAACAGCTTTTTATGGAGTTTATAACAATAAGACTAGAGAATTTACATATATAAGGTGTTCTCATCCATATCCTCTGATTATAAGGGAGAATAAGTACATAGAGATTAAAGAAAGTAAGGGAATGATGCTAGGTGTATTTGATAGATTAGAATTTGAATCCCATAAAATTAAATTAAGACAAGGGGATAAAGTTTTATTTTATACAGATGGTCTTATGGAAACTAAAAATAATTGTGGGCGTGAATTTAATGATAGGGTTTTTGAAATAATAAATAGTGGATTAGGTAGAAATATAAATGAGATTATAGATGATATAAATGAAGAATTGGTATTATTTAAAGAAAATCAAGAGTATGAAGATGATATATGTATATTAGGGATGCAAATATAGCATCCCTAATTATTCTAATACTTTAAGTTTTCAAACATAAAGTCTATTAAGTCTATAGCTAGATTTAAAGTTTTGTTTTCCTTATCTAAATTAGGATTGAATTCTACGAAATCTATAGATTTAACTAACTTAGATTCCAGTATTTCTTTTAGTATAGTCTTAGTTTCCTCAATATTAAATCCACTGTCTACTGGAGTGCCTGTACCTGGAACGAATTTAGAATCTATAAAGTCCATATCAAAGCTTAAATGAACTTTATCTATATTATTTTGCCTTAGAGTGCTTATGATAGAAGATACTATTTCTTTAAGGCCTTTTGATTTCATATATTCAGGTGAATAAGCATTAAGATTATTTTGTTTTATAAGGTTTATTTCGCCTTCGTCTAAATCTCTAGCTCCTAATATAAATACATTTTGAGGCTTTACTTTTTGACCTTTGAAATATAGGTTAGTAAGTTTTTCGTGACCAAATCCCATGCAAGCTCCAAGTGGCATTCCGTGAGTATTTCCACTTTTAGATGTTTCGTGAGTATTAATATCTCCATGTGCATCCATCCATATAACTGCGAATTTATCATCGTGCTTGCTAACACCGGATATGCTACCAAGACCTAAAGAATGGTCTCCACCAAGCATAAAAGGAAAACTATTTGAATTAAGTGAAGAATATACCATATGAGCTAGGTTGGTATTTACATCAACAATAGAGTCAAGATATTTCATATTGCTGTTTGATTTGAATTTGTTCTCATCTGTTTCTTTTTTTACATAAAGATTGCCTAAATCATAAACTGTATAACCATGCTTACTTATGATATGTTTTATGGCGTTGTTTCTCAATAAATCTGGAGCGGTTTCAGGTCCTTTTCTATCGCATCCATAGAACAAAGGAATTCCTATTAAATTTACATTCATCTAAAAAACCTCCTAAATATGTTAAAATATTTGCAAAAAGTGTGTTAAAATTATATTATACTATAATTATTGCATATTTTTGACAAAAAGGAAAATGGTGAAAAAAATAAAATATTCAATAAAATTTGAAATTTAAGTTTAAGGCAGAGGTGAAAAAATGGATATTAACAATTTGAAAAATTTACTTTTAGATATAAAAGAAGGAAATGTAGATGTAGATACAGCATTAGAAGATTTAAAAACATTGCCTTTTGAAGATTTGGGTTATGCTAAGGTTGATCATCACAGAAGTATTAGAAATGGATACCCTGAGGTTATATATTGCGAAGGAAAGACTGATGAACATATAATAGGTATAGTAGAAAAAATGTATGAAAAGAAATCTAATATACTTGGAACTAGAGCGAAAAAAGAAACTTATGAAAAATTGAAAGAAATATATCCAAACTGTGAATATGAGGAATTAGGTAGAATTATAAAAATTCAGAATAAGCCTATAGAAAATATAGGAAAGGGAACAATAGTAGTAGTTACAGGAGGGACATCTGATATACCTGTAGCTGATGAAGCTTATCATACAGCAAAGTTCCTAGGAAATGATGTTGAAAGACTATATGATGTTGGAGTAGCTGGAATTCACAGGCTTTTAAACAACAGGGATGTATTAATGAATGCTAGGGTTATAATTGCAGTAGCTGGAATGGAAGGAGCTCTTCCTAGTGTTATAGGAGGTTTAGTAGATGTTCCTGTAATAGCAGTTCCCACATCTGTAGGGTATGGTGCTAATTTCAATGGATTATCGGCACTTCTTACTATGTTAAATAGTTGTGCTTCTGGAATATCTGTTGTAAATATAGATAATGGATTTGGAGCTGGATATCTTTCTAGTATGATAAATAAATTATAACTTTTAAAGGAGAAGACAAAATGGAAAAAATACTTTACTTTGATTGTATATGTGGTGTTTCGGGAGATATGACTCTTGGTGCACTTTTGGATTTAGGGCTTGATAAAGATAAATTTTTAACTGAAATTAATAAACTTAATATGAATGATGAGTTTGAGGTTGTTATAAAAAATAAACAAGAAAATGGCATAAATGGTACTAAGGTTTGTGTAAATATAAAAGAACACACACATGAGCATCACCATGATGGACATCACCACCATCACAGACACTTAAATGATATATATAAGATAATAGATGATGCTGATATTAGCGACAACGCTAAAGAAATAGCTAAAAATATATTTATGCAAGTAGCTACGGCTGAGGCAAAAGTTCATGCTAGTACAATTGATAAGGTTCATTTTCATGAGGTTGGTGCAACTGATTCTATAGTTGATATAGTTGGATCAGCTATACTTATAGATATGATAGACGTAGATAAAATTTATTGTTCATCAGTTCCGCTTGGAAGTGGGTTTGTAAAATGTGATCATGGAGTAATACCAGTTCCTGCACCAGCTACAGTTGAGATATTGAAGAAAGCTAAGGTTAAGATGAATTCTGTAAAAGGAGAGACAACTACTCCAACAGGAGCAGCAATAGTTAAAACTTTGAGTAATGAGTTTTTAGATGATATAGAATTTGAAATAGATTCTATAGGGTATGGTATGGGACATAAAAAGTTTGAGATACCTAATATGTTAAGAGTTATACTTGGCCAAAAAAAAAAGAGAGCATAGTTTATGAAATAAATGCTAATATAGATGATATGAACTCAGAGATATACTCTTACTTGTATGAAGAAATATTTAATATAGGAGCTCTTGATGTATATACTCAAAGTATATATATGAAAAAGAACAGACCTGCAGTTAAATTATGTGTATTATGCGAAAAGGACAATTTAAATAAAATAATAGAATATATATTAAAAGAGACTACAACTTTTGGTATTAGGTTTAATGAATTTAAGAGAGTGGTCTTAGATAGAAAATTTGTAAAAATAAAAACAACCTATGGTAATATATCTATAAAACTTGCATATTATAAAGGTAAAATAGTAAAATATACACCTGAATATGAAGAATGCAAAATTATAGCTCAAAAATACAATATCCCATTAAAAGATGTGTATGATAATATAAAATATGAAGTGAAAAAGTATTTAACTATATAATGATAGAAATTATCAAACGACAGAAAATTTGGAAAATGCTGATGTATACTAAAACTTATTGACAATAAAAAAGATATTTGATAAATTATATAGCATAAGTTAAAACAAGATTCACTCATATATACTCAGTGATATGGACTGAGAGTATCTACCGGGGGACCTTAAAACTCCTGACTATGCGTGAGATTATTTATAGGCTATTTATTTATATAAAAGTGAGTTTGTAGGCTGAGAGTATCCCTATTAGTTTGCTTATTAAATAAATATAGATATACAAGGACCTATATAATAATTTCGCTCTATAGAAATTATTATATAAGTCCTTGTTTTTTTATATTAATTTATTATAAAAAATGATATTGTGGGTAACTTAGATTAAGAAACCATAATTTTAATTATTTTTGAGCAACGGGGTCTGTAAGACGCGTTGATGGAATGAGTCAATGCATAGCATTAGACGAATTTTTTTTACCTAAAATCGTATAAAAAAGCTTCGAATAAGAGACGTGTTAGTTCTCTTATTTTTTTAAAATATACTATTAATGGAGGAGGATTTAAAATGAGTAAAATTGTAAAAGAAGGGTTAACTTTTGATGATGTATTATTAATTCCTCAAAAATCGGATGTACTACCAAGTGATGTAGATTTATCGACATATCTTACTAAAAAAATAAAACTAAATATACCTTTAATGAGTGCGGGGATGGATACAGTAACTGAATCTAAGATGGCTATAGCCATGGCAAGAGAAGGCGGAATAGGAATAATCCATAAAAACATGACAATTAAAGAACAAGCTTTAGAGGTTGATAAGGTTAAAAGAAGTGAACATGGATTAATAGTGGATCCTTTTTATTTAAGTAAAGAGCATACTATAAAAGATGCAGATGAATTAATGGGAAGATACAAAATATCAGGTGTTCCAATAGTGGATGATGATAATAAATTAATTGGAATAATAACTAATAGAGATATAAGATTTGAAGAAAATTTTTCTAATAAAATAGAAAATGTTATGACTAAAAAAGAAGATTTAATAATTGCAAAAGAAGGAACTTCTCTTGAAGAAGCTCAGAACATACTAAGAAAAAATAAAATAGAAAAACTTCCTATAATAGATGAAGAGGGTTACTTAAAAGGACTTATAACTATAAAAGATATAGAGAGAAAAGTTAAATATCCTAACTCAGCTAAAGATTCAGGTGGAAGACTACTATGTGGAGCAGCTATAGGAATAACACATGATATGATGGAGAGAGTAGATGCTTTAGTACAAGCTAAGGTTGATGTTGTAACTCTAGATACAGCTCATGGACATTCAAAAGGAGTTATAGAAGGAGTTAAAAAGATAAAATCAAAATATCCAGATCTTCAAGTTATAGCTGGAAATGTAGCAACTTATGAAGCTACAGAAGAATTAATACAAGCTGGAGCAGATTGTGTAAAAGTAGGAATAGGTCCAGGATCAATATGTACAACAAGAGTAGTAGCTGGAATAGGAGTTCCCCAAGTAACAGCTATAATGGACTGTTATGAGGCTGCTAAAAAATATAATGTTCCAATAATAGCAGACGGAGGAATAAAATACTCTGGTGATGTAGTTAAGGCTATTGCTGCTGGAGGATCTGTTGTAATGATGGGATCTATGTTTGCTGGAACAGAACAAAGTCCTGGAGAAAATATAATATACAAAGGAAGATCTTTTAAGGCATATAGAGGAATGGGATCTATAGGAGCTATGGAAAAAGGATCTAAAGATAGATACTTCCAAACAGGGTCTAGAAAATTAGTACCTGAAGGCATTGAAGGAATGGTAGCATATAAGGGAAATGTTGAAGATATACTATTCCAATTAGCAGGAGGAATAAGATCTGGTATGGGATATTGTGGAGCACCAACTATAGATAAATTAATGGAAAATGGCAAATTTACAAAGATAACAGGAGCTGGTCTTAAGGAAAGCCATCCTCATGATGTAACAATAACTAAAGAAGCACCAAATTATAGTGCACAAGGAGAGAATTAATATGGAAAAGGAATTAGTATTAATAGTTGACTTTGGAGGTCAATATAATCAACTTATAGCTAGAAGAGTTAGAGATTGTAATGTATATTGCGAGATAGTTCCATATACTTACTCTATAGACAAAATAAAAGAAAAAAATCCTAAAGGTATAATATTTACAGGAGGACCTTCTAGTGTATATGCAGAAGGAGCACCTAGAATATCTAAAGAAATATTCGATATGAATATACCTATACTTGGAATATGCTATGGAGCTCAAATTATGTCATACACTCTAGGCGGTAACGTTAAAAGAGGAGATAAAAGAGAGTACGGAAAAACAGAAATAAACTATAAAGAGAGCTTAATATTTGAAGGTGTAGACTCTAAAAATATAACTTGGATGAGTCATACAGACTTAATAGATAAAACACCAGAAAATTTTGAAATAATTGCTCACACAAACGATTGTCCTGTAGCTGCAATACAAAATGAAGCTAAAAAATTATATGGAGTACAGTTCCATCCAGAAGTTGAACACTCTATACAGGGGAATGAAATAATAAAAAATTTCTTATTCAAAGTATGTAATTTAAGTGGTAGTTGGACTATGGATTCTTTTGTAGATCAAAAGATAAAAGAGATAAAAGAAAAGGTAGGAAATAAAAAAGTACTTTGTGCTTTGAGCGGAGGCGTAGATAGCTCAGTTGCTGCAGTTTTAGTTCATAAGGCAATAGGAGATAACCTTACTTGCATATTTGTAGATCACGGACTTTTAAGAAAGAACGAGGGAGATCAAGTAGAGCAGATATTTAGAAAAGAATTTAAGATGAACTTAATAAGAGTTAATGTACAAGAAAGATTCTTAAACAAATTATCAGGAGTATCTGAACCAGAGGCTAAGAGAAAAATAATTGGAGAAGAATTTATAAGAGTATTTGAAGAAGAGTCTAACAAATTAGGGAAAATAGACTTTTTAGTTCAAGGAACTATATATCCTGATGTTATAGAAAGTGGAGCTGGAGAAAGTGGAGCATCTACTATAAAATCTCACCATAATGTAGGTGGAATACCTGAAGATATAGAGTTTGAAATAATAGAACCGTTAAGAGAATTATTTAAGGATGAAGTTAGAAGATTAGGACTTGAGCTTGAAATACCTGAATATTTAATATTTAGACATCCTTTCCCTGGTCCAGGACTTGGAATAAGAGTTATAGGGGAAGTTACTAAAGAAAAGCTTGATATATTAAGAGAAGCTGATGATATATATATGCAAGAACTTAAAAATAATGATTTATACGATAAGATATGGCAAGCATTTGCAACATTACCAGATGTTAAGACTGTAGGAGTTATGGGAGATGAGAGAACTTATGCTCATTTAGTAGGATTAAGAGCTGTTACGTCTTCTGATGGAATGACATCTGACTGGTACAAGATGCCTTATGATGCACTTGAAAAAATATCAAACAGAATAGTTAATGAAGTTGATGGAGTTAATAGAGTTGTTTATGATATTACATCTAAACCTCCAGGAACTATTGAGTGGGAATAAATAGATAGCCAATGGCTATCTATTTTTTTATGTAAGCAAAAATATATAATTTTATTTTAAAATTTCTTTGAAAAATATATATTTATACAAAATTCGCTAAAAAGATTTACGTATAATTTAAAAGATAATATAATATATATTAATATGCTACTAATAACAATTAATTAGGAGGGCTAAATGTATGGTGTTTATTTATTTATTTTAACTTTTTTATGTACATATTCAATTTGGTTTACATTTAAATACTTGGGAAACTATAGACATTATAATAAATCCTGTAATATTAATAATAATGAAATGGATAAAATATTTTCGATATACATTGTATTTTTAATAATGGTATTTACAGTAATAATATATTACTATGAAAAAATAGATAAAAATCTAAATAAGTTTATAATGTTTTCTATATTGTTATTTATATGTTGTGTACTTTTAAGTTATTTTATATATTTAATAGTAGATAAGCTATACAAGGAAAAAAGCCAAAAGAAGGATATTCAGTTATATGCTAACATGATAGAGGAATCTCTTGAGAATATGAGAGTTTTTAAGCATGACTATAGAAATATCTTAATGTGTATAAGTGGTTATATAGCTAGCAAGAATATAGAAGGATTAGAAAAATACTTTTATGAAAATCTAGTTAATGACAAATATATAAACAACAATATTCATGGAATTATAAATATAAAGAATATACCTCTGAAAGGATTAATAAATGTAAAAGCATCAAAAGCTAGTTCTTTAGGGATTGATTTTAATTTAAATATAGAAAATTATATAGAAGACTTTATTATAAAAGAAGTTGATATATGTAAGATATTCGGTATACTAATAGATAATGCAATAGAGGCTAGTGAAGAATCTAAGGATAAGATAATAAATATTAATATGAATGAGAATAATAAAAGTATAATAATAGAAATTTCAAATTCCTATAATTTGAAACCAGATTTAAATAATATATATATAAAAGGGTACTCCACAAAAGGTAGAGACAGAGGACTGGGACTTGATATAATTAAGAAAATGAAAGATAACAAGTATAGGAATCTGAGTATTAACACATATATAAAAGAAGATTTATTTAATCAAAAAATAATTATAGATAAAAAATAGCGATGGCAGGATGCATCGCTATTTTTTATTGATATATAAATTAAAATTTAAAGATAACTATTTAATTACAAAATATACAAAAATATTGTCGGATGGTGTAAAATATAAAAAGAAGATAAATTTAGATATATTACAAATAAATAACAAAATGTAGTATATTACAAAATTGTGAAGGACTGATAAATGGAAATGATTACTTTATGTGATTTTATAATGACTAGTTTATTTACCTATTGTTTTATTTATGTATTTAAAAAAATAAATGGGGACATAGAAACTAATTTGAGATTAGAAATGAAATACGTATTATTAATATCATTAGTAGATTTTATTATGAATATGATAGCTGTTAAGCCTATAAAGTTGGGAGTATACTATATACTTTTAGAGGTAGCTATATATTATATAATAAGAAAAAAGAAAGACAATTTTTTCTTGTCATATATTTTAACATTTTGGGTATTTCAAATAGCAGATATATGTGTAGGTCTTTTTTTGTATAAGAGTAATATAATACCAAAAGTTTTAAGTGAAAATATATACTTTAATATAATAGGATCGATGATATTAGTAATGGCTGTATCTATATTACTATGCAATATATTATTGAAATTTAGAGAAATAAATAAACGCTTAGTTGTAGAAGAGGAAAAATTCCTTTGGATTTACGTAAATATTTTCATATTGGTTTATATGACTTATATATACATGTATAGCGGAGCAGAAAGTATGCAAAATATAATAACCGTTACATTTGTACTACTATTTTTTCTTTTTATGAGTTATCTAATATTCATGGTAATAAACAAATTGGACATTGAAAAAAATGAAAAAAAGTATATTCAGATATATAATAATATCATAGAAGAATCTTTAGATAGTATGAGAGAATATAAGCATGATCAGAATAATATACTGTTATCAATGAGTGGATTCTTAGTAAAGGATGATATAGAAGGATTAAAGAAGTATTTTTATGAAGATATATGTAAAAATCAAAAGATAAACAATAAGAAGCTATATGGTCTAAATAAGATAAAGAATAGTCCTATAAAGGGTTTGATGAATTTTAAAGTTTCAAAGGCTATCTCGAATAAAATAAATTTAGAAATAGATATAAGCAATGATATTAGTGAATTTTATGTAAATGATATAGATATGTGTAAGATATTTGGAATACTACTTGATAATGCAATAGAGGCAAGTATTGAATCAGATAAAAAAGTATTAAATATTGGTATGTCGAATAAAGAATCTAGAACATATATAACTATATCAAATTCATTTAAAAATGAACCTGATATTAATAAAATATTTGATAAAGGATATTCGACTAAGGGAGAAAATAGAGGATTAGGTCTTAATACTGTAAAAAAATTATCACAAACTAAGTATCCTAATATGTATGTGAATACAAATATAGAATATGATTTATTCAAAATAGAACTTATATTAAAAAAATAGAACAACTTGACGTTGTTCTATTTTTTTAATAGAGATTTTGGAGCTGTAGGCTCTTCAAGGAACCCTCTGCTACAACAAAATCCTATAGACGTAGTTGCAAGGAAAAAAGCAGAACTAAATACAAGTGTACATAACATAGTTTTTAACTTATTTGAAATCTTCATAATTTTTATACCTCCTGTTAAATATTTTATATGTAATAGGGTGTATAGCTATACACTCTACTAACAAAACAAATAAAAATATATTAGATACAGTTTGATTAGTACAAATTAAAGATATACAAATATATATAATTCCTATTAAGATAGAGAAATTTTTTTTAGTTTTTCTAGTTAATGGATTTAAAAGTGGTCTTTGTTCTGTATCGGCTGGAGCGTATTTATATATTATATATAGAATTGATATGTATACAAATATTTTAATTCTTATAGGGATGAATAATAACTTTGATATATAAACTACACTAAAAAATGCTATACAACTATAAAAAAGACATAACTTTCCGTTTTTCATATGTATTCCATGAGCCTTACTTCTTATAAACCCGAATAATATATAAGTTAAAATGCTGTATTTAAATATACCTAAAAGATAAGCAAACTCTAAAAATATAGGAAGCTTATAAAGCTCCATAAAGAAAAGGTTCATACCATATTTAGCAATTTCTAAATCGTCTTCAGATTTATTTTTGATATAAGGCTTTATTGAATCTAATATAGTATCGGTTGTTTTGTAAATAAAACTCATATTTAACACCTTCTTCTGTATATAACAAATTATAACATAAAAATACAGAAAATTCAAATAATGCTATGTTATACAGGATCAAAAAAAGTAAAGATATCAACATACCTATCTATCCCCAAAAACACGGGTTAAATGATTTAAAAAACATAATATAAATTTATTCTCTTTTCGAATCTATTATTTTGGAAACTTTATCCCATCTATCTTTAAAATCTCCAAAAACAAGAGCCAAAATTATGGCAATAGGTATATATATAATAAATGCAATTAGTTTTAATAAGTTTTTAAACAAATATTTCATTTTTAACCTCCTGTTTATCTATGCTTTTTATTTTTAAAAATATTATTATAAAATATAAACTCAGAAAAGGTAATAGATTGAGATTCTAATAAAAGAATAAAATTAATAATTATCATAGGAATACAAATGAGTAGCCAAAAGGGTAGTGCGAAAATATAAAATAGAATATCTAAAAGTTTGATATTGCTTCTCCTAATTATCACATAATCATCTCCTAAAGCAAATATAATAATAAGTAAAACATTTTTAATATAAAAAAACAATAGATATGCACTAAAGTGTAGATTTTATGACGTGAAATGTAAAAATGAATATGTGCTTAAATAAAACTAAGACTTATTAAAATATCGTGAATGTATTAAATATTTATAATAGAACTAAGCATTACGCCTTATTGAATATCCTAAAAGTTCTAAACTCCCTATGGTCAGACAACGAACTTTCTTAACGGATATTCAAACGGTGTAATACAAGTCCTATACATAAATATTTAAATAATTCACTAACATTTCAATAAGCCTTAGTTTTATATGTAGTTTTAAACTGTAATTGGAGAATTTTTAGATGAATATATAAATAGCTATGGAAAATTCCACAGCTATTTAAGGTAAATAAAGACTTAGCTAAGGTTTTATTTTTATTTATGATTTTAAGCTACTTTTTAAAAAAATGGTTATGAACTGCTTTAAATATAAACATAGAAAAGAATTTTCTAAAGACTTAAAGTTATTATATATTGCTTCAATAGAATAAAATCTAATGACTCTAGAAATTAAGGGTTTATTTGAAAATTTATTAAGATTGATTTTTATAAGATATAAAAGCTAAAATGTCTATAAGTGTTATTATAATTGATCCTAATATACCAATAGAATCTATTATTATCCAAAAATGATTGTTATCTTTTATATTAGAATGAAGACTAGAAAATAATAGTAATGATATGCTACATTCAGCAATAATTCTGATAAATAACTCCCATTTTGCTGTTGTAGGTTTATTTTTATTAGACATTATGACTAATCCTTAAGTATACTTAAGGATTTTGTGATGATTAAAAGACTATTAAAACATGATAAAATTTTAAAAACAATAAAAATGAACTAAATTGTATATATTTAGGCATGAAATACAAAGATAAATAGGTTTTTTGAGTGAAACTAAGACTTATTAAAATACCGTGAATGCATTAAATATTTATAATAGAACTAAGCATTACACCTTATTGAATATCCTAAAAGTTCTAAACTCCCTATGGTCAGACAACGAACTTTCTTAACAGATATTCAAACGGTGTAATATAAGTCCTATATATAAATATTTAAATAATTCACTAACATTTCAATAAGCCTTAGCTTTAAGTATGTTTTCAATTGTAAGTTGGAGAATCTTTAGATAAATAGATGTGGAAGCTTCCACAGCTATTTATGGTAAATAAAAACTTAGCTAAAGTATTATTTTTACTTATAGTTTTAAGTTGTTTTCTTCATTAATTTTTTATAATGAATTAGATTGTTTATTTTTAATTAACATTTTAATACCTAATGATGAGAGTAATATACTAATTAAAGATAATGATAGAATCATATCTTTTCCAAAATTGACTTCTGAAGATGTTAAGGAGAATACAACTGGAATAAAATATACTATACCAAATATAATTAGAACAATACTTACTATAAATTTATTAGAACTTAATAATTTAAAGCTAAGGAATATACTAATTATGCCAGAGATAATTAGTATTATAAATGTTGATAAATTATTAATATTAAATTTAATTGGATTAAATAAAGATGAACTTATAAAATGTAAATGCGGGATTCAGTTATTTTGTAGAAGGAAGCTTAGAAAATAAACCCTTATATGGATATAAAGGTGATATGAAACGAGTTAAAGTTGGTATGACAGCAGATGTACAAATCGTGACTAAAAGAAAAAAGATTATACATTATTTATTAGAAAAATTAGATTTAAGAAATTAATAATAAAATTATTATGGAAATATTTATAGAAATATAAGGTTGTTTTAAGATATATTGTATAGAATATACATTTGATATATTTACGCGATTGTATTAGAAAGGGATATTCTATATGAATATAATAATATGTGAAGATAATCAAATTATTGCTGAAGGAATAGCTGACACTATAAATAAATTAAATTCAACCGATAAGTACAACTTTGAGATAGATATGATTAAAGATTCTGATGAAGGCGTTATTGAGTATGTAAGAAATAATAATGATAAAGAGTATATATACATATTGGATATAGGCCTTAGAAATAATAGAAATGGAATAGAGTTGGCAAGAGAGATTAGAAGATACGATGATAAGGGTGAGATTATATTCATAACTGGGTATAGTCATATGATGGGAATGCTTTTTAAATATAGAGTTAGAGCAATTGATTTCATAGATAAAGGGTCTATTGATGTTTATGATAGATTGAGCGAAACTTTAAAGAACATATATGATAGAAATAATATGCATAATTTAGAAGAGAGTATGATTCTTAAAAATGGATTTAATGAATATATAATTAAACTTTCAGATATCATAAATATAGAGACTGTTGGAAAAAATAGAAAAATAATAATATACACAAAAGATGGAATATATGAATTTGCTAAAACTCTTAAAGATATAGAAGTTCATCTCGATGATAGATTTTTTAGATCACATAGATCTTGTATTTTAAATAAAGACTATGTAAAAAGGATAAATACTAAATTATGTGATTTATATGTTCTTATGGAAAATGGACAGAAAAGTCTTTTGTCTAGAAACAAGATAAGAGAGTTGAAATATGAATTACATTTAGATGAAGAAAGCTGCTGTTCTCAGCAATGTTCGTTATGATACGTACGTTTGTATAATGTAATAAAAAAATATATGAAAAAGTATTGACTATTAACGAACAATAATTTATTATTAGATTATAAGATAACTAAATAACCGAATTTTCTTATATAATCTCCGTAATATGGTCGGAGAGTTTCTACGGGATAGCCTTAAACATTCCAGCTATAAGAAAAGCTTTATATTTAAATTTTAGCTAGTTTAAAGCTTTTCTTGTATAATTTTGAGAATTGTTTGAGCTAGCTTTGTTTAATTTAAGGAGGGATATAAATGCAATTAGCACAAAAAAAAGTTGAGTCTACTGAGCAGCCAAAAGGGATGCTAGAAAAAATATTTAAGCTTTCAGAAAATGGGACTACTGTTAAAAAAGAAGTTCTTGCAGGTATTACTACGTTTATGACAATGGCATATATATTAGTAGTAAATCCAATGATACTTGGTGATGCAGGGATGGATAAAGGTGCAGTATTCATGGCAACAGCACTTGCATCTGTAATAGCAACTTTTGTTATGGCATTTTTAGCTAACTATCCAATGGTACTTGCACCTGGTATGGGTCTTAATGCGTTCTTTGCATATGGAGTTGTTTTAGGAATGGGATATTCATGGCAATTTGCTTTAGCTGCCGTGTTTATAGAGGGTATCATATTTATAATATTAACTTTTTTTAATGTTCGTGAAAAAATAATAAATGCAATTCCTCAAACTTTAAAAAATGCTGTTACAGCTGGTATTGGATTATTTATAGCTTTTATAGGACTTGTAGGAGTTGGATTCATAGAAGCTGGAGGAGCAATATTAACACTTGGAAATCTTAAAAATCCATTAGCATTACTTGCAATATTTGGTATTATACTTACTTCAGTGTTACTTAGTAAAAATGTTAAGGGAGCTTTTTTAATAGGAATGATAGGTACATCAGTAATAGGAATGATTACTGGAATAGTAGCTGCACCTAAGCAGTTTATAGATGCACCACCGTCTTTATCTCCAATATTTATGGCTTTTAGGCATATACCATCATCTGAAATATTTAGTATGGATATGGTAGTAGTAGTATTTACATTCTTATTCGTTGATTTATTTGATACTATAGGATGCTTAGTCGGTCTTGCTAGTAAGGCTGATATGCTAGATGAAAATGAAAATCTCCCAAGAGCAAAACAAGCATTATTTGCAGATGCAATAGGAACAACAGCGGGAGCTATGCTTGGAACTTCTACAGTTACAGTATTTGTTGAGAGTGCATCTGGAATAGCTGAAGGTGGAAGAACGGGACTTACAGCTTTTACAGCAGGGATGTTATTCTTAGTATCAACTTTATTTGCACCTATATTCACATCAATACCATCACAAGCAACAGCACCAGTGCTAATACTTGTAGGAGTTATGATGGCATCATCACTTCTTAAAATAGATTTTAATGATTTTACAGAAGCAATACCAGCATTCTTAACAGTTATAATGATGCCTCTTGCATATAGTATAGCTGAAGGATTGGTGTTTGGAATAGTTTCATACACAGCAATAAAGCTTTTAACTGGTAAAAAACACGAGATACAACCTACTTTATATGTTCTATCATTACTGTTCATATTAAAGTACGGGTTAGCTGGTTAAATTAAATAATAGCCCTAATATATAGAAATTTCTATATAGGGCTATTTTTATACTCAAAATTAGGTATAAAATTCCAATAGGTGTATAATATTGGGTGGGAAACTGTAATAGCAACTATTTTGAGAAACGGAGTCTGTAGGACTCGTTGGCGACATGAGCTATGCGTTAGCAGAAAGCGAATTTTTATACCCTTTTTAGGATTAAAATGAACTTTATAGGATAAAATGGAAAATATAAGATGATATAAAATATATAGGAGGTGCCTTATGAAGGTAGCTATAATAATGGGATCAAAGTCTGATTACCCTAAGTTAGAAGAAGGAATAAATTTATTAAAGAGATTTGGTATAGAAGTTGAAAAAAGAGTATTATCAGCGCACAGAACACCTAATGAACTTATGAAATTTATGAACAATATAGAAGATGTAGATGTAATGATAGCAGCTGCTGGAAAGGCTGCACACTTAGCTGGAGTTGTTGCATCTCATACATTAAAACCTGTAATAGGAATTCCGATTAAGTCTTCAACTTTAGATGGAATGGATTCTTTGCTTTCTATGGTTCAAATGCCAAAGGGAATTCCAGTTGCAACTGTAACTATAGATTCTTCTTTAAATGCATCATTGCTTGCTACTCAGATAATGAGTTTGAAATATGAAAATCTTAAAACTGAGCTTGAAAAATATAGAAAAGAAATGGCTGAAAAAGTACTAGAAGACGATGAAATTGTAAAAGGTTTATAATATAAATACTATATGGGGAGGTAAAAGATATGGAAATGCTTTATGAAGGAAAGGCTAAGAAAATTTTCAAAACTGATAATTCTGGTGAATATTTAGTTTATTACAAGGATGATGCTACAGCATTTAATGGAGTTAAAAAGGATGAAATAGGAGAAAAGGGAATTATAAATAACAAGATATCTTCTTATGTATTTGAACTTTTAGAAAGTAACGATATAAAGACTCACTATGTAAAAAGAATTTCTGACAGAGAGATGATTGTTAAATCTGTAGAGATAGTTCCTCTTGAAGTAATAGTTAGAAATGTATCTGCCGGATCTATGTGTAAAAGATTTGGAGTAGAGGAAGGCATAGAATTTGAATCTCCTGTATTTGAATTTTCATATAAGAATGATGATTTAGGAGATCCTTTAATTAACGATTATCATGCGATAGCTTTAAAAATTGCTACAAAAGAAGAAATGGACTATATAAGAAATCAAGCTTTTAAGATAAATGAATTATTAAAGAAATTTTTTGAAAAACTTAATTTAAAATTAATAGATTTTAAATTAGAATTTGGAAAAACTCAAGATAATCAGATAATACTTGCTGATGAAGTTTCTCCTGATACTTGTAGATTATGGGATGTTAATACTAATGAAAAGATGGATAAAGATAGATTTAGAAGAGATTTGGGAAATGTTATAGATGCTTATAAAGAGGTTCTTAATAGAATCGAGTTGTAGAACATTTTCAACCTAGGTTAAGGGAGGGGGAAACAAATATGTGCGGAATTATAGGTATTAGCTCAAATAAAGACATATCTAAGGAACTCTATTATGGGCTTTATTCCCTGCAACATAGAGGACAAGAGAGTTGTGGAATAGCTGTTTTAGATGAAGATAATAATATAAATTATCATAGAGGTATGGGTCTTGTATCGGACGTTTTAAAAGAGCGAGAGATTGGTAATTTAAATGGACATGTAGGTATAGGTCATGTTAGATATTCAACTGCTGGAGGAAGCCATGTATCCAATTGTCAACCGTTGGCTGGCGTTTGTAGAAGAAGGAAGTTATCTATAGCTCACAATGGAAATTTAATAAACCATGATTATTTAAGACAAACTCTTGAAGAAGAAGGATTCATGTTTCAAACATCTATAGATTCTGAGGTTATATTATATATATTGTCTAGATATTATAAAGGGAACATTATAG
This sequence comes from Tepidibacter mesophilus, assembly GCF_002724055.1. Classification (GTDB taxonomy): domain Bacteria; phylum Bacillota; class Clostridia; order Peptostreptococcales; family Peptostreptococcaceae; genus Tepidibacter_A; species Tepidibacter_A mesophilus. Next base: position 45,453 of record NZ_BDQY01000009.1, on the reverse strand, counting down.
ATAGTGTAAAAATCACTATGGATTATATAAAAGGAGCATATTCATTAGTAATACTTAGCGAAGAAGGACTTGTAGCTGTTAGAGACCCTTATGGATTTAGGCCTTTAATTCTTGGAAAAAAAGGTGATGAATATATAGTTTCATCAGAAAGTTCTTCTATAGATATACTTGGAGGAGAAATTATAAGAGACATAGAACCTGGGGAGATAGTTCTTATAAATAATGGAGAAGTTAAATCTTATAATTATAAAGATAATTACAAGGAAAAGCAGAAGACTTGTATATTTGAACACGTATATTTTGCTAGGAATGATGCGGTAATAGATGGAGTTAATGCATATGAATTTAGAGTGAAATCAGGTGAAATACTTGCAAAAGAAGATGATATAAAAGCAGATATAGTAATACCTGTTCCTGATTCAGGAATACCAGGAGCACTAGGTTATTCTAAGGAAAGTAAGATACCTTTAAAAGAAGGATTAGTTAAAAACAGATATGTTGGGAGAACATTTATAAAGCCTACTCAAAGTGAAAGAGAAATAGGAGTTAAATTAAAGCTTAATCCTCTGACTTCTGTAGTTAAAGGAAAATCTATAATATTAATTGATGACTCTATAGTTAGAGGTACAACATCAAAGATACTTATAGACTCACTTAAAAAAGCTGGGGTTAAAGAAGTTCATCTTAGAATAACATCTCCTCCAGTTAAATATTCTTGCTATTTTGGAATAGATACACCGAGAAGAAGTCAATTAATAGCATCTAAGAATTCTGTAGAAGATATAAGAAAAGAGATAGGAGCGGATTCTTTAAAATTTTTATCTACAGATGCACTTATTAAAGCTGCGGATTGCAGTAACATATTCTGTATGGCTTGCTTTGATGGGAAATATCCAATAAAGCCTATGGTTGAGGAGGATTAGTATGAATAAGATAACTTATAGAGATAGTGGAGTTAATATAGATGAAGGAAATAAAGCAGTAGATGTTATAAAGGAAAAAGTTAAATCTACTTATAATAAAAATGTTTTGGGCGATTTAGGAAGCTTTAGTGGATTATACAGTATAAAAGATTGTTTAAGCATGAAAGAACCTGTTTTATTATCTTCTACAGATGGTGTTGGGACTAAGCTTAAGATTGCTCAGATTATGGATAAGCATGATACTGTAGGAATAGATTTGGTGGCAATGTGCGTAAATGACCTTATATGTCAAGGAGCAAAGCCGTTATTTTTCTTAGATTATATAGCTACGGGAAGCCTTAAATCAAACCAAGTAGAGGATATAGTTTCAGGAATTGTAGCTGGATGTAAGGATTCAGGATGTGCACTTGTTGGTGGAGAAACTGCAGAAATGCCTGGAATGTACAGTGATGATGAATATGATTTGGCTGGATTTTCGGTTGGTATATGTGACAAAGAAAATATAATAACTGGAGACAATGTTAAAGAAGGAGATGTTCTTATAGGAATATCATCTAGTGGTATACACAGTAATGGATTCTCTTTAATAAGAAAAATATTCTTGGATAAGCTAAATTGGAAATTGGATAGATATACAGATGAACTTGGAAAAACTTTGGGAGAGGAACTTTTAACTCCTACTAAAATATACGTAAATACAGTAATGAACTTAATATCTGAATACAGTATAAAATCTATAGCTCATATAACAGGTGGAGGATTAATAGAGAATGTTACAAGAGTTATACCAGATGATTTAGGAATAAGTATAAATAAAAATTCATGGAGAGAACTAGATATATATTCTCTTATAAAAAAATTAGATTTAGTGGATGAGAGAGAACTATATAGAAGTTTCAATATGGGAATAGGACTTGTAATTATAGTTGATAAGAATGATGCAGATGATGTGGTTAACTTTATAAACCAAAATGAAGAAGCTTATATAATAGGAAAAGTAACTACTGATAAAGGAGTCGCATTATGTTAAACATAGCCGTTATGATATCAGGCTCTGGAAGTAATCTTCAGAGTTTAATAGATGGTTGTAAGTATGATATAAATGGTAATATAAAGGTAGTTATATCTGATAATGAAGAAGCTTATGGACTTACGAGAGCTAGAGAAAATAAAATAAAAGCTGTATATGAAAAAGATGAAAAAAAGATAATAGAAATTTTAAAGAATGAAAATATAGATTTGGTAGTTCTAGCTGGATATCTAAAAATAATAAGTGAAGAATTTGTAAGTGAGTTCAAAGATAGGATAATAAATATACATCCATCTTTGATACCTTCATTTTGTGGTAAAGGGTATTATGGTAAGATTGTTCATCAAAAGGTCCTTGAATATGGTGTAAAAATAACTGGAGCTACAGTTCATTTTGTAGATGAGAAAGCAGACAATGGTCCTATTATAATTCAAGAGGCTGTAGAGGTTAAAGATATTGATACTGTAGACACTCTTCAAAAAAGGGTGCTTCATGTGGAACATAAGATACTTAAAAAAGCAGTTAAGTTGTTCTGTGATGAAAAGGTTGAAATTAGGGGAAGGAGAGTGCTTATAAATGAATAAAAGAGCGTTAATAAGCGTTACTAATAAAGATGGAATAGTTGATTTTGGAAGAGAACTTGTAAAACTTGGATATGAGATAGTATCAACAGGAAATACGTACAAAATACTAACAGAATCTGGTGTTGACGCAATTAAAATAGATGAGGTAACAAATTTTCCTGAAATATTAAACGGAAGAGTAAAAACTTTAAACCCATATATACATGGTGGAATATTGTTTGAAAGAGATAAGTCAGAACATATAGATACTATAAAAAGACATAATATATCTCCTATAGATATTGTTGTAGTTAACTTATATGATTTTGAAGGGTCTCTTAAAAAAGACGAAGAGCATGACAAAATGATAGAAAATATAGATATAGGAGGTCCTACTATTATAAGAGCAGCATCTAAAAATTATAAAGATGTAACAGTAATAGTTGACCCTAGTGATTATGATGTTATAATAGACAAAATTAAAAACAATTCCCTATCTAAACAAGATAGATTAAATCTTGCCTTTAAAGCCTTTTCTATAACAGCTCGTTATGACTCTTTAATTTCAACTTACTTTGCAAATAGTTTGGGAGAAAAATATCCTCAATATTTAAATTTAACATTTGAAAAACAGTATGAACTTAGATATGGAGAAAATCCACATCAAAAGGCATGCTACTATAAAGATAGCTTTAGTCAAAAAAGTATATTAGACTTCGAAAAATTACATGGTAAAGAATTGTCTTTCAACAATATAAATGATTTAAATGGATGTCTTAATATAATGAGCGAATTTAAAGATGAGGATTATATAACAGCAGTTGCTATAAAACATACTAATCCATGCGGAGTAGCTATTGGGAAAAATTCATATGAAGCATTCAAAAAATGTTATGAATCAGATCCTGTATCTATATTCGGAGGAATAGTAGGAATAAATGCTACTGTTGATGAGGATACAGCTAAAATGTTAAATGATATATTCCTAGAGATAATTGTAGCTTATGACTATACAGAGAAGGCTCTTGAAATATTAACACAAAAGAAGAATGTTAGAATACTTAAAATAGATGACTTAAATAAAAGTGCTAGAGGATACGATTTTAAATATTTAGATGGGAAATTTTTAGCACAAGATGAGGACGAGAAGTTGCTTGATAAATTTGAAATTGTAACTGAAAATAAGCCAAGTGATAAAGATATAGAAGATATGAAGTTTGGAATGAAGATAGTTAAGAATATGAAATCGAATGGAATTGCTATAGTTAAAGATGGAAAAACTATCGCCCTAGGACCTGGACAAACTAGTAGAATATGGGCACTTGAAAACAGTATACATAATAACTGTGACAAGGACTTTAATGGAGCTACACTTGCATCAGACGCGTTTTTCCCATTCGATGATTGTGTAAGACTTGCTGCGAAATACGGAATTAAAAATATAATACAGCCTGGAGGGTCACTTAAGGATATAGATTCTATAAAGGCTTGTGATGAGCTAGGAATATCTATGGTGTTTACAGGAGTTAGACATTTTAAACACTAAAATATAAGGTACGGGGTGATTTTATGAAGGTTTTAGTAGTTGGAAGTGGAGGACGTGAGCACGCTATTTGTTATAAGTTATCAAATGAAGATAAGGTTGATAAGATATACTGTGCTCCTGGAAATGCAGGTATATCTGAGTTGGCTGAAATTGTTGATATAAAGGATAATGATATAGATTCTTTAGTTGAATTTGCAAAGAAAAACAATATAGATATTACTATAGTAGGACCTGAACTTTCACTTGTAATGGGAATAGTTGATGAGTTTGAAAAAAATAATATGAAGATATTTGGACCTAATAAAGCGTGTTCACTTCTTGAGGGAAGCAAGAGCTATTCTAAAGAGTTTATGATAAAACACGATATTCCTACTGCTAGATATACAGAATTCAATAATTTAGATGAAGCTATAGAAAATGTAGGTATATACGGATACCCTGTTGTAGTTAAAGCTGACGGTCTTGCTGCAGGAAAAGGTGTAATAATAGCCACTTGTGAAAATGAAGCTGTAGATAGTTTAAACGATATTATGAAAAATAAAAAATTTGGAGTAGCTGGGGAAAAAGTAATAATAGAGGAATTTCTAACTGGTATAGAGACATCTATACTGGCTTTTGTAGATAATGAAACTATAGTACCTATGGTAAGTGCAAAGGATCATAAGAAAGTATTTGATTTTGAAGAAGGACCAAATACTGGAGGTATGGGAACATTCTCACCAAGTAACATATACGATGAAAAGTTACAAATAGAGATAGATGAAAAAGTACTAAAGCCTATAATAGATGGTCTTAAAAAAGATAATTTAAAATATAAAGGAATACTTTTCATTGGACTTATGATAACTAGTGATGGTCCAAAGGTTCTGGAATTTAATGTTAGATTTGGAGATCCTGAAACTCAAGTAATTCTCACAAGACTTGAAAGTAGCTTGATAGATATAATGGAGAGTGTATTAGATAATAGATTAAAAGATATTGATATAAAGTGGAGTGATGAAAAAACTGTTTGCGTTATGCTAACATCTGGAGGATATCCTAATGATTATGAAAAAGGAAAAGTTATAAATATAGGGGATTTAGATGAGGATATAATGTTATTTCATAGTGGAACTAAAATCGAAGAAGAAGTTTTAGTAACAAATGGAGGTAGGGTTATAGGAGTAAGTGCTAAGGCAGATACTTTAAAACAAGCTACAAGAAAAGTATATGAAAATATAGATAAGATATATTTTGATGGAATGCATTATAGAAGAGATATTGGGGAGCGTGATTAATATGTCTAATATAAAAAGGTTGTTTGTAGAGAAAAAATCTGGGTTTGATGTAGAGTCTCAAAGATTACTTAGGGATATAAAAGTAAACTTAGGGGTAAAAAATATAAACAATATGAGAGTATTAAATAGATATGATATAGAGAACATATCGGACGATGTATATCAACAATCTGTTAAAAGTATATTCTCTGAGCCCAATATAGATAATGTATATCATGAAGATATAGATATTGATGATAATTCAAGAATGTTTGCTATAGAATACCTTCCAGGACAGTATGTTCAAAGAGCGGATTGGGCTGTTCAATGTATAGAAATATTAACTCAAAAAAGCAGACCTTTAGTTAACTTTGCTAGCGTTGTAATTATAGATGGAGAACTTGATGATGTTGAATTTGAAAGTATAAAAAACTATCTTATAAATCCTGTAGATTCAAGGGAAGCTAGATTAGACAAACCAGAAAAATTGGTTGTAGAAATAGATTATGTAAATAAAGTTGAGGTATTAGATGGTTTTATAGACATGGATGAGAATGATTTAAAAGACTTCATAAAAGATAGACGACTTGCAATGCTATATGACGATTTGGTGTTAATACAAAGTTATTTTAAAAACACTGAAAAAAGAAATCCTACTATAACTGAGATAAAGATAATAGATACTTATTGGTCAGATCACTGTAGACATACGACTTTCTTAACAAAGGTAGAAAGTGTAGAGATAGAAGATGGAAAGTATTCAGATATAATAAATAAAACTTACAATGAATATAAAGAATCTAGAAGTTATGTATATGAGTCAAGAGAAAAAGATATAACTCTTATGGATATAGCAACTATATCTATGAAGGAGCTTAGAAAAAAAGGGCTTCTTGAAGATCTAGATGTATCGGAAGAGATAAATGCATGTAGTATAAATGTAGATGTAGATATAGATGGAAAAATTGAAAAATATCTTGTTATGTTCAAAAATGAAACACATAATCACCCTACTGAAATAGAACCATACGGAGGAGCTGCTACTTGTCTTGGAGGAGCTATAAGGGATCCTTTATCAGGAAGAAGTTATGTATATCAAGCTATGCGTATAAGTGGATGTGCGAATCCTCTTCAAGATATAGGTGATACTCTTGATGGTAAGTTACCTCAAATTAAGATAACTAAGGAAGCAGCACATGGGTACAGTTCTTATGGAAATCAAATAGGAGTAGCTACAGGTTTTGTTGATGAAGTATATGATGATGATTTTGTTGCAAAGAGAATGGAAGTTGGAGCTGTTATTGCTGCAACGCCAAAGGATGAAGTAGTAAGAAAAACTCCGGAATCTTCTGATGTAGTTGTGCTAGTTGGTGGAAGAACTGGAAAAGATGGATGTGGAGGAGCTACAGGTTCGTCTAAAGAACACAGCGAAGAGTCTATATCTACTTGTTCTGCTGAAGTACAAAAGGGAAATGCTCCAACCGAAAGAAAGATACAAAGGTTATTTAGAAACGAAAAAGTAAGCTCTATGATAAAAAGATGTAATGATTTTGGAGCAGGTGGAGTATGTGTAGCTATAGGAGAGCTTGCAGATGGTATAGACATAGATCTTAATAAGGTTCCTAAAAAATATGAAGGTCTTGATGGAACTGAGATTGCTATATCTGAATCACAAGAGAGAATGGCTGTTGTTATAGATAAAGAAAATTTAGATGAGTTTATAAAATATGCAAATGAAGAAAATGTTGAAGCTACTCATGTTGCGACTGTAACAGATACCAATAGAGTAAGAATGAGTTGGAATGAAAAACTTATAGTAGATATAAGCAGAGATTTCTTAAATACTAATGGAGCTAAACAATACACAGATGTATTAATAAAATCCACAGATGAAGATACTAATTATTTTGAAAATGCAGAAATAGTTGGGGATAACTTGGAAGATAAGTGGATAAATAAATTGAAGGATTTAAATGTATGTTCTAAAAGAGGATTAATAGAGATGTTTGATACATCTATTGGGGCTGGCACTGTACTTATGCCTTTGGGTGGTAAGTATCAATCAACTCCTGTTGATGCTATGGTGTGTAAGATACCAGTTCTAAAGGGAAATACGGATACGGCTACTGCCATGGCTTATGGATACAATCCTAAAATAGGGAAATGGAGTCCATTCCACGGTGCCATATATGCTTTAGTTGAATCTATATGTAAGATAGTATCTGTTGGAGGGGACTACAATAATATAAGACTGACGTTACAAGAATACTTTGAAAAAATAGGTAAAGACAAGGAAAAATGGGGCAAGCCATTTAGTGCACTACTTGGAGCATATCTTGTTCAAAAAAGACTAAACATACCTGCTATAGGTGGTAAGGATAGTATGTCTGGAACATTCGAAGATATAAATGTCCCTCCTACATTGATATCATTTGCTGTTGATGTTGTGGATTCAAACTACGTTATATCCCCAGAATTTAAAAAAGTAAATTCTAAGGTTGTATTATTATCAACAAGAAAAGATGATAATTATATCGTAGATTTTGACTGTTTAAAATCTAATTTAGATATTATAACAAAAAATATAAGAAACAAAAATATACTATCAGCTTATCCTATAAAGGGTGGCGGAATATGTGAAGCTGTAAGTAAGATGTCATTTGGAAATAAAATAGGATTTAAGTTCAAAGATGAAATGACTGATAAAGATTTATTCTCATCTGACTATGGAAGCTTTATTCTTGAAATTGAAGATGGAGCTGATATTGATGGAATATTTAAAAACTGCGACTATAAAATATTAGGAAGCACTAATTCTAGTGACTGTATAGAAATAAACAATATAAAAATAGATATGGATAAGATGCATAGTAATTGGAGCAATACACTAGAAAAAGTATTCCCAACTAAAACTACTGATATAAATCAGAAGATAGAGACTATACATTATGAAAAAGCGAATATAATAAAACCGAAAACTAGTATATCAAAACCTAAAGTATTAGTGCCTGTATTTCCAGGAACTAACTGTGAGTATGACTGTATAAATGCATTTGAAAGAGCAGGTGGAGATTGTCATACTAGCATATTTAAAAATTTAAAATCACAAGATATACAAGATAGTATAGAGGCTTTCGTTAAAAAAATAAATCAGTCTCAAATAATAATGTTACCAGGTGGATTTAGTGCAGGAGATGAGCCGGATGGGTCTGCTAAATTTATAGTAAATGTATTAAAAAACCCTAGAATAAAAGAAGCTATTATGGAACTTTTAAACAACAGAGACGGATTAATGCTAGGTATTTGTAATGGATTCCAGGCACTTATAAAGCTTGGATTACTTCCTTATGGGGAGATAAAAGACATTGATGAAAATGATCCAACGCTTACTTACAATAATATAGCGAGACATCAATCTAAGGCTGTAAGAACTAAGATAGTATCAAATCTATCTCCATGGATGTCTAATGTAAAAGTTGGAGATATACACTCTATACCTATATCACATGGAGAAGGTAGATTCGTATGTAATGGAAGTATGATAGAAAAACTTATAAAGAATGGACAAATAGCTACACAGTATGTAGATAATAATGAAAATGCAACATACGATATAGACTTTAACCCAAATGGCTCATTCTATGCAGTTGAAGGAATAACTAGTCCTGATGGAAGAGTATTTGGTAAGATGGGACACTCTGAGAGAATAGGAGCTAATGTTCTTAAGAATATACATGGAGATAAGGATCAAAGACTATTTGAATCTGGAATAGAATATTTTAAATTATAGATTTTAGTTTGAATTAATAAAATTATTAGGAACCTAGATTTCGTATAGACGAAATCTAGGTTCTTTTTAGTCTGAGGGGCATCAAAAACTATCTATAAAAATACCGTGAATACAGCGGTATTTTGAATACAACTAAGGCTTCATCTAAAATTTACGAAACTCCCTACGGTCAGACACGCAAATTTCTTAACGAATTATTAAACGATAAAACCTAAGTTGTATTAGTCAATTGAATATTTTAAACCAGGTATAGATTTTATAAACTCTAAATCTGATTCATTTTCATTTTCAATCCAACTTATCTTTTCATGTGCAACGTTATATAACCATACACTTTTATCTGTTTTTATAAAACATAGATCTTCAGGTAGTTTAGGGTTAACCCAAGAATATAAGCTATTAGCATATTGTATTAATACATCTTTTGTTTCTTCATTTAAAGCATAATAATAAATTGAAGATGGAGGGCCAAAAGTTTCTGTTCCTGGCCATTTTTTAGATTTTGAACTATTTTTTAAATATGGATTTAGTTTCTGAAAAACCTTTTGACCTTCTTTGCTTAGTTTTTGTCCATTTCGAATTACTAAAATAAATTCTTTACAAATTTTCGAAGCATAATCAATTAATAATTCATATTCTTTATTACTTGGATTATTCAATATATTTATCATATTATAATAACAACTCCTTGTTAAAAATTATAAGAACCTTATTTAAATAAGGTTCTTATATTACTTACTACAGAAAGAATATATGTGATTCTTTATTTAATTTACAATGAAAATGAAGATAATAATTTGGAGGTCTCTTAGTTCCATGAATTTCAGGGCCTCTTTCAATACCTCCGCATTTTTGAGCCAATGATTGCGCATATGATTTATGAGATGAAAAGACATCTAATCCAGCTGCAACAGCTGCACCTGCTGCTTTATCAGTTAAAGGAGGTCCAACATATACCACTCCATTTTTAATTATAGCAGAAAAATGCTTATATTGTTTATTTCGTTTTGTATTCATATATGATTTTATAGCTCCATGAGAATACCATTCAGTTTCTTCATTTGAACTTTCGATATGTATTGTTTTTCCAGCAACTGCTGCACCAGCTAATGCAGCTAAAAGTACGGCAACTTCTTCAGCTATAGGTAGCGCCCATATGAATCTCTTTTTTCTTTTACTTGTATTTTGATTTTCTCCTATAGGATATACTTCATCAGTTTCTTTATTTATAAGAACTCCTGATATTTTATCTTCTTCAAAATAATCAAGTTTAGCTTCATAAACTTGATTATTTTCTTTGCCATCGAACTTTTCAAGTGTTTCCACTACAATATCATTAGTATCCTTGTCTAATGTTGCAATACATTTCCCATTTTCAAATTCAAGTAATACTTTTAATATTATTTCATTGTCTTCAAGCACTACTGTGTTATTTTTTAATTCCTCAATATAACTATTATTTTTTTCTAAAGCATACCCACTAACTGCAAAAGAAAAGAAAATGGTAAAACACAAAAATAATGATATTATTTTTTTACATAAATATTTCATTATAATTACAACTCCTTTTTATATTATTTAAAATATTTGAATTAATAATGTGAGGAGACCGCACATAAACCTATGAGTTTATTAAAGCTATGTATATTAATTCATTTAAACAGATTATTTCTAAATGGCCATTTAAAAACTCAAAAATACTTTCCATAAATAAAGACAAATGAAATCTAAAAAAGTTTCAACTTTTTTTATTTTTTTAAAAATTTTTGATTTAATATATTTTTATTTTACGTTAGAAACAGTTTATAAATATATAAAGAGCCTGTTGATATGTGGATAAATGATGTTGATAATTATTTTCAAAGAAAACCTTTACAAAAATTTCATATGTGCTATAATTGATAATGATAATAAGTATCAATAAAAAAGGAGGTATATTTATGAAAAAAATATCTATCGTTTATTGGAGTGGAACAGGAAATACAGAGGTTATGGCGCAAGCTATATCAAAAGGTGCGCAAGATAATAGTGAAGTGAAGCTTGTAAAAGTAGAAGATGCTAATAAAGAAGATATTTTAGATGCTGATGCAGTAGCTATCGGTTGCCCATCAATGGGAGCTGAGGAACTTGAATCTGAGTATATGGAACCATTTATAGCTTCTTTTGAGAATATAGATTTAAATGGAAAACCTATGATTTTATTCGGATCTTATGACTGGGGAGACGGACAGTGGATGAAAGAATGGGATGAAAGAATGAAAGATTATGGAGCTAATATATTACAAGAAGGATTAATAACTCACTTAAGCCCAGAAGATGAAGATATACATAAATGTGAAGAAATAGGGAAAAAACTATCTAATATTTAATTATTAGGTAAGAAACAATTTTAATTTTAAAATGATGGATATGAAAATAATGCTATTGCATTAAATAATTTCATATCCATTATTTTGTGTATGGAAAATTGTAAAATTTCAAATTTGTAGATAATATTAATTAAAGCACTAAAGCTACAACTATTTTGAGCAACGGAGCCAGTTAGGGTTCGTTGGCGACATGAGGCATGCGATAGCATAAATCGAATTTTATGTTTACAAAAACAAAAAAATATGATAGATTTATTGACAATGATAATCAATATAAATTATAAGGAGGTATAGTTGATTAATATGAATCTATCTAAAAATAAATCTATAATATATAGTGTTTTTAAAGAAAATCCTAATTTAGAATTAGATATAAACGATATATTAAAATTTATAGATACAGCTAAATTAGCTATAAGCAAAAGAACAGTATATAGGTCTATAGATAAGCTTATAGGTATGGGCAAAATATACTGTAGTTCTGTACATGATAGAAAAAGAAAGTTTAAACTTAGCGATATGAGCTATTGTGAGATTATATGCAATGAATGCAATGACTTAAAAAAAATAAAGATAGCAAATAATGATAAGTTTAAAAAATATATAATAGGAAATAAATCATTCGATATAACTGGTGGATATATTAAATTTTATGGAACTTGCAGTAAATGTTTGAATAGAATATAAAAAGATATTGACAATCACTATCGATAGAGATATACTTTATAACTGTAATGATAATTAAAATCAAATGAAGAATAAGCATAATTAATATTAAAAATTAAAAAGTGACATATATTAGGGGGGATACATATGGCTGGTACTTTAGTAAGTGAAATGATAAATGAAGCTTGTAAATTCGAAGGGACAAAGGGTTATTTGATGAAAAACTTATCTGAAGTAGAAGTGAATGTGGAATACATAATAAAATCGATTGAGACGGATGATGAGGATATGGAGAGTTTTTTATTTACACTGGGATGTTACGAAGGTGAAAAGGTGACAGTAATATCGGTATTGGCTGAAAACTATGTTATATCAGTAAAAGATGCAAGATACAGCATTGATTTAGAATTGGCACAAGCTATACTTATATAGAATTATACTAGTTTTAAGTTGCGGATAACATGAATGGAAGAACTATATTTGCAACTATTTTTGAGCAACGGAGCCCGTAGGGATCGTTTGCGATATGAGTCAGTGCGTAGCGACTAGACGAATTTTAGGAGGGGAATTATGAAAATAGCATTAACAGGTAATCCCAATAGTGGTAAAACAACATTGTTCAACTCTATAACAGGTAAGATTGAACATGTTGGAAACTGGGCTGGTGTTACAATTGATAAAAAAGAAGGTAATATAAAAAAGAATCTTAATAAAGCTGATATAGAGATTACAGCAGTTGATCTTCCAGGTGCATATTCAATGTCACCATTCACATCTGAAGAATCGATTACTAGAGACTTTGTTAAAAATGAAAGTCCAGATGTAATTATAAATATTGTTGATGCAACTAACTTAAGCAGAAGTTTATTCTTCACAACACAGCTTATGGAATTGGGTATCCCAGTAGTTATAGCTCTTAACAAAAGTGACTTGAATGAGAAAAAGAAGACTGCAATTAATGTGATTGAGTTAAGTAAAGCACTAGGGTGTCCTGTTGTAAAAACTGTAGCAACGAAATCAAGTAGCAATGGTTTAGAAGAGTTAATCTCTAAAGCTGTGGAAGTTAAAGGCAAAGGTCAAATGTCTCCATATAACAGTAAGGGAGTAGATTTTACAAATTCTGAAGAGGTAAAAGCTTCGGATAAAAATCGTTATGAGTTCGTTAAAGGGATTGTATCTAAAGTTGAGAATCGTAAAGTGATTAGTAATCGTCAAACAAATCAAGATGCTGCCGATAGAATATTGGCTCATAAATGGTTTGGAATTCCAATCTTTGCAGTAGTTATGTGGGCGGTATTCTCGATTTCACAAACACATTTGGGTCCACTGTTGGCTGATACACTTGTTGGTTGGATCGATGCTATATATGCATGGGCAGAAGGTGCTATGGGAGGCGGAGTATCCCCAATTTTAAAATCGCTGCTGTTGGATGGAATTATAGGTGGAGTCGGTGCTGTAGTAGGATTCTTGCCGCTTATCATGGTATTATTCTTCTTATTGGCATTACTTGAAGATTGTGGTTACATGGCACGTGTTGCTGTAGTAATGGATAGATTTTTTAAGCGTGTAGGGTTATCAGGCAAATCAATTATCCCTATGGTTATAGGTACTGGTTGCGCTATTCCTGGTGTTATGGCGACTAGAACCATCAGAAATGAGAGACAAAGAAGAACTACTGCAATGCTGACTCCATTCATGCCTTGCGGCGCGAAGCTGCCGGTTATAGCATTATTTGCAGGTGTGTTCTTTAACGATGCGGCATGGGTTGGCACAACAATGTACTTTATGGGTATCACAATAATTATTATTAGTGCTTTAATAGTAGCAAAAATAACTGGTGAGAAAAATAAAAGATCATATTTTATTATGGAATTACCTGAATATAGATTTCCAAGCATAAAAAGGGCTACAATTTCAATGTTCTCTAGAGCAAAAGCATTTATAATCAAAGCGAGTACTATTATACTTCTTTGTAATGCAGCTGTGCAAGTTATGCAAACATTCAACTGGCAGTTCCAAGTTGTTGCTGAAGGGGCTGAAAGCACAAGCATTCTTGCAAGCATTGCATCACCGTTTGCTATCTTACTGATTCCACTTGGATTTGGTGCATGGCAGCTTGCGGCAGCAGCTATTACTGGTTTTATCGCAAAAGAGAATGTTGTAGGTACTTTGGCTGTAGTATACTCGATTACAAATTTCATTGATACTGAAGAACTGGCACTTGTATCAGGCGGAGCAGATGTTGCAAGTGTTATGGGATTAACTTCTGTAGCTGCACTTGCATACCTTATGTTCAACCTGTTCACACCGCCGTGTTTTGCAGCGATTGGTGCAATGAACTCTGAGATGGAAGATAGAAAATGGCTTTGGGGAGGAGTTGCATTCCAATTCAGCATGGGTTATATTGTAGCTTTTATGACCTATCAGATTGGTACGTTAATTACAACGGGTTCTTTAGGTGCTGGTTTTATACCTGGATTTGTTGCTGTTGTAGCAATGGTGGGATATGTTGTGCGCCTTATGAAAAAAGGTGATAATAGGGCGAATCAAAAGAATTTAGCATAAGCGAATAGGAGAGAGTCATGGCAAATATAATTGTTGGAATAGTTATACTGTTAATTATTACTTTATCTATTGCAAAAGTTATTAGCGAAAAAAGAAAAGGTGTTAAGTGTATTGGTTGTCCGCATTCTGGATCCAATAATAAAACAAGCAATTGTAGTTGCAATATAGAAAAATTAGATAAATAATATATAAAAGACCGAGTGAATTTTCACTCGGTCTTTTATATATTCAAGGTCTTTAGAAGATAAGCCACTTGATATAACGGATTGATAAATTGGATTTTATAGGACCTGTAGAAATTTCTTGGAAAAAACATGAAAAAGATATTGACAATCACTATCGATGGATATATACTTTATATCTGTAATGATAATTAAAATCAAATGAACAAATAAAACCATTGAGAATGATTAATATAGGAGGGGTTACATATGCCTTTAGCTATGGCTAATCCAGGGCAAGAAGTTGTCTTACAGACTATAAATTGGGGTCCAAAAATGAAAAAAAAGCTTCAGGATATGGGGTTAACTCCTGGAGTTAAAATAAGTGTTATATCGAATGAAACAAATGGAGCATTCATAGTTAATGTAAGAGGTTCAAGGCTTGTACTTGGAGGAGTAGTTGCTCAACAAATTATGGTAAATTAAACATGAGGAGGTAAGTAAATGATAAAAACTTTAAAAGACTTAGAACCTGGAGCAAGTGGAAAAGTTGTAATGGTAAAAGGAAAAGGCGGTATAAAAAGAAGGTTTATGGATATGGGAGTTATAAAGGGAACAAAAATAAATGTTGAAAAAGTAGCTCCATTAGGAGATCCTATAGAAGTTAAAATAAAGGGGTATAGTCTGACTCTAAGAAAAGAAGATGCACAAAATATAGTAATAGAGTAATCATCTTGTACAACAGTTTTTTTTAGATACTAAATGAAAATAATTATTATTTTCAAGAAAAGGAGGAGCAGTTTTGAGCAAAAATATTACTATCGCTTTAGCAGGTAATCCTAACAGTGGCAAAACAACTTTGTTTAACGCATTGACTGGTGCTAGACACCGTGTAGGAAACTGGGCTGGGGTTACAGTTGAGAAAAAAGAAGGAAAATTCAAACATAAAGATACTGAAATAATAGGTGTTGACTTACCTGGTACATACAGTTTATCACCATATTCATTGGAAGAAAAAATAGCTAGAAATTACATAGTAGAGGAATCACCAGATGTTGTAGTTAATATAGTAGATGCTTCTAATATAGAGAGAAACTTATACTTATCTGTGCAATTAATTGAGCTTGGAAAACCTGTTATTATAGCTCTTAACATGATGGATGTAGCTAAATCTAGAGGATATAAAATAGATATAGATAAATTATCTTCACTTTTAGGAGTACCTGTTGTCGCTATAGTTGCTAGTAAAAAGCAAGGAATAAGCAATCTTTTAGATGAAGTAGTTAAGGTGAGTAGTAATAAAGATTTAGGAAAAGGCAATTCTGTTGACTATGGGAAGCAATTAGAGAAGAAGATAGCTGAAACTATGGAATTTCTAAAGTTAGATTCAAAAGTATCTAAATATGACTTGAGATGGCTAGCTGTAAGAGTAGTAGAAGAAGACGAAGAAATAATGAAATTATTAAATAAAAATACTACAATCAGTAATAGTGATGAAATAGCTGCTTCATCAGAAGTTTTAGAAATATCACTTGAAGATGATTTTGAATCTTTAATAGCAGATAGAAGGTACAATCATATAACTAGTATAATATCAAAGTCAATCAAAAAACCTGCAGTACAAGGTTTAACTGCATCAGATAAAGCTGATAAAATACTTACTAATAGATGGTTAGGAATTCCTATATTTGCATTTATAATGATGGGTGTATTCTATTTTACATTTGATTTAGTTGGTAACATATTCTTAGATAAGATAGATGTATTCTTTGCTGAAACATTATCAGGATGGGCTACAGATGCATTAACTAGTATGAACGCGGCGCAATGGTTACAATCACTTATAGTAGATGGTATAATTGGAGGAGTAGGTGGAGTATTGGTATTCTTACCTAATATAATATGTTTGTTCCTTGCTATATCATTACTTGAAGATAGTGGTTATATGGCAAGAGTTGCATTCATAATGGATAGACTTATGAGAAAAATAGGACTTAGTGGAAAAGCATTTATACCTATGATATTAGGATTTGGTTGTAATGCACCAGCTATAATGGGAACAAGAACACTTGAAGATGAGAATGATAGACTTGCAGCTATACTTATAAATCCTTTTATGTCTTGTTCTGCAAGACTACCGGTGTATACTTTATTTGCAGCAGCATTCTTTCCTGGAAAAGAAAAATTTATAGTATTCTCACTTTATTTATTGGGAGTAGTAGTTGCTATAATAGTAGGACTTATATTTAAAAAAACTTTATTTAAATCAGATGGGATGCCTTTTATAATGGAACTTCCTCCATATAGAATACCTACATTAAAAGGTACACTAATAACTGTATGGGAAAGGGCTAAAGGATTCTTAATAAAAGCAGGAACATTAATATTTGGAGCAAGTATGGTACTTTGGTTTACATTAGGATTTAACTTTTCAGGACCAGTTGAATTAACTGAAAGTATAGGTGCTTCGATAGGTAGAGTATTTGCCCCTATATTTGCACCACTTGGATTTGGAAACTGGCAAGCATCACTTTCATTAATAACAGGAGTACTTGCTAAAGAAGTTGTTGTAAGTAATATGTCTATAATATATGGACTTGGAGAAGAAGCAGTAGCTAGTGCATTTGGGCAAACATTATCTGGAACATTTAATCAACTTACAGCTTATGGATTTATGGCATTCGTACTTTTATACACACCATGTGTTGGGGTAATAGGAGCTATAAAAAGAGAAACAAATTCTTGGAAATGGACTATCTTTTCAGTAGTATATCAATTCGTAGTAGCTTGGATAGTAGCTATGCTAATATATCAAATAGGAAGCTTAATAGGATTTTAATAAAAAGGGATTTCTTTTAAAAGAAATCCTTTTTTGTTTTTAAGACCTGTTTGTATGTGAGCGTATGAGATAGCATAATGCAGGTTTTAGATGTATAATAAATAGATAATAATAAGAATAGGTAGGTATATACATGTTTGGATACGTAAGAATAAATAAAATGGAACTTAAAATAAAAGAATATTATAAGTATAGAGGATATTATTGTGGTCTTTGTAAGTACTTAAAAGAAAACTTCGGAGAAATCTCTAGACTTTCATTAAATTATGATGTAACATTTTTGATAATATTATTATCGTCTATATATAAAATGGAAGATTCAATAACTAAGGAACGATGTATAGTTAAGCCTACACAGAGAAATTTTAGGATAATAAATGATATAACTGAGTACGGAGCAAACATGAATATTATATTAACTCATAATAAGCTGAAAGATAATATAGAGGATGATAAAAAAATAAAGGATTATATACTTTATAATATACATGGCAATGTATATAAAAAGATTAATAATATATACAAACAAAAATCAGATTTTATACAAAATAAACTAGAAGAACTTTCTGAATTAGAAAAAAACAAAATAATGTGCATAGACAAAACATCCAATATATTTGGAGACATAATGAGAGAAGTATTTCATTATAAAGATGATGAATATACATATATATTAGGTAATATAGGATTTAATATAGGAAAGTATATTTATATACTCGATGCATATGAGGATTTAGATGAGGATTTTAAATTAGGAAGATACAATCCTTTTATGAATTATATATATAATAAAGAAGAACTTAAAAATAAGGTTGAAAATCTTATTTTAATTATACTATCCTTTATAGAAGAAGATATTACTAAACTAGAATTAAAGGATAACAAAGGAATATTAGAAAATATAATATATTCAGGAATGTATTTAAGGTTTACTAACATAATGAAGGGAAGGGATAATGATGAGAAATCCATATGAAGTTTTAGGTGTTAATAAAAATGCTTCCAAAGAAGAAGTTAAAAGAGCTTATAGAGAACTTGCAAAGAAGTATCACCCTGATAAGCATATGAATAATCCTTTATCAGAATTAGCGCAAGAGAAGTTTAAAGAGATAAATGAAGCTTATGACTATATAATGAAGGAATATGAAAATTCAGGAGAAAGTCAATATAACAATTCTGGTAATGATTTTCATAATATAAGACAGTATATAAATAGAGGAGATTTTTCAACAGCTAGAAATATACTTTCTAATATGAATAATAGAAGTGGTGAATGGTATTATCTTATGGGTCTTACATCTATGAGACTTGGTCTTTATGATGAGGGAACAGATTTTATAAAAAGAGCTCACTTTATGGATCCAAATAATATGGAATATAAGATGGCACATGATAATATAATCAATAGACAAAGAGCGTATTCTTCTAAGACTTACCAATATAATCAAGGAACTGATATGTGCAATATATGTACAACTCTTTATTGTGCAGACTGTTGTTGTGAATGTTGTGGTGGAGATTTAATCGGTTGTTGTTAGGGAGGATAATATGAGTAGAAAAATAAGTTTTTTGGGAATGCTTTTAGGAATAAATCAGATAATGTTATTTTTTTCTAGTATAATACCAGGAAACAGATTGTTTTTTTTAGGGATATCATCACTTCCTGTTGCATTAGTCATAATAGAGTTTGGATTAAAAAGTGGAATAATGTTTTATATAGCATCAGCTTTATTATCATTTATTATAATTTTTGATAAAGTGTATTTAATACCATATATACTGTTCTTTGGATTGTATGGAGTTATAAAATATTTGATTGAGAAGGACAGAAATCTTGTATTTGAGTATACACTTAAATTAATATCGTTTAATATAATTTTAACTATAGGATATTTTATAGTAAGGTATTTAATATTTGCAAAGTTTAATATGAATGTAGTTGCATTTATATTAGCTCAAGTTATATTTTTGGTATACGATTATGCGTATGGATTGTTTATAAGTTATTATTACAATAAGATACAGGGAAAGTTATAAAGATTATTAGATTGGTTCTTAAGCAAAAAATAAAGGTCATTAAAATAGCTAACATTTAAATGACCTTTCATTTTAATTAGATATTAAATTGTAGAGTTTCAACTTATTCATTACAATGATAAAGGACTAAAATATCGTTGTATTCAAGATGTTTTTATAGCTAGTTTTGATAAACCTCATGAAAATAATTATATTGAAACACTAACGCTAGGATCTAGGTTGTAGATTACATCTTTTCTTTCAACTATTATTTTAGCAGTTTTAGATAAATATGCATCATTTTGAATTTTACATAAAAGCTCTTTTGCGGGATTTATAGCCACGGGATTACCTACTTTGGTAAGCATTGAGAAGTCTCCGTTTGTATCTCCATAAGCATAGGACTCTGATAAGTCTAGATTATATTTTTGAACGAAATCATTTATAGCTTTATCTTTACTATCTGAATCCCACATAGGGGTAACATCTCCTGAAAATTTATTATCTCTAAATATATATCCGCTTCCTATGCAATCTGCTACATTGTATTTATTAGCCATTTTTTCAACTAAAAAATCTGGACTTCCTGATATAAATATAACTATATGCCCTTCGTTTAAATGCCATTTTATTCTCGAACGAGTATATCTATAAACTCTTTCAGCTTTTAAACTTATAACTTGATTACTTGTAAATTCTATGTCTTTTTTATTAAGACCTTTTATAGATGATATATATATTTCTGCAAGTTCAAGTAAGTAATCATCGTAATTTCCTTGCCTTTTATCCCAATCCAAAAATGTTTGTTTAGCATGAGAGTGCCATACAGAAGGATCTACTAAATCATACTTTATAAGTTTTTTGAAATGTTCAACCATTAAAGAGTCTCTATATAACGTACCATCGATATCGAAAAAAGCTGCTGTTTTTTTCATTAACCCACCACCTTAAGAATAATTCTATATAAACTGTTAATTATATCAATTTTAATTTTAGGTATTTAGATAAGTTTTACTTTATAAATATTATATACATTATTATGTAAAATTCAACAATATTTAATACTAATTTTAATATATTAACTAGTTTTATAATAAAAAAGTATACTACTTTATATTATTGGGCTATATAATTAAAATTGATGCTTAAAATATAATATGTAAATAATATAAGAGAAGGTGAATAAATGGACTTTCTAAATACAAGAAAATCATATGATTTTCAAGCTAAGGATAACACTGCTAAAAGTAATACAATATCAACTATTTTAAGCAACAGAGACCGCAGGACTCGTTTGAGACATGAGCCATGCGATAGCATGAAGCGAATTTTTTTATTTGCAAAAATTACTAATTCTAGACTCATGGGAACTATGGGACTTAGGGTAGCGCTTAAGGTTGATAATGATAGATTAGATCAATATTTTTTACTTGATGCAGAAAAAGTTGGAATAGCAGACTATGTATCTATAAAAAATGGAGATGAGAGATCTTTGTACGAGGAAGAAGAAAGATTGATGGGAGGACTTGGCTCATATAGAATATTTATAAACGAGAAAGAGGCTATGTATCTTATAAATCATTTTGGTAATAAAAACCTAAAGTATAATAAAGAGTTTCCTGGCTGTAAAGATGAATATATAAATATAATAAAAAATGAAATAGATATTATAGATTATGAAAATTTATTTATGAAAATATCTAAAAAAATAAAAAGTCCTATAGAATTTATAAATTATATGACTATGAGAATAATAGGAAGTGATTATGAGGCACTGAATTTTTTCTCAAAATACTACATTGATGATATAAATATCACAAATAATGAAGCAGTGCTTCTTAAAAACAAGGTACTATCAATGAAAAATAGCAGATATGTATCTGAATTTATATTTGAAGACGATATATACTATAAATCTAAAATTGCTTTTAATATATCTTGTTCAAATGGATATTATAAAATAGAGTCTATAATATATACAGATAAAGAAGAAGTAGATTTTAATACTGTTTCAAATGAATTAAGAAGAAATGAATATATAAATATTTATAAGATAGAAGATGGATTTTATGAAAAATTTATATATGATAATGCCAGATTTATGAAAAGTGAGTTCGATAGAGGCATTTTATTAACTGAATTTAAATCTAATAACAATCATGTAGATAACGAGATATATTATATAAGTGGGGATATAAATTCTATATACTATATAAATCAAGAAGAAATGGTAGTTGCTACTTATGATTATGGTACGAAATTTGAAGTGGAAAAAAGACTTACAAAGGAATATAGTGAATATATACACTTAAGTAGTGGATATGAATTTGAAAACTCTTTGATATATGAATTTGCACAAGAGGGATACGATAATTTTTACGACTTCATAAAAGATTATATTTAACAAATTGCAGTTGTCTTTTAGATTGATATATTATAGTATATGTATATTAAACATTGTATAAATGAGAGGATGGTTAAATTTGGATTATTTCATATTAATAGTAGGTTTTGTGTTTTTGATAAAGGGAGCTGATTTATTCGTAGACGGGTCTTCATCAATAGCAAAAACTTTTAAAATACCTCCTATACTTATAGGTCTTACTATAGTTGCATTTGGGACTAGTGCGCCAGAAGCTGCTGTTAGTATCAATGCAGCTCTTAAGGGTTCGAATGAAATAGCACTTGGAAATGTTATAGGATCTAATTTATTCAACTTTTTATTAGTTATAGGTATAGCATCTATAATAAATCCTATGAAGGTTCAAAAGGGTACTATATTAAAAGAATTTCCATTGGCAATACTAACTAGTGTAGTATTATTTATTTTATGTGCGGATGTAAGTCTTCAAGGAACTGAAATGAATGTTATATCTAGGGCTGATGGGCTAATACTTCTTTCATTATTTTTAGTATTTCTCTACTATCTTATAGAAATGGCTATACTATCAAGGGATGATTATAAAGATGATGGAGAAAAGTCACCTTTAGGAAAGAGTATATTTATAAGTATTATAGGAGTTATAGGAATTCTATATGGTGCAGAGTGGGTAGTTGGTGCCAGTTCATCTATTGCTATAAAATTTGGTATGAGCAAGAATTTAGTAGGACTTACTATTGTAGCTATAGGAACTTCTCTTCCAGAACTTGTTACATCTATTGTAGCAGCATTTAAAAATGAAAGTGATATAGCTATGGGAAATGTTATAGGGTCCAATCTATTCAATATTCTTCTTGTTTTAGGCATATCATCAGCAATAAGACCTATACCAATAAATCCAGCTATATTTGTAGACATGGTATTTTTATTAGTAGTTACTATAGTAATTTATGTATTTGCTATAACTAAAAAAACTGTGTTCAAATTAGAAGGAATATTTTTAGCATTTTTATATATAGGTTATATGAGTTATATAATAGTTAGAAATTAAACAAAAATAAAGCCTTGACTTAGTCAAGGCTTTATTTTTTTTATTCATCATCTTCGCAATAGTCCATATCCATCATAGGGTTCATACCCATCATAGGGTTCATACCCATCATAGGATTCATGCCCATCATAGGGTGCATACTCATCATAGGATTCATACCCATCATAGGGTTTGCTCCCATCATGCCTTGCATTTCACCCATTGGATAAACATATACCATATATCCCATAGGAGATGGCATATTCATATCATCCATAGATGGCATACCCATTGTATTATCCATAGATGGCATACCCATCATAGGGTTCATCCCCATCATACCCATCATAGGATTCATACAATGCATGCCCATCATGCCTTGCATACCCATCATAGGGTTCATACAATTCATACCCATCATAGGATTGTACATATTCATATCCATTTCCATATCGTCATTACAATTTTTACATTTTCTATAATCATACATAAGGTAGACCTCCCTGATAAAAAAATTTAATCCTCCCTATATATATATTTAAGTAATATAAAAATTGTTACAAAAATAAATCTTTGATATAGGAATAAATATAGTATAAATATAATATAAAATATGGTAATATAAATATATTCCAAATATGGGATTGATTATAAAGGAGGGGTTTGGGTTGAAAACTTTAAAATTTATATTTGCTTTAGTCATGTCTATTTTGATGTCTTTTACAACTGTTTCAATGGCTCAAGAAAATGACAATATAAGTAGAATAGAATTATCAAAAAACATAATAGACTCATTTGAAATTGGATTGGTACAAGGCAGTGGATCTGCTTTTACGGATGTTAAAGCAGAGGATTCAAAATATGTAGATACTATAGTAAAGAAAAAAATAGCTTCAGGATATGGAGAAGCTTTTAAGCCTGATAAAAGTGTTACTAACGAAGAGGCTATGACTATGATAGTAAGAGCAATGAATGAAGAAAAGTTTGCTCAAAAAATGGATATCAAAGGAATTGAAAAAGGATCAGATTGGGCTAAAGGATATATAGCGTATAGCATAGAAAAAGGAATAACAGACAAAAACATTAATCCAAGTGAAGTTTTAACTAAAGAAAACTGTGATAGTATGATTAAAAATGCAGTTGAGTACTATAATAAAGAATTAAAAAGAGATGGACTAACAGTATATGATATGTTAGATAAGGCTGGTCAAAATATGATGGATAAAAAGACATATAAAGCTACAACTAATATGGATATTATAAGCACTATA
The DNA here is from genome assembly GCF_002724055.1 of Tepidibacter mesophilus. GTDB lineage: Bacteria > Bacillota > Clostridia > Peptostreptococcales > Peptostreptococcaceae > Tepidibacter_A > Tepidibacter_A mesophilus. Next base: position 21,048 of record NZ_BDQY01000009.1, on the reverse strand, counting down.
AAATCAGAAGAAGAGTCACAAGAAGATGTTGTTACAACTATGAAGAAAGTTCAAGAAGTACAATTTGAAGCACCTGAAACTGTATATACAAAAGATACTACTACTATGAAAAATAGCGAAATGGATGAAGATATGACTATGACTTCTCAGGTTTATATGAAGGATAGAATAATGTATATTAAGACTGATGGACAAGAAAAATGGACTAAGATGGATATGAACCCTATGATGAATGAATTACAGTCTATGATGGGAAGTAGTATGAATACTAGTACACTTACTAAAGAACAGTTAGATATATTTGGAATGTATGCTAAGTATGAAGCAGATGAAAAAATAGAAGGCAAGGATTACTATGTTGTATCTATAGATATAGATGATGAGTCATTTAAAGAAATAGTTAAAATGATAGCTGACAAGGCTACTGAAATAGCTGCTAATGCTGAAGCAACAGAAAATAAAGATAAAAAAGATATAGATGAATTTATAGGTGGGTCTGATAATCAAGAGACGGTAAAACAAATTATAGACACTATAATTGAAAATGTAAAAATGGATATTAATTGTAAATACTATATAGATAAAGAAACTAAGATGTATGATAAGATGAAGATGGAAATGGATATGAATATGAACTTTATGGGAATGAACAATGAAACCAAAGTTACAGCTGAATCAAAATATCATGACTTTGGAGAAAAAATGGAGTTCCCTGAGATAAGTGAAGATGATGTAGAAAGTATGGATTTGTAAGAACTGAATAGATTGATGGAAAATGATGCTTATAATAAGCATCATTTTTTGTATGTGGGTAATCGAAAACTTACTATGAAAATAAAGTGAATATAACGAATGGATAAAAAGATACAATAAGGCTTTATATGTGACGAATAAATTGGTAAAAGAAGATTATTTTCATGGTGTCATAAATATATCTAAAAAAAGAAAATGGAATTTTGAAGAAATAAAGGGAAATACAGATATGATAGAGAATTTAATAAATGGGTATTGGAATAAAGATGACTTTGAATATATATATAAAGTTAAGCGTAAAACGTTGGAAATATTGAATAATAATATTTGATATGGTATTATGAAAAAAAGTAGAATATTAGAATTAATTGGTAAAAGGGAAAGGGGTTAAAATCCTCTACAGCCCCCGCTACTGTAATGAAAGACGAAACCTAAAATATACCACTTCAATTTATTGTAGGAAGGTAAGGGAGTAGGATGAATCTAAGTCAGGATACCTTTTCAATTAATTAAATGGGAAACCTTCGGAGGGAAGGGTGCTAATATATTTTGAATTGTGAATATAAAAACCTAACCTTAATAGAGGTTGGTTTTTTTTAATTTTAATGGGAATTTTCTTCAACAAAGGGGTGAATCAATTGAATAAAATATTAATAGCAGGAACTAGTAGTGGAGTTGGTAAAACTACTGTTTCAATGGGAATAATGTCAGCTTTAAAAAATAGAAATCTTAAAGTTCAACCTTATAAGGTAGGTCCCGATTATATAGATACTTCGTACCATACTTATATAACTAAGAGGAACTCTAGAAATTTAGATTCTTTCATGCTAGATGATGAGAAAATAAAGTATTTATATCTAAAAAACTCTAAGGACGCAGATATTTCTGTAATAGAAGGAGTTATGGGGCTTTATGATGGATTTGGAATAGATATAGATTCTTGTACAAGCTCATATACTTCAAAAATACTTAAAGCTCCTGTTATATTAGTTATAGACGGTAAGAGCATGGCTACATCTGCTGCAGCTATGGTTTTAGGATATAAAAGCTTAGATGAAAATATTAATTTAAGAGGAGTTATAATAAATAATATAGCATCTAAAAGTCATTTTGATATAGTTAAGCAAGCTATTGAAAAGTATACTGATGTTGAAGTTCTTGGATATCTTCCAAGAAATATAGAATTTTCACTTCCATCTCGACACTTAGGGCTAATACCAACAGTCGAGATGAATGAATTAGAACAAAAATTTATCGATTTAGCAAAAACAATAGAAGAGCATATAGACATTGATAGATTAATACAGATATCAAAATCACAGGATGTAGTATCAAAATTTAAAAGTGATTTACCTAAGTTTGAAAATGTAACAATAGCTATACCGTATGATAAGGCATTTAATTTTTATTACTGGGATAATATAGACATGCTAAAGGATATGGGGGTTAATATAAAGATGTTTAGCCCTTTGAATGATAAGAATGTACCTGAATGTGACGGTATATATATAGGTGGTGGATTCCCAGAAATATTTGCAAAAGAGTTAGAAGGAAATAAGTCTATAAGAGAAGATATTAAAAGATATCATGATAATAATAAACCTATATATGCCGAATGCGGAGGCCTTATGTATTTGGGTGAGAGTATAGTTAATAAAGATAATGAAGAATACGAAATGGTTGGAATATTAAAAGGGAAAAGTGAGATGAGTAAATCTCTTAAAAGATTTGGTTATGCAAAAGGAATTGCTTTAATAGATACTACTATATCTAAAAAAGAAGATATAGTTATGGGACATGAATTTCACCATTCAGAATTTATAACTAATGAAGAATGTGCTTATGAGGTGAAAAAAGAGAGAGATTTTAAAATAATAAAAGAGTGGATGGGGGGGTACCAAAAGAAGAATACCCTTGCAACTTATCTACATACTCACTTTTATAGTAATCTAAATATTCCTATTAACTTCTTAAATAAGGTGGTAGAAAATAAATGAGTATAGTATCAATTTATACAGGATATGTGCTAGATATTATATTTGGAGATCCTTATAATTTACCTCATCCAGTTATATACATAGGTAAATTTATAAATTATATAGAAAAAATTATAAGAAGAATATTTAAGACTGAGAAAAGTCTTAAAATAGGAGGATTCTTTTTAAACTTTATAGTAGTATTTACAACTTATTTTGTAACAGATTTAATTATAAAATTATCTCACAATGTAAATTATTATTTATACTTAGTTGTAAATTCATTGATTATATACACTATATTTGCGACAAAATGTTTAAAAGATGAAGCCGTTAAAATCTATAATGTACTAAAGGAAGATGATATAGTAAAGGCTAGAAAGCAATTGTCTTTTATAGTTGGAAGAGATACTCAGGATTTATCTAAAGATGAAATTATAAGGGCTACTGTAGAGACTGTTGCAGAAAATACAGTAGATGGAATAATAGCGCCCATGATGTATATATTTATAGGAGGAGCACCTCTGGGGATGATGTATAAGGCTGTTAATACATTAGATTCTATGGTTGGCTATAAAAATGATAAGTATTTGAATCTAGGATTCGCATCTGCTAAAATAGATGATTTATTCAATTTCATACCAGCTAGAATTACAGCTTGTATAATGGCTGTTGCTTCTTTATTTTTAGGTTTTGACTTTAAAGGAAGCGTCAAAGTATTTATAAGAGATAGAAAGAATCATAAAAGTCCAAATTGTGCATTTCCAGAAGGAGCTGTAGCTGGAGGATTAGGCATACAGCTTGGAGGAACTAATATGTACTTTGGAGAAAAAGTATATAAGCCTACTATAGGAGATGCTTTAAGAAATATAGAGCCAGAGGATATATTGAAAACAAATAAAATAATGTATTTAAGTTCAATTTTAAGCTTAATAATTTTCACACTTATACAGGAGGTTATATGAAAGATTTAGTTAATCTAGGACATGGTGCAGATATCGATCAAATGATAATTAAGTACAATAAAAGTGAAAATATATTAGATTTTAGTTCTAATATAAATCCATATAAACCTAAAAATATAGAAGAATATGTACTTGAAGGTTTGAAAAATAGTATAAAATATCCTGATATAGAGTACTTAAATCTCAGAAAAAACATATCCTCTTATTTAAATTTAAACTATGAATATATAGTACCTGGAAATGGTGCTAGCGAGATAATATATATGGTTATGAAGGTGTTAGATGGAAGATTAGCTATTTTAAATCCTACATTTTCAGAATATGAAAGGGCAGCTGTTATCAATAATATAGATATATTAGATTTATACTTGGGTGAAGATTTTAAAGTAGATATAGAAAGCATAGAGAAAAATATAGATAAATTTGATTTCTTATTTGTGTGCAATCCTAATAATCCAAGTGGTAATGTTCAAGATCTTTTAAAGTTATTAGAACTTTTACAAAAACATGAAAAAATTATGATAGTAGATGAAACTTTTATGGAGTTTGTAAATAATAGTGATGAATATTCATTAGTTAAATATGTGAATGAATACAGTAATTTATTTATTATAAAAGCTGTTACTAAGTTTTTTGGACTTCCTGGAGTAAGACTTGGTTATGGTATAACTAGCAATAAAGATATAATTCATAATATGTGGAGTATTAAAGAACCTTGGACTGTAAATTCATTTGCTGAAAATATATGTAAGTATATATTTAAAGATATCGAATACATAAGAAAAACTAAGGATTATTTTGAAGAAGAGATAAATTACATGTTAAAAGAATTAAATAATATAGATAATATAAAAAGTTTTAATACTAATACAAATTTTATATTGATAAAATTAGAAAAATACGATTCACATTATATAAAAGAAAAACTATTTATAAATAAAGGTATATTAATAAGAGATGCATCTAATTTCAAAGGATTAGATGAAAAATATATAAGAGTTGCAGTTAAAAAAAGAGAAGAAAATGAAAGATTAATAACTGCATTGAGAGAAATAATGGGGGTATAGCATGAAACACTATGGAATTTGCCCAGGCTCATGTGGAGAATTTATCCAGGGCATGATAAAGGACAAAGAATATTTAGTATCTTATGCTGTAAATATGTATTCAAGGGCGGATATTTATGAAGGAACTAAAAATATAAATATGGGACCTTTTAAATCAAGAAGAGCTTTAGAAAAAGTATTTGAACATTTTGGACTTAGTAAAGATGATACTAAAAATATATCTTTAAGAATAAAAAGCAATATTCCCTTGGGGAAAGGTATGGCGAGCTCTACAGCTGATATAGGAGCTACAATAAGAGCTGGACTTAGTTTTTTAAATAAAGATATGACAGATGAGGAAATATCAAAAATAGCGGCAAAGATTGAGCCTACAGATTCTATATATATAAATGATAATTGTATTTTTAATCCTTTAAAAGGTGAGGTACTTAAAAAATTAGGTTACATAGATGGAATTAAGATACTAACTCTTGAGCCTGATGAAAGATTGAATACACAACATATAAGAAAGAGGCAGGATTATTTCATTAAAAAAAAGGCAAACGAGCAAAAGTTAGAATATGCTTTTGAAATATTAGAAAAAGGGTTTAAAAATAATGATTTAAGCTTAGTTGGAAAAGCTTCAACTATAAGTTCAATACTTAATGAAAATATACATAAGAAGGAAGCTTTGAGCGAGATAATAAAAATAAGTGAGGATTATGGAGCTTATGGTGTTAATGTAGCTCATAGTGGAACTGTTGTAGGAATAATATTGGATAGTGATATGGATGAGATTAAGCTTAAAGAAAAACTGATTATGAACAAAATAAATAAAAAATATAAAAAAATATATTCTTTAAATGTTATAAGAGCAGGATTAAGGGGAGGGTCATATGAAGTACATAAAAAATCCAAGTGAGATAGAAGTTAAAAGTTTTGAAATAATACAAGGTATAATTGATGAAATCAGACCTGGTTATGAATTTAAGAATGAAATTGAAGAAAAAATAATAAAAAGATGCATACATACAACAGCTGATTTTGAATACTTAGACATACTAAAGATATCTGAAAATGCAGTTGATAAGTTAGTAGATGCCTTAAAATCTGGTGCAACTATATATACAGATACGAATATGGTTTTATCTGGAATAAATAAGAGAAAATTAAAGACTTTAGGTTGTGATATAAAGTGCTTCGTTGCAGATGCAGAGGTTGCAAAGATTGCAAAAGAAAAGAAGATGACAAGATCTATGGCAGCTGTAGAAAAAGCAGCTAGTGAAAAGGGAAGAAAGATATTTGTAATGGGAAATGCTCCTACTGCGCTTTATAAGGTAATGGAAATGAAGGACGAAGGAAAATTAAATCCAGATGCTATTATAGGGGTTCCTGTTGGATTCGTTGGAGCTGCTGAATCTAAGGATGAGCTTGAAAAGAGTGATAATGAGTATATATTGGCTAAGGGTAGAAAAGGTGGAAGTAATTTGGCGGCTGCTATAGTTAATGCAGTGCTTTATAGTATATAGTCTCGGTATTGAGAAGAGGGATGTTATGGAAAAGTATGTGTATATAGATGGGAAGAAGTATAGAAGGGGTTATACTACTGGGTCTACTGCTACAGGTGCGGCTAAGGCTGCGGCTTTTATGGCTTTAAGCAAAGAAAATATAGATATTATTCAGATAGATACGCCTAAAGGAATAGGGCTAGATTTGAATGTTGAGAATCAGGAAATAGGAGAAGGTTATGCTGTAGCTTCTGTTAAGAAAGATGGGGGAGATGACAAGGATGCTACTCATAAGTTAGATATATTTGCAAAGGTTACTATTAACAACACTGGAATTATCAATATAGACGGTGGTATAGGAGTTGGGAGAATAACTAAGAAAGGTCTTAATATTCCAATTGGAAATGCTGCTATAAATAAGGTTCCTATGAAGATGATAGAAAAGGAAGTAAGGGAAGTTATAGGAGATTTAGGAGCAGATGTATTGGTTTATATTCCAAGAGGTGAGGAAATTGCAAAGAAGACTTTCAATCCAAGACTTGGAATAGAAGGTGGTATATCTATAATAGGCACTACTGGAATTGTAGAGCCTATGTCTGAGGAAGGTTGGAAGAAGTCGCTTTCTATTGAGTTAGGCATGAAAAGTGAACAAGGAATTAAAAAAATTATACTTGTTCCAGGGAATCATGGAGAGAATTTTGTAAAAGATGTGTTAAATATCGACTCTAGTTACGTTGTTAGAACTAGCAACTTTGTAGGATATATGATAAAGGAAGCTGAAAGGTTTGGGTTTGAAAAAATACTTATGGTTGGTCATTTAGGCAAGTTTGTAAAGCTTGCTGGAGGCATTTTCCATACTCATAGTAAGATGGCAGATTGCAGAATGGAGATAATTATAACTCATTTAGCTTTAATGGGAGCTGATATAAGTATTTTAAATGATATTTACAATTGTTCAACTACTGAGGCTGCAATAGATATAATAGAAAAAAGTGGATATGAAAAAGTCTACGATATTATAGCAAATAAAGGAAGAGAGAAGATTCTTCAAAGGTTAGACAATGATATTAAGGTTGAGATTATGATATTTTCTATGGAGCTTGATATACTTGGAAAATCTGATGGTGCAGATAATCTTTTGGAGGTATTTAGATGATAAACATAATTGGGACAGGGCCTGGAAATTTAAATTACCTGACTAAAATAGGTGAGAATATAGTAAATGAAAGTGATGTATTGATAGGTGGAACTAGGAATTTAGATAGCTTTAAGGATTTTAATGGAGAAAAAATCGAGATAAAAGGAAGCCTTAAGAAAATTATAGATTACATAAATGAGAATAAGGATAAGAATATATCTATAATAGCATCGGGTGATCCAAGTATATACGGTATAGGAAAGTACATGGTTAGTGAGCTTGGACGTGATAATGTGAATGTAGTATCGGGGATAAGCTCTATACAATATATATTTTCAAAAATTGGTATGGATATGAATGATATATATATAAGTAGTTGCCATGGCAAACAACCTGATTTCGACTACATATTATCTCATAAAAAAGTAGCATTAGTTACAGATAATATAATAGGTCCAAAGGAAATTGCAAAAGAGATAATCAAAAGGAAATTAAACAAAGTTATGGTGGTAGGGGAGAACCTTTCTTATGATAATGAGAGAATAACTATAGGTTGTTGTGAAGATATAATTAATGTAGATAAATTTGATATGAATGTAGTGGTGATATACGATGAAGGATAGTGAATTTATAAGAGGTAAGGTTCCAATGACTAAGGAAGAGATAAGGACTATATCTATAAGCAAATTAAACTTAAAGAATTGTAGTACGTTCTTAGATGTAGGTGGTGGAACAGGAAGTATAAGCATACAAGCATCTCTTGAAAATAAAGGGCTAAATGTTTTTACTATAGAGAGAAATGAAGAAGCCGTTGAGCTTATATATGAAAATATTGATAAATTTAATATAAATAATATAAAAGTTATTAAAGACTATGCACCAGTTGATTCTTTTGATAAAAAAATAGATTCTGCTTTCATAGGAGGAAGTGGAGGAAATTTAGAAGAAATAATAATATGGCTTAAAGGTCTATTGAATGAAAATGCAACATTGGTTATTAACTGTATAATAGTTGAAACGCTTAACGAGTCTTTAAGAATACTTAAAGAGCAAGGTTTTGGAGATATAGAGTGTGTACAAGTTTGTGTATCAAGGCTTGAAAAATTAGGTAAAGGTAATTATTTCAAGCCTTTAAATCCAACATATATAATTTCATGTAAAAGGGGTAGATAATAATGAAAATTCATTTTGTAGGGGCAGGACCAGGAGACAAAGAACTTATAACTTTAAAAGGATATAAATTATTGAGTGAAGCCGATGTTGTTATATATGCTGGTTCTTTAGTTAATCCAGAACTTCTTGAATATTGTAAAGAGGGATGCGAAATTCATAACAGTGCTTATATGGATTTAGGAGAAATAGTAGAGGTTATGAAAAAGGGAGTTAAGGAGAATAAGAGTGTTGTAAGACTTCAAACAGGTGATTTTTCTATATATGGTTCAATTAGAGAACAAGTAGAAGAACTTGCTAAAGAAGATATAGGATATGACTGTACACCAGGAGTTAGTTCATTCCTTGGAGCATCATCTGCACTTGGAGTTGAATATACAGTTCCTGAGATATCTCAAAGTGTTATTATAACTAGAATGGAAGGAAGAACTCCAGTACCAGAGAAAGAATCCATAGAATCTTTTGCAAAGCATCAAACGTCTATGGTAATATTCTTGTCTGTTCAAGAAATAGAAAAAGTCGTATCTAGACTTATTGAAGGTGGATATACAGAAGAGACTCCAATAGCTGTTGTATATAAGGCTACTTGGAAGGATGAACAAATAATTAAAGGCAAATTGAAAAATATAGCTACTAAGGTTAAAGAAGAAGGAATAAATAAAACAGCTCTTATAATGGTTGGAGAATTTCTTGGTAAAGAGTACAATTACTCAAAGTTGTACGATAAGGAATTTAAGCATGAGTACAGAAAGTAATAAAGCTGTAATAGCACTTACTTCAAATGGAAAAAAGCTTGCACTTAATATAAAAAAATATATTGAGTGCGATGTATATGTTAATAACAAAATCCTTTGTGATAATACTATGTCTATAAAAGGAAAATTTAAAGAGTTTGTAGGGGATATATTCTACAAGTATGAATATTTAATATTTATAATGGCAACGGGTATTGTAGTTAGAAGTATTTGCCCTTACATAAAGGACAAAACACAAGATCCTGCCATAATAGTAATGGATGAGATGGGAAAGAATGTTATAAGTCTTCTGTCTGGACATATAGGTGGTGCAAATGAAATGACTATAAAGTTAAGTGAGCATCTGAACTCGAATCCAGTTATAACCACTGCTACAGATGTTAACAATAAATCATCACTTGATATGATAATAAAAAAAATAGATGCACATATAGATGATTTTAAAGAAAATGTGAAGAGAGTGAATTCATATCTAGTAGAAGGCAAAAAAGTAGGAATATACATGGATGGTTACTACGACATAGACACTAGAGGATTTGTTTTAATAAATGATAAAAATAATATTGATGATGTAGATACTTTGGTTTACATAACTAATAAGAAAAATATAGATATAAAACATAAGGATATTATAAAGATAACTCCAAAGAATATTGTTTTATCAGTAGGATGTAGAAGAGATACTGATTCTAATTTCATGTATGAGTCTTTTAAAGATTTTTTAGATAAAGAAAATATAGATAAAGATGCTATAAAAATAGTTGGAAGCGTAGATCTAAAAAAAGATGAAAAAGCGATAATTGATTTAGCAAACAAACTGGGCGTGAGATTTGAGATAGTATCTAGAGAAGAAATACTAAAAGTCGAGGATAAATTTGAAAAATCAGAGTTTGTGAAGAAATCTATTGGGGTATATTCAGTAGTTGAGCCGGTCTCGTATATATTAAGTGGTGAAAATTTGATTGTAAATAAAACAAAGTATAAAGGAATAACTTTTGGATTGGGGAGATTAAAATGATTTATGTAATAGGTATAGGCCCAGGTAGCAAGGAATTGATGACTAATGAAGCTATAGAAGCGTTAGAAAAAAGTGAAGTTATAGTGGGTTATAAAACTTATATAAATTTAGTTGAAGAATTTATAAAGGATAAAGAAGTAGTTCAAAATGGAATGAGAAAAGAAATCGAGAGATGTCAAGATGCTATAGAAAAGGCTAAAGAAGGTAAGATAGTTGCTGTTATAAGTAGTGGAGATAGCGGAATATATGGAATGGCAGGTCTTATCCTTGAACTTGTAACTAAACAAAACTTAGATATAGAGATAAAGATTGTACCTGGCGTTACTGCTAGTATAGGAGCAGCTGCTGTACTTGGAGCACCTATTATGCATGATTTTTGCCATATAAGCCTTAGTGATTTACTTACTCCTTGGGATGTTATAGAAAAAAGACTAAAACTTGCAGCAGAGGCTGACTTTGTAATATGTCTATATAATCCTAGAAGTAAGGGAAGAAAAGATCACTTAAAAAGAGCTTTTGAAATTATGGGAGAGTTTAAATCTGACGATATACCGGTTGGGATAGTTAAGGATGTAGCTAGAGAAGGCCAGTGTAAACAGGTTGTTAAATACAAGGATATCGATTTTGAGACTGTGGATATGACGACTATTGTAATAATAGGAAATAAATCTACTTACATACATGGAGATAAGATGATAACTCCAAGGGGTTATGTTATATGATACTAGTTCTTGGAGGAACTAGTGATAGCTTAAAAATATGTGATTTACTCAATGAACTGAATAAGCCATATATTCTATCTGTTGCAACTGATTATGGAAGAGAGATTTCCAAAAATTACTGTAAAGACATTAATGTAGCTAGACTAGATAAGTATGATATGATTAAATTTGTTACACAAAATAATATAGAAACTATTATAGATGCAACTCATCCGTATGCTTTAGAGGTATCTAAAAATGCCATGGATGCAAGTTATGAGTTAGGTATAAAGTATATAAGGTATGAGAGAGGTTCAAGTGATATATTAGAACATGAGAATATAATAAAGGTCAATAATATAGAAGAAGCTTGTGATATTGCCAATGAAATAGGTAAAAATATATTTTTGTCTACAGGAAGCAAAAACTTAGGGCATTTTGTTAAGAATTTAAAAAATAAAAATATTATAGCTAGAGTTCTTCCAACATCTGAAGTCTTAAAATCTTGTGAGAACTTAGGTTTAAAAGCTCATAATATAGTAGCTATGAAAGGTCCTTTTTCTTATGATATAAACAAGCAGTTATACAAATTCTATAATTGTGATGTGGTTATAACGAAGGAAAGTGGAGCAGCTGGAGGTTTTGAAGAAAAACTAAGAGCAAGTATTGATTCTAATATAAAAACTATAGTAATACTAAGACCTAGCCTTGATTATCCAGAAAAGATAGATGGTATTGAAGAACTAAAGTCGCAACTATTTTTGAACAACGAAGTCCGTTAGGGATCGTTGGCGACATGAGTCAGTGCGGAGCGACTAGACGAATTTTTAATGGAGGCGAGATTATGAAAGTAGCAGTTATAGGGGTTAATCACAAAACTGCTCCTATTAGAATAAGAGAAAAAGTATCTTTTACGGAATCTAAGAAAATAGAAGGTGCAAATTTTTTACTTGATAACGGGATAGAAGAAGTAATTATTTTATCTACTTGTAATAGAAGTGAGATATATATAGCTGCAAAAGATATCGATTCAAAAATCGAAGTAGTTAAAGATTTTTATGAAGACTACTTTGATGAAAAAGATATAAAAGAGTATTTGTTTGATAAAAGACATAAAGAAGCTATAAATCATATATACGAGGTTGCATCTGGACTGGATTCGTTAGTTTTAGGTGAAGATCAGATTCTTGGACAAGCAAAAGAAGCTATGCAATTCTCTATGGAACTTGGTTTTAGTGGTAAGATTTTAAATAAGCTTTTTAGAGAGGCTATAACTACTAGTAAAAACATAAAGAATGAAACTAAAATATCAGAGAATCCTCTTTCTATAAGTTATATAGGAGTTAAATTTTTAAAAGAAAAACTTAAAACATTAAAAAATAAAAAAGCTCTTATAATAGGTGTTGGAAAGATGAGTATATTAGCCCTTAAACACTTAATAGAGGAGGATTTAGATGAAATATATATGACAAATAGATCTCATAAAAAAGTTTTGGATTTAAGTGATGATTTTCCAATGGTAAAACCTATAGAATATAAAAATAGATACGAAATATTAAAAGATGTAGATATTGTTATAACTGCAACTGCATCCCCCCATACTGTCATAAGAAAAGATGAGATGATGGATATAGAGAATAAAGTTTATATAATGGATATAGCTCTTCCTCGTGATGTTGAAGAGTCTGTTGATGAGCTTTCAAATGTTAATGTTTATGATATAGATGATCTTAAGAAGATATCTGATGAAAATGAACAAAGAAGAATCGAATTATCTAAGGTTGCAAAGAGTATTATAGATGAGAGTATAAATGAGTTTTTAGAATGGATGAGTAGTATAAAGGTAGATCCTACTATAAAATCTTTGAATGAAAGATGCAGTGATATACAAAGTGATACACTTGATTATATATACAGAAAGCTAGATCTTGACTGTAGAGAAAAAAAGATAATAGAGAAAATGTTAAATTCAGCTTTGAAAAGGGTTATTAGAGAGCCTATAATAAAGCTTAAGTCTACTAAAGATGAGGGAAAAGTAAAGGATTACACTAATATAATTGAGGAATTGTTCGATCTTTAAAATACGATTTTTAAATAATAAATTGATGCTAGAGGTGGTATAGTGTTTTACCCCATGATGATAAATTTAGACAACAAAAATGTAACTATAATAGGTGGAGGAAAAGTTGCGTTTAGAAAAGCAAAGAAGTTTTTAGAGTTTAATTGTAAGATAAAGGTTATAAGCCCTTCGTTTATAGAAGAGTTCTATAGTATAGAGGTTAAACTTATAAATGATGAATATAGAGAAGATTATTTGAAAGAATCGTTTATAGTTATAGCGGCTTCATCTAATAAAAAGGTAAATGAGGATATAGATAATTACTGTAAAGAAAATAATATTATGTGTAATAGAGCTGATAATAAAGAGTTATCTGATTTTATAGTGCCTTCAAGTATTAAAAGAGGAAATTTAGTTATTAGCGTATCTACTATGGGAAACAGCCCATCTCTTGCCTCTAAAATAAGAAAAGAACTTGAAAGTAACTATGGTGTTGAGTATGAGGAATATGTAAATATTTTAGGTGATATAAGAAACTTAGTTTTAAAAAATTGTACGGATAAGAATGAAAAGAAAAAAATACTAAATGAATTAGTAAACTTAAATCTAGAAGAACTAAAAAAGAGGAGACTTGATTATGAAAATAATAGTTGGAACTAGAGGAAGTGATCTTGCCTTAAGTCAAACTAAATGGGTTATAAAAAACCTTAGAAATTCAAATCCCCATGTAGAATTTGAAATTAAGATAATAAAGACTAAAGGTGATAGAATTCAGAATATATCACTTGACAAAATAGGCGATAAGGGATTATTCGTAAAAGAAATAGAAGAGCAACTTTTAAATAAAGAAATTGACATAGCTGTTCATAGTATGAAGGATATGCCATCTAATGTTACGGAGGGACTTAAATTTGCAGCAATTCCTAAACGTGAGGATCACAGAGATGTGTTAGTTTTGAAAGAAGGATATAAGAGCATATATGATCTTCCAAGAAAAGCTAAAATAGGTACAGGAAGTAAAAGAAGAAAGTATCAATTGCTTAAGTATAGAGAAGATTTAGAAATAGTTTCTATAAGAGGAAATGTTGGAACTAGAATAAGAAAAATTAAAGAAGAAAATCTTGATGGTGTAGTGCTTGCAGCTGCGGGTCTTCATAGATTGAATATAGAGGATGAAATAAGCTTTTATATACCTACTGATATAATGCTTCCAGCACCAGCACAAGGAGCTTTAGCTATACAGATAAGAGAAACTGATGAAGATATAGAAAAAATAGTATCATCTATAAAAGATGACAAGACTTGTATTGAGGTTGAAGCAGAAAGAGCTTTCTTACATGGAGTTAATGGGGGATGTCATATACCTGTAGGGGCATTCTGTACCGTAGATGAAGATAAAATAAAAGTTGAAGGTTTATTTGGAGCAGAAGATGGAAGTAGGATTGTAAGAACATTTGTAGAAGGTAGTGTTAATGAAGCAAAAGAGTTAGGATATAAGCTTGCTGATATTATACTAGAGGAGATGAAGCCATGTACGGAGTAGTATATTTAGTAGGGGCAGGGCCCGGAGATTATAAGCTTATTACATTGAAAGGTTTAGAGTGCATTAAAAAGGCAGATGTAATAGTATATGATAGATTGGCGAATGAAAATTTATTGAATGAGGCTAAAGGAAATTGTGAGTTTATATATGTTGGAAAGGCATCTAGCGATCATACTTTAACTCAAGATGAAATAAATGAGGTTATATGCCAGAAAGCAAAAGAAGGTAAAATTGTAACAAGACTTAAAGGAGGAGATCCTTACGTTTTCGGTAGAGGAGGAGAAGAAGGTGAATATCTTCTTGAAAGAGGAGTTAAGTTCGAAGTAGTTCCAGGTATAACTTCAGCTATTGGTGGCCTTTGTTATGCTGGCATACCTATAACTCACAGAGATTATGCTTCTTCGTTTCATGTTATAACCGGTCATTTAAAGGATGAAAAAAATGAACTTGATTGGAAATCATTAGGTAAGTTAAATGGAACTTTGGTGTTTTTAATGGGAGTTAAAAATCTAAATAATATATGCACTAATTTAATTAATGAAGGTAAAAGTAAGGATACACCTGTTGCTCTTATAAACTGGGGAACTAGATATAATCAGAGAGTAGTAACCGGGAATCTTGAGAATATATACGATATAGCTATTAAGGAAAATATAAAGCCACCTAGCTTAATTGTTGTAGGTGATGTTGTAAAACTTAGAGACAAATTAAACTTCTTTGAGCAAAAAGGGTTGTTTGGAAAAAATATACTTGTTACAAGAGCTAGGGCACAAAATAGTAAATTACTAGAGAAAATAATGGATTTGGGAGGCAACCCTATACAGTTTCCAACTATAAATATAGAAGAAATAACTCCTAATGAAGAATTAGATCATCAAATAAACAATTTTCAGGAATACAGTTATATAATATTTACAAGCCAAAATGCTGTTAAAATATTCTTTAATAGATTAGATGAGATGGATTTTGATGTTAGAAAACTATCTAATATGAAGATAGTAGCTATAGGACCATCTACAGCTAAAGACCTTAAGAAAAAAGGTATAATAGCTGATATAGTGCCTGCGAAATTCGTAGCTGAATCTATATATGATGAGTTGAAGGATTTGTTAGTTGAGAATGATAAAATATTGATTCCAAGAGCTAGCGAGGCTAGAGATTATTTAATAGATAAACTAAATGAAATATGTTATGTTAAAGAGGTTAAGATATATAATACTGTATTAGGTGATGGAAATAAAGATAAAATACTTAAAATGTTAGATTCTAATAAATTAGATTATATAACATTTACTAGTTCATCAACTGTGAAGAATTTAGTTAAAATAGTAGGTAAAGAAAATATAGACAAGCTTAAAAATTCAAAATTAATATCTATAGGACCTATAACTTCAAATACTGTGAGAAATTTTAATTTGGATGTTTACAAAGAAGCTGAGGAATATACTATAGATGGAATTTTAAATACTATTATAGAAGATATTAAGGGGGAATAGCTGTGATTAAAAGACCTAGAAGACTTAGAAGTAGTGAACTTGTAAGGGATTTAGTTAGAGAGACTAAAATTGAGATGGATAACTTAATATATCCTTTATTTATTGTTGAGGGAGAAAATATAAAAAAAGAGATACAATCAATGCCTGATGTTTATCATCTATCTGTAGATAAGTTAGAAGAAGAAGTAAATGAGTTAAAAGAGTTTGGAATAAAGTATGTAATGCTATTTGGAGTTCCAAATGAAAAAGATGAGTATGGAAAAGGCGCTTATGCAGAGGATGGGATTGTTCAAAGAGCTATAAAAGAGATAAAGAGACTTACTAATGATATATATATTATTACTGATGTGTGCATGTGTGAGTATACGAGCCATGGGCACTGCGGAATACTATGTTCAGATGGATATGTAGATAATGACAAGACATTAGAATATCTATCAAGAATAGCTGTAAGTCATGTAGATGCAGGGGCGGATATGGTAGCTCCATCTGATATGATGGATGGAAGAATAGCTCATATGAGAAAAACTTTAGACAAAGCAGGGCATGAAAACACACCTATAATGGCGTATAGTGCCAAATACGCATCTTCATTCTATGGACCTTTCAGAGATGCAGCTAATTCAGCACCGTCTTTTGGAGATAGAAAATCTTATCAAATGGACCCTGCAAACACAGATGAAGCAGTTCGTGAGGTAGGACTTGATATAGAAGAAGGAGCAGATATAGTCATGGTAAAACCTGCACTTTCATACTTAGATGTAATAAGAAGAATAAAAGACAATTTCAACATGCCTATAGCTGCATACAATGTAAGTGGAGAATACTCTATGTTAAAACTTGCTGTTAAGAATGGGTTATTAGATGAAAAAGCTATAATGGAAAGTATTTTATCTATAAAAAGAGCTGGGGCAGATATAATAATAACTTACTTTGCAAAAGATATAGCTAAAATGTTGAAAAAATAAAAGGGGATGACTATTATGAATACTACTAAATCTGAAAGCATATATAGTGAAGCTGTAAAATACATACCTGGTGGAGTCAACAGTCCTGTTAGAGCATTTAAATCAGTTGGACTTAATCCTATATTTGTAGATCATGCTAAAGGATCTAGATTATATGATGTTGATGGAAATGAATATCTAGATTATATATGTTCTTGGGGACCATTAATGCTTGGTCATAGTAATGAAGAAGTTTTAAGTGGGGTTGAAGATATAATAAGAAGAGGAACAAGTTATGGTGTTCCTACAGAAATAGAAGTAAAAATGGCAAAATTAATATGTCAGGCATATGAATCAATAGAAATGGTTAGGATGGTAAACTCAGGAACAGAAGCTACTATGAGTGCATTAAGAGTGGCTAGAGCTTATACTAAGAGAAATAAAATATTAAAATTTGAAGGGTGCTACCATGGTCATTCTGATGCATTACTTGTTAAATCAGGATCTGGAACAATAACATATGGAGTCCCTACAAGCCCTGGAGTTCCAGCTGATGTAGTGAAAGATACACTTGTATGCAGATACAATGATTTAGAATCAGTAAAAGAAATATTTAAAAAACATGGAAACGACATAGCAGCTGTAATCGTAGAGCCTGTTGCTGGGAATATGGGAGTAGTTGCAGGTAAAAAAGAATTTTTACAAGGTCTTAGAAATATAACTAATGAATACAAATCTATTCTTATATTTGATGAAGTAATAACAGGATTTAGATTAGCTTTCGGTGGTGCAGGAGAGCATTATGGAATAAAAGCAGATATGACATGTCTTGGAAAAATTATAGGAGCAGGACTTCCTGTTGGAGCTTACGGTGGGAAGAAAGAGATAATGGATATGGTATCCCCAGTTGGACCTGTATATCAAGCTGGAACATTATCCGGGAATCCTCTTGCTATGTATATGGGATATAAAAACATAAGTATATTAAAAGATAATAAAAATATATATAAAGAGCTTGAAGAAAAGGCTATAAGACTAGAAAATGGGCTTAAAGAAAATCTTAAAAAGCTTAATGTAGAAGGAACTGTAAATAGGGCAGGGTCTTTAGTATGTCTTTTCTTTGCAAAAGGACCTATAGAAAACTACGAAGATGTAATGAAATGTGATGTAGAAAAATTCAATATATATTTCAAAGAATTAATAGAAAGAGGGATACTACTTGCCCCAACACAGTTTGAAGCAATGTTTTTATCTAATGCTCATACAAATGAAGATATAGACTGTACAATAAAAGCAAGTTATGAAGCTATGAAGATAGCATTTAATAAATAAAAAACGCCGACAATGTGTCGGCATTTTTTATATACTAAGGCATTCTATAATATGAATATGAAACAAAAAAACTCTCGGATTAATCTGAGAGTTTAAAAAATTATCTTCTTTTGCTACGTTTATTTAAAGTAGCTTGACGATCATCTGATTGCTTTAACCAATCTTTTAATTTATCTTCAAGAGAATTTTCTTTTGGTTTTGCTTGGAATTTACCTTTAGATGCATCCTTATTTCTATAGCTAGAACCAGAGTTATAGTTAGGTTTAGAACTAGAACTTGAGTTAGAGCTAGAATTATAAGATGGCTTATCTTTAGGTTTTGGAGTAAAAGGCTTTGGAGTAAATGGTGTTGCTTGTTTAATTGAAAGAGATATTTTTTTAGATTCTTCATCAATGCTTATAACTTTAACTTTAACTTTATCCCCAGCTGAAATATGTTCATTTATATCGTTTATAAAGTTATGACTAATTTGTGAAATATGAACTAATCCTTTAGTTTTTTCATCTAGAGCCACAAAAGCACCGAAAGGCTTAACGTCTGTTACTGTACCTTCAATAATATTGCCAATTTCAAATTTCTTACACATAGACACACTCCTAAAAATTTTATAGTTTATAAATAATTTAAAAATTCGAGTTATTTATATTAATTAATATAGCATATAACTTCAACAAAAAACAAATTTTAAATTATCTTTTCAACTATCTATAATATATATTTTTACGCTTTTTTGCAACCTTTAAACACATAAAATATAATTAAGTTTTTGCCATTAAAAAAGTCAAATAATTAAAGTAACTATAGGCGTAACTATTATAAAAGAAAATACTACTCTTTCTATCCATATCAAAAATAATTCCCAAATAGATAAGGGTATTTTTGTAGATAAAATACAAGGTATAGATGAACAAAAAGATAATACAGAACTAACGGATACTACACCTATTATAAAACGAGTTAAAAATGAAGAATTTGTTATTAAGAATGATGGTAAAAATAAGTCTATTATACCAATTGATGTAGATTTAGCAGTAAGCATTGGTTGTGGAAGTTGAAGGATTTTTAATAATGGATAAAATATATATGCTAATAAATCTATAAAACAAGTATATTTACTTAATATCAAACCAGCAGTACCTATTGACACTATTGAAGGCAGAACTGTCATAGTTACGATTAAACCATTTTTGAAATTATGATATATATTCTTATACAAGTTAATAGGTTTATTTATAGATTTAATAGCTTCATTCCATGCAATTTGAATGAAATTTTTGTCAATAGTAGCTTCTATAAAGGAATCAGATGAAATATAAGAATGACTTTTTCTGCTAAGAGGAGGTATCCTAGCTGTAATTGCGGTTACTAAACAAGTTACTATTAATGTAATTATAAAATAAGAATTCCACATACGCATAAGACCTAAAGTCTTAGCTATAATAAGCATTGAACTTATAGATACAGTAGAAAATCCTGTAACTATAATACTAGCTTCTTTAATACTATACTTACTATCTTTGAATAAAGCATCTGTAATTAGAACTCCTATAGAACAATTACTTAAAAAAGATGCTAAAGCATTTATAGCTGATTTACCTGGAACTTTAAATAGTGGTTTAATTATAGGCTGCATCAAAGTTCCTATAAACTCTAAGAGTCCATAATCTATGAGAAAAGTTAAAAAAACAGATCCTACAGGAATAGCTATACTAATAGGAATAGCTATATTATTAAATATTATAGATAACATATCTTTAGATATAAAATAGAACTTATTTAAATTAGTAATAAATATTATACATATAAATATACTCGAAAAATTAAAAAAAGAAATTATTTTATTGAATCTATTCGTATTCCATGATTTTGTGATAAAAGGATAAAAAACTCCTAGTATAATTAGAGCTAAAGTATAGATACATACATAATTTAAGAATTGAGTATATATATATATAATAATATGATCTATTGGTATTGTTATTTTACTGTTTAACTTTATAGGTATAAAAAATATGAATATACCTACAAAATTATATATTATGAATTTGATCATATTATATAACCCCCTTTTATTATATATAATGAACTGTTGTGTATTTTATTCTATAAGATTATAATTTTAAAACTGTGAAGTTAGGAATCATTGGAGACATGAGTTAGTGAGTAGCTACTAGGCGAATTTTTTATAACTCACGTTTAATATCTTATATAATATATTTTATAAAAAACTTTAAAAAAAGTGTTGACGGATTGCTTAGAAGGTGATATATTATTACTTGTCCTCAACAACGAGGCAAACACGAAACACACGAAGGAAATAAATGAACTTTGAAAATTAAACAGTAGGTTATAAATAAATCACAACAGTGATTTTCGGAATAAACAAACAAAAAGTCAGTTTACTGAGTACTGACAAACTTTAAATTTTATTTAAGAGTTTGATCCTGGCTCAGGATGAACGCTGGCGGCGTGCCTAACACATGCAAGTCGAGCGGAGATTAAAAAGCTTGCTTTTTAATCTTAGCGGCGGACGGGTGAGTAACGCGTGGGTAACCTGCCCTATACACACGGATAACATATCGAAAGATATGCTAATACGAGATAATACATTTTTAAGGCATCTTAAAAATGTCAAAGATTT
>NZ_BDQY01000008.1 GCF_002724055.1 Tepidibacter mesophilus | reverse complement strand
AAATCTTTGACATTTTTAAGATGCCTTAAAAATGTATTATCTCGTATTAGCATATCTTTCGATATGTTATCCGTGTGTATAGGGCAGGTTACCCACGCGTTACTCACCCGTCCGCCGCTAAGATTAAAAAGCAAGCTTTTTAATCTCCGCTCGACTTGCATGTGTTAGGCACGCCGCCAGCGTTCATCCTGAGCCAGGATCAAACTCTTAAATAAAAGTTTGTCAGTACTCAGTAAACTGACTTTTTGTTTGTTTATTCCGAAAATCACTGTTGTGATTTATTTATAACCTACTGTTTAATTTTCAAAGTTCATTTTATGTCGCCGTATCGGCTACAAGTAATAATATATCACTTATAATTATATGTGTCAACACTTTTCTACAAATTTCTTAAATATATATTAAAATGCTGGTTTATCGAGTTTATAATATTTATAGTTTTAATTTTTATTATACAAATTAAAAATACTTAAGTTGTCCAAATCATTTTGTACAACTTAAGTATTTTATTATATTTTTTCATATTCTTGTCTTAATTTGGTTACTATTTTCTTCTCTATTCTAGATATTGTCATTTGAGATACGTTTAATTCTTTTGCCAATTCGCTTTGTGTCTTATTTTCAAAAAATCTGTCTTTCATAATTTTTATTTGAACTTCATCGAGAGATTTCATAAACTTATTTAAAAAATCTTCATTCTCTATATTAGAAAAGTTTTTGTCTTCATCTCCCATTAAATCTATAAATTTTACTTGTTTATCGCCTCCATCATTATCATAAGTTATATCTAATGATGTAGTATTATATCCTTGAGATGCTTCCATAGCTTCTAATACTTCTTCTTCCGAGCAACCCAAATAATTAGCTATTTCTATAACCTTAGGGGGTCTTTGATTTTTCTGCTGAAGTTCAATCTTAGCTTTATTAACTTTTTTTGATAATTCCTGTATTCTTCTCGGTACTCTTATAGACCAACCCTTGTCTCTAAAGTACTTTTTTATTTCTCCAACTATAGTTGGCGTTGCAAAGCTTGAAAATTCGAATCCTTTTTCTACATCAAATCTATCAATAGCATATATAAGGCCTAATGAGCCTACTTGATAAATATCTTCATACTCAATCCCTTTATTAATGAATTTCCTAGATAATATATCTACAATATACATATAGTTTTCAATTAGTATATTTCTTATCTCTATATCATTTGTTTGCTTGTATTTTATGAATAATTCTTTAGTATCTATTAAATTATTTTTGTTGTTTGTAGCCTGTGCTACATTCTTCATTAAATATCAGCTCCTAAATACTTAGTCATTTTTACTATTGAGCCAGATCCTTCTTCAGATGTAAATTCTACTTCATCCATAAGGCTTTTAATAATAAAAAGACCCAATCCACCTTCTTTAGGATTTAATAAATCTGGTTCTTGTATTTGAGATAGATTACAACCTTTTCCATCATCTTTTATTAATATAGTTAATCTATTAGACGATACTAAAAAATTAATATAGAAATTTTTATCCAATCCATGTTTTATAGCATTAGTACATCCTTCAGCCACAGCAACCTTTATATCTTCTATTTCTTCTATGTCAAATCCCATTCTGTTTGCAATTGCCGAAACAGTTAATCTTATAACACCTACATATTCAGGTTTGCTAGGTATAGTCATCTCTATTGTGTCTATTACATTATCTTCCTTATCTTCTTTATTAATTACTGGTGTCAACTCTATCCCTCCACTTTAAATATTTTATCTAAACCAGTTATATTGAAAAGCTTCTTTACATTTTGCTTTGCATTATTTATATATATATCCTTTTCATCTATTTTTAATCTTTTTAATATTCCGATTAATACTCCTAACCCTGTAGAATCTATATATTCTAAATTAGAAGCATCTAAAATTATATCTTTTGGTCTTGAAGATATAGATTCTATTAAACTCTCTTTTAGTTCATTAGCTGTGTATATATCAATTTCTCCATGTACATCTATGTTCCATACATCTTTATTATCATCAAAATTTTTATTTATTACAATTGACATATTCAACACTCCTTTTTATTTTTTTTAAAAAATATTTTGTTTACAAATTTTACGCTTTCTATAAATCCCGATATATTGCTTCCAAAGGAGATTACTTTTTCTACATCTCCAGTTATGCTATCTAAATTAGTCACTATACTGTCTACTTTTTTTTCATTTTGTTCTATAATTTTATTTAGATTCAATATTATTTTAGTAGATGATTTTATTGCATTACCTAAGTTTATACAAACGAATACAAATCCTATAGCCATTAACAATACTCCTAATTGCCATACACTAATTTCCATAATTTATTCCTCCTCATCAAAGGTCTTACTTATGACTATTTCATCTTGAGTTTGGATGATTTCTTCTTCACTTAATTTATTTATTATATCTTTTATCCAATTTTTAGTTTTTGCTTTAAATTCTTCAGGTTCATTTACTATATCCCTAGTAGTGCTTACAATATTATCTCTATATTCCTTACCACTCTTTGGCGCAAATAATAATGCTATTATAGCTCCTATTATACCTCCAAATACAAAATATCCACTCTTTTTGCTCAACTTAAAGCCCCCTTTTTTATAGAAATTAAGTTATTAATTTCAAAATTATTTTATCAGATTTCATATGAAAAAAGAATAGGATTTAACCCCTATTCTTCTCCAACTATTTTAGCCATAGATACTACATGGCATTCATCATCTGTTCTCATCAGTTTAACACCGCTAGTTACTCTGCTAAGTTTAGATATTTGTGCTACATCAATTCTGATTAATACTCCATCAGAATTAATCATCATAAGCTCATCTTCTTCATTTACTACCTTAGCTCCTATTAAACTTCCTGTTTTGTCATTTATATTATAAGTTTTAAGGCCTTTTCCGCCTCTATTTTGTATCCTATATTCATTTACTGAACTTCTCTTTCCATATCCATTCTCACTTACAACTAAAAGCTCGCTTCCTTCATCTACAAGTTCCATAGAAACCACTATATTGTCTTTATTTAAACTTATACCTTTAACTCCCATGGCACTTCTTCCCATTTCTCTAACATCATTCTCGTTAAATTTGATAGCCATACCATCTTTGCTGACTAACATAATCTCTTGATCTCCATTAGTTATCTTAACCCCTATAAGCTCATCATCTTCTCTTAAGTTAATAGCTATTAATCCATTTCTATTACTTTTTCTAAATTCACTTAAAGCAGTCTTTTTGATTATACCATTCTTAGTACAAAGAACAAGGTACTTTTCATCATGAGAATCAATCATTGGAATTAAAGCTGTTATCTTTTCTTCCTTGTCAAGAGGTATTAAGTTTACCATAGCTGTTCCTTTAGCTTGTCTCTTTCCTTCAGGTATTTCATAAGAATTTATTCTATATACCCTACCTTTATTAGTAAAACAAGCAAGCCTACTATGAGTAGTTGTAGTTATTAGATGCTCTACAAAGTCTTCTTCTCTAGTAGTTAAAGCAGATATTCCTTTTCCACCTCTTTTTTGACTCTTATAAGTGTCAGACGGAAGTCTCTTTATGTATCCAAAGTGAGTTAAAGTTACAGCTATTTCTTCATCTTCAATTAAATCTTTAATATCTATTTCACCAGCAACAGCTTGTATATCAGTCTTTCTTTCATCACCATACTTATCTCTTATAAGGTTTATTTCGTCTTTTATAAGATTTAAAAGTATTCTATCATCTGATAATATCTCTTTTAATCTATTTATAATCTTTATTAATTCTTCATATTCATCTTGAATCTTTTCTATTTCAAGACCAGTAAGCTTTTGAAGTCTCATATCAAGTATAGCTTGTGCTTGAATTTCACTAAAATCAAATCTTTCAATAAGACCTAACTTAGCTTCTTGACCATTTTTAGAAGCCTTTATAAGGCTTATTACCTCATCAATATTATCAAGAGCAACTTTTAATCCTTCTAATATATGAGCTCTTTCCTCTGCTTTTCTTAACTCATATTGAGTTCTTCTAGTTACAACATCTTTTTGATGCTCTAAATAATAGTATAACATCTGCTTTAAATTTAAAACCTTAGGTTCTCCATTTACAAGAGATAACATTATTATACTAAAAGTATCTTCAAGTTGAGAATGTTTATAAAGCTTATTAAGAACTATATTTGCATTAGCATCTCTTTTAATTTCTATAACAACCCTCATACCTTTTCTATTACTTTCATCTCTAAGGTCTGATATTCCCTCTACCTTCTTATCTTTAACAAGATCAGCTATCTTTTCAACAAGTTTAGCTTTATTAACAAGATACGGAATCTCTGTTATTACTATCTGTTCTCTACCTCTACTATTTTCTTCTATTTCAGCCTTAGCTCTTACCCTTGCTTTTCCTCTACCAGTTCTATAAGCCTTCATAATACTTTCTTTACCCATTATTGTTGATCCTGTTGGGAAATCTGGTCCCTTTATAAACTCAGTAAGATCATCTATATCACAATCTGGATTATCAATCAAATGGATAACAGCATCTATAACTTCTCTTAAATTGTGAGGAGGAATGGAAGTTGCCATACCAACAGCTATACCATTAGATCCATTAACTAATAAATTAGGGAATCTAGCTGGAAGAACTGAAGGTTCATTTAATGTATCATCAAAGTTAGCTGTATAATCTACAGTTTCTTTATCTATATCCCTTAAAAGCTCCATTGTAAGCTTTTGCATTTTAGCTTCTGTATAACGCATTGCAGCAGGCGAATCTCCATCTACTGACCCAAAGTTACCATGACCATTAACCAAGGTATATCTAGTGGAAAAATCTTGAGCCATTCTAACCATAGCAAAATATACAGCACTATCTCCATGTGGGTGATACTTACCTAGTACATCCCCGACAATACGTGCTGATTTTCTATACGCTTTGTCAGGAGTTAAATTAAGTTCACTCATAGAATAAAGAATTCTTCTATGAACTGGCTTTAATCCATCCCTTACATCAGGAAGTGCACGTCCAACTATTACACTCATCGCATAATCAATATACGATTTTTTCATTTCATCTTCTATCTCAACAGGGACTATCCTATCTCTATATTCACTCATTTAAATATCCCCTTCCTCTCTTATACATCTAAATTATCTACATATTTTGCATTTTCTTGTATAAAGTTTCTTCTAGGTTCAACCTTGTCTCCCATTAACGTTGAAAAGACCTCATCCGCCATAGCAGCATCTTGAATAGAAACTTGAAGTAATGTTCTTGTATCAGGATTCATAGTAGTATCCCATAATTGTTCAGCATTCATCTCTCCAAGACCTTTATATCTTTGGATAGTTATTCCTTTTCTTCCTATTTCGTCTAAAGTTAAGTTCATCTCTTTATCTGAATAAGCATAAGTTTCTGTCTTACCCTTTTTTATTTTATACAATGGAGGTTGAGCTATATAAACATATCCATTATCTAATAGAGGTCTCATATATCTAAATAATAAAGTAAGAAGAAGCGTTCTTATATGTGCTCCATCGACATCGGCATCGGTCATTATGACAATTTTGTGATATCTAAGTTTTTCACTATCAAATTCATTTGATATACCACAACCAAATGCTGTTATCATATTCCTTATCTCTTCTGAATTTAATATTTTATCAAGCCTTGATTTTTCAACATTTAATATTTTACCTTTAAGTGGAAGAATAGCTTGAGTCTCTCTATCTCTACCTTGCTTAGCAGAGCCACCGGCTGAGTCCCCTTCGACTAAGTATATTTCACTTTTGGCTGGATCTTTTTCTGAACAATCAGCAAGCTTACCAGGAAGAGATGTACTTCCAAGAATACTTTTTCTTCTTGTAAGCTCTCTAGCTTTTTTGGCTGCAGCTCTCGCTCTCTGAGATCTCAGTGATTTATCAACTATTATTCTAGAGCTTGCTGGATTTTCTTCTAAAAAAGCTCCAAAAGCCTCAACAGTAACACCCTCTACAATACTTCTAATTTCTGGATTGCCAAGCTTAGTCTTAGTTTGTCCTTCGAATTGAGGATCAGGAAGCTTTATAGAAATAATAGCAGTAAGACCTTCTCTTATATCTTCACCTACTAGATTTGCATCTTTGTCTTTTATAAAACTATTCTTTCTAGAATAGTCATTCACAGTTCTAGTTAATGCACTCTTAAATCCACTTAAATGACTTCCACCCTCATGAGTATTTATATTATTAGCAAAAGCGTATATATTTTCAGTATACGCATCTGTATACTGCATAGCTATTTCAACTATATAATCTTCTACCTTTCTCTCGAAATAAATAGTTTCTTCATGAAGAACTGTTCTAGTTTTATTTAAATGCTTTACAAACTCAATAATTCCACCTTCATAGTGAAATTCTTTTTTCTTTTCTTTATCCGCTCTTTTATCCTCCAATACAATCTTGATACCTTTATTTAGAAAAGCCAACTCTCTAAGTCTATGCTCTAATGTTTCATATTTAAATATAACTTCTTCAAATATAGTATCATCTGGTTTGAATTTTATAGTAGTACCTGTTTCATCAGTAGTTCCAACTACACTTAATTCTGATATTGGATTTCCTCTTTCATATCTTTGTGAATGAATTTTTCCTTCCCTTTTAACTCTTACTTCAATCCATTCAGAAAGAGCATTCACTACAGATACGCCTACCCCATGAAGTCCTCCCGAAACTTTATAACCACCTGATCCAAATTTTCCACCTGCATGAAGCACAGTTAAAACTGTCTCTACAGTAGATTTACCTGTTTGTGGATGTTTTTCTACAGGAATTCCACGTCCATTATCTATAACACATATACTTCCATCGTCTTCTATAGATACATATATATCACTACAATATCCGGCTAAAGCTTCGTCTATACTGTTATCAACTACCTCATAAACTAAATGATGAAGTCCTCTTGGTCCAGTAGATCCTATATACATACCAGGTCTTTTTCTTACAGGCTCTAATCCTTCTAGTACTTGAATTTGACTTGCTCCATATTCTTTGTTCATTATATTACCTCCGTTTCCAAGAAAGCAGGATTACTTGCTCCAGCTCTTTTTAAAAGGGTTATTGATGAAATAGGTGAATAGTATACATAAAACTTATTGTTGCAATCTGTAACTATAATAGATTTAGGATTTTGTTCTGTTAAATTAATTATTTCATATATTCCTTTACTTGATTTTTTAAAATCATAAGAACACTTTGAATCAAGTATAAATATAATGTCACTAATCAAAATGTCACAATCTCCTCCTAAGTGCAAAAACATAATAAAATCCTCCTACTGGCTAGCCCTTCCTTTTTCAATATAAATTATATTTACATCTTTATCTTCAAAAATCAATTTATGATTCTCCTCAGCGCTAGTTATAAAAATTTGAATATCTTCAAATTCTTCGATTAACAATTTCTGTCTTCTTTGATCTAATTCACTAAATATATCGTCCAATAAAAGTATTGGATATTCTGAGGTTTCTTCTTTTATAAGCTCTATTTCCGATAACTTCAACGATATAGATGCTGTTCTTTGCTGACCTTGAGATCCATATAATCTAACATCTAATGAGTTTATAAAAATACTAATATCATCTCTATGAGGTCCAATTTTAGTTGTTCTGTATTGCTTATCTAAATTTCGACTAGATTTTATTTTTTTTAAAAAATTATTTTTTAAAGTTTCTAAATCATCATCATCACTTAGCTGAATTTGATTTATATATTCTATTTTTAAATCTTCTAAATCATTTGTTAAATTCTTATGAATTTTTTTAGATAACAACTCTATTTTCTTTATAAAATCTCTTCTATACAAATATATATATCTAGCATACTCACTTAATTTTTCGTCATATATATCAAGTAAATTTTCATCTATATAATTAGATTTCAAGAGCTTATTTCTTTGAATTAGTATTTTGTTGTAATTAGAAATGTAATTATAATACAAGGGAATTATTTGACTTATTTCTCTATCTATAAATTTTCGCCTTTCTTTTGGACCATCTTTTACAAGTTTTAAGTCTTCTGGCGAAAATATAACAATATTTAAATTTCCTAACAATTGCATAATTTTATCTATTGAAACTTTATTTACCTTTATACCTTTTTTCATATTATTTCCAATAACTAACTCTATTATATTATCATCGTTTTTTTTGGAAAATATTCCACCAATGTAAGTATTTTCACTATTAAATCGTATTAATTCTTTGTCTTTGTTAGTTCTAAAGGATTTTCCTATGCTCATTAAGTATATAGCTTCTAATACATTTGTCTTGCCTTGTCCATTTTTTCCTAACAATAAATTTATTTTTTTATCGAAATGTAAATATAGTTGATCATAATTTCTAAAATTAACAAGCTTGATACTTTTTAAGTACACAAAAAGCGCTCCTATCCTATAGTACCTTTATCTTAAATCCTTCAACTTCTACAGTATCATTTGACCTTATTTTTTTTCCTCTTTGATATTCAACTTTTCCGTTAACTTTAACTTCTCCTTCTTGTATCATGCTCTTAGCATGTCCTCCAGATCCTACCATATCAGCTAATTTCAAAAGCTGATCTAACTTTATAAAATCTGAATCTATTTTAATTTGTTTCATAAAAAACGCCTCCTACATATTTAATGCATCTGTCTATTATATCATATATACAAATAAAAAATGATATAGAAAAACAAAAAAAATCTGTTTAAAATAAAAAAACCCAACCTATAGTTGGGTTTATGAATTAGCAGAAATTCTTACTGGTAATAATAAATATATATAATTATCATCACTTACAGGTTTTAAAATACATGGGCTTACACTAGTTGTAAGCTCTAAGTATATTTCATCAGAATCTAAAATTTTTAAAGCTTCAATAAAATATCTTGAGTTAAAAGCAATATCTAAATCTTCTCCTTCTAATACAATAGGAATTTCTTCATGAACATTACCTATCTCAGAATTAGAAGTTATAGTCATATTATCGTCTCTTATAGAGAATTTAACTAGGTTATTTTTACCTTCTTTAGCCAAAAGAGATGCTCTCTCTATACTATTTAGTAATTTTTTAGTATCAACTTTCACTCTTAGATTATATTCTCTTGGTATTAGTTGATTGTAATTTATAAACTCGCCTTCTAATAATCTAGTAATTATCTTGGTATCCTTAATTAAGAAAAGACAATGCTTGTCTGTGAAAGCTATTTTAAAACTGCCCTCTTCTTCAGATAATATTCTATTAACCTCATTTAATGCTTTTCCTGGTATTATAACTTTACTATTTCCAACATTATTTTCTATATTAGAACTTCTAATAGCCAGCCTATATCCATCTATTGCGACTAAATTTATATCATTATCATGTACTTCTAAAAGTTCTCCCATAAGTATAGGCTTGCTTTCATCTTGAGATATAGCAAAAACAGTTTGTTTTATCATATTCTTAAATAATTCCTCAGGAAGTTCATAAAATCTATTTTCATCTACTTCTTCAGGTTTAGGATATTCACTTGGATCATGACCTTTTATTTTAAACTCAGAACTTTCACATTTAATGCATATATTATTATCTAAGTCTGTAGTTATTTCAACCAGTGAATCTGGTAATTTTCTTATAATATCTCCAAATAATCTAGAATCAATGACTATAGAACCGTCTTCTATTACATCTGCATCTAAAAAAGTTTCTATCCCCAAGTCTAAGTCATTACCAATCAATTTTATTTTATTATCAACAGTTTCAATAAAAATTCCTTTTAAAATAGGTAATGTAGTTTTATTTGAAACTCCTTTTTGAACAGTACTTACCTTATTAGCCAATAGTTTTTGACTGCAAATTATTTTCAATGTGGATAACCTCCTTTGAATAAATATAATAAAAATATAATAAAAAAGATAGTAGTAATAGTAATAGGGGCTGTTGATTTGTGGATAAGTTACTTTAAGAGTTTAAACGTGTGAAATTCAGGTGTTAATAGAATGTTGATTACTTTATACATTTTATTAACATTATAAAACATCAAAAAAAATATTCACAATCTATTAAGATATTATCAACGCCCAATTGTGAATAACTATTCCTTTAAATCACTAATCATTTTATT
Source organism: Tepidibacter mesophilus (assembly GCF_002724055.1). Taxonomy (GTDB): domain Bacteria; phylum Bacillota; class Clostridia; order Peptostreptococcales; family Peptostreptococcaceae; genus Tepidibacter_A; species Tepidibacter_A mesophilus. Next base: position 99,274 of record NZ_BDQY01000008.1, on the reverse strand, counting down.
TATTCTATCTTTTATATCTGAGTTAGTTTTTATATCATTAACAATTTTATCATGTGCATGAATTACAGTAGTATGATCTCTACCCCCAAATTCCTCTCCAATCTTAGGTAAAGATAAATCTGTAAGTTCTCTAGTTAAATACATTGCTATTTGTCTTGGATAGGCAATTGCTCTAGTTCTTTTTTTAGAACTAAAATCATCCATTTTTATATTAAAATACTCAGAGACCTTCTCTTTTATAAGATTTACATTCAATTCCTGAGGTCTAGAAGAAGAAATTATATCTTTTAAAGCTTCAATAGCAAGTTCAAATGAAATTTCCTTATTAGTAAGAGATGAGTAGGCTACAACTCTAGTTAATGCCCCTTCTAGTTCTCTTATATTAGATTTTATATATTTAGCTATATAAGACATAACCTCATTTGGAACAGTTATATTTTCCATTTGAGCTTTTTTTCTAAGAATAGCAATTCTTGTTTCAAAGTCAGGAGCCTGAATATCTGTTATAAGGCCCATTTCAAATCTAGATCTTAATCTATCCTCTAAAGTAGGTATTTCTTTAGGAGGTCTATCACTAGATATTATAATTTGTTTATTAGCTTCGTGTAGAGTATTGAAGGTATGGAAGAACTCTTCTTGAGTTCTTTCTTTGCCAGCTATAAATTGAATATCGTCAACTAATAAAACATCTACATTTCGGTACTTATTCCTAAATTCTTCATTTCTATCGTCTTTTATAGAGTTTATAAGCTCATTTGTAAACTTTTCAGATGATACGTAGACCACTTTTGCATTTTTTGTATGAGACAAAATATGATGTCCAATAGCTTGCATTAAGTGGGTTTTTCCAAGACCGACGCCTCCATATAAGAAAAGAGGGTTGTAAGCTCTTGCTGGAGCTTCTGCAACAGCAACACATGCAGCATGTGCAAATCTATTGCTATTTCCTATAACGAATGTATCAAAAGTATACTTAGGATTTAGATTTGAATAGCTTGGGATCTCTATTTTAGATACATTTTCATTTTCGAAATTTCTTAATTCCTCTTCGTCTAATATAAATTTAATTTTATATTTAGATGAAGATATTTGGTTTATAGAGCTTTCTATTAAATTCATATACCTAGCCTCTAAAATTCCTTTAGTAAAATCATTAGGAACGGATAACAATATAGTATTACCGGTTATTTTCAAAGGCTCGATAGGGCTAAAAAAAGCATTAAAACTCGCAGGAGTTAATTCTGTTTTTATTAATTTAAGAGAATTTTCCCATAAGGAAAGTAAATCCATATTAATTACCTCCTAGGTTTATTTAATAATTTCCACAAAGTTATTAACAATAATTTAGTTTAAAATGATATATGTCAAATAATAAAACATGATATATTTTAATGAGGATATTTGAAGTGTTTTTGTGGATAAACATGTATAAAAAAATATAAATTTATATAAATTTGAGCAATAATAAAAATTGTTGATAAAGTTATTATAAGTATCAACAATTTACTTTTTATAGTATATAAATAAGAATTGATTAAAAAAACAAGTTTATACACAGGTTTATCCACAGAATGTGTATAACTATAATAATTTCTATTTTTTTATTCACATTATCAACAGGTAAAAATATAATATCAAATATTGTTGTAAACTTCAATACAATAAATACAAATTATCCACATTATCAACTCTATGGGGATAATTTTATACAGATAGTGATTATATTTTATTGATTTATTTTGTAAAAAAACATATATAAACATCTAAAAAAAGTGCAAAGAAAAGCTCACCTGTCAATTAATTTCAGGCATTATTTAAATATTGACTTAAATTACATAAAATATATCTAAAAACAGTAATTTTATTATAGAAAAGTATTATTGTATTCAAAAATTAAAAGTTTAAGTAAAAACTATGAGGAATATATTTAAGTATTTATTTAATGATTTTAAAGATAGAGTTTAATTGAAAGATAATAGGCAAATGAATAATTTAGACTATGTTGTTTATAATAAATAATTGACGTATAAGTTTGCATTATTTCAAAAATTAGTTTTTTTACCATTATATAAATTAAAATTAATACAAAAATTCGTTGACAATAAAAAGCAATAATTATATAATTTTATAGGTAGTATGCTCACTTTCAAATAAGGTGATCTAATTTAAAAATTTTAAATAGAAGAATATACAATGGAAGGCGGTGTTTTGGATGAAAAGAACTTATCAACCAAAAAAGAGACAAAGAAAGAAAGAACATGGATTCAGAAAGAGAATGAAGACTACAAGTGGAAGAAGAATTCTTAAGAAGAGAAGAGACAGAGGAAGAAAAAGATTAACAGCTTAGTTTATTAGGGGCCGCTAGATGTGGTCCTTTTGTGCAATTTACAGGCTGGAGGAAATTAAAATATGGATTTTGTAAATGCTAATGGAATAAAAAAAGACTCCGATTTTAGACAAGTTTATAAAACCGGAAAGTCATTTGCAAATAGGCTATTGGTTATGTATGTTGTAAAAAACAACTTAGATATAAATAGAGTTGGTTTTTCTGTTTCTAAAAAAATTGGAAAAGCTGTAGTTAGGAATAAAGTTAAGAGGAGAATGAGAGAAAGTTTTAGACTGTATTCTAATGATGACAAGCTTAAATTAGGCTATGACTTTGTATTTATAGCAAGAATGCCAATTAGTGAATCAAATTTTGTATCAACTCAAAAATCAATGATAAATTTATTTAAAAAAGCAAATATTGTAAGATGATAGGAGATTACAAATGAGTAGATATATAATTGGTTTGTTAAAGTTAATTATAAGATTTTATCAAAAGTTCATATCTCCTATTAAAGGTAAGACCTGTAGATTTTATCCTACTTGTTCTCAATATGCTATAGAGGCTTTAGAAAAGTATGGATTTTTAAAAGGGTCTTATTTGTCTATAAAGAGAATTTTAAAATGTCATCCTTTCCATGAGGGAGGATATGACCCTGTCAAATAATCAATACATGTAAATTTAGGAGGTTTTTATATGGATTTGTTTCCAAACTCTCTAGGTACACTATTAAAAATTGTATTCAATATAGTAGGGGACTATGGATGGTCTATAGTTATATTTACTATATTAGTTAAAGGCGCATTGCTTCCACTTACTTTATCTCAAACAAAATCGATGAAGGCAATGCAGGATATACAACCAAAAATAAAAGAAATACAGGAAAAATATAAAGATGATCAGCAAAAGATGAATGAAAAAGTTATGGGACTATATAAAGAACATAAAGTAAATCCTGTAGCAGGGTGTCTTCCTTTGTTAGTTCAAATGCCTATATTAATAGGACTTTTCTCTGCATTGAGAGATCCAGCTAAATACGTATTTGGATCACAAGCTGCTTATAATGCTATAGATACAAGTTTCTTATGGCTTCCTAATTTATCAAACCCAGATGTAATAATGGTAGGTGGATTTGGTTTACCTTGGATATTACCAATTATAGCTGCTCTTACTACTTACATATCATCTGCTATGATGACTCCAAAAGGGGGTAAAAAAGATTCAACTCAAACTATGATGCTTTATTTTTTCCCACTTATGATATTGTGGTGGGGTAAAAGTTTTCCAGGAGGACTTACATTATACTGGGTAGTAAGTAATATATTCCAAATTATTCAACAGCAGTTTATTATTAAACCTGCTAAAGCCAAGGAGGAGTAAAAGAATGAGATTCTTAGAGGTAACAGGGAAATCAATAGAAGAGGCTTTAGACAAAGCTTTGGGAGAGTTAAATGTTACTAAAGAAGATGTAGAAATAGATGTTATAGAACAGCCAAGTAGAGGTTTTTTAGGAATTATAGGAAATAAATTAGCTAAAATAAAAGTAACTTTAAAGGAGAATCCTAAAGAATTGGCAAGAAAATTTGTTCAAGATATATTGGATTCTATGGATATAGAAAGTGAAATAAAAATAACTCAAAATAAGAATGAAATAAAAATAGATTTAACAGGCGAAGATGCTACTTCTTTAATAGGGAAAAGAGGATATACTTTAGATTCACTTCAGTTTTTAACTGGATTAGTAGTAAATAAAAGCTCTGATACAAAGATGAGAGTTTTAATCGATATCCAAAATTATAGAGAAAAAAGAGAAAAGTCTTTGATAAGATATTCTAGAAAATTAGCAAAGCAGTGTGCTAAAACTAGAAAGACTATAAAACTTGAATCAATGAATCCTTATGAAAGAAGGATTGTACATTCAGCACTTCAAAACGATAGATATGTTAACACTTATAGCGAGGGAATAGATCCTAATAGAAAAGTTGTTATAACGATTAAAAATAAGTAAACATAAAAACCTCCTAGTTAGTCAAGGGGGTTTATTTTTGCTTATTTTTTCTATATAATTATTAGATTAAGGTTATCCTAAAGCTAAGAGATAAGAATATTTATTTTCACAAATAAAGTATAAATTATTCATTGATGATGTGAGACATTAATTATGATAAATATAATTTTAAGAATAAAGAGGTGAATTACTTGTATATAGATGATACTATTGCGGCTATTGCTACAGCACCTGGAGAAGGTGGAATAGGAATAGTTAGAATAAGTGGAGAAAAAGCGCTTGATATAGCTGAGAGTGTATTTAAATCGGTTAATAAAAAAAGTATAAAAGATTATAATCCAAGAACCTTGATATATGGGAATATAATTGATGATGGCAAAATTATAGATGAGGTGTTACTTGCTTATATGAAAGGACCTCATACTTATACTAAAGAAGATGTTATAGAGATAAACTGCCATGGTGGATTTATATCTGTAAAAAAAATATTAGAATTAGTTTTGAAAAAAGGAGCTAGACTATCAGAAGCTGGAGAATTTACAAAAAGAGCATTTTTAAATGGAAGAATAGATTTATCTCAAGCAGAAGCTGTTATAGATATAATAAAGGCTAAGACAGATCTTAGTTACAATGTAGCTCAAAGTCAATTAGAGGGAAGCCTTTCATTTAAGATAAAAGAACTTAGAAATAAAGTAACTGAACTTCTTGCACATGTTGAAGTTGCAATAGATTTTCCTGATGAAGATGTAGAACATATAACTTATGAAAATTTATATAACAAATCAAAAGAGTTGAGAAAAGAGATAATAACTCTTTATGAAACATCTGAAACTGGAAAAATAATAAGAGATGGTCTTAAAACTGTTATAGTAGGTAAGCCGAATGTAGGTAAATCATCTTTATTAAATGCAATACTTAAAGAATCTCGTGCTATAGTTACAGATATTCCAGGGACTACAAGGGATGTGATAGAGGAATTTGTAAATATAAAGGGAATACCTCTTAAAATAATGGATACAGCAGGAATTAGAGATACAGAAGACGTTGTAGAAAAAATAGGAGTACAAAGATCAAGAGAATCATTTGAATCAGCAGATCTTGTTATACTTGTTCTTGATGCATCAAGAGGGTTATCGGTAGAAGATATAGATATACTTGAAAATACTGAAAATAAAAATACTATAGTTTTAGTAAATAAAACTGATCTTGAAAATAAAATAGATGAAAATAAGATAAAAGAATATGTAGATGAAAAAAGAATAATAAAAATATCTGCCCTAGAGAGAAAGGGTATAGATAAATTAGAAGATGAAATTGCCGATATGGTATATAAGGGAAATGTTTCACAAGGTGACAGTGTTATGATAACTAATGTTAGACATAAAGATTCACTAAAAAAGGCTATAAGCTCTATAAATGATGCTATAAATGCTATTGAAGATAATATGGCTCTTGATTTTATAGAGGTAGATCTTAAGAATATTTGGGATTACCTTGGTGAAGTTAGTGGAGATACTGTATCTGAAGACTTATTAGATACTATATTTAGAGATTTCTGTATAGGAAAATAAATATTAATAAAGCGAAATTTAATTCAGATGAAGTTTTTACTCCAACCGAATTTTTAGTTGAGCTAATCCAGAAGCTGTTAAGTTCTTATCTCCAGCCTTAAGAGGATGGAGTCTTAGAACTTTTAGCTTTCGGATAAATCGAATTTTAGATATATATAGTAATAATTGTAGTATAATGTTTAACGTGAAACATTATATGTGAAACATGAGGAGGATGAACATGAAGTTTAACGGAGGAAAATACGATGTTATAGTTGTTGGAGCTGGACATGCGGGGTGTGAAGCTGCTTTAGCATCTGCTAGAATGGGTTGTAAGACATTAATAATAACAATGTCTTTAGACTCTATAGCTTTAATGCCTTGTAATCCATCTATTGGAGGAACAGGAAAAGGACATCTAGTTAAAGAAATAGACGCGCTTGGTGGTCAAATGGGAATAAACATAGATAAAACTTATATACAAAGCAGAATGCTCAATACAGCTAAAGGACCTGCTGTACACTCTTTAAGAGCACAAGCTGACAAGTATGAATATCATAAAGAAATGAAAAAAGAGCTAGAGAATCAACAAAATCTAGAAGTTATAATGGATGAGGTTGTAGATGTAATAGCTGAGAATAATGTTATAAAAGGAGTATCTACGAAGCTTGGTGCTATTTATGATTGTAAATCCTTAGTTTTATCAACTGGAGTATATTTAAATTCCAAGATATATATAGGAGAGGTTAGTTTCTACGAGGGACCTAATGCATTAGGTTATTCTAAGCACTTAACTAAAAGTCTTGAAAAAATAGGTCTTAGGATGAGAAGATTTAAAACAGGAACCCCTGCAAGAGTTCATAGGGACACTGTTGACTTTTCTAAAATGGAAGAACAAAAGGGAGATGGAGTTATAACTCCTTTCTCATTTATGAATGATGAATTAGAGCTAAAGCAAGAACCTTGCTATTTAACAAGAACTACTGAGCAAACTCATAAGATTATAAATGATAATATAAAAAGATCTGCAATGTATAGCGGAGAAATAGATAGTGTTGGACCTAGATACTGCCCTTCTATAGAAGACAAGGTTGTAAGGTTTCACGATAAGCTATCACATCAAACATTTATAGAGCCTGAAGGAAATCATACTAAAGAAATGTATATACAAGGAATATCTACATCTCTTCCATATGAAGTTCAAATAGATATGTATAGATCAATAACGGGACTTGAAAATTGTAAGATAATGAGACCGGCTTATGCAATAGAGTACGATTGCATAGATCCTACACAACTTAATCCTTCTCTTGAAATAAAAGGTGTCGAAAATTTATTTAGTGCAGGCCAGTTTAATGGAACATCTGGATATGAAGAAGCTGCAGCACAAGGACTTATATCTGGAATAAATGCAGCCTTAAAAGTACAAGGAAAAGATCCTTTAATATTGGATAGATCTCAAGCTTATATAGGCGTTTTAATAGATGATTTAGTTACTAAAGGAACTAATGAACCTTATAGAATGATGACATCAAGATGTGAATACAGACTTTACTTAAGACAGGACAATGCAGATTTAAGACTTACTGAAATAGGTAGAGATATAGGTCTTGTAAAAGATAATAGGTATAATAAATTTAAGCAAAAAAAATCAAATTTAGAAAAAGAAATAGAAAGATTAAAGGAAGAGAGAGTTACTCCAAGCCAGGTAAACAAACAATTAGAAATAATGAATCTTCCTGGAATCAATACAGGAATGAGCTTATATGAATTCCTAAAAAGACCTGAGTACGACTATGAATTATTAGAAAAATTAGGCAAAAAATCTGATTTAGAACTATCTAAAGCCATAAAAGAGCAGTGTCAAATAATATCTAAATATGAAGGTTATATAGGTAAGCAGCTAAAGCAAATAGACCAATTCAAAAAGTTAGAAAACAAAAGGTTAAATAAAGATTTAGATTACTCTAAAATAAGCGGACTAAGACTTGAGGCTAGACAAAAACTAGATAGTATAAAACCTATATCAATAGGACAGGCATCTCGTATATCTGGAGTATCTCCTGCTGATATATCTGTTTTATTAATACACCTTGAACAACTTAGAAGAGGCAGAGGTGATAATATTGAGCAATAGAAGTATTATAAAAGATGGTCTTAAACAGCTTAATATAGATATAAGTGAAACTAATATAAATAGATTTGAAAAGTACAAAGATATACTACTTGAGTGGAATCAACATATGAACCTTACAGCAATTGAAGATGAGAAAGAAATTTATATAAAGCATTTTATAGATTCTTTAGCATGTATTAATTCTGGATATATAAAAGAAAATGATAAAATAATAGATGTTGGAACAGGAGCTGGATTTCCGGGAATTCCTTTAAGAGTATGTATGGAAAGTTTAAACTTGACATTACTTGATTCTCTTAACAAAAGAATCAACTTTTTAAAAGAAGTTTGTAATAATCTAGAACTTGATAATGTAGAGTTTGTTCATGGAAGAGCAGAAGATTTCGGAAAAGATGAAGATTATAGAGAACAATATGATATAGCAACAGCAAGAGCAGTTGCATCGTTGCCTGTTCTTTTAGAGTATTGTACACCTTTTATAAAAGTTGGAGGATATTTTGTGTGCTTAAAAGGACCTTACCTAAATGAAGAATTAAAAGAGGCTGAAAAGGCAATTGATGTTTTAGGGCTTGAATTTATACAGAAAATAGATGTAGATCTTCCTTTTACAGACATAAAACACAATATAGTGATTTTGAAAAAAGTAAAAAATACACCAACAAAATATCCGCGAAAAGCAGGTAAACCATCAAAAACTCCTATAAAGTAGCGAAAAGGGTGTCAAAAAAGACTCATATTTCCCGAGAAATAAATTAAGTTGTAATATAAAAATATTAAGAATATAGAAGGGATATGAATATTTTTGGAGAAAGTATTATTTGATAAATAAAATTCAAAACAAATTTTATCATATTTCTTCTAGAGAGAGGGATATTATGGAAGATAGAAAAGTCATGGAAATACCTATAGATACGATAATTCCAAATCCATATCAGCCGAGAAGGGTTTTCTCGGAGTTTGCATTGAATGAATTAAGCGAATCTATAAAGAATTTTGGAATACTCCAACCTATTACAGTTAGAAAAATAAATGATAACATGTATGAATTAGTAGCAGGGGAGAGAAGGCTTAGAGCATCTAAAAAAGCAGGACTTAAGTATATACCAGCTATAATAAATAATTTATCGGACGAATCTTCAGCTGTGCTTGCACTTATTGAAAACTTACAAAGAGAAGATTTAAATTTTATAGAAGAAGCCTTAGGATATGAAAACCTGATAAAAGATCATAACTTTACTCAACAAGAACTAGCACAAAGTGTTGGAAAAAATCAATCAACTATTGCTAATAAGCTTAGGGTACTTAGATTATCAGATGATATAAAGACAAAGCTTATCGAAAATGGATTGACTGAAAGACATGCTAGAGCCCTTTTGAAATTACCAGATGATGATTATAAAAATCAAGTTTTAGATACAATAATTAAGAATGAGTTGACTGTTAAGAAGACAGAAAAATTAATAAAGGATATATTAGAAGACCTTGCTACACCTAAAGAACCAGAGAAAAGACAAACTATAAAAGCAGCTCTTAATTTTAAGATATATTTAAATACATTAAAAGGTGCTTATAATGCAATAGTAGACACAGGAATAAACGCTAAGTACAAAGAAAACGATAAGGGAGATCATATCGAAGTCGTAGTTAAAATCCCTAAAGCTTAAGATTACTGTTATACGGTAATCTTTTTTTCAAACTTGTAAGGAATTAAAGGGGGAATTACAGTGGGGAAGATAGTTGCTGTATTTAATCAAAAAGGGGGAGTGGGTAAGACCACTACAAATGTAAACCTAAGTGCATGTATAGGAAGGTTAGGTAAAAAAACATTGGTAATAGATTTAGACCCTCAAGGAAACACGACTAGTGGATTTGGAGTAGATAAAACAGAACTTGATTTTACTATATATGATGTTTTATTAGGAGAAAAAGATATAAAAGACACTATAATAGATACCGAATTTGATAATATAAGTCTATTATCATCTTCAACAGAACTTGCTGGAGCTGAGATAGAGCTTACAGGAATAGAAAACAGAGAGTTTATATTAAAAAATGTGCTAGATACAGTTAAAGATGATTATGATTACATATTCGTAGATTGTCCACCTTCACTTGGAATGTTGACGATAAATTCTCTTGTGGCAGTAGACAGTGTATTAATACCTATACAATGTGAATATTACGCGCTAGAAGGCGTTAGCCAATTAATGCAGACAATATCATTAGTTAAAGAAAATCTAAATCCAAATCTTGAAATTCAAGGAGTGGTTCTAAGTATGTTTGATGGAAGAGCCAATTTGTCTATTCAAGTAGTTGAAGAAGTCAAGAAATTCTTTAAAGGAAGTGTCTATACAACCATTGTTCCAAGAAATGTTAGACTAGCTGAAGCTCCTAGCCATGGAAAGCCAGTGGTATATTATGATTCAAAGTGTAAAGGTTCTTTAGCATATATAGAACTTGCTGAAGAATTTATAGACTTGGAAGAGGATGTGATATAAATGGCTAAAAATAGATTAGGAAAAGGACTAAGTGCATTGATACCAAATAATAAGACCGTTTCATCTGACAAAGAAATATTAAATTTAAACATAAAAGAGATTTACCCAAACAAAGAGCAACCTAGAAAGATATTTGATCAAGAAAAACTAAGTGTATTATCTGAATCTATAAAGAACTACGGAATATTACAACCTATAGTAGTGAAAAAAGAAGAAGATGGATATATGATAATTGCAGGTGAGAGAAGATTTAGAGCTGCTAAAATGGCAAAGTTAAAAGAAATGCCAGCAGTTGTAAAAGACTTACCTATCAAAGATATAATGGAAATAGCTTTAATTGAGAACTTGCAAAGAGAAGATTTAAATGCGATAGAGGAAGCTATAGCTTATAAAAGTCTTATAGAAAATTACAAGGTGACACAAGAAGAAATATCAGAAGCAGTAGGTAAAAGTAGACCACATATAACTAATACTCTAAGGCTTTTGAATTTAGATGATAAGGTTATTAAGTTAATAGAAGAAGGCCAGATAACTCCAGGCCATGGAAAAGCTCTCCTTAGAATAGAAAATAAAAACATTCAATATGAGATAGCACTTAGAATAATAAAGGAAAGGCTATCTGTTAGAGAAGTGGAGAATCTATCTAAGAGTATGACTGATAAAAAAGAAACAAAAAGTAAAAAGGTTAATAAAGACCCTTTTATAGTAAATATAGAGGATAAGCTAAGAGACTTATTTGGAACAAAAGTAAATATACTAAAAGGTAAGAAAAAAGGAAGAATAGAAATAGAGTATTATAGTGATGAAGAACTTGAAGGAATATTGGAACAAATATTATAAAGTCAACATTAGGAGGATCCATATGATATATTTAGATAATGCTGCAACAACTTTTCCAAAACCAGATAAAGTATACGAAGAAGTTTTAAACTGCATGAAAAATTATGGAGCAAATCCTGGAAGAGCAGGACACAAGCTAGCTTTAGAAGCCGGTAGAACAATATATGAAACAAGAGAAAATATATGCAAGCTGTTTAATATAGACAATCCTATGAATGTAGTATTTACAAATAATGCAACAGATTCATTAAACCTTGCAATAAAAGGATTTGTAAATAAGGGCGATCATATAATAACAACAAGCATGGAGCATAATTCAGTAATAAGACCTATTAAAACTTTGGAAAAAATAGGTGTTACTAATACTATAGTAAATTGCAATGAATTTGGAGAATTAGATGTAAATGATATAAAAAATGCCATAAATAAAGATACAAAGCTTATAGTAACAACACATGCGTCTAATGTATGTGGGACATTAGTTGATATAGAAAAAGTAGGAAAAATTGCCAGGGAAATGAACATAGCATATCTTGTAGATGCTTCTCAAACAGCAGGGATTTATAACATAGATGTTAAAAATATGAATATAGATATGCTAGCACTACCCGGACATAAAGGATTATTAGGGCCTCAAGGAACAGGAATTTTATATGTAAGAGAAGGAATAACTCTTAATCAGTTAAAAGAGGGTGGAACTGGCAGTAAATCAGAGGAATTAACTCAGCCTAATATAGTACCAGATAAGTATGAATCAGGCACTCCAAATACTCCAGGTATAGCAGGACTTAATGCAGGAATAGAGTTTATACTAGCAGAGGGTATTGATAATATAAGAAAACATGAGGAAGCATTGACTGAGTATTTCTTAAATGAATTAAGCTTAATACCTATAATAAAAGTATATGGGACTAAAGATGCAAAAAAACAGGCATCTGTAATATCTATTAATATAGGAAATCAAGACTCATCTGAAGTAAGCTTCATATTAGATTCTGTATTTGATATAGCTACAAGATCAGGACTTCACTGTGGTCCTCTAGCTCATAAAACAATGAATACATTAGAACAGGGAACAGTTAGATTTAGCATAGGATACTTCAATACTAAAGAAGATATAGATAAAGCTATTAAAGCTTTAAAAAGCATAGTTAATGAGATAAAGTAAATAATAGTAGGAGTTGATTGTAAAACGACGCTTATTGGAATGTTAACTATTTTTGGTTAACATTCCAATAAGCGTCGTTTTTAATTACTAATCAAGTCGTATAATTTTCAAATTATGGATATTATTGATAAGAGCATATAACATGGACCATGGAATAGCATGAAGAGAATTTTAAAATATTATTAAATATAATTATAAAATACTATATTTTAATCAAATATTAAGTTATAATTAAATTAAGACAAAATTACATAAAAATAACATGTTGTACAATTGGTATTATCCTATGACAAATTAGGAGTATTAAAATTCAAAGTTAGTATATTAATTTATTGTGGAGGAATATATATATGGAAATACTTAGCTTAGGCGAAAAAATAAAAAAGCTTAGAAAAGAAAAAAACTTAACTCTTAAAGAATTAGCAGGAAACAGAATAACTGCTGCTCAGATAAGTCATATAGAGAGAGATAAATCATATCCAAGTCAAGATCTTTTAGAATACTTTGTAGATAAGTTAGATGTTAGCATAGATTATTTATTAGAAAGTAAAGATATGCAGGCTAAAAAGATAAGCAATAATTTATTGACAAAGAGTGAGATCTACATAAAATCTAATGATATGGAAGTTGCTAGAGAAGAAATCTGTAAAGTAATAGAAATATGTAAGGAATATAAGTTATATGATACGTATGGTAAGGCAAAATATTTATTAGGTATAGTTTATTTTAATGAGAAAAAATATGAATTAGCTATAGACAATTTCGAGAGAAGCTTAGTATTAAATGTAAAAACAGCTAATTATGAAAAAGTTATACAATGTTACATACAATTAGGTAAAATATATTTAGAAGAAGGATTTATAAAAGTAGCATTAGATAAATTCATACAAGGGGAAAACCTTTTTCTAGAGCATTATATAGACAATAATGAAATACAAAAGGAAATATATACATATAAATCATTTTGCTATATAAGGCTTGAAAATAATGAAAAGTCTTTATTATATGCTCAAAAGATACATGAAATAGAAGAAAAAGAAAAAAATATAAAACAAAAAGCAGATAGTCTATTTTTAATAGGAAGCAATCTTTTGGATATGGGAAGATGGGATGAATCTAAAGTTTACTTAAATAAAGCCCTACAAATATATGAAGAAGAAGATAAGAAGAATGAATATGCAAGAATACAAATAACTATGTCTAGAATATATAGAAAAATAGGTAAATATGAAGATGCTCTTGAATGTGTAAAAAAAGCTTATATAACAAAGAGAGAGTATGAAGATGTAGAATTGATGAAAATATTATTTGAATATATAAAAGTGCTAATAGAAATTGATGATTTCGAAAATGCTAAAAAATATTCTAAAAAATCATTATCTATAGCTATAAAAATGAAAAATAAGAAATTGGAATGTAGGTCTTTAAAATACTATGCAAAAATATATAAAAAACAAGGTGATTTAAATACTGCGATAGAACATTTAAAGAAATGTTCATATATAATAGAAGAAATAGGGAGTAAAAAAGATTTAGCTGATTTATATATAGAGCTTGCCCAAACATATTCTAATATATCTAAAGAAAGAGAATTAGAATACTATACTAAAGGTATAAGTATATATAAAGAATTAGATATAATAGAAAAATAGACTCTTTTAAAAAGAGTCTATTTTTTGTAGTATTATATAAGTATTAAGAAAATTAGAAGGAATGATTTATATGAAGAAGAATAAGATTATAATAATTTCAATTATATTAATAATAATATTTTTAAATCCAAAAACCATAAACATTATTAGGAGCAAAATGAACAATTCTAAAGTAAGTATAAAGGAAACAAAAGAGATATCATATGGATACTCTAATAATACTTCATTTATAAAATATAGAGATGGATTTTTAATGTATGATGGTAAATCCTTAAAGTATATGGATAGTGAAGCTCAAAGAAAATTTGATCTAAATATAAGAATAGAGAATTATAGTATAGATACTAATAATTCAAATATATATTTACTAGATAAGATGAAAAAAGAAGTATATATAATAGATAAAAAAGGATCCTTAATGAATAAATTAAGTCTAAAAGAAAATGCTTTGATGATAAAAGCTTTATATAATGATGATTTCTTGATTCACTATACAACTGATGTAGAGGTTGAAGGTGTTAAGCTATATAGTTATAAAGGAGAAGAAATACAAGATATATCAATACCTCAAATAATAATAAACTTAGTAGAGGTAGACAAAAATACTAGCAACTTTGTAGTAAGTGGAATTAGTATTAAAGATGATAGGCTTTATAACAATATATTTTATTATAACAAAAAAGGAGAGTTAATTTTTTCATATAATATAGAAAATAAAGTTTTTGTAAAAACTATGTTTTTAGATGATAATCTAGTTTTTGTAGATCCAAAATATATAGAGATTAAAAACTTAAATGATGAAAATGCTAAAAAAATAAATTTAGATGAAGAAATTGCATATGTAGATATTATAGACGATGAAATAATAGTTATGGATTCAAATAAAAATATAATATCTATTGATAAGTATGGAAAAGAAAAGATCAAAGAATATAGTATAGAAAACATAAAGGGTATTAAAAATATAGGGAATGAAAATATAGTATACTCTGATAGAAGTATATATCTCTCTAAAAATAAACAGAAAAAGGACTTCACAAAAGATATATTGGATGTATTTACAATATATGATAACAGTGTTATAGTCATTTTCAGAGGATATATTAAGTTTTTAAATATAGATTAAGGCGGGGAGTTTATGAATTTGAATTATATAGATTTTATAATAATAATATTGATAGGTTTATTTGCTGTTAAAGGATTTTATTTAGGATTTATAAAATCACTATTCAATCTATTGAAATATTTTATATCAATATTTATATGCAAAATGTGGTATCCGAGTGTAGTCGATTATATTGTTCATAATGAGAATATATATAGGCCTTTAAGTACCGTTATAAATAATATAGTGATCAATATAATAAAAAATGATGCTTTAGCTCAATCAACAACCAAGATATTAATACAAGTAATATTAATTATTATCATGTTTGCTATAATTAATATGGTTATACAAATGGCAATAAACTTTATAGATGATATATTTAAATTTGCTCCACTTAATATTTTAAATAAAAGCCTAGGTTTTTTGTTTGGAGCATTAAAAGGATTCTTGATTTTATTAATAATACTTACTTTAAGTCATCCTTTTTTAATTATATTTGAAAAACAGCAGCTTATAGTAGATTTGAATAATTCATTTTTACTTAAATACTTATATATGTATAATTTTTTATTTAAATATTTCAATGATTTCATTGAAATATTCAATAATTACAAAGGGTGGAGTATGTTATAATAATTATTAAAACTTATCCATAGGAGGTATTTATGAGAATACAAGTAGATGCAAGAGGGCTTAATTGCCCACTTCCCGTTATAAAAACTAAAAAAGAATTAGATAATATTAATGATGGCATAGTAGTTACTATAGTTGACAATGAAATAGCGAAAGAAAATATATTAAAGCTAGTGAATTCAATGAAATGTGAATCGAAAATAAATCAAAAAGAAAATGCTTACTATATAGAAATTACAAAGGGACAGCTTGAAGAAATTCAATCGATACAAGAAGATATTATTCAAAAGCAAGAAGTTGATGATAATACAGTTGTATTTATATCATCAAATGTTATGGGAAAAGGGTCAGATGAATTAGGAGAAATTCTTATTAATGGTTTTATATATACATTATCTCAAACAACTCCGTATCCAAAATCTATAATATTTGTTAATTCAGCAGTTAAATTAACTACGCAAAATGAAAATACTATAGATAATTTAATATTATTAGAAAAAGAAGGGGTAGAAATATTGTCTTGTGGGACATGTTTAGACTATTTAAACCTAAAAAGTTTGTTAAAAGTTGGACAAATATCTAACATGTATGACATCGTAGAGAGGCTTAGAAAGTCTAGTAATACTATATCTATATAGTACTACACGTATAAAAATACAGAAGGAGAAATAAAATGCACGATATATATGTAATAAGCTTTAATTCAACTCATCATGCAATAAGATTTGAAAAAAGATTAAAAGAATTAGAACTAAATATAAAAACAATACCTACTCCAAGAGAAGTAACTTCTAGTTGTGGACTATCTATAATGTTTCAAAAAGATAATATAGACACTATTAAAAACAACATAGATGACCTGAAAATAGATTATTACGGGGTGTTCAATATAAAAAAATTAGATGATGGTAACAAAGAATTAACTAAGCTGTATTAGGAGGAATTTTAATGCCTATAAAAATAGAAATAGGAGATAAGGTAATACTTAAAAAAAATCATCCTTGTGGAGGAAATACATTTGAGATAATGAGATGTGGGATGGATTTTAGAATAAAGTGCGAAAATTGCAATAAGCAATTATGGATAGAAAGATCAGAATTGGAAAAGAGAATAAAAAATTTAATAAAGAAATCAGAGTAAAGATAGAAAAAAAATTAACGAAGACAATAGTTTTGAATATTCTGCAATTTTCTTTATAAGTATGCAAATAATTATAAAAATGGTATAATTAATCTCAAGTAAATGCAGGAAAAAGTTTTCCTTGGTATTTATAATCTTTGGAGGTGTTTTTTAAATGGCTGTAAAATTTGCTGATCGTATGGATAATCTTAAAGCTTCTGAAATTCGTGAATTATTAAAGTTAACAGAAAAACCAGAAATAATATCTTTTGCAGGAGGACTTCCAGCACCAGAATTATTCCCAGTTGAAGAAATGAAAGAGGTTGCTGTTAAAGTTCTTGAAGAAGGCGGAC
Organism: Tepidibacter mesophilus; assembly: GCF_002724055.1. Lineage (GTDB taxonomy): Bacteria > Bacillota > Clostridia > Peptostreptococcales > Peptostreptococcaceae > Tepidibacter_A > Tepidibacter_A mesophilus. Next base: position 81,882 of record NZ_BDQY01000008.1, on the reverse strand, counting down.
AACAAGCATTACAATATGCTGCCACAGAAGGATTCGGCCCATTAAGAGAAGTAATTGCAAATAGAATGAATGAAAAATTCGACACTAAAGTTAGTGCTGATGAAATATTAATAACAAGTGGTTCTCAACAAGGATTAGATTTTTCAGGAAAGATATTCTTAAATGAGGGCGATGTTGTTTTATGTGAAAGTCCTTCTTACTTAGGAGCATTAAATGCATTTAAAGCATATGGACCTAGATTTATAGAAGTTCCAACAGATGAAAATGGAATGATAATGGAAGAACTTGAAAAAATACTTGAAACAACTGAAAATGTTAAGATGATGTATGTAATTCCAGATTTCCAAAATCCTACAGGTAGAACTTGGCCTTTAGAAAGACGTAAAAAGTTCATGGAAATAGTAAATAAATTTGAAATACCAGTATTAGAAGATAATCCATATGGAGAATTAAGATTTGAAGGAGAAATATTACCTTCATTAAAGTCTATGGATGAAAAAGGATTAATAATATTCCTTGGAAGTTTCTCTAAGATATTCTGTCCTGGATTCAGAATTGGTTGGGTAGCTGCTGATAAGGAAATCTTAGAAAAATACATAATGATAAAACAAAGTGCAGATTTACAAACTTCTACAGTAGGACAAAGAGAAGTTGCTAAATTCATGGAGTTATATGACTTAGACGCTCACGTTAATAAAATTATAGATGTTTACAGAGTTCGTAGAGATTTAATGTTAAATACTATGAAGGCTGAGTTCCCAGAAGGGTTAAAGTTTACTTACCCAGAGGGAGGATTATTTACTTGGGTAGAACTTCCTAAAGGAATAGATGCTAAGGATGTAATGGCTGAGTGTATAAAGAGCAATGTAGCTTTTGTTCCAGGAGGATCTTTCTTCCCTAATGGTGGAAAAGACAATACATTTAGATTAAACTACTCTAACATGACAGATGAAAAAATAGTTGATGGAATAAAGAGACTTGCAAAAGTATTAAAAGCATTCGTATAGAATTAAAAAGAGTGGCTAATTAGCCACTCTTTTTTGTGCTATACTTAAGTATGCACTTAATAAGGGGGAGATTGGGATGAAAAATATTAAATTGTGGGGTTATTTACTAATATAATTGACATAAAGTAGTATTAATATACCTTAAACTTCCTTATTTTTTAAATTCTAAGTAAAAATCATATGATAATTAATTGAAAAAACAAATATTAAATAAAATACAATTGACTTTTATTATAATAAATGATACAATCTTAAAGATGTGAGATTAATCTCATTTCTCTGCTCTAATGAATATTAGAGCCGTCTAAGTCCAAAGGGAGGTGAATTGTAATGAAAAAGTATGAATTAATTTATGTATTAAAGTCTAACATAGAAGATGAGGCTAAGCAAAAGATACAAGATAAAATTAATAACATAATTGAATCTGGTAACGGACAAGTAGATAAGCTTGATGTTTGGGGTAATAAGAAATTAGCATATCCTATACAAAAGCGTACTGAAGGATACTATGTATTAGTTAACTTCACTGCTGGTGTTGACGTTCCAAAGGAAATCGAAAGAAACCTAAAGATTAGTGAAGATTCAATAAGACACATGATCGTAAATATTGAAGCTTAGTAATTAATATAAGGTGGTGTTTTTATGAATTGTGTTGTATTGGTGGGTAGGTTGACTAAAGACCCCGAACTTAGGTACATTGCAGGAACAGGTAAGCCTGTTGCCACCTTTTCAATAGCTGTAAATAGATCTTATGTAAATAAAGAAGGAAAAAGAGAAGCTGATTTCTTCAATATCGTAGTCTGGGGAAAACCAGGAGAGAACTGTGCAAACTACCTTGCTAAAGGAAGATTAGTTTCAATTAAAGGTTCGCTTCAAACTAGATCTTATGAGGCTCAAAATGGAGATAGAAGGTATGTGACAGAAGTTGTTGCAGAAAGAGTAGAATTTTTAGAATCTAAAGGTAGATCTGAAAATCCAGCTCCTTCAAATACTGGATTTGAAAAAACATTTGAACCTGTTGGTCTAGATACAGGAGGATTCCAGGCATTAGATGATGATGATATTCCATTCTAGAGAGAAGGAGGGAAACTATTATGATGAATAAAAAAAGACGTCGTAGAAAAAAGGTTTGTTCTTTCTGCGCTGACAAGAACGTTAAAATAGATTACAAAAACATAGGAAAATTAGGCAAGTATATCACAGAAAGAGGTAAGATATTACCAAGAAGAATTTCTGGAACTTGTGCTAAACATCAAAGAGAATTAACTGTAGCTATTAAAAGAGCTAGAAATATAGCACTTTTACCATACACAATAGATTAATAATAGACGAGCCTTTATGGCTCGTTTTTTTAATCTATACATAATATTAATTAAGTTTAGTTTTATATGGTATAATTGTATATTAAGGGGGGATATACTTGAAAATAGATAGAGATCTTGATGTAACTAAAAATATAAAGATAATAGAATGGTTAAAAACAGAGATTTTAAGTAGCATATCAGCTTTATATGAAATTATGCTAAAAGGAGCTAGCTATACAGATGAGACTATTCAAGATATTCTAGCTAATATAATAATGGTTACTTATTTACTTGGAAAAAGGCTAGGCTTTAGCTTTTCTAATATAGATAGAAAAATAAAAGAGAAAATAGTAAGAGCTATAAATGATGATCATAAGGTTGAAAAGTGGTATGGAGATTTAAGTGAGCTTAAAGATTATATAAAGCTTAGGGAGTGATAGTTTTTTATGCAAATTAATAATAGCAAGAAATTGATGGAAGCCTCTATACTTTCATGTATAGGAATCGTATTTGCTTTAGCATCTACTTATATTCCGGTTTTGGGTATGTTTTTCATATTTAATGGAATACCATATACGATAATAACAGCTAGATGTGGGATAAGATATTCAATTATGGGTTCGTTTATATCATTAATAATTTTAATTATGACTACAAATCCTATATCTGCATTTATATCTGCTTTAGTAATTATCCCTTCTATATTTATAGGACATAACATTTATAAAAATGAGAATCCATTTAAAAATATAGCACTTGGAAGTTTAATTTTTATAGTTATGATGATGTTATATATTAAGATATCTATAATTATATTTAATGTAGATATTGTAAAAGGATTTAATGATATATTAATTGAATCTATAGAGATTCAAAAAGATGTTCTAAATGGTTTGGGAGTTAAGATAGACGAGAAAGGATTAAGTAGTATATTGGAATATTTTTCAGTGTATCTTCCTAGTACATTAGTTATCATGCCATCTATAGTTATTTCATTTATTAATTATTGTGCATCAGTATTTATATTGAGAAAAACAAAAAAAGATGAAAGTTTATTACCTGAAATAAAAGAATTTTCTTTACCAGGAAATATACCTTTTGGAATAGTTTTAATATACTTATCTACTTTGGTTATAAAATATGTAGATGGAATTTACTATGAGTCTATAGTTATGAATTTGGAAATGATTATACTTACTTTATTTCTAATTCAGGGAGCCTGTGTTTATAGTTACTTCTTAGATAAAATTAATATAAAAAGAGGAGTTAAAGGATTCTTACTTATAACATCTTTTATTATAAAACCTATAGTCTTTATTATAACCATAATAGGTATGTTGGATTCTGCGATGAATTTTAGAAAGATAAGAAGGTAATTAGGAGGGGCTTATGAAAGATAAGCTGTATTTAAAATTTAAAGATCAACAATTTAATATAAATATAATAATTATATTTTTAATGAGTTTAATAATACTATATTATAATTTTTATTTAGGAGGAATTTCTTTTGTAGTATTGTTTTATATAACATATTATAATTTCAAAATTAAGCACAAAAAAAAGATAGAATGGATTCAAACTATCGAGGACTTATCTCTTGAAATTGATGATACTATAAAGCAAACTATACTTAAATTACCTATACCTTTATGTATTTTGGAATTTGATGAGAGTATAAGTTGGTATAATAAGAAATTTTATAATATGGTTAACAAGGATAATATATTTCATAAAAATATAAAAGAACTTATGCCTAATTTAAGTTTAAGGAAAAAGTTAAATGAAACGAAAGAATTTTATACTGAAGTTGACTTTAATAATAAAAAGTATACTGTAGTGTATAATATAGTGAAGACTAAAAAAGATAAAGATATTAAATATTTGATAGTTCTATACTGGTTAGACAAAACTGAATATGTTAAACTATTTAATAAATACGAAGATGAAAAATCAGTTATAGCCTTAGTACAAATAGATGGATATGATGAGGTTTTAGAAAGTGCAAATCAAGATGTTAGACCTCTCATTAATGCTGAATTAGAGAGAAAGTTAAATACATGGGCTATAAGCTTAAATGGAGCTTTAAGAAGAAATAGCAAAGATAAGTATACTTTGATAATAGATTCTAAGCAGCTTAGAGATCTAGAACAAGATAAGTTCACTATACTAGATCAAATAAGAGATGTAGATTATGGGAATACGCTACCTTTGACTCTTAGTATTGGAATAGGGGCTATGGGAGATACACATGAACAAAATCTTAAGTACGCCATTAGTGCTCTTGATTTGGCACTTGGAAGAGGTGGAGATCAGGCTGTTATAAAAAGAAAAGATAAGTCTATCTTCTATGGTGGAAAATCCAAGGCTGTAGAAAAAAAGAATAAGGTTAGGGCTAGACTTATAGCTTATGCGCTAAAAGAATTGATACTTGAAGCAGAGGATATCTATATTATGGGTCATAAATACCCAGATCTAGATGCTATAGGTGCAGGGATAGGAATCTATGATATATGTAAATTGTTAAATAAAGAAGCAAATATAGTCATTCAATCATCAAACTCTTCTATAGATTTATTTATGGAAAGAGTCAAAGAAAATGAAAGCTATAAAGATGTGTTTATATCAAGAGAAGATGCTATAAGAAATTGTAGAAGAGATAGCTTAGTTATAGTTGTTGATACACATAGACCTAATTTTACTGAATGCGAAGAATTGCTTAAAATATCTGAAAAAATAGCAGTTATAGATCACCACAGAAGAGGTGTAGAATTTATAGATAATGCTGTTTTAATGTATCATGAAACTTATGCTTCATCTACGTGTGAGATGGTTACAGAACTTATACAGTATATAGATAGCAAAACTAGTATAGATAATTTAGGAGCAGACGCATTACTTGCTGGAATAACTCTAGATACTAAAAATTTTACTTTTAAGACAGGCGTTAGAACCTTTGAAGCTGCCGCAATGCTTAGGAAGCTAGGGGCAGATACAACATCTGTAAAAAAATTATTCCAAGGGGATTTAGATAACTTTATAGCTAAAGCTCAAATAATAAAAAATTCTCAAATAATAGGTGGTATTATAGCCATTTCTGTTTGTGACGATGGAATTGAAAATTCTAAATTGATATCAGCTCAGGCTGCAGATGAACTTTTGAATATAAAAGGAATAAGGGCATCTTTCGTGTTAGGAAAAGGAAATGATGATACAATATTTATAAGCGCAAGGTCACTAGGTGATATAAATGTACATATATTCATGGAAAAACTAGGTGGAGGCGGACATATAGATGTTGCGGGGGCTCAACTTAAGGATATTTCTATTGAAGATACAGTAAAAATGTTAAAAGAATCAATATTAGAATATTTAAAGGAGGAGTAAATATGAAGGTTATTTTATTAAAAGATATAAAAGGAACAGGGAAAAAAGGAGAAGTAATTAATGCTAGCGATGGATATGCAAGAAATTACTTATTTCCAAGAAAATTAGCTAAAGAAGCAACTGAAGGAAATATGAAGGTACTTAATGAGCAAAATACAGCTAAAAAGATAAAAGCAGATAAAGAATATGAAGAAGCTAAACAATTAGGAGCTAAAATGGAAGAACTAGTTGTTACTTTATATTCTAAGTCTGGAGAAGGCGGAAGATTATTTGGATCTATAACGTCAAAGGATATAGCTACTGAATTAAAGAAAAAGCATAAGATAGAGGTAGATAAGAGAAAAATATTATTAGAAGAACCTATAAAGTGCTTGGGCTCAAGGTTTGTTGAAATGAAAATACACCCTAAGGTAGTTACTAAAATTAGAGTAGATATAAAAGAAAAAAATTAATTTTTAGGAGGGGTCAAAATGGAGCAAGCAGGAAGGATTCCTCCTCACAGTATAGATGCTGAGCAGTCTATTTTGGGGTCTATATTGTTAGACAAAGATGCTGTTGTAGCAGTTTCTGAGGTAATAAAACCAGATGATTTTTATAAAGACGCACATAAAGAAATTTATGAAGCTGTATTAAACCTTTATAGGAATAGTGAACCAATAGATATAATAACATTGACAGAGGAAATGAAAAAGAGAAATACCCTCGATATTGCCGGTGGAATTACTTATTTAACTCAATTATCGACTGTTGTACCTACAACATCGAACGTTAGAAACTATGCAAACATAGTCAAAGAAAAATCTATAATGAGAAAGCTTATAAAAGCTTCTTCTGATATTCTTGATATAGGATATAATAATGCAGAGGGTGTTAATAATACTCTTGAAATAGCACAGAAAAAGATATTTGATATATCTCAAGAAAAAACAGGAGATAATTTTAAGTCTATAAGTGAAGTTCTTATGACTGCATATGACAGCTTAGAAGATTTGTATAAAAATAAGGGTAAGATAACAGGAATTACAACTGGATTTATAGACCTTGATAGAAAGACTAATGGACTTCAAAGAACGGATTTAGTTCTAATAGCTGCTCGTCCTGCTATGGGAAAGACGGCTTTTTCTCTTAATTTAGTCCAAAATGCAGCTATGAAAGATAATATATCTGCAGCTGTTTTTAGTCTTGAGATGTCAAAGGAACAATTGATTCAGCGTATGCTGTCTGCTCAATCTCATGTAGAACTTAATAAGCTAAAGACTGGTAATTTAGATGAAGATGATTGGCCAAAGCTTATAGAAGCCATGGCAGCCTTGTCAAAAGCAGATATATATATAGATGATACCCCTGGTATAACTGTAATGGAGATGAGATCAAAGTGCAGAAGACTTAAAATGGAAAAAGGACTTGATTTTATATTAATAGATTATCTTCAACTTATGGAAGGTGATACTAAAGGAGAAAGTAGACAACAGGAGATATCTAAGATATCTAGATCTTTAAAGATTCTTGCTAAAGAACTAAACTGTCCTGTAATAGCTTTATCTCAGCTTTCTCGTGCACCTGAATTAAGAGCAGATCATAGACCTATACTTTCGGATCTTAGAGAATCTGGAGCCATAGAGCAGGATGCAGATATAGTAATGTTTCTTTATAGAGATGAGTACTATCATCCTGACTCAGAAAAGAAAAGTATTGGTGAAGTAATAATTGCAAAGCATAGACATGGAGAAACTGGAACAGTTGAGCTTGCTTGGCTAGGAGAATTTCAAAAATTTCACAACTTGGCTAGAAATATATAGTATATATGTTTAGAAATAATTTGAACTGGGTATAAAATCAATATAACAAATATAGGGGGTTAATATTATGAACTTATACTTAAATGAACTTGAATTATTAAAGGTAGCTAGAGATATTGAAGAAGAGGGATTTAGATTCTATACACAAGCTATGAAAGATGCAGAAAATGAAGATATAAAAAAAATATTTAAATTATTAGCAGAAGAAGAAAGAGCTCATGCTAATTTATTCTCAAAAATATATTCATACGCTAAAGAAGAAAATTTAAATGATGATGATTATATATTTGACGAGCAAACAGCAGCGTATTTAAAAGCTATAAGTGATACAGCTATATTTAATACTCAAGGATTAACTAATAATAAAATAAAAGACGTTAAAGACTCTAAAGACGCATTAATAATAGGAATGCAAGCAGAAAAAGATGCAATACTTTTCTACACTAACCTATTAAAAGTTGCTAAATATGAGCAAAGTAAAAAATATTTAAAGCAACTTATCGAAGAAGAAAATGGACATTTAGAGAACTTAATAAATATATATAAATCTATATAAATCTATAGTTATATACAATCAAGCCAATATCTGTGGAATTAATCCACAAAAGATATTGGCTTTAACTTTGCATTAATTTTCGTATAAATTATCAACAAATATAATAATATATATATATTTGAGAAATAATAAGTTATTATACTGTGGATAAATGTAAATGAGATTGACTAATATGAATATACTTGGATAATCTTGTATACAGTTGTTGATAACCAAAAAAATAAAAATATGAACAAAGATATCCACATTATCCACAGAAAAGCTGTTGATACCTGTGGATTAAATTAGAATCAAAAAAGTCAAAAAGATTGATTTAAATACGTATGTTTGATAGAATAAATAGTAAAGTGTTCGTTATTATATATATGAAGAGGTGATCTTTAATGTCAAGCGTAGCAATAATAGGATCTCAATGGGGAGACGAAGGAAAAGGTAAAATAATAGATTATTTAGCAAGAAAAGCAGATGTTGTAGTAAGAGGACAAGGAGGAAACAATGCAGGGCACACGTTAGTAGTTAACGACAAAAAATATGCACTTCATTTAATTCCTTCAGGAATATTAAACCCTAAAACTATAAACATAATAGGAAATGGTGTTGTATTTGATCCTAAGGGATTTCTAGATGAAATAGAAATGCTTAAAAAAGATAATATAGACACTAAAAATATAAAAATAAGTGATAGAGCACACGTTATATTTGAATATCACAAAAAAATAGATGAATTAGCGGAAAACTCAAGAGGAGATAATAAAATAGGGACTACGAAAAAAGGAATAGGTCCTTGTTATATGGATAAAACAGAAAGATCTGGTATAAGAATATGTGATCTTTTAGATAAAGAAATATTTAAAGAAAAATTAAAAGAACAAGTAGAGAAAAAGAATGAAATAATAGAGAAGATATACGGTGGGGAAACATTTGATTTTGAAAAGTTGTATCAAGAGAACTTATCTTATATAGAAAAAATAAAAGAGTATGTAGATGATACATCAGTAATATTATATAATTCTTTAAAAGAAGGAAAAAAAGTATTGTTTGAAGGAGCTCAAGGAACACTACTTGATTTAGATTTAGGAACGTATCCATATGTAACTTCTTCTCATCCGACATCAGGAGGATTCTGTGTTGGTTCAGGAGTAGGACCAAATATGATTAAGGATGTACTTGGAATAGTAAAGGCTTACACTACTAGAGTTGGAAAAGGACCTTTCGTAACAGAATTATTCGATGCAACTGGAGATAAAATAAGAAAGAATGGAAATGAATTTGGAACAACTACTGGAAGACCTAGAAGATGTGGATGGTTTGACTCTGTAATAGTTAGATATGCAGCAAGAGTTAATGGACTTACATCTATGTCTTTAATGCTTTTAGATGTATTGAGTGGATTTGAAAAAGTTAAAATATGTACAGGTTATAAATTAGGAGATAGAGTTATAACAGAATTTCCAGCATCATTAGAAATGATAGAGAAATGTGAACCTATATATGAGGAGTTAGATGGATGGAATGAAGATATAACTTCAGCTACAACATTTGAAGAACTACCTGTTAATGCTCAGAAATATATTCAAAGAATTGAAGATTTAACAGGAGTAAAGGCTAGTATAATATCTGTTGGACCTAAGAGAACTCAAACTATTATAAGACAAGAATTATTATAGTAATTAAAATAGTTATAAAAACCTAAATTTCGTTTATACGAGATTTAGGTTTTTTGTTTTGATGGGTAATCAAAACATTCTATGAAAATACCGCGAATACGATGATATTTTCATAGAATGTTTTTATAAGGTTTAATACCCTAGTTCTTTGTTTACTATAATCACATGAGTTCTTCCTAAATCTATTTCTCTTTTTATAACTACATATTTATTACAAATTCTGTTTTTACTATTGCAATCTACACAATGTCCTATGTTAGCGCAAGGAGTCTCTTTATTTAACCTTCTAGCATTAGCAGGAGCTGCTAATTCCTTATTTCTCATAATAGCTTCATCTAAATCTCTAACTATTTTATTAACTCCAACTACAACAATAACTTTATCAGGACCATAAATCATAGGAGCGACTCTACTTCCTCTACCGTCGACATTATAAAGTTCTCCATTTTCTGTAATAGCATTACTACTTGTTAAAAATACATTAGAAAAAAAGCTTTTTCTATTGATATCTTTAATTTCTTCTGAAGTTAAATTTTCTTCATATCTATCAAGAAAGTTATAATTTTCATTTCTTAATAAATTTATGACTTCAACTTCAAAAAGTGTCATAGAGCCACCTACAGATACAGTATCTCCTTCATTTATTAACTCTTTTATTTTATTTAAAGCATCCTCTTCAGTTTGAACAAAATAGCCATTAATATTGTTTATTTCTAAGTTTTGAATAGTCCTTTCTACTTTTTTCTTAATAACAAATTTAACGTTTTTATCCATTAAAATCCTCCACTTTAATTTCTTATTTATTAAAACTTACTTTCTATTTAATATTCTTAATATCATTTAAATATTACTTATTTAGATAACATATAAAGTGAAACTTTTTCCGATTTTACTTATATATAAATAGACATCTAATATACACAAAAATTTTAAAAGGTTTTATTTTTTCTATATTATGGTAGATTAAGAATGTTATTGTTAGAAATTCGATATAGTAAAAAATAATGTTCTAAACAGGAGGTCTCAAATTGGCAGTACTAAAAAGTAGCAATAAATCTAGTAGCTTAAGCAAAGATCAAAAGTATATTTTGTATAAAACCTATTATAAAGATGTTTTTAAAACCATTTATTATTTTACAAAGGATAAAGAAGTTTCTAAGGAACTGACTAATGAAGCTTATATTAAGGCTTTTGAAAAGTATGATAATCTAGACGAAATAGATAAGTTTAAGCCATGGATATGTAGGATAGGGCTTAATATAGCTAAAAATTATGTTGTTAGAAATAATAAGATAACTTTAGTAGATGATACTGAAAAACTAAATTTGGTATCTGAAAATATGGAAGATGAAGTAATCGACAAAATACATAAAAAACATATAAGGCAAAAGGTTAGAAATACTATATCAGAATTAGATGTAGAATATAAAGAAATTATATTTATGAGGTATTATAAAGAATTATCATATAATGATATTTCCATAAAACTAGATTTAAATGTAAATACGGTCAAATCTAGAGTAAATAGAGCAAAAGAAAAACTATATAATCTACTTAAGATGGAAGGTGATTATAATGAATAAAAAAGATAGAATGGATGAGTTAATAAAAGAAATTTTAAAAGAAGATGTAGAAGATATACAGATTTCAAATAGTGAAATTGAATTTGAATGGAGAAAGCTACAAGGATTAGAAAAAAGTAAAAAAGAAAATAAACAAAGCTATAAGAAAATAGCCTCAATAGCAGCTATAATAACTATTTCTTTAATGATGGTAAATTCTTTTTCATCAACTCAATCATATTCATGGAAAATATTTAAGCAAAAGAATATAAATAAAAAAACAGAAGGAAGTATAAGCATAGAAGAACAATCTTCTTCACAAGAATTAGAACAAGATCACGAAATAGATAACTCATCTGTTGAAATAAATAATATTGAAGAAGCTCGTAATTTTATAGATTTTGATTTTAGAGAATTACCTTATAAATTAGAAGATGTAATTGTTGAGAATGAGCATACTATTATACTGAATTATATTAATGAAAAAGGAGATGTTGAATTTATTCAAAATCTTGAAGGTGATGAATCTAGTGAAGTAATGACCATGGCTAAACAGTCTACTATACAATCATTCAAAATAAAGGATATAGATTATACATTAATTAATACAAAAGATAGATATTTTAAAATTATATGGTCTTCTTTTGGAGTAAAATATTGTATAACTACAAATTATTCTATAACAAAAGAAGAAGTTATCAATATTATAAACTCATTAAAATAAGAGTAAATCAAAAGAGGGCCTAAGCCCCCTTTTAATTTGCTTTTATTGTTTTTGTAGTATTTCTTTCTGTTTCAGTTGAAGACCCTTCTTTTAATTCATGATAAGATTGGGCTCTATATTTTCCAGAGGAAACAGTATAAGACTGTGAACATCTTATAGAATCTGAATTTTTTTCATTCTTTGATATTGTATAAATATTTTTCCATTTTCTTGAGCTTTCATCATATTTTTGAACATAAATTAAAATAGACACATTATCTACATTATCATATGCTTTTGTATGTCCACTTACCACTAATTTTCCCTTGCTATAATAAAAATCTATTTCGCAATCTGTTGAGGAAATATAATCAGCCGATCTTTTAGAACGATTAATTCGTGTATTTTCTAATTCGATGTTATTACTTTCAGAACTAATCTCTTCGCCAAAACTTACTAAACTAAATGATAAAAAACAAACACTACACAAAATCATTGCAACTAATTTTCTCATAATAAAAATCCTCCTTATTTTTTCTTTCTACAAATAAAGACAAATTAAATTAGAAAAAGTTTCAAAAAAATATAAAAAAAGTGAAACTTTTTTGAATTTCATTTGTCTTTATTTATGTAAAGGATTTTATTAAGTTTTTAAATGGCCATTTGAGACTGAGAATCTTGATTATATAATAACAAAAAATATTTATATGAAAAGAGGTTTTAATATTGAAAAAAACAAAAAGATTAATAAGTTTTGCAATAACTGCATCAATGATATTAAGTTGTAGTTTAATAAGTTTTGCTTCTGATGAATATTATTATAAAGATATAAACAGACAAGAAACTTTATCACAAGATTATATTGAAGATATGAAAAATGCAAAAACACCAGAAGAAAGAGATATAATCGCAGAGAAATATTTTGGAAAAGATGTAGATGAAGAGTACATGGTTGATGAAAATTTAAAAACATCTAGCAGAAAAAAGAGATCTGCATCGTATACATCCCCATATGATGATATACTGAAAAAATCTGAAAGTAAAGTTGAGGTTATTAAAAGAAATACTATGGGAACTGTTATTGATGATACTGGAGTATTGAGTTTATCTACACTTGTAAATACTGGGATTGGCGTAGGAACCGCTTTTGTAGCTCCAGCAAAATCTATAGCAGTTACACTTGCAGGAGCACTAGGATATAATGCTGGAGATCTTTTTGACGAAAAATATCCTGAGATAAAATCAGGAAGAGTTGAAACTAGGGATTCTTATCATTTTTATACATTGCGTGGAAAAGTTAAAGATGTTAAAAAGAAATATTCTACATCGGGTAAAAAGTGGTTAACATTTGCGGATTCATTTAGTGAAGAAAAATTTGTTCATTCAACTTTATTCTTAATAGATAGAAATCAAAATGTAAAAAGCAATGGAAAAGATTATGGTCCAGTATATATAGAAATAGCACCTAACAAAAACAATAAAGAGGTTATTAGACAACAAGCTATAACAGCATATTTTACAGGAGGGTATTATTCAGAAGATTATAAAACCCGCGGTGGATATTCAAGAGAGTATAAGCCAGACATTCCTGGAGTAAGAAGAAAATAATAATTATAGAAATTAATAGAAGTATAATTAATTATACTTCTATTTAATTTTTAGAAAGGATATAATTGTGAAAATAAATAAAAAAATAAAAGTTAAATATATAGTTTTACTAATTCTTATGGTATCTATTGTGTTTTTAGCAGATTATACACAATTTAATAAAAAAATAAATAATTTTATCAATGATAATTATACATACGAACCAATATCAAAAAGTGATTTTTTCAAATTAGAAAAATTTGATGTTCAATTATTTGATGTAGATAATAAAAATTTAAATGATAGTATTTTCAATAGAAATCTAGAATATAGCATATCAATTTCTAACAAAAAAAATCAAAAATTAAAAGATTTTGAATTGACAGCAAAATTAGATAAACAAATGTATTCGTATGTAAGTCTTACAGGAAATTTAGCTAATATACATACGTCTTATATAAATAAAAAACCTACCGAAATCAATATTTCATATAAAATGAATTGTTTAAACGAGGATAATTTAAATGAAAAAGATTTAAATATATTTGAAAACAACTATAAAAAAGTTTATATAGATTGCAAATTTAACTATAAAAACAAAACATATGTAAAACATTATCTAGTACAAGATATAGCGCATGATAAAATAATTAAAAATAAATGTTTAAAATTCATTTTAAACATTAGTTCTCTAATATTTTTTATATGTTTTATTTTTAGTATATATTTTATAATTAGAACAAGAACTATTTGTTTTTTAATAAATAGTTTAATAATCATTGAATTATTGTGTTTTATAAACATTATTATATTCATATAATAATGTTTATAAAACACATATATTATATAGAGAATAGGGGCGTTTTACTATGCATAAATTATTTATTTTAATCACTTTTGCTTTAGGATATAGTTTTTATTTATTAGTCAGATTATATTATAAAAAACACAAAAATTATAATCTTCCTATATTTTTTGAGCGCTACTATGATAATTTAAAAAAAACATATTTGCAAATGTATATTTTCATGATTGGATTGGTAATAGGTGGTATAATTTCATATATTCTATATAAAATTATATTTTAAATTTGTTACTACAGATACTTTACATAAAAGAATTAGAATACAAGTTAAACAATAAAACCAAGAATGAAAGAAAGGCTGGAAGAAACAAAAAGCTATCGAATCAAGATATAGAGCAAATAAAGATGTATTATATTCAAAAGCAAACTATTGAGGAAATAGTACAACTGTTAAATGTAAGAGTTGATCGTATTTATAAAAAATTAAAAAGCAATGAAAAATCAACTAAAAAAGTAGAAAAAATCGATATGTGGTTTAGAACAAAAAAATAATAAATTTATAATAGAAAAAATAGAGTTAGGTAAGCTATTTAAAAGTATTTAAGTTTTAATTATAAAATGGAGAAGCAAGATACTAAAGGGTGCAATTACATATTTTATGTACAACATGAAGATACCAATGATCTAGAAAAAACAGTTTATGATGCAATTGATGAAACGAATACATAAGCTAATATTAGATGTGATTAATGAGGGCTTAGTTTATAAGGAATCATAGCACCAGCCTCACGCATAATAGTTAAGTAAATTTAAAAGAAAGATATATTTTTATGTGGAGGTCTATGGAAATGAATAAATATTTAAAAAAAGCATTTATAATTTTAGCAATACTCTTTATTTGTATGATTACTAAATTTGTTTATTTTAATCTAAATAATAACATTGATTCAAATAATATTATTTCATTACAGAAAAATATAACAGAAAAATGTACAGAATATACAACTATATCGTTGAATGATATTACATCGTTTGAGTGGGAAAAAGTATACTTTTTCGCACCATATAGTTCTAAAAAGGATATTTTTAAGACTATTGGATTTAGGTGTGGCGGTATAACAGAAACAACAAATGAGGGCATGATGCAAATAATATTTGTTAATAAAAATAAAATGGTATGTAATATTTTTGGATACCAAGATACATTTGCTATTAATAGTAGTCAAAAAGTTCTTTTAAGTAGTGAGAAGCCTAGGTTTATTGTAACTAAAATAGGTAAAGAGAATGATAAAATAAGGTTAGATTGGTATGATTCTAATTTGGTACAAAAGAGCATGAGTAATAAAAACATAGTATCTCAAAACAAAGTTGGAGTTTGGAAAAGTGAAAGTAAAATAAGGGATAAAAACAATATAATAGAAAAATCAAACGAGTTTATAGTTTCTAAAGAAGGAATTGTTGTGGGATTTATGATTTATAATGAATTTGAAAAAAGCACAGGTAATTTTATTAATCAATACTATAATTCATATGTAGGTTATTTGAATGACAATGATATTAAATGCAAAACTGAAAAAGACAATCAGAATTTCGAATTAAAATTTGATAGAAATAAATTTGATGGAAATATAAGTTTAAGTGGAAATACAAGTAAATTAAATGGACATTATATTTTTACTAAATAAGAGGTAGTAATAATATGTTAATACAGTTACTTTTCGACTAAACAAATAGGTATTTTATAAAATTTTGGATATATTCAAACAGAAAATATATTTAAGAATAAGACTACGAATACTTAAATTAACATAAATAATCTAAAAAAATAAAAAAATAGGAAAAAGTGTTGACATATGTAGAAAAAGCTAGTATTATATATACTTGTCAGCAAGAAAAAACACGACCTATTAGCTCGGTCGGTAGTGGTACATTAAGTACTAAGACTAGGCTGATTAATAAAGCAAACTAAACAATATTTTGACCCATTAGCTCAGTCGGTAGAGCACCTGACTTTTAATCAGGGTGTCCCGCGTTCGAGTCGCGGATGGGTCACCAAAGCATGGCCCCTTGGTCAAGCGGTTAAGACACCGCCCTTTCACGGCGGTAACAGGGGTTCGATTCCCCTAGGGGTCACCATTAATAATTGGGCTCATAGCTCAGCTGGGAGAGCACCTGCCTTACAAGCAGGGGGTCACAGGTTCGAGCCCTGTTGAGCCCACCAATTATTTGGCCTGGTAGTTCAGTTGGTTAGAATGCCAGCCTGTCACGCTGGAGGTCGAGGGTTCGAGTCCCTTCCAGGTCGCCAAATAATTCAAAGAATAAGCTCATAGATATTAAATATCTTTGAGCTTTTATTATATAAAAAACTATCATGCTAGTGTGGCTCAACGGTAGAGCAGCTGACTTGTAATCAGCAGGTTGTAGGTTCGATTCCTATCACTAGCTTCAATAAAAAAACTAAGGATTTTTAATCCTTAGTTTTTTATTTTCCCATCTTAAATCTTCTCCGATAAACTTTAAGAATGTATAGTGAGATGATATTCTAGAGAATATTCTATCTGTATAGGTATTAGCTATTTCCATAGGAGATAGATTGGTAGATATTATAGTTTTTTTTCCATGTATTAATCTTGAGTTTATTACATTAAAGATCTCACTTATAGTGAAGGCATTTGTCATCTCAGATCCTAAGTCATCTATAATTAAAAGATCACATTCAAATAATAATCTATAGTTTCCTTTATCTTCATAAGTATGGTCTTTTTCAAATCTATAATTTTTAAGAATCTCGATTATATTATAAGATGTTTCATAAAGAACTGTATAACCTTTATCTAGAAGTTTTTTAGCTATACAGCTACACATGAAGGTTTTCCCAACTCCTGTTGGACCATAAAACAATAAATTTTCCTCATTATCTTTATTAAAGTTTAAAGTAAAGCTTTCGCAATCAGTATTTATCTTAAGCATGTTTTGTTTTTGAGATAATCCCTCAGGAGGAATTATTTCATCTTGAAATAAATTTATATCGAATGTATCGAAATTTTGCTTTTTAATAAGATTTGAAAAATTAGAAATTTTATAAGCATCCTTTAGAAGCTCTTTTTTAAGACACTCACATTTTGATCCATCATTAGTAAATCCTTTATCCTTACATTTATAACAATTATAATGCATTTGAAGATAATCAAGTGGAACTCCATTTTGTTTTAATATATCTTCTTTTTGTTTTTTTAAATTATCCATGTCTATTTTACACTTTTGGACTATTTCTTCTCTATCATTTTCATTCATCAATACAGCTTTACTTAAAGATAGCCCTACTTGAAATATTTTATCGTCTATCTCTTTGATTTGAGGAATCTTATTATATACTTTATTTTTTCTCATTTCTAAATCTATTCTAGCCTTATCTCTATTGTTTTCGTATTTTATAAATACATCTCTTAATTTATTATTATCCATATAATCACCTACTTAAATCTATTTTTTTGATTCTCTAAAATCATTCTTTCAAGTTCATCTGGTGTATATTTAGACGTTCTTTGTTCAAAGTTATGAAGCTTTGTTTTAGGAGAACTATAAGACTTAGGTTCATATTTTGTCTGTTTAACCTCTTGCTGAGTTTGTTCTATAGTTTTGAATCCTTTTTTATTCCAATCATTTAAAATAGCATCAATATAGTTTATAGATGGATTAGAAGTATTCTTTGACTTAGAACAAGCATGTAATACTAAGTCTATAGGAATATTCATATCATCTACCCATTTATCCATAGTTCGGACTTCCTCTTTAGAAGGTTGTTTTTTAAATCCTAATGATTCGAATATAATTTTATATATCTCTAGTCTTTCTGAGCGTTTTGAATCATAATCGATTATATCCTGATAAGATTTAAATCCTTTTTCATTCCAGTTTTTAAGTATAGCATCTATATAAGATATAGTAGGATTTGAAGTATTCTTAGATTTGGAACAAGCAAAACTTATTAAATCATTAGAAAATTTAAATTCGTCAATCCATTTATCCATGATTCTTCTTTCTTCCATAGTAGGTTCTCTATAAAAACCTAGCTCTTTAAAAACTTTTTTGTACAAACCAAATCTCTCTGTATTTTTTGCAAAGTATTGTTCTAAATCTTCAATCGTATATATCTTATTGTCATACCAATTTCTGATTATTCCTTCTACGTATTTTATACTTTTTATCCCTCTTTTTTGCTTAGAGTAGGCATAAGCACTTTTTATCATATCTGGTCCCATATTGTATCTATCCATTATATCTAATATTTGAATTTTTTCATTTGGAACTAAAGGTCTGCTTATAATTTCATTTATATAATTAAAAAGCTTAGTTATATTAGGATTTTGAGTTACAGATAT
Source organism: Tepidibacter mesophilus (assembly GCF_002724055.1). Lineage (GTDB taxonomy): Bacteria > Bacillota > Clostridia > Peptostreptococcales > Peptostreptococcaceae > Tepidibacter_A > Tepidibacter_A mesophilus. Next base: position 63,126 of record NZ_BDQY01000008.1, on the reverse strand, counting down.
AAGTTCGTTCGGTGTTGTTCTTTCTTTTTTAGGATCATTAGTTTTAATAATATTTTCTATATATAATTTCTTTAAATTTAAAAACTCAACTGAATAATCCCATTGTTGATCTTCTTCTTTAAAATGTTTTTTTATTATTTTTTTATCTTCCCAAAAATCCCAAGCTGATAAAACATCTGATAGAGGTATATTTAAATTCTTTGCCAAGGTATGATTTGATACTTCTGCCTTTGATGCATCAAAGGCATATTTATAAGCTAATAAATAAATTTTTACGTATGTACCATTAGCCATTGGCATAAATATATCTATAAATATATTATCAATAGGAGTATCTCCTAAATCTATTTCATTAATTTCTTTAAAAAACATAAAATCACCTCGGATTAATTATATCACAATAAAGAGAAACTTAATTCAGACGGAATTTTCTTTCGACTGAATTTTTAACTGAGCCAATCCAGAAACTATTAAGTTCTTAGCTCTAACATTAAAAATATAGAACTTTAGAACTTTTAGCTTTCGGATAAAGCGAAACTTAATTAAGACAAAATTTTCACTTTGGATGAAAAAGGGTCATAGAACTTTAAGTTTTCAGTATTACAAAGGGGGTAGTATTCTTGTTAGTTATTTTAAACAAAAAAAAGCTTGTTAAGTTATTTATTGTATTATTTTTATTCTTTTCTATAATTACGTGCTTTGAAAACATAGATCTTCAAGCATTCAAAGGAGAAAAAAATGATAATTTAAATTCGTACACTATAAATGCATCTTTTGATGATAAGTCAAATATATTAAGTTGCAGTCAAAATGTAGTATATGTAAATAATACTCAAAATAATTTGAACGAAGTATATTTTCATATATATCCTAATGCATTCTCTAAAGAGGAATATGCACCATTTACCAAAGATGAATTAAAAGATGCATATCCAAATGGATTTAGTAAAGGATATATAAAGATTAAAGACATTTTAAATGATAAAAAAGAATTAGACTATTCTATATCAGGCGAAAAAGAAGATATATTAATGGTTAAATTAGGCAAAGAATTAAAGGCTGATGAAAAAATAGATATATATATAGAATATGATGTAAAATTACCTAATTCAATAGGTAGATTTGGTTATGGAGATAACACTATAAACATCACAAATTGGTATCCAATAGCGTGCGTATATGACGAAAGAGGATGGAATAAAAAGGGATATGAAAAAATAGGAGACCCTTTTTATAGTAATATAAGTAATTTTGAAGTTAGTATAAATATGCCAAATAAGTATAAAATAGCATCAACAGGAGTAATAAAAACTAAGAAAAAATCCAATAATAGAAATATCTTCAAAGTAGATGCTAAAAACGTAAGAGATTTTGCTTTTATATTAAGTGATAAGTTTTCTATATTATCGACTAATATAAAAGATACAAACATATATAGCTATTTTTTTGATGATAAATATGGAAAAGAAGCTTTAGAGGTAGCTAAGGATTCTTTGGTAGTATTTAATGATTTATTTGGAAAATATCCTTACAAAACATACTCAGTTGTAGAGTCAGATTTTTTTATAGGAGGAATGGAGTATCCTAATCTTGTAATGATTGATAAAAGTCTTTATGATCAAAATTCCAAGTTTTATCTTGAGTATGTGGTTGCGCATGAAACAGCGCATCAATGGTGGTATTCATTAGTTGGAAATGACGAGATAAGTGAGCCATGGCTTGATGAAGCTTTAACTGAATATTCGACAATACTATATTTTGAACAAAAATATGGGAAAGAAGTAAAGGATAGATTAATAAAGAATATGAAAGTTAGAACTATAACTAAACAGAACAAAAATATATTCAAAAGTACTACAGAATTTGATAATTCAATAGATTACAGCTTATGCGTATACAGCAAAGGAGCTCTTATGATAGACGATATAAGAAAAAAAGTTGGAGATGATGTATTTTTTGACACATTAAGGAAATACTATAATGAAAATATTTATAAGAATGTTACAAGCTCTCAATTTATGAATATGTGGGAAAAAGAAGGTGTTAATACTGAAAAAATAATAAATGGAAACAATTAACTTGAAAGATGAAGGGTTTGTTTGATATAATGTAGGGGTAACTGTCTTGAAAGGAGCCTACTTATGAATAAGCTAAACAATATACTTAAGAAAAAATACTTACTTCATTACATAGCTTTATCTATAACTATAATGACTTGTAGTGTATTATATTTTGCGACTTTATCATATGAAGTAAGCATAGATGGAAAAGATATAGGTATAGTTGAACGTAAGAAAGATGTGTATCAATTAATAGAAAAGAAAAAATCTAATATAAAGAAAGAATTTCAAAAAGACGTTAAAATAGATCAAGAAATAGTATTTACTAAGTGTAGGGTAGGAAAAGATAAGATAACATCACCAGAGCAATTTAATGAAAACTTAAATGAGGTTATAGATCTTACCATACAAGCTTATGCTATTAAGATACAAGGAAAAGAAATAGTATATGTAAAAGATAAAAAGTCTGCAGAAAATGTCTTAAATAGAATTAAAGAAGAACATAAAGAAGGAATAGAAGATGTAAAGGAAATAAAATTTGTAGAAAAAGTAGATTTGGCAGAGAAAGATATAAAAATATCTAAGCTAAAGAATGAAGAATCTGCTTATGAATACTTATTAACAGGCACAGATGATGTACGAAAATATACAGTAAAAGATGGAGATAATCTATGGAACATATCTAGGAAATACAATCTGAATATAGATGATATTGAAAAAGCTAATCCTGAAATAGATATAGAAAAATTAGATATAGACCAAGAAATCAATATAACTATTCCTAAATCATACTTAAATGTAAAAGTAGTCAATTTAGCTTCTTATGATGAAAGAATACCTTATAATACAATATATGAGGAGACGGAGTCTCTTTATAAAGGAGATAAAAAGGTAAAGGCCGAAGGTAAAGAGGGGTCTAAGAAAGTAATTGCAGAAGTTACTAGAATAAATGGACAGGTAGACTCTACTAATATATTAGAAGAAGAAATAGTTGAAGATGTTCAAGATAAGATAGTATTAAAGGGAACAAAGAATAAGCCTACTTATATAGCTTCTGGAGCGTTTTCTAACCCTACAAGGGGAACACTATCTTCAAAATATGGGAGAAGATGGGGTAAAAATCATACTGGCATAGATATAGCCGCTCCTAAAGGAACGCCTATTAAAGCTTCTGATGGTGGAACTGTAGTTTTTTCTGGTACTCAAAATGGATATGGAAAACTTATAATAATAGATCATAATAATGGGTACAAGACTTATTATGGACATTGCAGTTCGCTAGTAGCTAGTAAGGGCCAAAAAGTTGCTAAAGGTGATATTATAGCTAAGGTAGGCAGCACAGGAAGGTCTACTGGAAATCACTTACACTTTGAGGTTAGGAAGAATAATGTACCATTAAATCCAAGTGGATATGTTAAGTATTAAAGCTGTTGAAATTCAACAGCTTTTTTTAATACACAAATATAATATATATAGATAGGGGTTGAAGAGAGAAAATGAAAGATAAATTATCAATTGGTGAATTTGCAAGATTAAGAAATATTACCACTGAAACATTAAGACACTACGATAGAATCGGATTACTCAAGCCTATTAAAGTAGATACTAAGACGGGATATAGATATTATTCTATTTTACAGTATGAAGAGTTAGGGACAATAAAGGAGCTTCGACAACTAGGTATGAGTATTGATGAAATTAAGAAATATTTTAACAATAGAAATTTAGAACAATCGGTCAATATATTAAAAGATAAATATTATGAACTTAAAAATAGGATAAAAGAATTACAACAATTAGAAGAAAGTATTAAGGAAAAACTAAATCATCTAGAAGATATTTCTCAGGTATTAGATTTTGAGAATATAGATATTAAACAAATTAAAGAAAGAGAAATAATTACTTTTGACAAATACATAAAAAATGAAATTGATCTAAGTTACGCATGTCTTGAATTAGAGAACTCATTAAAAGAAATAGCTCCTATACTTGCAAGTAATCGTATTGGAGCAATTATAAAAGAAAAGGATATAAAAACAAATAAGTATACAGAATCAGTTGCTTTATTTTTATTTATTAAAGAGAAAGAAAACATTGATGAAAATTATATAAAAAAGATTCCTGAAGGAAATTACGCATGCATGTACTATAAAGGAAGTATTTGGGATATAGAAGTTAATTTAAAAAAAATGATTGAGTATATTGAAAAAGATGGATATAAAGTATGTGGAGACGTCCTCCAAATAGTTCAAATAGATATTAGTGTTACAGATAAAAGAGAAGAGTTATTATACGAAATACAAATACCTATAAAGCGAACTTAATTTAGGTAAAAAAATATTGACCTTTGTGCAACACAAAGGTTTATAATATATTCTATTAGAGTAAAATATATACAATTTATAGTAAATGTATATTTTGTTATGTTTTGGAGGTAGAATAAATGAACGAAAATATATTAGGAACAGAAAAAATATCTAAATTATTCATTAAATTTTCAATCCCAGCAATTATTTCTATGGTAATAGCAGGAGCACAGACTATAATAGATGGAATATTTTTAGGCAATTTTGTTGGGTCGAATGCATTAGCTAGTGTAAATATAGTTCAGCCATTTATGCAAGTCATAATAGGTTTTTGTATGATAATAAGCGTTGGTTCCTTAAGCTTTATTGGAAGGTGTTTAGGAGAAGGTAAAAAAGAAGAATCTCAAAATATATTTAAAACAGCATTTATAGTTATTACAATAATATCGTCATCTATAATGCTACTTGGAATATTATTTAGTGAAAAAATTGCAGTACTATTAGGAGCAAATGATGTATTATTACAAGGGGTATCAATGTATACGAGAACTATAGCTATGTTTGCTCCAGTGATCTCTTTAATGTTATTATTTGGATTTATTAATAGGGTAGTAGGAAAGCCAGAATTATATTTAAGAGGTATGATTTTAAGTGTAATTGCTAATATAAGCTTAGATTATATACTTATAAAACAATTAAGTTTAGGAATAAGGGGAGCAGCATTTGCTACAGGAATAGCATACATATCAGCATTATTTGTAGTAGCACATCCTATGCTAAATAAGAATAATATAGTGAATGTATTTAGTGGTAAGTTTGATAAATCAGTAATAATACCAATGGCATATAATGGTTCATCAGAAGGAGTTATTTCAATTGCAACTGCTACAACTGCATATTTGTTTAATATGACGTTTATGAAAGTAGCTGGTGAAGCTGGCATAGCTGCATTTACAACAATAAACTATATATCACAATTTGGAACGCTGATAATGTTTGGTATATCAGATGGAATAGGACCTATACTTAGTTATAATTATGGGAATAAAAATAATGATAGATTAGATGATACACTAAAACTAGCATCAAAGGTGAATTTAGTTGTTGGAGTAGCTCTATTTTTTATATTATTTGAGTTTGGAGAACAATTAGTATCATTATTTGCAAATGGAAATAAGAGCATTATAAATTTAGCAGTAAGCGGATCAAGAATATATGCATTTGCATTTTTATTGAGTGGATTTAATATAATTAATTCTGGATACTTTACAGCAATAGGAGATGCTAGAGCCTCTATTATAATAGCAGCTAGTAGAGGGATAATATTTATAGTGTTAGGTATATATATATTACCTATGATTATAGGAATCAAAGGAGTATGGCTTACAGTTCCATTTGCTGAATTTATGACATTTATTATAGGAATATATTTAGTTAAAAATAATAATTTATCTGCAAAACTAGTTCAAGATTATTAATTTTAATAAAAAAGGATTTTAAAGAAAAGTTAAAATAAATAGTCTGAACCTATTAGGTTCAGACTATTTATTATTACATCTTAAATTTATTTATTTGATTCATAAGATTTTCAGCATTATTTTTCATATCTTTTGCATAAGAAGATAGTTCGTTTATAGAAGATAACTGTTGCTGAGTACTAGCTGATACTTCTTCAGAGCTAGCTGAATTTTCTTCAGTTATTGCAGATACATTTTCTATAGCTTCTATAATTTTATCTTTTCCTTTTTCAATGTTTTCATTCTTTGATATTCCAGCATCTAATTTTTGAACTATATTTTGTAGTGAAGAGGCTGTTTGATTAAATACATTTCCGGTATTTTGTATTAGTTGATTTTGTTCATTTCCAATTTCAGTCATTTCATTGGAATTTTCAACTGCCGCCTCAGCTTGTTTTTGTATATCCAAAATCATTGTTTTTATTTCTTCAGTAGATTTTCTTGTTTGTTCAGCAAGATTTCTTATTTCTGATGAAACTACTGCAAAGCCTTTTCCAGCTTCTCCTGCTCTTGCGGCCTCTATAGAAGCATTAAGCGCAAGTAAGTTTGTTTGTTCAGCTATATTATTTATTATATTTGTTATCGATTCTGCATTTTTAGAGTATTCATTTACGGTATTTATTATTCTATTAACTTCATTTCCCTTTGAACTACTTTCTTTGGTTTTTTCATTAAGAACTTTCATCATCTCAGTTCCTTTTAAACTTAAGGAGTTTGTATCTTCAATTATTTGGAATAATCCTTTAATCAATCCAGTCGATTCTTTAATATTTTGATCTAATTCAAGAGCTATCTCTGCAACTATCTCAACTTCTTTAGCTTGCTCACTTGAACTTGAGGCAACTTGATCGATAGCATTAGCAATTTCAGATAATGCTATATTTGATTGATTAGATATCCCAGATAGATTTTCTGATTGAAATAAATTAGCTTCTGAGGATTGTTTAACTCCTACAGCAAGACTGCATATATTCTCCATCATATTATTATAAGTTGTAGATAAGTATCCAAGTTCATCTTTACTATTTATATCTACTTTTGATCTTAAATCTCCAGAAGCTCCACTTTGCATTGCTTTAACTAACTTACCTATAGGTATAGTGATACTTTTAGTAATTCTAATAGAAAGTAAAATAATTATAATAAGAGCCGCTAATCCCATAAATGATGTTCTTTTAAATTCATTAGAATATTCCTCTAATATTTTTGTTAATGGAACATAAGTAACTACTCCCCACGTAGCATTTAAATTATCAAAATGCATAGGGGTATAGCTGATTAATATTTTCCCAAGACCTTCAATGTTTTTCAAAGTAGTTCCTATATTATTATTTCTAATTTCTTGCAAGATATCTTCATCTATAATTCCTTTTTCGAGAGAACTTTGCATTATCAGTTCTTTATCCATCCCATTTGCAACATAGTATCCATCATTACTAACTATCATACCATTTCCATTAAACTCTAAAATTCTATCCATAGATATAACTTTTTCTTGAAGATAATCTAATTTAATATCAGCAGTAACGACTCCTAAAAATTCATTACTTGAATTTAAAATAGGATATGATATTGTTGTCATAAGAACGTCTTTTCCACCTATAGGATACAGATAAGGTTCAGTAAGTATAGGTTTCTTAGTTTTTTTAGGGACCAAATACCAGTCTCCATCTCCTTCTATATCATATCCTGTAATGAGTTCTACACTTATATTTCCATTTTCATCTTTAAATATATAAGGAAGAAACCTACCTGTTTCATCACTTGCAAAATTTATAGAATTTTTGAATTCAGCATCTTTTCTATCAAATGAGTTAGCTTCCCATACCATTCCAGAACCTACAATGTTTTTATTATCCTTTAAGCTTTCTGATATAATTTGAATGGCTGTTTCTCTAGAAATATCGTCCTTTTCTGCTAAGGTAGCTAAAGTTATTGATATTTCTCTTGCATAGGAATCTATTATATCTAGTTCTCTTTTAACATCCTCTTTTTCAAGTGTAGATGTTTCTTGAACAATATATTTGGTTTGTTGTTCTGTAATCCTTTTAAGGCCTCTAAGAGAAATTATATGTAAAGAAGTACTTAATAAGATAGTTATTAGTGCTAAAGTCATTATTTTATGTCCTGTTTTTAAGTCTCTAAATTTTTTCAATTTAAATTCTCCTTTCAAGTACATCATTTTTTCAATTTAAATTCTCCTTTCAAGTACATCATTTTTTAAATTTTTATAAAAATATAATACATTTTATTAGTTTATTTCGATTTGATTTTTAATAACTTAAATACGAACTTTTTTTAAACTCCTCTCTAAAAAATATATATATTATTTCTTTAATTATACGATATACAAAGAATATATACAATGTTATGAAATATCTTACAAAAAAAACGAATAATAACAAAGAATAAAAATAAATTCATATATTAATATTATTTTGTAAGATTTAATTAAGGTTCAATTTATAATGGTGTAAGTTTAGGTATGTATAATAAACGTATAGAAAAGAAGAGGAGGTATAAATATAATGATTTTTTGGGAATTGAAAAAAATATTTAAATCTAATATAGGATTAATAATTTTAGTATTATTTGTTTTTCTTTCTGGTTGTATGAGTTTTTTAAAGCCTACACTAGAAACAGAAAATTCATATAGAAATAATAAATATGAACTAATAGTGGATACTAGACCTGGAAATGAAATAGCAAAAGAAAAATTTGATGAAAAAATAAATCAAATAGAGCAAATAGCAAATACCTATGTAGATGATAAATTTATGAACAAAATTATAGAGGTATCACGAGATAATTTAAGATTTATGAAATATAGAGAATATAAGAATATTGATTTTTATAAGGTTTTTAACCATAGAGCAAGCCATCCATTTGGATCAGTCATTATGATTATTATTTTAATCTTAGTATTTTCAAATATATATACAGATGAAAAAATTTCAGGTGTAGACAATATAATTCTTTCATCTAAAAATAAGTTTAAGGCTTTATATTCGAAGCTAGCATTAGCTATAATTTTACCTCTTATAATCTATGGATTGTATTTAGGAATAGAATTTTTAGTAACTTTAGTTCAATATGGAACTCCAATAAATGGAGAATTAGAAGCTTTTAGAATTATTGATAGTGGAGCCATATTTTTAAGTAGAACTTATACTATCAATGAGTATTTGATACTCAAAATTTTAACAATGGCATTAATATTTATTAGCATATCTGTATTCTCAAGCTTCTTTTCGTTTATTTCAAAGAACTCTTTGACATCTATAAGTGGAACAGTAATGTTCTTAGTACTAGGGAAAGCATTTATATTGATTAAATTTTTGCCACAACAATTATTAATTATATTAAGTAAAGTAAATTACGTAGATTTGATATTCTATCCTGATAGATTTATAGGGATATACTCTGGAGATGTTAATTTTTTAGGGAAAAGTTTAGATGTTATAAATTTATGTAATAGTATCTTAATATTAATGTTATTTACTGGATTAGCATTTTGTATATTAACGTTTAAAAATATTTTAAACAAATAATTTTAGGAGGGATAATTGATGAATAAACTTGAAATAAAAAATTTAACAAAAATTTATGGTAGAAAAAGAGCAAATGATAATATAAATATTACTCTTGAAAGTGGTGTATATGGACTACTAGGGCCCAATGGAGCAGGGAAAACAACTCTTATGAAGCAGATAACAACCTTAATAGAGCCATCAGATGGAGACATTATATACAATGAAAAGAATATAAAAGAGTTAGATGAGAATTACAGAAATATAATTGGATATCTTCCTCAGGAGTTCGGGGTCTACGAAAACTTTTCAGCAAAGAATTTTTTAAAGTATGTAGCGGCATTAAAGGGATTAACAGAAAAGGATGCTACTAAAAAGATAGATGAGCTTTTAAATCTTGTAGGTTTATATGAAGTAAGAAATAAGGCAGTTGGTAAATTCTCTGGTGGAATGAAAAGAAGAGTAGGAATCGCTCAAGCTTTATTGAATGATCCAAAGATACTAGTATTAGATGAACCAACAGCAGGGCTTGATCCACAGGAAAGAGCAAGATTTAGGAATCTTATTTCACAAATTTCTAAGGACAAAATTATAATACTTTCTACTCATATAATTTCAGATATAGAATCTATAGCGAAGGAAACTATTATGATAAAAGATGGAGCTGTTCTTATGAAAGGAATCCATAGAGATATACTTTTAGGAATGCAAGGTAAAGTGTATAGTATAAAATCTTCTGATGAAGATGAGGTTTCCAAAATACAAAATAATTATAAAGTAGTAAATATTCAACGTGGTGTTAATGAGGTAGAACTTAGAGTCATAAGTGAGAAGATGCCACCATATTCAGGAGTACAACCTATTGAACCTAAATTTGAAGATGTTTATATGTTTTACTTTGACTTAGAAAACACTAGGGAGGTGTAATTAATGGGAACGCTTATAAATTTGGAACTTAGAAAAATACTTTTAAAAAAAAGAATGTTGATAATTCTCGTAGTATCATTATTTTTAAGCTTTATTTCAATAAGAGCTTTTTCAATAGAAGAAACTTATGCGGATATATTTAGTAAAGGTTATGGACTAGTTCCTTTAATGGGAATTATGATGTTTATTATGTTTTCAGGGTCTTATACTTTAGAATATAGCTCAAATATATCAGGGTTAATTAAAACAACTAAAAATGGTAAGAAAAAAATTGTACTAGCCAAATCAATAGCAGCAGGGATAGGTGCTGCTATAATAAATCTTTCAGTTTTTTTAACTGTATGTCTATCTGCGTTGACAAAGCATAAATTTGCTGGATTAGATATGCCTTTAAAAAAGCTTTGGTACTTTGGGAAAAGTGGATCGAATATAACTGTTATTCAAATGATTTTAATTATGATTTTAACCATCACAATATGGTCGTTTTTCTTTGCACAATTAGGATTATTTTTATCATCTATAAGTAAATCAGCTACAGTTCCTTTTATATTTGGAGGACTTATTATGGGAGTTCCATATATATTAGAAGGGTTTTTAAAAGGGATTGGATATACAAAATATTTGGGATTTACACCCCTTTGGGGAATGATGAGTTGTCAGCTTATAAGATATGAGACAGGAAGTATAACTATTTTTGTTCTTTTAGGAATCTTTACAGTAGGAATGATTATATTTCCAAAGTTGACATATAAGGCTTTTATAAAAAATTAATAATATATAAATGGAGGAATTGATATGAAAAAAATATATTTAGCTATATTCATGATTATAGCTATTTGTGCATCGATAGTGGGATGTAGTAAACCAGAACAAAATGATGAAGCTTTAAAAGGGAAAAAGATGAAATTTGAAGAAATGGGCCTAGAATATTATGAACCACAGGCATGGGCTAAAAAAGATGGTGTATCTCCAACTTGTGCAATACCAGGAAAATATGGAGAGGCTTATATAGTAGGAGAAATTCCGTATGAATTTTTATCAACCCAATTCATTAATGAGTTAACTAAAGATAGTGAAAATGCAAAAACTGAAGAAGAACAAAAAAGAGTATTTCAAGAATACCAAAAAAAGTCAAAGGTTTTCTTTGATATTATGGTACTTGATAAAAATAAAGAGAAAAATGCTCCAAGTGAGGATATAGAAAGAAAAGAAAAAGTTTTTTCAGAATATAAACATAGGGAAAAGGTAGCTGAAACAGATAATTTAGAATGTTATATACTATATAATGATGAATATGATGAAAGCAATTTATCTAATGAAGAAAAGAAAGAATTCAAAGAAGTTCGAGAGAGCATGGCGGATCTTAAGGGTAGTTTGAAATTATTTACACCAATTGATATAACTAAGAAAATAGAAGAAAACAAAAACATACAATTCGAAACTAAAACTATTGAAGGGGATAAAATAGAGAGTAGTATATTCAAAGATTATAAACTAACAATGGTAAATGTATGGGCAACATTTTGCGGACCTTGTATTTCAGAAATGCCTGATATTCAATCTCTTTATGAAGAAGTGAAAAAGGAAGATATAAATGTAGTTGGTATTATTTCAGATACACCTGATGATGAAAATGAAGTACTTGCAAAACAAATACTTGATAAAAAAGGTGTGAAATATACAAATATAATACCAGATAAAAAATTAAGTAAAGGAATATTAAAAGATATATCTGGGGTTCCAACAACTATATTCATTGATAGTAAAGGAAATATGGTTGGACAGCCTATAGTAGGTAGTCGCAGTAAAGAAGAATATAAGAAAGAAATAGATAAAATATTAGAGAGTTTAAAATAAATTATTATTGCTGCACTGGAGTGATATGGATGAAAGAAAGACTATACAGGTATGGAATACTACTTACTAGTTTAAGTTTTATATTTTTAGGTCTATATAGAAAAGAAGTGGATGTTGTTTTTAGAAAAGCAATAAATATATGTTTGGAGTGCATAGGAATTGGATAAAAGAGGGTTAAGTCAAATAATTACTACTATAATTACCAATGCAAATATAAATGGATTTATTGAAAAGAACATATATAAAGGGTCTACAAAAAAAGTATGTGTTCCAGGACTTAATTGTTATTCGTGCCCTGGAGCTATAGGTTCGTGTCCTATTGGATCTATACAAGCTGTTGTAGGGAGTATAAAATACAATGTTTCACTATATATAACAGGACTTATTTCACTAATTGGAATAATATTTGGGAGATTCATTTGTGGATGGTTATGTCCTTTTGGATTATTTCAGGACTTACTTTACAAAATACCATCTAGAAAGATTGAAGTTAGTAAAAAAATAAATAGTGTATTAAGGTATTTTAAGTATCTTATACTAATCTTATTTGTAATATTATTACCAATGTTTTTGGTAAATGAATTTGGAATGAGTCCTCCTTATTTTTGTGAGTATATCTGTCCTGTAGGTACTTTAGAAGGAGGAATTCCACTAGTCTTATTAAATAAATCTTTAAGAGAAACAATTGGGGTTTTATTTTTATGGAAAATGTTTATTTTACTAGGAATTACTGTCGGTGCAATTTTTATATACAGACCGTTTTGTAGATATATTTGTCCTTTAGGAGCATTTTATGGATTGTTTAATCCTATAAGTTTTTATAAATTTAAATTAGATAAAAATTTATGTATAAACTGTAATGCTTGTATGCGAAAATGTAAGATGAATATAGAAATCCACAAAAAACCTAATAGTACAGAGTGTATTAGATGCGGTGATTGTATTAAAGAATGTCCTACAAAAGCAATAAAAAAAGAAATAAGATTATAATGCTACTAAAAAACCTGATCTGAAAAATATCAGGTTTTTTGTTATACTAACTATAAAGTGAAGGATAGTATATATATAATGTGATAGGAGCGTGAGGCTGTGGAAGGCTTAATAAAAAGAAAAAAAATATTAATTATAGATGATGAAGAAGATATATTGAAATTACTATCGACGGTGTTAACTAAGGAAGGTTTTGAAAATATATATACAGCAGAAACAGGTAATGAAGGACTTAAATTATTTGAATTTATAAACCCTGATATTATTCTTTTGGATATAATGCTTCCAGACAAGGAAGGATATGAGGTTTGTAAAAAAATTAGAGAAACATCTATGGTACCTATTTTGTTTTTGTCTGCAAAATCAGAAGAGATGGATAGAATAATCGGATTTGCTTTAGGAGGAGATGATTATATAACAAAACCATTTAGTCCTAAAGAAGTATCGTACAGGGTAAAAGCTCAATTAAGAAGAAGTTGTATTAATTTTGAACAGGATAAAAAGAACGAGAAAGATATATCATTTGGGCCTTTTAAAATAAATGAAAGTAAATTAGAGATTAAAAAGAATGGACAAATTATTGAACTTAAACCTAAAGAACTTAAGTTATTTTTATATATGGCAAATAACCCGAATCAAATTATAAGTAAAGAGAAAATTTGTGATGAAGTATGGGGCGAAGATTACATAGGATTTGATAATACAATAATGGTACATATAAGAAGACTAAGGGAGAAAATAGAGGACAATCCATCAAGTCCTAATTATATAATAAATGTTAAGGGTCTTGGCTATAAGTTAATAGTAAAGGGTGAGTAATATATGAAATGGAAGTTAACCTTAAAATTTGTAACTACTATAATTTCAGTAGTTATTATAGTTATGATTATAAATATAATAGCTTTAGTGATGGTTTTTTTCGCAGGACAAAATGTAAATGAGAAAGATAAAAAGTTTTCAACAGTACTTGGTACAGAGAGATTCGTAAGAAATTTTCATAATCATATATTAGTAACTAAAGAAAATATGTATGTAGATGATGAAGGAAAAAAGGAGCTTGATGGTAAACAAACTTGGATACAAATTTTAGATGGAAATGGTAAAGAGATATATAATTACAAAAGACCAAAGAATGTTCCATTTAAATATACACCGTTTCAGATTGTACATGGATATAAGTATAGTGGTGGAGTAGGTAGTGCATCAACTATATTTATAGGAGAAAAAATAGTTGGGAATAAGCAGTATAGTTATATTATAGGATTTCCTATGCGAAAGGTTGAAAAACAAATACTAATATATAATAACGGTGAGATAGGTATATTCATGAAGAATGCTACGGGTACTGTACTTTTAATTGATTCTATAATAGCTCTATTCTTTGGATACTTGTTTAGTAGAAGACTAACAAATCCAATAGGTAACATTATTAGTGGAGTAGAAAAATTGGGAGACGGAGATTATGATATTTATTATTCACCTAAAGGAGTATATAGTGATGTTTACCACAACTTAAATAATCTCTCACAGACTCTTAAAAGCAATAAAATAGAACGTAAGAAACTAGACAAAATGAGGGAGGACTGGATAGCAAATATATCGCATGATATAAAGACGCCTTTGGCATCTATTAAAGGGTATGCAGAAATTTTAAGTGATGATGAGTATGAATTTTCTAAAGAAGAGATTACATCTTATGCAAATATAATTCATAAAAAATCTAATTATATAAATGAACTTGTAGATGATTTGAATTTAAGTACAAAGCTTAAAAATGAAAAATCTATGATAGATAAAAAAGAAATTAATTTAGTCAAACTTGTTAGAGAAAGCATTATAGATATATTAAATGACCCTAAATATAGTGATAGCTATATTGATTTTTCTTGTAAAGAAAATATTATTTTAAAGGACGTAGATAATATTTTAATAAAAAGGGTAATTAACAATCTTTTATACAATTCTCTTATTCACAATGATGCAAAAGTTAATATAAAAGTAAAAATAATTAAAGATGAAAAAGTACATATATTTGTAAAAGATAATGGAAAAGGAATAGGACCAGAAGATATTAAGTATATATTTGATAGATATTATAGGGGAACAAACACAGGAGAAAGACATAAAGGTTCAGGTCTTGGGATGGCCATAGCTAAGGAGATAGTAAAAGCACATGGGGGAGACATAAAAATAAATAGTAAACTTGGACAAGGAACTGAAATAGAGGTTATATTATAAAATAAAAAAGATTATGGATTAGTAAGTACTAATCCATAATCTTTTTTATTTAGGCGATATAGCAACATTCTTTGTTTTACTTATTTTTTCATAAAATAGTAGCTTATCTTTTTTCAATATACAAAGAACAACGTGTGAAAATATAATTATATTTATTATTACTGTTATAATCATAGCAATAATAATATAATTAAAAAATTCATTTTTATTTATTTCTATAACTTGAAAAATTAATTTATTAAAGCCGAAAATACAATAATACAAAAGCGCATATCTTATAAATACTTCTTTGAAAGATAGTTTACTATTCTTACCTTTTATCTTTATCCTCAACAATGATTTGCCAAATGTTTTACCATTAGTCAAATAAACAATTAAAATAAAGTATATAAATACAGCTATACCTTCTATAAAAATGTCATTTTTTATAAAAGGAATTAATCCAAGTATAAACCAATCTATATAAAAAGCTAAAAGTCTTCTAAAATAACCTACCTGTATATCTTCAGAGTTTATATCTTTATCAAGGTCATTTGGTTTAGGAAGAAAAAAAGTAAATATAGGCGCTATAATATAACCTATAAAACCACCAAAAGTATTTAATATAAGATCATCTAAATCAAATACCCTGTAAGGAGCATTATATAGACCATATAGGGCTGTTAATTGTGTTATCTCGAAGAATAATGAGACTAAAAAAGTTATTAATAAAGTCTCTTTTAAATTTTTTCTAAAATAATATCTTAAATAAACTCCAAGTGGAGTGAGTAAGATTGCATTAAATGCGGCTTGCAAAAATGCCCTTTCTTTTAGTATGTTTTTGAAAGTTAAAGGATTTAAAAATGAAACTTCTGTTTCTCTTAAAAAAGCAAAAATAAAATTAAAAGGCAATAATTGATAATAAATTGTATTAGGGCTTTGTAGACTCCTTACATCACGTGTTTTTGGAAGAGGAAGTATTACAAGATAATAAGCTACCATCAAATATAGTAAAAAAGAATATAAAATTAAAATTCTAAACTTATTTATATATCCATGTTTCCTGTACTGATATATTACAAATGGAAATGTAAATAAAAAAGCTAAAAAAGGAAATGTTATAAAAGCTACTTTAATTGGAAACATATATGAGTACATTGATTCACCTCCAATAAAAACTTCTTATAAATCAAGTTTTCATTTTATTTCAATATACTAGTATATTGAAATTTATTTTTTATTATGTACATTGTGCACATTTATATTTATAAAATATATCATATTTTTTATATACAGTAAATTATATACTTTTAAATTTGGCGAATGTATAATTTAGTTATATAATAATTTTGTATAATATGGTTAAAATAAAGTATTACCTATAATAATAGTTTGGAGGTAAATTTATGAGTAGTAAGATATTAATAATAGAGGATGAGAAGCCTATATCTGATATATTAAAGTTCAACCTTAAGAAGGAAGGCTATGAGATTGATACCGCATTTGATGGAGAGGAAGGAATAAACAAAACCTATAGTTTTAAGCCAGATTTAATACTTCTTGATGTTATGATACCAATTTATGATGGATTTCAAGTGTGTAAAAAAATAAGAGAATCTTTATCAACTCCTATAATAATGGTTACAGCTAAAGAAGAAGAAGTAGATAAGGTATTAGGCCTTGAACTTGGAGCAGATGATTACATAACTAAGCCATTTAGTGTAAGAGAACTTATGGCTAGAGTTAAAGCTAATCTTAGAAGAACCCAGGTATTAAATACAGATAATAAAAACGGGGATATAATAACATATGGAAGTTTAAGTGTTGATTTAGTTAAATATGAGGTTAATAAAAATAAAGATAATATAGATCTGACTGTAAGAGAGTTTGAATTATTAAAGTTTTTGATAACTCAAAAAAATCAAGTATTCTCAAGAGAACAATTGCTTGAACAGGTATGGGGATATGAATACTATGGAGATATTAGGACTGTAGACGTTACTGTTAGAAGACTAAGAGAGAAAATAGAAGATAACTCATCAAACCCTAATTATATAATAACTAAAAGAGGAGTAGGTTATTACTTTAAGGGGGAATAGATTTTGTTTAAAAGTATAAGATCGAAGATAATAGTAATATATTTTTTGTTGGTTTTTATAGCCATGGCATTAGTAGGTATATTTATGATAAATCAGTTTGAAACTTTGCATATAAATACTGCTACAAATACATTAAATAGAATAGTGAATAACATAATAAAACCTGAAATTAGTAATGTAGACTTTACAAACTACGAGGATTTAAGATATGAAATTCAAAAAATACCAGTACTTCCTGGAGATTATAGGATACTGATGATAGATGCTAATACGTATAAAGTAATAGCTTCTACTAAAAATGATAGTAGATTAATAGGAAAAGATGCTCTTAATAATCTTAATAAAGAGATAATATCGAATGCATCTAAGAATGGATATATGAAGGATGAAGAGACTGTAAAGAATATAGGATATATATATACCAATGAAAAAAACCAAAAGATAATAATATATGGTAAAGCATATCTTGCAAACATATATGAAGTTTTAAATGAATCTAAGAAAATATTTTTACAAGCTATAATAATGGCTTTAATAGTAACTATAATACTTGGATTTTTAATATCTAAGACAATAACAAACCCTATAAAGGATGTAACTAGTAAAGCTTCTAAAATGGCAAAGGGTGATTTTGATCAAAAGGTAGATATAAAATCAGATGATGAAATAGGACAATTAGGAGAGATGTTCAACTATTTAACTGCTAGGCTTAAAAATACACTAGAGGAGATATCTAGTGAAAAAAGTAAACTCAACGCAATAATAAATCAAATGGGTGATGGATTGATAGCTGTTGACAATGAGGGTTACATAATACATGTAAATCCAACATTTATACAAATGCTAAGAATAAAAGAAATAGATGTTACAAAACCTGTATACGATGATATGGTTAGTAAATATAATAAGAATTTGACTTTGAAGTATATAAAAAATAAAAACATATCTCAGGGAAGCGAGATAATAAAGATTGAAAACAAAGATATACTAAGAGCTAATTTTGTATATCTTAAAAATGAGAAAGAAGAGGTAAAAGGACTTATATTAGTTCTTCAAGACATAACAGAACATGAAAAATTAGATAATATGAGAAAAGAGTTTGTAGCTAATGTATCTCATGAATTAAAAACGCCTATAACAACTATAAAAAGTTATACTGAGACTTTACTTGATGGAGCAATGGATGACAATGAAATATGTAATTCATTCTTAAGTGTAATAGACAAAGAATCGGATAGGATGGCAAGACTTGTAAGTGATTTGCTTCAATTATCAAGGATGGATCATAAAAAGAACAACTTTAATTCATCCAGATTTGATATAGATAATTTGATTAAGGATATAGTAAATAAACTAGATATTTCATTTAAAGAAAAAAATCATATAATAAAAATGGGACTTTGCGACAAAAATATAATAATAAATGGAGATAAAGATAGAATAGAACAGGTTATCCAAAATATACTTACTAATGCTATAAAATATACACCGGATAATGGAATCATAAGCGTAGATATAAGAGAGGAAGATGAACAAGCTATTATATTAATAAAAGACAATGGAATCGGTATTCCTAAAAAAGATATATATAGGATATTTGAAAGATTTTATAGGGTGGACAAAGCAAGATCTAGAGATATGGGAGGAACTGGGCTGGGTCTTTCTATAGCAAAGCATATAATAGAACAGCACGGTGGCGATATATCTGTTAAAAGCGAAGTTGGAAAAGGAACTGAATTTGAAATAAAATTGCCTGTGGATAAATCTGTGGATATATAATTATTATTTACTTAACATGTAATGATTCTGTAATATTCTTTGTGTATAATTTATATTAAAGGTTTAATATGGGGATAACATTAAATTATACATATAAAAAGTAAAACTAAATTCAGATGGAGTTTGTACTTTAACTGAATTCATAGTTATGCAAGTGCCCTTTGGGACAAATAGAATATTAAGGAGGCTTAGAAATGAAGAAGTTAGGAACATCTTTAATTATTTGTGGAATGTTAGCTTCAAGTAATATTGTTGCTTTTGCAGATACAAGTAATACAAAAGATGTACATAGTCAAGTAAATACTCAACAAGTAGCTGAAAATAATGTGAAACAAGAACAAAAATCTATTGAGATAATGAAACCTGTTTCTGATTATACAGTTACAACTAGTGATAAAGTTGTAGTATCTGGAACGGGAGAAGAAGGTAGCACTGTTTATCTAGATGTATATTCAAAAAATAATAAAGATGGTGCTTTGAAAAAAAATGAAAATTCAAAAACATTAAAAATAGGGGCTATGGGATTCTTTTTAACTGAGATAAAATTAACTCCTGGTGAAAATAAAATAGTTATAAAAAACAATAATAAAGAAAAAACTAAAGTTGTAAAATATACAAAGATAGAAAGTAAAAAAGAAATACAAAACAATATGGATAAAATAACAGATAAGAGAATGAAGGATATTTTTAAAGATATAATTACGCCAAAAAAATAAATTTGGAGTGTTAGATTGTGAATAGAGAAAAATTTAAAACATTTACGTTAGTAATATTGTTTTTTATGTCAGCTTTTCTTTTATTGCTCAATATAAGTCTAGTGGGATTTAAATTTGATTTTAAAAAAATATATGGAAGTTCAAATATAAAATACAATATTTATTCAGTTGTAAGACCCTATAGAGTATTTGTATACTTTGGAGGTGGGAAAAATAATACAGAGGTATTAGATACACAAGATGAATATTGGAATCAAATAAAAATAGTTTTGAAACAGGAATTGTCAAAACAAGGAAAGATAAGCGAGATAAGATACGACGATTATTTAAGTAAAAAAAATACCAAAGCTATAGAAGCTAATTTTGGTAAAGGATTAGATGTTGAGTTAATAAATAAGAGTATATTTTTAAATGAAAGTGCTATAAGTGGTATTGGAGATATTTGTGAGATACTTATACCATTGGTAGATGATAAATCTATATATTTTTTGAATAATAAACAAAAAGTATATAAAGTAGATTTAGATAAAATAAAGCATATAGATTTAGTAGATAAGCTTGAGAAAAAGGGGTATACGGAATACTTTACTGTAAATCACTTATTTACTATAGATAACAACACGTTAATTCCTATTAAACCAGATGGTATTTCATATAATAATATCAGTTCAAAAAATATTATAGAGGTTAAAGATGATAAGACAGTACAAAAAATAGGAGAAAATATATTAGGAAAAAAATATGATTTTACTAATAGAATTGTAGAAAAAAACGGAAATAATACATTTATATATGGATATGGAGAAAAAACATTAAGAGTATATAATGATGGATATATAGAGTTTTTGAATGAAGATATAGAAAATAAAAATATAAGCTTGGATCAATCTTTAAATATAGCTTTAAATTTTTTAGGTAATCAGAATATAGATATAGACAATTTATCATTGTATAGTGTAAGACAAAATTCTATAAATAACGTAAATTCGTATGAATTTAATTTTTATTATAAAGTAAATAATCTTAAGGTAAAGTCTAATAGTTTATTTAATCCTATACAAATAAAAATAGCTGGAGAAGATGTGTATAGCTACAAAGGGGTTTTAAAAAAGGTAGACGAATTTATAGATGGTAATCAAGATAAGAATATAATACCACCTGAACAAATACTTAATATGAATTTTTCTTTGTTAAAACAAGACCTTAAATATCAAAGTGGTGCAGAAGTATGGAAAAACATAGAGAGTGTAGAGCTTATATATTTTTCTAAGGATAAATACTTTATTCCATCATGGGAAGTGACTATAGGCAGTAAGGTATATATATTTGATGCCTATAAAGGGGATGTTTTATAAAATGGATTGGTCAAAATCTAAAACAATACTAATTATTGGATTTATATTAACTAATATAGTTTTAGGATATAATCTTTATATAAATGTATTTAGATATGATAATGAGGATATTTTTAGTGATAGCTCTATAAATAATTTAAACAAGTTATTAAGTACTAAAAATATATCCATAAATACTCAAATACCTAAAGAGACACCTAGTCTTAGCAAGTTGAGTATAAAGTATGAAGATTTAAGTAAATCTGATTTAGACCATTTATTTAAAGGAAATGGAATATACAAGATTGAGGATAAGAATATAATATATAAAGGTAAGTCTAATATCAACAATCTTGATATAAAAGAATGTACATTATTTACTAAAAAATTTCTTAAAAAATACAAATTTGATGAGGATACGTATTTAAAGGCTACAATTAAGAAAGCAGATCATATCGAGATTGTATATACTGGAAAATATAGAAATTATTTTCTAGAAGAAAGCTATATGACTTTTGTATTTTATGATAATAAAGATTTTTCATTTGAAAGATTATGGTTACTTCCAATAGAGGAAAAAAAACAGAAAAAAAGAGTCATAACTAGTGTAGAAGCTATTATGTCTGCTTATAATCAGATGGAACAAGATTCTGTTATAAATGAAATAAAATTGGGGTATTATTTTGAATCTAATAATATGGATATAGAACAAGGTGATATAGGTCCTGTTTGGAGACTAAAAGTGAATAATGAATATATATATATAAAAGCCTTTGATTTATAATTGAGGGCTTTTATAATTTTCGTTACGAATTTTTGTCTGATAAGACTCGTTGGCACTATGCAATTTTTTAAAAGTTTGCCTCTGAAAGATTCAAAAGTAAGACTTTTTTATATTTCCATAAATATTAATGATATAATATATTTTAAAATAATAAATTGGAGGTTAAAGATGAGTTTTAATTATGCTTCAGTAGCTAGTGGCAGTTGTGGCAATTGTCATTACGTAGAGTATAAAGATACTAAAATTTTAATAGATGCAGGTGTTAGTGGTAAGAAAATCGAAGAAAATTTAAGAAAATTAGACAAAAACCTTGAAAATACTTCAGGAATACTGATTACTCACGAGCATACGGATCATATAAAAGGTGCGGGAATTTTGTCTAGAAGATATAATATACCTATATATGCAAATAAAAATACTTGGGACTGTATGATAGACAAACTCGGAAAGTTAAAAGAAGATAATGTTAAATTTTTTGATAATGATATTCCTTTTATTATTGGGGATATTAGTATAAAGGCATTTTCTATTCATCATGATGCAGCTGACCCTGTTGGTTATACTTTAGACAATGGAAATACTACTAAGATAAGTGTAGCTACAGATTTAGGTCATGTATGTGAGAATATAAAGAATAATTTATTTGAGTCAAAGTTAGTAGTTCTTGAGTCTAACCATGATGTAGAGATGTTAAAGATGGGTTCATATCCTTATTATCTTAAACAAAGGGTAATGTCTAATAAAGGACATTTATCTAATGAAGATGCGGGTAAGTTTTGCGTGGAACTTGTAAAGAGAGGAACGCAAAGGATATTACTTGCCCATTTAAGCAAAGAAAATAATTTTCCCGAACTTGCATTTGAAACAGTAAAAAGTGTTTTAAAAGAAAAAAACATATCAATAGGAAAGAATCTAGAGCTTGAGGTCTTAAGGAGAGGTACAATATCAAATTTATATGCAGTGTAAGGAGTGATTTAGGTGAAACGAGGAGGACATTTTATAACAGGTTTGATAGGCGCTATTATAGGAAGTTTGCTTACTTTATATATAGCTCCAAACTTTATATTTGATGATATTAAAACTAACAATGAATCACAAAATACTACTCAAATAGTAGCAAATTCAAGTAAAGAGGAAAGTGTATATAAGGCAGTAGCCAAAAAAGCTATGCCATCTGTTGTAGGTATAACTACAGTAACTGTTCAAAAAGACCGTTTTTTTGGAATAGAAAGACAGTCAAGTGGAGTAGGAACAGGTGTTATTGTAGATGAAAGAGGTTATGTGCTTACTAATTCTCATGTTATAGGAGATGGTAATGCAAAAGAGGTTAATGTACTTTTTTATGATGGAAGTAATGATAAGGCAGAGGTTCTTTGGAATGATTCAACTCTAGATTTAGCGATAATAAAAGTCAATAAAAAAGGACTTCCGGTAGCAGAACTAGGGAATAGTGATCAGGTAGAAGTTGGAGATATAGCAATAGCTATAGGTAATCCTCTTGGACTTGAATTTGAAAGAAGTTTAACTCAAGGTGTTATAAGTGGATTAAATAGAAGTATTAGGGTGAATGAGTATGAGTCTGTAGACGATATGATTCAAACTGATGCATCTATAAACCCTGGTAATAGTGGAGGACCACTTTTGAATTCTAAAGGACAGGTTATAGGTATAAATACAGCTAAGATTCAAACTGGAGAGGGATTAGGCTTCTCTATACCTATAAATACTGCAAAACCTATAGTAGATCAATTTATAGAAAAAGGTGAGTTTAAGCGAGTTTCTCTTGGAATAAAAGCTGTAGATGCTAAGTATTTTGAAGATAGAATGGGCGAAGAATTAGCTGCAGATCAAGGTGTATATGTATATCAAATAATGATGGATTCCTCAGCATCAAAGGCAGGAATGGAAGCAGGAGATGTAATAGTTAAAATAGGGAAAACTGATATAAAGACAATGGGTAATCTAACTAGGGAGCTTTATAAGCATAGACCAGGTGATGTTGTTGATGTTATGGTTAATAGAGGTGGAAAAGAAAAAGTATTAAAGGTAACTTTTTAGTAAGTAATGCTTGGATATTTATATCCAAGTATTATTTTTTTACTTACTAGGAAATTATAAAATTTTTAATCGGTGGATAACATTGATAAAAGTACTACAGCATCAACTATTTTGAGCAACGGAGCCCGTAGGACTCGTTGGCGACATGAGCTATGCGGGAGCATAAAGCGAATTTTTTTATAGTAGATAAGTAGTATAAGTTAGAAATTAGTTTTTTATAGGTGGAATTATTATACCAATATCATTTTTTAAAGAAATATGTAGTTGAAGATTAGAATTCAAAGAGGCAAAAAAAATATCTTTTATATCATTGATTCCTTGTAGAGATAACTGCTGGTATAACCATGTTTCATTCAAATTGAACTTTTTCAATACATTTGAATAAATTGTTCCTTCCATGATAATAGGAAAAGCAATAGAAGATGACTTTTTTGTAACTCCTATATCTTCCAAAGTTGCGAAGTGTTTTTCAGATTTTCTTAAAACGCTTAAAGAACCATTGGATTCTATAATTGCTGTCTCAACATCACTAATATCAAAGATATCTTTTTCTCTAAGCATATTAAGTATATTATCAATAGAATAGAGATCTTTTTTTAGGTTTTTATTAATAAATTTCCCATCTTGAATAACAACAGTTGGCTCAAATGTTATTAACTTTCCAAATTTACGATTAGAAATTTTGAAATTCGCTACTATACGTTGAAGAATTCCAATAGCAATTATTGCTACAATAGTAGGAAGCTGTTTAACATTATGATCTGCAATATCTGCCCCCGTAACTGATCCTAAAGTGATGATAATTAAATAATCAAATACTGGCAATTCACCTATTGATCGTTTACCCATGAAGATTGTAATAAACAATAATATAGGTAATATAGTAATTATTCTTACTAGAACAGTTAGAATTTCTTTTGTTATTTCAGTCATTTTATACTCTCCTTTTAATTATAATATTATAATATGATGGTTTCCAAAACTTAGCCTTTAAATACATTGGCAAATAGAAGTTTCTTGAGATGTGGTGATATAAGTTAGTACATAGCAACTAAAAAATAAAATATGTATTTTGAAAAAAAATAGGTTTTAGGATAATATATTAATAGATTGTATTTAGGAGGGATATATATGAAACGAGTTATAATAAATAGACTTACATACCTGGTACTTATAGTCATTGGAGTTTTCTTAGCTATTAACGATATGTACTATATCATAGCAATACCTGTTATAATGTGGTTGTTAGTTGAGAGAGTATATTGGAAAACTTTCTATGATGGAAAGAAGATGCTTTATAAGAAGCAGTTTAAGAGTGCTGCTGGAAGCTTCGAGGCTTTTTTAAAGGAGTTGGAGGAAAAGCCATGGCTTAACAACCTTAGAATGTTCAATATAGGAATATATACTCACAACTTACAAGCTCAGTGCTATAACAATATAGGAATATGCTATTTAGAATCAAAGTCCTATAAAAAGGCTACTAATTACTTTAACAAAGCCATAGAACTAGATGATTTGTTTTGTATACCTTATTATAATTTAGCAATAATAAAACTTATACATGACAATGAATTAGAGGCTAGAGATTATTTATTAGAGTCTATTAGAAAAGGATATAATAAGATAAAATTTGAGCAACTTAAGGGATATGTAATGATGAAATACAAGATGTAGAAGGTATAAAAACAGGTCTATAAAAATAACGTTAATGCAATAGATATTTTGAAGAAACTAAGTTTTCATCTTATGAATAATACTAAAGTTTCTAAACTCGCTATGCTCAAACAACGAAACTTTTTAACGTATTATTAAACGATAAAAGCGAAGTTTCTTAGACAAAATATCTAAAAGCAATCACTAACATTTACATAGACCTGTTTTTGTGAATAGAATTAAGTTATTTAAAGAAAGGATTTAAAGATGAATATAAAAATAGTTACTGTAGGAAAAATTAAGGAAAAATATTTAAAGCTTGGAATAGATGAGTTTACTAAGAGGTTATCTAAGTACTGTAAATTAGATATAGTTGAACTTAGCGATGAGAAGGCTCCTGAAAATTTAAGTGAAAAAGAGATGGATATGATAAAGGATAAAGAGGGAAAGAAAATATTGTCCCATGTAAAGGATACTACTTATGCTATAGCACTTGCTATTGATGGAAAGAATCTATCTTCAGAGGACTTGGCTGATAAATTAAATAGCCTTAGTATAATGGGAAAGAGCAATGTGACATTTATAATAGGAGGATCATTAGGTCTTTCTGATGAAGTGTTAAAGAGAGCTGATTTTAAACTTTCATTTTCAAAAATGACGTTTCCTCACCAGCTTATGAGGCTTATACTTCTTGAGCAGGTTTATAGAAGTTTTAGGATAATTAAGGGTGAACCGTATCATAAATGACTGTGGTTTTCTCTAGAATTAAGTGATACCAATATGTATAGTCTAAGTAACATGTTAAAAAGAATTCAGAATCATTTTTGCTTAATAGTATTGAAATTATATAATAAGTGTATCAATATATCTATATTCTTTCAATTAATAGGGGTTATATCAATAACTGTGTAGGATTATGATGAAAAATAAAATGATTTATATTTTGCTGTGGGAGGAATTTTTAAATGGATATTAAAAAAGTTATAGAATTACTAAAACTTAAAGGCTATACCGTTTCTTACTTTAAAAATATAGAAGAGGCCGCTGTATACTTAGATAATATAATAGATAATAAATCAGTTGGGTTTGGTGATTCAGCTACTTTACTGAGTATGGAATTATTTGAAAGACTTTCTTCTCATAATGAAGTTTTCGATCCACAACATTGCCAGATTGGTACCAACTTCATTGATACTGCAAAGAAATGTTTGACAACAGAAATATATATTACTTCAATAAATGCTCTGTCAGAAACAGGGGAGATAGTGAATATTGATGGTACTGGTAATCGTGTGGCTGGATCTATATTTGGCCATAAAAAGGTTTATTTTGTTACTGGAATTAATAAACTTGTTCCCACACTTGAAGATGCCATCTGGCGTGTTCGAAATATTGTAGCGCCTCAAAATGCTATGAGATTACAACTAAGAACACCTTGTGCTCAAAAGGGAAATCGCTGTTATGATTGTTCCAGTCCAGACCGGATTTGTAATGGCATGATCATCCACTTTAAAAAAATGAATGATATTGATATGGAAATTGTTTTAATTGATGAACAACTTGGGTTTTAATGCTTTAATTATACACAATTAAAAAAAGATAAATGAATAGATGCAAGGGTAGAGGTTAGAATAATTGACTTATTATCTGAAGTTGGGGATGTGCTATGTTCCCATTTTTGTATAACAAATGAAACTCATACTAACTTAGAAGAATCTATAAATTATGTACTTAATAAGTATGAACAAAGGTTTAACTAATAAGAGCAGTGATATAGGTTCTAGTAGATAAATTTCATTTGTGCAAAATAGGACTGTAAGGGAAAACAAGATACAGAATTGGGTTAAAAAAATATCAATAGATAGGGCTTAGCTTGTGACAAGTTTTTTTAATATATGTTATTGATAAAGAAACCGCAGTTACATCGATACGGTGAACCGTATCATAAGTAACGGAGGTTTATAGCCTTAGGTATTTATATAACTAGCCTAAGGCTATTTTTCATTTTATTATAGTATATTATTTTCTTACATGATTAATCTATCATAGGTTTTATATTCTATGATTTTATTTGAGAACTTTATCAGCTTTATATTTCTTTTCTACATTTTATCATTAAAAAGTTTACCGGAGGTTTATCTGGATTATCCTTATATATGTCATCAATTTCTACAAAATCTACAAGCCCGTAATTTCCAAACTCTTTCTCTATAGACTTAGAATCATAGAAAAACAGTTTTACCCCATACGCTGTTTCATAATAATTTTCAGCAAGCTTTGTGCCATTACCGTGCATTGGAGCTTTTTCCGAAACGGAGGTAAAAATCATATATCCACCTGGTTTTAATTGGTTATAGCAATCATTAATAAATTTTTTTCTTTCATCTTCATTTAACAAATGAATAAGCGAAAAGCTAGCTATACCATCATAAAGTTTATTTTCAAAAGGCATATCTGATACTGACCCATGATAAATTTTATTATTAATTCCATTTTGCGTTGCTATATTAATTGCTGTTTGAGAAATTTCAATTCCTGTAACTTCCATGTTATTATCAATAAATGGTTTTACATTTCTTCCATATCCAATACCTGGTATTAAGATATCCTTTAGATTATTTTCAGCAAAGTAATCTGCCACTATAATTGCAGTGCTTGATGGCTCAACCCCCCACATTGCTTGCTTTTCTGCAAAACTTTTTTCCCAAAATTCTGACATATAAACATCTCCTTTAAAATTTTTATAATTTTATTATTAACATAAATCTTAATTTAAAATAAATACTGTTAATAAGCTATTTATAACAGGAATATAATTATTTAAATCAAATACATTACAGACTGTACTTATCTATAATTAGAGTATAAAAACACCTATGAAATTAAGGTGTTTTTATATAATATCAAATAGTTTTTTATTTTTAAGATAAGTTTCCATTGCATTCTCCGCTTCTTCCATTGCTTCTTGGATTTTGCACGCGTGATTTTCATCCATTTCACAAGTAAACATAGGACTACTTCCTTCAGTTGCCTGAATTACATCAAAAAGTGAAATATCTTCTTTGTTTTTACGTAAAACATAACCACCATTTACACCGGGGGTTGATTGAATTATATTAGCTTTTACTAACTGTGTTAAAATCTTTGACAAATAACTGGGCGAAATATTTAAATGGCTTGCCAAAGGATGCAAACTTAAATTATCTCTTTTATCATACTTAACCATATATGCAACTATATGTAATGCATAATTAGTAGCTTTGGTATATTTCATACTAATCCTCCATGTATCATTAATCAGACATTACAGACTGTATTTATCTATAATATACCCGTTTATACTTTTAGTCAATACTTATTAATGATTAAGTAACTTTTATTTTGTTTTAGGGCCATTGGATTTTAACCAAGATATTAACAAAATGATGCTAATCTTTGCAGGATGGGGCATCCTTTTGTTTGCTTTTGATTTCAATATCAAGACAAATTAACTTTATTGAAATCTTTAAATAATGAATAAAAAGATTATGTTTTAAAGTTAATCTAATTATATAGATAGCAACAAAGCTTTTCATAATCAACTCTAGCATATCCAATACCACCACTTAACTACGATGATATGTCACCAATAGTTTCAGGGAGATAAAACATTCAAAGCCTCCGCAGTCATACTACGGATTTCAAAATATTACTCTAGAACTATGCCATATTTGTGTAGAATGCATACAGAATAATAAAATGGAAAAACCTCATTTAGAGTGGTTACGGTGAACCATACCATAAGTAACGGCGGTTTTTGAATTAGCAAGATATTAGAAACAAAGTAAGTTGTTTTAGAAAATACAGCAGTAAATGAATCGGCAATAATGTATACTCAAATACAAATTTAGAATAGAAGATAAAGAGTTCATCAGATAATCTTTGCCAAAAACTAAAGATTATTTAAATATCATTTATTATTGATAGAATCCATATAATCCACACCCCATTTTCTAAGTTCCATTAAAACAGGTAATAATTTTTTACCAATTGGGGTTAAAGAATATTCAACTTTTGGAGGAACTACCTTATACACCTCTCTATGAATAAGCCCATCTTGTTCAAGCTCTCGTAATTGCTTTGTAAGATAGGCTTGTCTTACCTGACGCATATCCTTTTGCAACTGATTAAATCTTTTTACTTCGCTTTTTAAATGCCATATGATTAATATTTTCCATTTTCCAGAGATTAAATTTTGAGCAAGGGTAGTGGGACAATTATGTGTAGTTAATAGTTTTTCTCGCATTCTTATATTTACCTCCATAGTATGTTTTTTGATACTATATATCATAAATGTTTGTACTTGTATAAAACATAAATTAATTATATTATTTTACCATAAAACTATAGGAGAGCAATAGATATATTTAGTTTAATGAAAAGGAGTGGATTGGAATGAATTGCGAAAAAATAGTACAAAATCAATTAGACTTCTATAATGCACATAACTTAGAAGGTTTTATATCTACATATTCTGATGATATTACCATTTATAATTTAATCGATAATACTGTTATGCTTAAGGGAAAAGAAACATTAAAGGAAAAGTATTATGAAAGGTTTGAGGTTTTAAAAGTACATGCAGAACTTGTAAACCGTATTGTGATTGGAAACAAAGTAATTGACCATGAGCATGTAACTGGACTTATATCAGATGAAATAGTGAAAGCAGTTGCAATATATGAGATTGAAGATAGTCTTATTAAAAGAGTGTGGTTCCTTTTTGAATAAACAATGAGCATTAAAATGCATATTTAACTATAAAGGAGAAGATAGATAAATGAATAGAACATTATTCAGAGGAGCCACATTAATTAATGGAATTGGAAATTTTGAGGAATGAAAGTAATAGTAGAGGAAGCTCATAAGGCGGTCAGAAAAGTTGCAGTTCATGCTCAAGGCGAAATCGGAATAAGAGATGCAGTAATGGCAGGTGTAGATTCAATTGAACATGGAATATTTTTAACAGACGAGATAATTGATTTAATGATTGAAAGAGGAACTTTTTTAGTGCCAACACTTTCAGCATTACATTTTATAAAGCAAGCTGGTATTGAAGGTGGAGTTTTAAAGGATGTATTTGATAAAACAGAAAGAGTGTTAGAAAGTCATTGCAATAGTTTTGTTAAAGCATACAAAAGAGGCGGGAAAATTGCATGTGGAACAGATGCTGGAACACCTTGTAACATTCATGGAAAAACATCATATGAACTTAAATTAATGATTGAAAATGGAATGACTCCTATGGATGCAATTAAAACTACTACTTCAGAAGTTGCTATATTATTAGTAATAGAAAAAGAATATGGAAGTATTGAAGTTGGTAAAAAGGCAGATATATTAGTACTAAATGAAAATCCAATTGTAAATATAGAAACATTATTCAATGTGGAAAGTGTGTACAAGCTAGGTAAACTTGTAAAATGAAAGTGTATTTTAGCAAGACTGTATTGGGTTGAAAAGTTGAATTAGAAGTAAATGCCCCTTGTAAATTTAGGATTATAGAATATCTGTAAAACTAGTGGTATTGGTTAAAAAGAGACTAAATTTTAATGTTATAAAAAATCGTAGTTGTAGCAGGTACGGTGAGCCGTACCATAAATAAAGGTGTTTTTTTTGAATTGTTGATATAACTAGGATGATAAGCTTTTGCCTAATAAAACAGTAAGCCGTATTGTAGTTGGTATAGTAAACGGTTCAGATATTCGAGTCGGTGACGATGTATATATTATAGATACCAATGAAAAGAAAATTAATTAGGGGTGATTTGATTGAACGAAGTTTTATCCGATTATATTGAATGGTGTAAGGAGCCTTGCAAAGAAAATCAAGCTATACAAATTAAGAATCTTTATGAAAATGAAAGGTTTCAAAAATTATATAAATATACTGAGGAAAATCCTAATGTTGTAGCGGATGTATTAAAAATATTAGGTAGTTTTTTAAACAAAATGGATATATCAAAGGCATGTGCGACTGCCCATTTTTGTGGAGCATTAATTGAAAGTAATAATGTATTTGATATAGAAAATAATTTAATAGATTTATTTGAAAAAGTGATTAATTTAAGTGCAGAATGTATAACTAAAATGCCAGATATAAATAATGTAGATTGGAATATACTATTTAAAAACTTCCCAAATGAAGTTAAGGCTTATCATGGAAGTGAGCTATTAACACTTGCAATTATGGCTGTTATTACAAGAACTTCGGAAAGCCGTTATTATTTGAGAGAAAAGAAACTATATCAAAAATTAGAACTTTTAGAGCCATATATAAGATCTATAGTATATGTAACATTTGTACATGATGCTTGTTATGATTTTAAGGTATTATTATTAGCGCCAGAAACAAAAAAAGGTTTTTGGATGAAGGTTCATGACATTCATAACTGTTTTTATCTTTTTACATTATTAGAAGCAGAGTTATATAAAAAAGGCTGGCATAATGATTATGGACTTAAAGATTACATTTTTAATGAGGAAATTTATAATACTGCTATAGGGACTTTTTATCCTAAGAAAGTATATACAATAGAAGCTCATTGTTCTTATCAAACTTATCTTGCAATAAAAGGACAAGAAGAAAAATCAAATTTAAGAAACATGATCTTTGGAGAAATGCCTCCAGAGTATCTTCCAAAGCTTAAAGGATGTCCTATCATTGTTATGAAGGAAGATAACATAAAGGGACGTAGAAGCTGGGATAGTAATTTTTCTTCTAAATGCCATGATGGACTATCACCTCATATAGAAATTTTAGAGAAGCTCACAGAAAAAGAAGTAGAAGAATGGATAGATAGTTTATTAAATAAAGAACAAGAGAAAGGGATCATAAGTAAAATCCAAAAATTTATAAAATCTTTTAAATAAAATCAAATATTTTATTATATTAGTTACTTGAATTGGATATGGACTGCAGAATATTAGTCAAGTATCTAAGATACTCAAAAATAATGAAATAACATATGCAATATAAGTATAATAAATAAGCAAAATAAAAATAGGGTGTTGGTAGCACCCTATAGTATACAATTCAGTTGCTTTTTATATGCTAATAATTATTTCTTTTAATTTGGATTATATATAAAATGTGATTCAATCTCCACTGAATCAACATTTTGTCCCTTCTCAGTTGGTAAATGTATAACTTCTTCTACTGTAAATCTGTACGGGTAGCCTTCAATAGTATATTCCATATTACTATCTGCATTATTCATTGAAAAATTATTATCTATAAACATAATATTTTTCCCTTCAAGTTGGCCAACAAATGCTTTAGTATATGTTTTGTTCTTAGAATTCTTTTCATTAAGTTCTTCTTTTTTACGAAAATCGAATTTACCATTTTCATCAACATAAACGTAAATATTAAGAGGTATAATATTTTTTAAATATATATGATGTAACAATACAGAATTGCTTTCTTCAAGTTCCTTTAATGTCTTGACAACTTTAATCCTCGTACCATTATGTACCTCTAAAGACTCATTATGTTTTTTTAACCTTTCAACTTCTTTTTGGGAGCAATCTATATATATTCCGTGTTCCCCAAATTTGTAATTTTTATTTTGTGTTTTAATGTTTTCATAAGTGTTGCTATCAATTGCACATATAGCTCCTTCTAATTTATATTTAATCTTTTTATTCAGAGCATAGTTTTTATCCGCGAATAATATAAAACCCGTATCAAAAATTCCTACATATATCCTACTTTCAATCTTTTCCTGAAGCTTATTGTCCTCAATTTCTTTTTTTGATAGTATATTCTTACCGTTGAATTCCTCTGATATTTTAAAATACTTTGTTGGTTTCACCTCATCTAAATATAGCCTTACATTAATATAGTAGTCTACTTTACGCAAATCTTCCATAGTTCTTATTGTTTTAAAAACTGTCTCATCTTCATTAAGAAGTTCATTTTTATTATCATTTTGAAATTCTATACTTTTTTTAGTATCATTATTATTATCTGGTGATTGAAACATGAAAGATAATTTAAAGGCTATAACTGCTGCTATTAGGTAAATTATAATTAGTTTGAATCTTGCTTTTTCCATAGAAGCTTCTGTTCTTGGCTTTTGTTTTTTCTTCTTTATAACTTTTTTCTTCTTAATAGCCTTTTTCATCCTAGGGTTATACTTTCTTACTTTTAACGTCTTAACATTATTTCCTTCTAACTTTGCCTCTATATTGCTTAGATATTTTTTTATTACTCTATTATTAGGTTGAAGTTCTATAAGTCTTTTAAATCGTTCTCTCGCCTTTACTAAGTTGTCCGTAAAATAATAGCAGTATCCTATATTATTTAATGCTAATTCATTATCAGGAGCAGAAGCTAAATATGGTTCAATATATGGTAATGCTTCTGAATAACGCCCCATATTTGTTAAAATACTTCCAATAAACAAATTCATCCTTAAATCAAATGAATCTATTTTAAAAGCTAATTCAAAGAATTCCAATGATTTTTCTAAATCTCTAAACTGATAATAGAATTGTCCTAATATTTTCAATAATTCTTCATCATGATTAAATATTTTATAAGCCTCAAGTAATGATTCTTGAGCTTGGTAATAATCTCTAGTTTTTAATGCCTCACAACCTTGACTATATAATGATAAATATTTTTCAATAAAATTTGGATCTATTTCTTTTATATATTCATATTTAATTTGACCAATATTTTGTAGGATTTTAAGAACTTTTTCAACTGATTGTTCATCATATTTTTCATATAACATTCTTTCTTTATTAGTCCAATTAAAATGATAATTTAATATATACCATATATTTAGAGGCAAATCTTCATGATTTAATAAAAATTCAAATATATAATCTTCTATAATAAGTGAACTAGAGACATTCCAAACTACATTATTGTTTAATAATTTTTCCCATGCATTAATATCACTTTTTAAGGAATTATCATTATAAAGTTCATTTAGCCTATCTAAAAATTCTTCTATTTGTAGATTTACATCATTACTAGTGTGCTGGTCATAACTATTATTAATATTTTGATATTGTCTTTCAATGATTTTTTTATCTATATTTGCTTTATCTTCCACAATGCTTACTTCATCATTAATATTTTCAACTAAGCCAATATGCAAATCTTGTTGTTTATTATTCTTAACATATTTTATAGCTGTGTCGTATGTTTCCCTAAGCCTTTGATACCCTTCAGGATCATCTTCAGGATTGTATATTTTTAATAATTTTGCATAGGCTTTTTTTATAGTCTTTAAATCACTATCATATGGTATATCTAAAATTTCCCACCAATTCATAATTAATAATACTTCTCCAATTCATCTAATTTTTCAGAAAATAACTTTAAGTTTTTCTCTATAAGCTTAGGATCTTGGGTCAAAAGAATTCTTTCGAAATTATCCAATAAAGTTGCTATATATTCTCGTTTCGCACCAAGTGATTCTTCATATAATCTTTCTCCTCTAGCTAAAAACAACCTATTTTCAATTTTATCTCTTGGATGAATTTTTATATCTTTAAGCTCTAACATACGCTTTTTTATTTCTTCCTCTGACATTAAATTTTCGGAGTTTTGAATTATTAATGATTTCTTTTCTCCTGTACTTAGCAAAGTAGCTTCTACTTCTAATAACCCATTTATATCATATGTATACCTAAGATCTACCATTTGTTCTCCGGATTTTCCACGTGGTACTGAAATCTTTAATTCTCCAAGCTTTATATTATTTTCAACTCGTCTACTTTCACCTTGATATACTTTGATTACCATCTTGGTTTGATTATCCCTAATAGTTGCTAAGCTTTCAACTTTACTTATTGGTATTGGCGAATTTCTTTCAATTATAGGTAGAAAATATCCTGATTCGTAATTATCTTTACCTAAATTATTTACTATTTCCACTCCAAGAGTATATGGACATATATCTGTTAATACTAATTCTTTCAAATCAGAATTTCTTTCTTTTAGAGCTGCTTGTATTGCTGTCCCTAAGGCTACTGTCTCATCTGGATTTATATTAGAATATGGTAATTTATTAAACATTTTGCTAACTACGGATCTCACCAAAGGCATCCTTGAACTTCCGCCAATTAAGATAATTGTATCAATTTCTGCTGGTGATATGTCAGCATCTCTAAGAGCTCTTTCTACGGGATGACGTAACCTTAAAAATATATCTGAACATATTTTTGCAAATTTATTTCTATCGATTTCAGTTTCAAAAGATTCCTCGTTTATAGTTAAAATCATACTTGCTTTTTCTTGTTCTGATAATGCTTTTTTGCAAAGCTCAGCCTGTTTGCATAAAGCTGATAACGTCTTTTTATCTAATACATTAAAATCTAAATCATTTTCTTGTAGGAAATAATCAACAAGCAGTTTATTAAAATCTTCACCACCTAAATAATTGTCTCCAGCGATAGCTTTTACTTCCATTACACCTTCAAAAAGATCTAGTATTGATATATCAAAGGTTCCTCCACCTAAATCAAATACTAAGAACTGTGTGTCTTCATTTTCCTGATGAAGTCCATAGGCTATAGCAGATGCTGTTGGCTCACTAATTAACCTTTCAACCTTGAGCCCTGCAAGTTCACCTGCTCTTTTAGTCGCCTTTCGCTGAGCATCATTAAAATAAGCAGGAACACTGATAACTGCTTCTATAACTTCTTCACATATATATTTTTCTGCATCTTCTTTTAAAGATTTTAAGATAAATGAAGATAATTCTTCGGGTGTAAAGGTATAAGTTCCTAGATTAAACTTTTTCGATGATCCCATAAATCTTTTAAAGTTAGATACTGTTGATTCAGGATGAGTAATAAGTCTTTCTTTTGCTACATCTCCAATTAAAATTTCATTGTTCTCATCAACACTTATAATCGATGGTGTTAAATGTTTTTTTAGAACATTTGGTATAATTTGTGCTTGTCCATCTTTCCATATAGCAACTAAACTATTTGTTGTTCCTAAATCTATTCCAATAATAGCTATAATAATCTCCTCCTTAATGCTAATTAATCATATACGGTTAATTTGTTATATATCGAATAAAACTAGTTTATTATTTTTATTAAACAACATAATAAAATCTCCTTGTTAATTATTACGTGTCACCCTCATTTAAACACAAGGAGATTTTCTTTTTTTACATGCAAATATCTTATTATAAGTAACATAAATTATCTTAAATCTACTAAAACATATCACTTTTATTAAGTATAAATGTGTTTTTATTACAATTATAACATAATTATGCTAAAAAAAAGAAAACGATAAAAAGAGAATTTTATTGGGAGACTATCAATTTATAACTGTACTAATTAATAATACTAATCAAACTGTTATTAAATAAATGTTACAATTAGCAAATATGAACATAAACAAAATAGAGAGGGGTGAGCTATTCTGGATAAGCTTTTTATCACATTATGTGAAAGATATCATTCAAAAATTTTAAAATATCTCTATTATTCCATAGGAAATATAGAAGATGCTAAAGATCTTACTCAAGAAGTATTTGTTATCGTCTACAATCGTATAGAGGAATTGCAAAATCATGAAAATATAGGTGGATTCATTTATCAAACAGCAAAATTTTTAGGAGCTAATTTTAAAAGGAAAAATCTTAAAAAAACATTAAAGGAAACTTCCATTAATATAGAAATATCAAGTAAAGAAACAGACTTATATGAAAAACTCATAATGATTTATGACAGCAAGATTGATGAAAGTCAGTATGTAGATAACGTATTATTACTGCTTTCAAAAGAAAAGCAGCAACTTTATAAACTGTATTATGTTGAAAATAAAAGTTATAAAGAAATAGCTAAAATACTCAATATAAATGAAGCAAGCTTACGTATGAGGTATGTGCGATTAAGACGTGAAATAAAAAAAGTAACACATCATGTAGTTAAAGAAAAATTTGTTACAGATGAATACTAATGACATATATTAAGTGATTGGATATGAGCTCAATCTTAATCAAAAGGAGGATGTTTAATGAAAGAAAATTTAAAAAAGACTCCAGAATTTCAAACTATAAATAGTAAACTTGATGAGGCTATCGACCAAATGGATATATCAGAAGTTGAAAGACAACTTGAAAAACTATCGGAGGTAAAACCATTACCTTATGCAATAGAAGATAGTAAGATTTTCGCAAAAAGGATTATAAAGCAGAATAAGAAAGGACAAGGGTGTATGAGAAAGAACATAAAGAAATCAGGAATCGTAGCAGCTTGTTTAATGTTAACTATAGGTGTAACAGCAGTTTATGGAACAGGCATATTTAAAAACTTCAAATTTTATAATCAAAAAACAACAGTTGAAATAAGATCAAACCAAGATATAAGTGAAGAAGAGGCAAATAGGCTTGCAAAGGAAGCAGAAAAAGATTATGATTCTCCGTCCACACAAGGTACAACGGAGGAGGCTGAACTAAGAACATTCTCTAGCATAAAAGAGGTTGAAGAAACTATAGGTATAAAAGTTATTTTACCTTTGTATATCCCAAAAGATTTTCAAATGGAAAAAGATATAATGGTTCAGAACTCATTTAATAATAATCATAATATCTATATTAGCTATAAGTCAAATGCGAAAAATAATCGATCGCTGGATGTGACAATAGCAACACAAGATCAGCCTGAAGACAGCACAGTTGTAACAGTAACAGATGCAGTTCGTAAAGGGCAGTATACGACTCCATATGGTACTAAATATACAATATTAAAGGAAGAAGAAGGGATTATTGCTACGACCGATATTAACAATATATCGTATAATTTGATTTTCACGGGAGTTAATAAAGAAGAAATGCATAGAGTGATTAACAGTGCTGACCTAAGAGGTTATATTAAATAAATTATATATGAGACTACTTTATAACTGAGTTCAAAAACTTTGCGTATGAAGTAGTCTTTTTTTCAAAATCTTATAAAACAATATATGTTAATCGTATTAACGGCGTAAGGTGGTAAATTATTATAAGCAAAATACAAATTTAAAATAAAAAACCTATGTTGTAGTATGTACGGAGAACCGTATCACAAATAACTGAGTCTTCTTTGAAAACAAGCCAAATGAATGATTTTAACAAGGAGACTGTATAATTAGGTGAAATAAGTGATCTCTTTCTAAAGAGAGAAAATAGTATAAAGTATTTCTAATAATGAAATTTACATATATAAACCTATTTTAATCTATGATAAAATGTACTGATTGGTATTTAGAAAAAGGAGGATTCAAATGCAAAACTATAAGATGATGATAGCTTATGATGGTAGAAACTATATAGGGTATAATAAATCAAAAGGTAAATTAGAAAAGAGTATTCAAGGAAAGTTAGAATTAATATTATCAAAGCTTTATGAAGAAGAAGTAGAAGTTATTAGTGCAGTTAGTACTGATGCTGGGGTACATGCTAAAGGACAAATTGTTAATTTTACAGCACCAGATAGTCGCTTAAATGAAAAAGAAATCTTTGATTATTTCGAAAAATATTTAACTGATGATATTATTATATTATCAGTAGAAACTGCTGATGAAAGGTTTCATAGTAGATATTTAATGAAAAGCTTAACTTATGAGTATCGCTTATGGAAAAAAGATGCTCCTAATCGCCCTTTGTTTGAGAGACAATACGTTAACTTAATGAATCAAACAGTAGATGTAGATAAAATGAAAAAAGTTGCAAAGGACCTTGTAGGAGAACATGATTTCTTAGCTTTTACTACTAATAAGAAAACAAGAAAATCAAATAAAAAAATAGTTTCTCTTGATATAAGAGAAACTAAAAATGAAATTATTATTACTATGACAGCAAATGGATTTTTATTAAATATGGAAAGAGTAATAGTAGGTACACTGATTCAAGTGGGTCTTGGTCAATTACCTATAAATACAATTGAGAAAGCTTTTAAATCTAAGGATATGAATGATGTAGGTCATAAAGCTAGTGCAGGAGCACTTTGTTTATTAAGTGTTAAATACTAGTTCGTATAAAAATCATATGAAATATAACAATTAGAACTTGATATAATCAGGTTCTTTTTTTATTCGTTATATCATTTCAGATAGATTGGTAAATAGATAAAATTTAATAGATTACAGTTGAAATAAGATCAAACCAAGATATAAGTGACGAAGAGGCAAATAGGCTTGCAAAGGAAGCAGAAAAAGATTATGATTCTCCGTCCACACAACGTACAACAAAGGAGGCTGACCTAAGTGGTTCTATTAGCGACATACGAGACTACTTTAAAACGGTAACCCTACCTCTAATATAATCATAATATGTAATGAAGTAAAACTCCACAAATAGGAGGTATAAAAAATGTATTATCAGCCATATAGGAATCCAATGATGCAAAAACATAATATAATGACGACAAATTATACTACAGTAATAGATCCCTTTGTTATTGAAGCATTAAAAATGGTTATAGATCGTTCAGTAGTTATTGAGACCGTTAGAGGAAATTTGCAGGGAATATTAGTAGATGTGAAGCCTGATCATATTGTTGTAAAACCTCATGGTAATGACACAACTTTCTTTGTACGTATACAACAAATTGTCTATATTATGCCAGATATAGATTAAGAAAGTAAAAAATAAAATTATAATATTAAATTTTCTCAATTTATCATATTGTTGAGGATTGTTATGATGTGTGTATAGCAGAAGTCAAAAGGAACGTTTTTGACTTCTTTTCTCATTCTTAAAATAATGTAATCAGGTACAATCTTTGAAAGAAACAAGAGCGGTAAACTTATGTAATTGATATAATTTGAAGTAATTATTTTTATAACTAAGGCAATAATAATGGTATAATATGCTATCAATTTATTTAAATCCAAAATAAAGGAGATAAAAAATGAAACATAATGATTTTTACGATGTTATATTTAAAAGAAAGTCTGTTAGAAAATATGATTTAACACCAGTTGATGAAAAGACAATTGAAGATATTTCAACTTATATGAATACAGTAAAACCTATGTATGAAAATATTAAAATTGAAATGAAAATTGTGACACAGGAGTCTGTTAAAAGCTTACTTCCTATTAAAGCCCCTTATTATATTTTAGTATCATCTGAAAATAAAGAAGGATACCTAACAAATGCAGGTTTTATGATTCAACAAGTAGATTTATTTCTTTCGGCTAATGGAATAGGAAGTTGTTGGGTTGGGATGGCACAACCTAAGAAAGGAATAGTAAATGAATCTGAATTAGAATATGTAATTGCTTTAGCCTTTGGAAATCCAGCAGAGACCCTACATAGAAAAGACATATCACAATTTAAAAGAAAGAGTATTGAAGAAATTAGAGATACTAATGGAAAAGATCAACTTATAGAATTAGCTCGTCTTGCTCCATCTGCAACCAATAGCCAACCGTGGTTTTTTAGTATAGATAATTATAAAATCAATGTTTATTGTGTGAAATCAAATTTCATTAAAGCTATAATGTACAAGAAGATGAATCAAATTGATATGGGTATTGCAATCTGCCATTTATGGGTAGCTGCAAGACATTTTGAGAAAGACTTAAAATATACCTTTGATAAAGAAGAAGAAGAAAAATCACCATCAGGGTATTACTATATTACATCGTTAATTATAAATGAATAAAAGGCGGTTGCTTTGTTATCTTAAAAATTATATTACAAATAAAGAATATAGTTATAGCTATTACACTGAAACGTACTATAGATACAAATTTAACTAAATTTACAATAAAATAGTTAGAAAGTTTTGATATAATGGACTCAAATATTTCTTTAAAATGAGTCTAAAGGAGAATGATTGATGAACCAAGCTTTATTAAGTATTCTGCTAATTATGTCTTCAATATTTCTTAGCAATCTAGCTATTTATGCAATTAAAAGAAAAAAAATACCGGGAGCTTTTGCGTTTTCTATTATTTTAATGGCCATGACATTGCATTCTTTAGGTTATACGTTTGAGTTATTAAGTGATACTGTAGAAAAGATGTATTTTTGGGTAAGAATTGAATATATAGGAGTAGCTTTTTATCCTTTTCTTATTCTATAGGAAATTATATCATTTTTTGTTTTGTGGATAACTTATTGAGAAAGCTACACTTGCAACTATTTTTGAGCAACGGAGCCTGGAAGGATCGTTGGCGACATGAGTCACCGCGTTAGCGAGTAGACGAATTTTTTATTATGTTGTTTGCAAGTGAGTATACAGATGAGAGAAAACTGGCTAATAGATATGTATTGAGCTTGATGATTACGGTTAATACTGCAACTTTAGTTTTTGTAAGCACAAATTTTTATCACTTGCTTTATTATACTTCAGTTAGCATTGAGTCTTCATTAGGATTTAATGTTTTGAAATTGGAAAAAGGCATTTGGTATTCTGTTCAGGTGGCTGCATTATGCTTTTCACATATATACAGCATTGTGGTTTTTGTTGCAAAATCTCAAAGGTCAAAAGGAGACTATAGAAAAAGGGCTTTTTTTATGCTTATAGGAGTCACAATACCGGCGGTGGTTTTTATTGTTTATATTTTGGGATTGGGACCAGCATATATTGACTTACTGCCATTCTCATATATATTTATGGGTCTTTTAATTGGAGTTGGACTTTTTAGGTATGATATACTTTTTTTAACACCTATTACTCATGAAATGGTATTTAATGCTGTAGATGAAGCTGTTTTAGTTGTCGACAGGAAGGGTATGCTTATAAGTTTTAATAAAGCGTCAAAACAGTTTTTTCCATCTCTTGAAAACATAATGGCTGGAGAATCTATTCACTTGATTAGAGAATTGAATGATTATGATTTTGAGCTAAATAGAAGTAAGTACGAAATATATGACAAGATATACAGTTTCAAGGTTATAGAAATGAAAAGTAACAGAGGTAGAATTTATGTTGTAAATGATATAACAGAATCGGAACAGGCAAAAAAACAGCTTGAAATTCTAGCAACTACGGATAAGTTGACTGGGATTTATAATAGACGGTATTTTATGGAGAAAATTGAAAGCAATGTAATTGGCGGAGTTTTTGTAATAATCGATATTGACAATTTCAAGGAGATTAATGATAAATTTGGTCATGTTGAAGGTGATAAGGTACTGAGCTATTTTGGAGCTGAATTTAAATCTTTTTTTAAAGATCATATGGTATGTAGATATGGAGGAGAGGAGTTCGCCATGTTTATTCAGGATGATGATTTGAATAAGGTATTTATAAAGTTGGAGGCATTCAGGAAGAAGATAGCCGATAATGAACATGATTTAAACTTTACATTTTCGGCGGGTATGGCTAAATATGATATAGATAGGATATCGAATGCAATCATTGAAGCGGACAAAAAACTTTACGAGGCAAAGGAAAATGGGCGGAATCAAATTAGATATTAAAGGTTTGTCAATACTAGAAAACTATGATAGTATATAATCCGATAAGGAACTGATATATGTTTTTATAAAAAAGAAACTGAAAATAATGTTTATATATTAGAATTAACAATAATGAATGGAGGAATAAATAATGCTTAGTTTACCAAATTGCCCAAAATGTAATTCAGAATATACTTATGAAGATGGAAGTCTTCTTGTTTGTCCAGAATGTGCTCATGAATGGACTTTAGAATCAGAAAATGAAGATACAAAAGTTATTAAAGATTCAAATGGAAATATCTTAAACGATGGTGATTCTGTAACAGTAATCAGAGACCTTAAAGTAAAAGGAAGTTCATCAAGTATAAAGATAGGTACAAAAGTAAAAAATATACGTTTAATTCATGACCCATCTGATGGAGAGCATGATATCGAGTGTAAGATTGATGGTTTTGGAGCTATGAAATTAAAGTCTAGTGTTGTTAAAAAGGCGTAAATATATAAAATCCTACTTTTCCTTGATTCACAAGGAACGGTAGGCTTTTTTTATATGCGTTAACTTTTTTAGGATTAAAGTGATTTTATATAATCATTTTTAGATAATTCTAGAAGTGTATCCTTGTCTAATATATATACTGTTTTATTTTCACACTTTATAATTGACCTTGATTCAAGCTCTTTGAAAGTTCTATTTAAATGCCTATAAGTTGTTCCCAAGAATTGAGCAATTTCATTGAATGATGAACTTAAAATTATATAATTTTTATCAGTTATATACTCAACCAAATAGCTAGACAGTCTATTTATAAGGGGATAGGTAAGATTGTATGAACTATTATTTAAGGTTGCGTAAAGCTTTTCGCTTAAAGAATCTATTAGGTGGTGTAAAAATTTTGTATTGTGAAAATATTCGTTTTTGATTATATCTATCGGGATTGCTATCAAATATGAATCTTCTATTGCTTGGACGTTGCAGCATATAGGAATATTTTTTAAAAGTTCTATATCACCTAAAGTATTAAATGCATCATAAAACTTTAAAAGTATAGATTTACCGTTTTCTAAAAGGTAAGATACTGTTGTTTTTCCATCGACAATCAAATAGTAGTATTCAAGATTAAAGTCTGTATTTAATATATATTCCCCTTTTAGATAAAAATGAAGTTGCGCGTGTTTTAATAAATCTTCATTAAATATAGTTTCTAAATTATGCTTAGTAATATAATTGTTTAAAAGGTCATTATTTAAAATTTTTTTCATAAAACCTCCTAAAAATGACATATGTCATGTATCGATTAATATAAATAAGTTATCATATTTATAAATTATTGTAAAGCAAAGGAGGAAGTTATATATGTATAAAAACTTAGCTATTATAAATGGAGTTGTACTTGCTATAATGGTTTTTTTTAATGGTATGCTAGCTAATATAACAGGGCCTTATATGAGCACTTTAATATTTAATGTAATAG
Organism: Tepidibacter mesophilus; assembly: GCF_002724055.1. GTDB lineage: Bacteria > Bacillota > Clostridia > Peptostreptococcales > Peptostreptococcaceae > Tepidibacter_A > Tepidibacter_A mesophilus. The sequence goes on along the minus strand of NZ_BDQY01000008.1, from coordinate 18,408 downwards.
CATTTGTATTGATTATAACTATATCTATAATAAAGAAAAATAGACTTCCAAATATAAAGAAAGTACCGCTTATACTTTTGATACCAGGGATATTAGGTGTTATAACTATACTTTTAAACAATATAAGTATACCTCAAATAGGAATAACACTTGCTATAGGAGTGAGTTTATTTGGGCAACTTGTAATGTCTAGCTTGGTGGAGCATTTTGGATTATTTGGAATGCCAGTCAATAGAGTGAAGAAAGAAAAACTATTAGGATTTTTGATAATCTCACTTGGAATAATAGTTATGGTTATTATGTAAGGGGGAGTAAGATGAGATATATATTATTATCGTTTCTAGCTGGGATAACAATAGTTATAAATATGATGTTAAATGGAAATCTTGCTAAAAGGGAAGGCATGATAAATGGAGTTATTATAAATTATTTAATGGGTATAATATCTTCTATTATATTGTGTGGTATTATGATGGAGTCTATGCCATCTTTCTTGAATATAAAATCTATTCCACTACCGTATTTTATAGGAGGTTTTATAGGAGTTTTAACAACATATATGTCTAATATTATAGTTCCTAGAGTACCAGCGGTTTATATAGTTATACTTCGATTTATAGGACAAATACTTACAAGTGCTATTATAGATTATATATACTTAGATATTTTTTCTAAAGGAAAGATGATAGGTGGAGTCATATTTCTTATAGGGCTTATAATTAATGCAAAAGTTGATAACAAGTATGAACTAGGAAATCTTAAATTAACCTAGAATATTAAAACATGTTAAATTATTCAGAACGCGGAAATTTATAAAAATTTTTTATGTTACTATAAAAGGAATTAACTACATTAGGAGGATTACTATGAAGTACGAAATTATAATATTTGATGCAGATGAGACTTTATTTGATTTTAAGAAATCTGAGAGAGAGGCTCTTAAAAATACTATACTGGAATTTGATATAGAATATGATGAAAATCATCATTTGAAAGTATACAAAGAAATAAATGATGTTATATGGAAAGACCTTGAGAAGGGACTTATTACTCAAAAAAAGTTAAAAACTGAAAGATTCAAAAGGCTATCAGAAAAATTAAATGTTGAATTTGATGAATTTGAATTTGCTAAATCATATATGAAACATTTATCTTTAGGATCATTTTTATATGATAATAGTATAGACCTTGTAGAGAGCCTAAATAAACATTATAGACTTACTATAATAACCAATGGTCTTAAAGATGTTCAAGATAATAGAATAAGAAAATCTATTATAGCAAAATATTTTGAGGATATAGTAGTATCTGAGGAGGTTAAGGTGTCAAAGCCTGACTCCAAAATATTTGAACATGCTCTAAATAATATAAAATATACTGACAAAAGCAAGGTATTAATAGTAGGAGATAGTTTAACGTCTGATATACAGGGGGGGATAAATTTCGGTATAGATACGTGCTGGTTTAATCCTAATAAGGTTGAGAACAAAACAGGAATAAAACCTACTTATGAAATTTCTAATTTAATGGAGCTTAAAGATATACTTGAAAAATAGATGCTAACTTGAATTTAGCAGTGAATTTCATAAAATAAGGCTATTGAAAAATATCAATAGTCTTATTTATATAAATAACTATTCTTTATCAAAGTATTATAAGAATTATATTTTATTTAATGATTTCGCATAATCTCTAAATTTTTTTGTACTAACAGACATATAAGAATCCTTAGCCCATCCCATGTAAATGGTTTTATATCCAATGTTATCACTTATTTTTACAATAGAAAGAGTATTTGTATTAATAAATGGAGTATTGGGAACTATGGCAATACCAGCACCAGCAGTTACTAACCCTCCAAGCATACTAGCTTCGTTAGGGTGTATAGAAATCTTTGGAGCATAGTTTATGAATTCAGAATAAGAAAGCTTTTTATCTTTATTTCCTTCATAAAATACAATAAACGATTCATCTTTCAAGTCTTTTAAAGAGACCTCTGTCTCACTTGAAAGATGATGATTTTTGGGAACAATTAAAACATACTCCTCTTTCTTTACTGGGATGGACTCAATCTCAGGATGGTTATGAATATCAGCAATACTATCGTAAAAGCCTAAATTGATTTTGCCATGTTTTAAATCTCTTAATATTTCTTGTGTAGATTCATGATTAAATTGAAATTTTGTATCAGGGTAGCAGTTTAAAAAATCACTAATTATAAAAGGCATGAAATAGGTACCAATACAGTGGGTAGATGCAATTGAGATAATTGCTTCATCAGGATTTAACATATTTTTTAATTCATTGATCCCTTTTTCGATTTCTATTAGAGCTAGGTTAGTATGCTTTAAAAATACTTTGCCAAAAGAGGTGATCTCAATATTATTACGGCCATTTCTTTCAAATAAAGGTACATTCAATTCAGCCTCTAAGTTAGAGATAGCTTTACTTAAAGCTGGTTGAGTAACTGAAACTGAATCTGCTGCAGCAGTAAAATTTTTAGTTTCAGCTAGCTTTCTAAAATACTGTAATTGTTGTAAATTCATAACTGTCCTCCTTGTTGATTAAGTTATTTATAGCTTATTATATATAACTAAAAGTTATAATTGCATGAATAATATTAATTGGACTCGATTAATTATATGGTGATATAATCAGAATAAATAACAATTAAATTATACAATTAGATAAAATTATTATAAATTTTATTTATGTATATGTCAAAAATATAAGGAGTAGATTATTATATGATTAAGGTAGATTCCGGAAAATGCATAGGATGTATGCAATGTGTTAAAGATTGTTTTCCAAATGATATACAAATGATTAATGGTAAAGCAAAAGTTAATAATATAACATGTATTAAGTGTGGACACTGTATTGCCGTATGTCCCAAAGGTGCTGTATCAACAGATGAGTACAATATGAAGGATGTAAAGGATTATAACAAAGAAGAATTTACAGTGGATGCTGATAATTTATTAAATCTTATAAAATTCAGAAGGAGTGTAAGGCAATTCACAAATAAAGAAGTAGAAGAAGAGAAAATTACTAAAATTATAGAGAGTGGAAGATTTACTCAAACAGGTATTAATCTTCAGGATGTGTCTTATATAGTAGTAAGAGAAGGATTGGATGAATTAAAGTCTTTAACATTTCAAACTTTGAGCAATGTTGGAAAGAACTTATTAGATAATTTAACCCCAGAAACTATGCCATTTAAGAAATACGGACAGATGTGGATAAAAATGTATGAAGAGTATAAAAAAAATCCTATTGAAAATGACAAACTATTTTTTAATGCTCCAGCAGTAATAATAGTTACAGCTAATTCACCATTAAATGGAGCCTTAGCTTCTTCGAATATGGAACTTATGACTAATGCTTTAGGTCTTGGAACATTTTTTAGTGGATTTTTTGTAAAAGCAGCTGAGGAAAACAAAAAAATTATGGATCTTCTTGGAGTCAAAGATGGTAAAAAAATTGTAACATGCATGGTTATAGGATATCCTAATGTAAAATATTTAAGAACTGTACCAAGAAAAAAAGCAGATATATGCTGGACATAGACATAAAGGTACCTATCTATTAAAATGTGTAAATTTTATATTTAGATTAAAATATAAAATTTGCACATTTTTAATTAGATACTTATTTATAAACAAGGAATTATATAGTTTTCGACTTGTGTATAATATTGATAAGTGAACTGAAGTCGCAACTATTTTGAGCAACGGAGCCCGTAGGACTCGTTGGCGACATGAGCTATGCGTTAGCATAAAGCGAATTTTTATAAATTTGTTATTTATTTAAAGTTTTGTGTATATGAATCTAATAATATTAGATAGTGATTCGCCTCTCTTAAAACATGATCTCCTAATAGAGGAAGTATAATTGATTTTATCTTACAGTCAAGTATTCCCTTTGTGCCTTGTGCTTTAAAATCCCTTAATTTTTCAGTAGCTTCTTTAGTTTCTTTTGTTAGTGTTGGAAGTTTAGATATATTGTTTACAGCATTTAATGCGTCTTTCGTTAATTCATCAAACTCATTGCCAAAATCATTAGATATATTAAATAGTTCTTCCTCAGAAGGATCTAAAAGACCGCGAATGAACTTGGAGTGTTCAGCCATAATCTGATTCCAAAATGCTTCTTGTTTAAGAGCGGTTTCTACCGTGTTAGGATTAGTTCTAGTTTGTAATTTTCTAAGGATGTTTACGTAAAATTTGGCTTCCCTAAGAATATGCTCAATGAGTAATGGATAATTTGCGGTAAAAAGTCTACAGGATAACACATTGTCTAGTATATAAGTTTTAAGTTTAATTATATCTTGTGCTACTTTAATAGCACTATTATTTAGATTGCAGACATAATTAACTATTTTAGGGTTTATATTATGGGAATTATATTTATTATCTAGAGACATTTCAGCCTTAGTAATATTTGTATTAATAGGGATACCGGTTAAAAATGATGTTGCTTTTTCAGCTTCATAAGTATACTGAGTAAGCATATCATTGTTTAGAGATACAATACCATAAGATAGATTTGCTGTTTCACTAAGTAGAAATTCAAGATTTCTAGTAATTATACGTGCTTGTTCAGCAATATCATGATTTTTAGGTGGTAAGGAAGCTTCAATAAATATGGCATGCTCCTTTAATATACGTAAGAAAAATAAGTTTATATCTAAAGATTGTTTAACATATTCATAATTAGATAACATTGTACTACCTCCAGTAAGCTAAATTTATTTTTACAATACTAATATATGGGATAATAATAATGAGTGTGTATTTACTAATTTAATATTTAGTAATCTTTTATCCGAAAGCTAAGAGTTCTAACACTCCACCCTCTTCAGGTTGGAGATAAGAACTCTACAACTTCTGGATAAGTTCAACTAACCTTCAGATGGAGTTACAAACTCCAGCTGAAGATAAGTTTCACTTGATAAATTGTCTATATCTATCATTAAAAAAAATTATACAAAAATTTTGATTATAAAAAAAAACTATAAAGATTTACACTAACTAACATATAATGATATACTAGTGCAAAAAACAGTCAGAGGAGTTGGAACTATCATGAGAAAAGCACTTATAATTATACTATCCCTGATGATGCTTATATTAGGGCTTGTTGGATGTTCGAATGAGGATAAGAAAAAAGAGGTAAATAATAATTCTGAAGGTAAATATAATATTGTTGATACTAAAAAGGTTGAAGATGCACTTAAAGATGATTCTTGGGTAGTTGTAGATACACGCTTAAATGATGCTTTTAATGGATGGAAATTAGATGGTATTAGCAGAGGTGGAAGAATTAAAGGTGCTGTAGATTTCTCTGCTAATTGGTTAAAAGTTGAAGTTGATAAAGAAAAGGTTAATAAAGAAGAGGTTTTAAATGAAGCACTTGAAACAAAGGGAATAACTAAAGATAAAAATATAGTTTTATACGATGCAAATGGAAAAGATTCTAAAGAAGTGGCTGATTATTTAAAAGGAAAAGGATACAATAATTTATATTTATATGATGTTAATAAATGGTCAGATGATGAAAAATTACCAATGGAAAAATATAAAAATTATCAATTGATAGTACCAGCATCAATTACAAAAGATATTATTGATGGAAAGAAACCAGAATCGTTTGAGAATAGTAAAAATATAAAAATTGTTGAAGCTAGTTGGGGAGAAGGAAAAACTTCTTATGCTAAGGGACATATTCCTACTTCATTCCATATAGATACAGATGAAATTGAACCTCCTCCAATGTGGATGTTAGCGGATGATGAAACTCTTAAAAAAGTTGCTCTTAAATATGGATTTACAAAAGATGATACTGTAATAATTACAGGAGAAGAACAGATGGCTGCATATAGAGTAGCTACAGTACTTAGATATATAGGAGTTAATGATGTAAGAGTTTTAAATGGTGGAACAATGTCTTGGACTATGGCAGGATATGAATTAGAAACTACAAGTAACAAAGCTATACCAGTTGAAGATTTTGGTGGAGTTATACCTGGAAATCCAGATGTTATAGATACAATGGAAGAAACTAGAAAAGGATTAAAGACACCTGATAAATTCACATTAGTGGACAATCGTACTTGGGATGAGCATATAGGTAAGATAAGTGGATATTCATACCATGATAAAATGGGTAGAGTACCTGGATCAATATTTGGATATGCAGGGAAAACAGATTCTATCTCTCTAGATTATTATAGAAATATAGACAAGACTATGAGAAATGCAAATGAATTCCTTGATCTTTGGAAAAAACAAGGTATAGATACAACTAAGCACTTATCGTTCATGTGTGGTAGTGGATGGAGAGTTGCTGAGATATATACTTATGCTGATGTTGTTGGACTTGACGATATATCTATATTTAGTGATGGATGGATCGGATGGAGTAATGATCCTAGCAATCCAATTGAAACAGGAGAGCCTAAAAAGTAGGTGGAAAGACTTTTGAAAAATAAGATTTTTAATATTATATTATATGGAATTGAGCTTATATTATTTATAGCACTATTTGTTTTAGAGTATTTATCGGGATATAAAGCTGGTGTTATGAAACATTTATATTTCAAAAAAATGGAGTATCTAGCTAAAGTATATACTCAAGATGCAATGATGATGCATTCTATGATATTATTAATTTTGCTTATAGTATTATTAATAATATGCAAGAAAAGAGTAAGTTCTAATAGAAAAATAAGTATGATTATGTTTAGTGTATATGGCATTGTTTTAATTTTAGCATTCCATATTCCTTATATTAAGGAATTAAACATATATGCTTATACATTGATGGTATTAGAATCAGTAATTGCAATTGAGACGATAAGAATTATTATAAATAAATAAAAATGAAGCACTAATCCTTTATGGATATAGTGCTTCATTTTTTATTTATAAAATTTGATTTGTTTTGGATACAATAATATTTGGTATAATCTATATATAATTAAAAACAATTTTTAGAAAAGGAGATTATTATGAAGCTTATATCTTGGAATGTAAATGGCTTAAGAGCTATAGTTAAAAAGAATTTTATGGAGTTTTTTGAAGAAATAGATGCAGATATATTTTGTCTACAAGAAATAAAGCTACAAGAAGGGCAAATAGATCTTGAGCTTGAAGGGTATGAACAATACTTTAATTATGCTGAAAAAAAGGGATACTCAGGAACGGCTATATTTACCAAATATAAGCCTATATCTATAGAATACGGAATAGGAATAGAGGAACATGATAAAGAAGGGCGTGTTATAACTATAGAGCTTGAAGACTATTATGTTGTAACTGTATATACTCCAAATTCTCAAACTAAGCTTGCAAGACTTGATTATAGAATGAAGTGGGAAGATGCTTTTAAGGATTATCTTAAAAACCTAGAAAAATCCAAGCCTGTTGTAGTTTGTGGAGATTTAAATGTAGCTCACAAAGAAATAGATCTTAAAAATCCTAAGTCGAATAGAAAAAATGCAGGTTTTTCAGATGAAGAAAGAGAAAAGATGACTAATCTTTTAGAGTGTGGTTTTATAGATACTTATAGATATTTTAATCCTGATAAAGCAGAGGTATATTCTTGGTGGAGTTATAGATTCAATGCTAGAGCTAATAATGCCGGTTGGCGTATAGATTATTTCTTAGCATCTAAAGATCTAGAAAATAGGTTGATTTCAGCTAATATACATACAGAAGTTGTGGGATCAGATCACTGTCCAGTTGAACTTATATTAAAATAGAATTATAGTACTCCATATATGGGGTACTATAATTTTTTTTGCTATTATAAATTATAAATTATAAAAAATGAAAAATTAAATATATATATAAATTTAAACTTTTTAAGTTGGTAAAACGTCTAAGTATTATAGTGAGAATAAATAATAAAAATATAGAGAGGAATATGGTTATGATAAGACGCAAAAACAAGAATTACAATGAACTTGTAAAGTATATAACTGATAACCAAGAGCGTTTATACAAATTTGCATATACGTATGTAAAGAATCAGCAAGAGGCATTAGATATAGTTCAGGAATCTATATACAAGGCATTATCCTCAATCAATACATTGAAAAATATAGATTATATGAAATCTTGGCTGTACAAAATAATAATAAACACTAGTATAAACCATATAAGAAAAACTAAAAGAGTAATAGTTATAGATGAATTAAATGATAAATATGAATGTAAAGAAGATGACCTAGATAGCAATATAGATTTATATGAAGCGATAGATAAACTGGATGAAAATCAAAAAACAATAGTAGTATTAAGGTACTTTGAAGATATGAAAATAGAAGACATAGCTAAAACTATAGATTGTAATATAAGCACTGTTAAATCTAGATTATACAGTGCTTTAGATAAGCTTAAAATAATTATGAACGAAGGGGTGTAAATATGGATAATAAACTTAGAGATTTAAAACAAAAGTATGATTCTATACAAATACCTGATGAACTAGAGAATATAGTTAATTCTACTATAAAAAATCATGAAAAAAATAGTAAAAATAAATCATTTTATACAAGAAAGCTTGTAATGGCAGCCTCTGTATTTATTGTGTTTACAGGAATATTTATAGCAACTTTAAATACTAATAAATCTTTTGCCCAAAGCATCAGCAAGGTTCCTATTATAGGAAGTATAGCTAAATTATTGACATTTAAAGATTATGAAATTCATAGTGATTTAATAGATGCCGAAATTAAAATACCTAAGGTTGAGGGGTTATCAGATAAAAAACTTGAGCAAAAAATAAACGATGAAATATATGAAAAAATGAAGTTAAGAGTAAAAGAAGCAGAAGAAAGAGCATTGGAATATAAGGAGGCATATATAGCGACTGGAGGAACAGAAGAAGACTATAGACCGATAATAGTTAAGGTAGATTATGAGCTTAAATCAGTTAATGATAATACGATATCTTTTATTGTATATCAGTACGAATCATTGGCCAGTTCATACGCGCAGACTTATTATTACAATATAGATATTACAAATAATAAAATAATAAGCATAGACAATATACTAGGAAAAGACTATAAAAAAACAATAGATGAGAGCGTATATTTTCAAATAGAAGAAAGAAAAAAAGATGAAAATAACATTTTCTTTGAGGGTGATATGGGATTTAATGGAATAAAAGAAGTGCCTAATTTTTATATAAATAAGGATGGAAAAGTAGTAATTGTATTTGACAAGTATGAAATAGCACCTGGGTATATGGATGAACAAGAATTTGTCATAGAATAATTTTCAAAAAATAAAAAAATATAAAATAAACAAGAATGCAATTTTAAATTATTAAAATTGCATTTTTTTGTTTATTTACAGACATAGAATGATTATACAAATAATTATATTGTGGTAAAAAATCCTATGGTTATTATTTTTGAATTTTAGAGTGAATCAGTATACAGTGAGTGAAAGCACTGTATGTTAACAAGAAAGTTTAGATTTTTTTAATATATATTTTGATATATTTACAATATAATATTAATTATTGGCATAAATTTTAAGATTATTTATATTATTAATAAATGATACTAAAATTTGAATAAAACTAATTATGAAATTTAACAATTGATTTATTTCATAAAAGGGATGAGATTAATTTCTTTAAAATATAAGAATGAGACACTATTATAAATAGAAGAATATAAATAGATTCAAAAAATATCTTATTGACAAAAATGAATATTAAATAGTAATATATCAGTTATTATAAGCATTAATGCTAATTTTCCTAGAAAAGGTGGTTGAAAATGATAAGAAATCAAAATGTAACTCCATTATTTGATGCTTTAAAAGAGTACCAAAAAAAGGAAGTAGTTCCTTTTGATGTGCCTGGGCATAAGCATGGAAGAGGATTGCCTGAACTTGCAAATTATCTAGGTGAAACAGTTTTGCAAGTTGATGTGAATTCTATGAAGTGTTTGGATAATATAAGTAATCCTGTGGGTGTTATCAAAGAATCAGAAGAACTTATGGCTCAAGCATATTGTGCAGATCATGCATTTTTCTTAGTTAATGGGACATCATCTGGAGTTCAAGCTATGATAATGAGCGTATGTAATCCTGGTGATAAAATTATAATTCCAAGAAATGCACATAAATCTGCTATAAATGGACTTATATTAAGTGGAGGAATACCTGTATATGTTCAGCCACAGACTAATGATGAACTTGGAATAGCAATGGGAGTTTCTGTTGAAAGTATTGAAGAAGCTATTGAAGAAAACCCTGATGTTAAAGCTGTATTTATAATAAATCCAACTTATTACGGTGCAACATCAGATTTAAAACGAATAATTGAAATAGCACATGAAAACGATATTGCAGTTATAGTTGATGAAGCTCATGGAGCTCATTTTAGATTTCATAAGGAGCTTCCGATGGGGGCTATGGAGCTAGGAGCAGATATGTCTGCTGTTAGTATCCATAAAACAGGAGGGTCCTTAACTCAAAGTTCAGCTTTATTGTTAAATGAAGGGTTTATAGATAAAAATAGAGTAAAAACAATATTAAATCTTACTCAAACTACTAGTGCATCATACTTGCTGATGTCTAGCCTTGACGTAGCCAGAAAAATGCTTGCAACTCAAGGAGAAGAAGTGCTTACAAGAGTATTGGGAATTTCAAGAAAAGCTAGAAATGAAATAAATAAAATTGAAGGACTATATGCTTTTGGTAATGAATTAATAGGGCAAGATGGCGTGCATAATTTTGACGAAACTAAGCTAGGTGTATGTGTAAAAGGTATTGGAATGACTGGATTTGAGGCGTATGATACATTGAGAGATGAATATAATATACAAGTTGAACTTGGAGATGTATATAATATATTAGCAATTATAAGTGTTGGAGATGATAATTATTCTATAAAAAAACTTATAGATGCTCTTAAAGATATGAAGGATAAATATGGAAAAGATAAGCTTAATTTTGATAGAGTTGTATTAGATAATCCTCAAATTGTAGTATCACCAAGAGATGCTTTTTATACTAGAAAAAGAATAATAAAACTCGAAGATTCAGAAGGTGAAGTAAGTGGTGAATCTATAATGGCATATCCGCCTGGAATACCTATAATTACACCAGGCGAAAGAATAAGTAGAGAAATTATAGAATATATAAAATTTATTAAAAATCAACATAGTATGATGACTGATACTGAGGATCCGTATGTTGAAAATATAAAAGTTTTAGGAATATAATTATAAGAAAAAAGAGACTATATTTAAATATAGGCTCTTTTTTTATGCATGAATAAGTTATAAAATTTCTATATTTTGGATGATGATTAAAAATTAGCTAAAATATTAAATAACTAATTTACACAATATTTATTGGATTATTTTTCTGAGTTACAAAACTATAAAAGTTTTTAAAAAATTATTGACAAACTCAAAAAAAAGAGTATAGTAGATAATGTATTTACTATAAATCAATTTTAAGTTTACAAATAGTAAACAGTAATGTAAATCAATTTTAAGTTTACAAATAATAAACTTTAGAACAAAAATAAACTTTGAGTTTACAAATAGTAAACGGAATTTATATATTTTAAAGATTTTAAACTTGACATGAAAAGGAGAGATATATATGAAAATAGAACAATTAGGAAGACACATTTTGGTTGAATTTTATGATTGTGATAAGGAAATTTTAAATAATCATGCTTTAGTTGAGAAGTATATGGTTGAGGCAGCTAAAGAGGCAAATGCTACTGTAGTTACTAGCTGTTTTCATATGTTCAATCCATGGGGAGTTAGTGGAGCTGTTATAATTCAAGAGTCTCACCTGACAATACACACTTGGCCAGAGTATGGATATGCTTCTGTTGACTTGTTTACTTGTGGTGATTCTGTAAATCCTTGGGTAGCATTTGATTATCTTGAAAAGAATCTTAAAGCAGAAAAAAGTGAAGCATCGGAAGTTGCAAGAGGACTTGTAGATAGAATAAGACATAATTCAAAAGAAAAATTTGAAGAGATTAAATTTAAGCCAGACGCAGAGTAAAAAATACGAAATAAATAAAGGAGGCAAAAAATGCAATTATGGTATACGGAAGAACAAACAGATAACGTAAAATTTTCAATAAAAGTAAAAAGACACCTTTTTTCAGAGGCGAGTGAATTTCAGCAAGTAGATGTTTTTGATACACACGAATTTGGAAGATTGCTTACTATAGATGGGCTTGTAATGGTTACAGAAAAAGATGAGTTTATATATCATGATATGATAACTCATGTTGCCATGGCTACTAATTTAGACATTAAAAATGTTCTTGTAATAGGAGCTGGTGATGGAGGAACAGTAAGAGAACTTACAAGATATAAAAGTATAGAGAAAATAGATATGGTTGAAATAGATGAACTAGTAGTTACAGCGTCAAAAGAATATTTACCTATAACAGCTTGTAAATTAGATGACCCTAGAGTCAACCTGTACTTTGAAGATGGAATTAAGTTTGTAGAGGGTAAAGAGAATACTTATGATTTGATAATCGTGGATTCTACAGACCCGATAGGACCTGGAGAAGGTCTTTTTACAACAGAATTTTATACCAATTGCTATAAAGCCTTAACGGAAAAAGGTATACTAATAAATCAAAATGAAAGTCCATACTACTCAGAGAATGCAAGAGAAATGAGTAGAGCTCATAAAAAGATTAAAAAGATATTTCCAATAGCAAAGGCATATCAATATCATATGCCTACGTATCCATCTGGCCATTGGTTATTTGGATTTGCATCAAAACAATTAGATCCTATAAAAGATTTAGATCAAGAAAAGTGGAATAGTCTTGGAATAAAGACTAAATACTATAACACAGATATTCACATAGGAGCATTTGCTCTTCCAACATACGTTAAGGAGATGCTGGAAGATGAATCTATTTAAGAATGTATCTACTTTTTTAGGTTTCGATAATGAATATGAAGAATCTAAGTTAGTCTTATTTGGAAGTCCATTTGATGGGACTACTTCATTTAGACCTGGAACTAGATTTGCTTGTAATGTAATGAGAAACGAATCATATGGACTTGAAACATACAGTCCTTATTTAGATAAAGATTTAGAAGATGTTAAAGCATTTGATGCAGGCGATTTAGAGTTCCCATTTGGGAACACACAAAAGGTATTAGATGAGATATATAATTTCACATCAAAAATATTAAAAGATGATAAAACTCCTATAATGATAGGAGGAGAGCATTTAGTATCATTGGGAAGTATAAAAGCAGTATACGAAAAGTATAATGATATGTACCTAATCCACTTTGATGCACACACAGATCTTAGAGATGATTATTTAGGAGAACCATTATCTCATGCATCGGTAATAAGAAGATGTTGGGATTTCATGGGTGATAATAAAATATATCAATTCGGCATAAGATCTGGAGAAAAAACAGAGTTTGAATGGGCAAAGAAACATACTAATTTGACTAAATTTTCTTGTGAAGGCCTTGAAGAAGCGGTTGAAAAAATAGGAGATAAACCTGTTTATATAACAATAGATTTAGATATTTTAGATCCATCTATTTTTTCAGGAACTGGGACTCCTGAGCCTGGAGGAATTACTTTTAATGAAATGATGAAAGCTATAAAAACTATGAGTTCGTTAAATATAGTTGGAGCTGATATTGTAGAACTTGCACCACAGTACGATACGAGTGGAGTTTCAAATGCGGTTGCATGTAAGATATTAAGAGAGATGGCATTGATAATATCATAATATAAAAATAACGCTTATTAAATTTAATAAGCGTTATTTTTTATTCTATAGGAAGTATATCGTTTTAAATCTGTGGAGAACATTGATGAAATAACTACACTTGCTTGGCGACATGAGTCAGCGCGTAGCTATTAGACGAGTTTTTTATATGAAATTTCGTTGATTAAAATCTAAATCTATCGTCAATTCTATTAAATGATTTAACTACATCTTCAAAAGAATTACTTGTTTCATGTACTAGTATATTTGATTTTTGAATATTTAATTCTATAGTTTACATTTGCTTATACATTTCATCAATAATAGCCTCAACTTCTTTTGTAGCAAAATTCTAATTGATAATAATTTTCACAAAAAGTATTTACAATCAAAATCAAGTAGGGTATAATTTAATTGATAATGAATATTGATATCGATAACACTGCACATTATTGATACATACACATTATCTGTATATTAATGCCATTGTTTTGCACTCTTGGGCTAACAGTCTCTCTTGGTCTGCACCACTAAGAGAGGCTGTTTTTGTGAAAGATAAACGAAATATTATCGCGGCTGCAAAGATAATTAAAATATATGGAGGGAAAGTTTATGGCAAAAGATAGAAGACCACGATTTAAGCTATGCAGAAGATTCGGAGTTAATTTATATGGCCATCCTAAAGCTATGAATCGTCAAGATAAGAATATTAGAAAAAAGAAAATGTCTGATTATGGACTACAACTTAACGAAAAGCAAAAATTAAAAGCTTATTATGGAGTTTTAGAAAAGCAGTTTTTAAGATATATTAAGAGAGCCGTTAAATCTACTGAATTAACAGGTACGGCATTAGCTCAAATGCTAGAATGTAGACTTGATAATATAGTGTATAGGATTGGGATGGCATCTTCTATTAGACAAGCAAGACAGATGGTAACCCACAGACATATACTAGTTAATGGGGAAAGGGTGGACATACCTTCTTATGAGGTAACTCCGGGGGATGTTATAACTCTTAAAGAAAAGTCTAGAAAAAATGAGATGTTTGTAGAAAATTTTAATAAATTTAATACCTCTCAATTAGATTATATAGAAATCGATAATAACAATTTTAGCGGCAAGCTTACAAAGTTACCTGATAGAAAGAGTATACCTATAGAGGTAAGTGATCATCTTGTTGTTGAGTTCTATTCTAAAGTAAAAGCTTAGATAATTAGACCATTTATAAAATTATATAAAGCGAGCTCAATTTAGTTGGGTATCTTAATCCAACTGAATCTGTAGCTTATAAGAATAAAAATAGATATTAAGGTTAAGAATTACTATATTAAGTAATAATATTAACTGTAATATCTATTTTTTTAATAGAAAAATATAATACTGTTATAAATATTATATAGATAAAAATTAATTTATTGTATATAATAGGTATAGCGAGTATTTTAAAGAATAAGCATGAATAACAAAGATTATTTAAATTGAGCTTGCTATATTAGTGTATAGAGGAGAAGATCGATGAAAGGCTGGATTATTTATAGTGAAAATGAGACAGAAATTGTTTCAGAAAGAAATGAAGTCAATAGATTTGTTGAGGAGGCTGAAGTTGAGGGAATTCAACTTACCGTTTTAAGACCAGAACAAATAGACTTGTTTGTAACTAGTCAAAATAGGAAAAGTATATTGGTAGATGGAGAGATAACAACACTACCAGATTTTGTGCTACCTAGGATGGGGGCTGGTACTACATATTTTGCTTTAGCTGTTATTAGACACTTAGAGAGACTTGGTGTGCCATGTATAAATTCATCTCATCCGATAGAGATAGTAAAGGACAAGTTGTATACACAACAGATATTAGCTGAAAAAAATTTCCCTGTTCCCAAAACTATGTTGGCTAAGTTTCCAATAAATATTGATTTAATAGAAAAAAATATTGGATTTCCAGCTGTTATAAAAACATTATCAGGAACTCAAGGGAAAGGTGTATTTTTAACTAATACAAAATCTTCTTTTAAGGATTTAATGCAATTAATAGAGATAACTAATTCTAAATTAAATATAATAATTCAAGAATTTGTAAAAGATAGCTATGGAAGAGATTTGAGGGTATTAATAGTAGGAGGGCGTGCTATTGCATGTATGGAGAGAACAGCTCCAGCTGAAGGGTTTAAATCTAATTTTTCTGATGGAGGAACTGTTAAAGAATATGAATTAACTCCTGAAATAGAATGGTTGGCTACGGAAGCGTGTAAAGTTACGGGGCTTGAGATAGCGGGAGTAGATTTATTGTTTGATGGTGATCACTATCAAATATGTGAAATTAATTCATCACCTGGGTTTAGAGGAATTGAATCATGCTGTGATATAAATGTAGCTAAAGAAATTTTTAAGTATTTGAAAATAAGATTTGGTATATACAACTAACTTTATTTTATTCGAGGAGAGAGCCGTATGATAAAAATACATGAAATAAATAATTTAGATTCATTGTCTGAGATAGATGATAAAGATGAATTGAGCTTTAAAATAGCTGAGTTGGTAAACTCGAATATGAAATATGAAAACAGCACTGATACTTACTCAAAAGATGAAATACAAAAATTAGGAACAAATAAGACTGCTCAATCGATGAAAGAATTAATAAATAAGTCTTATTTAGTATATTTAACAAATGAAAAAAACGAGATAATAGGATGCGGTATGGTGGTTAAACAAGATGGGCGATATTTTGCAAAGACCTTACATATAAGACATGATTATAGAGGATCTGGATATGCTCAAAAAATATGTGATTTGCGCGAAAATTTTCTTAGAAGTATAGGAGAAACGGAAATATATATAGAGTCTTTGAAGTATCCTAAAACCATAGAATTTCATAAAAAAAGAGGCTTTAAAGAAGCTCCTAATTATAGGGAGTTAAAATATACTATACTTATGAAAAAAGATTTATAAAAAAATTCGTCTAGTCGCTACGCGCTGACTCATATCGCCAACGATCCCTAATGGGCTCCGTTGCTTAAAAATAGTTGCAAGTGTAGCTCTTCAGGCAATGCTATCTATAGATTCAAAATCATATAGTTTCTGATGTGTAAAAAATAGGTTGATGTCAATTGTATTGACATCAACCTATTTTTTATAGTTTATATTTATTATTTAAAAGGCTTGGTAATGTAAACCTAATTAAGTATTTTGCATATTATATGAATAAAGTGAAATATTTAAGGGGGGATATAATGTATTTTCATCCTATGTTTTTTCCACAACCTATGAGAAAAAACAACAATAAAAGTTATATACTAGATTTTGAAAAGGGAGATGTGAATGGAGATGAAGTGGTTGATAATGTATATCTAATAGGAGATAAACCTTATGGAGATGGAAGCCCATTCAGAGATAATATACGAATAAAAATAGTAGATGGGAAAACAGGGCGCCAATATATAATTCCACTTCAAGAAAATGCCGGATATAATCCGACTATATTTTTAGGAGACTTTACGAATGACGGAGTAAATAACATCTTTGTAGCTATAGATTCTGGTGGAAGTGGAGGATATGCTTTTTATTATATATATTCATTTCTAAAGAACAAACCCAAGCTGATATTTGATTTTGAAAAATTCAATAAAGATAATGAGTATGAAGTAAATTATATGGATTATTATGAGGCTGAAGTTATAGAAGAGAGTGACAAAGAGAGATATATAATAAATCTTGAATACAAGGGAGAAGAATATTTATCTGAGATATATAATGAAGATGGAACATTGAAAGAGAGCATTAGCGGATGGGTAAATCCTCTTGGAGGATTGTATCCAATAGATTTTAACAGAAATGGAGTATATGGCTTATATGCTGAGCAGAGAATCGCTGGAAGATATAATGCAGATGGGATAGGGTATGTGCAAACATCTCTTGAGTGGAATGGTAGTAATTTTTCGCCGTTTTTTCAAACTATCGGTATATTTGGATCGCAAAAAAAAGATGAAGTTAAGAAGGTTTGTGGATCGGATTTTTCACAAGTAAAATATATATATTCTGAAAATATCAAAGATGAAAAGCTGGAAAAGGCTATCATAAAGTTGTATAAACTAAAAGAATCAGATAATACTAGGTACTACTATAACAGAATAGATTTTGATTCTGATGGGGTACCTGAAGTATTTGTATATGTAGTAGGATCAGCTACATGTGGAAGCGGAGGATGTAGTGCAGCTATATTCAAAGAATCTAATGGGGAATATGAGATTGTTTCACAATTTACATTGGTTAATACACCTGTAGTGGTAAGTGATAATAAGACTAATGGATATAATGATTTGATAATGTATGTATCAGGCGGAGGAATTAATCCATTTTGTGCTGTTATGAAGTATGATGGAACTACTTATCCTAAAAATCCATCTACACAACCTAAGTTAGAGGAAGCAACTAAGGTTAAGGGAACTGGAATAATAAATGATGAAATAAATTTAAATACAGGAATAAATATAGGGTTTTAATATTGAAACCCTATATTTTAGTTGTATAAGGAATACCACGGGTTATACCCGTGGTTCAAAAAAGCTTATAGCTATGAGTAGAAAAAAATAGAACCTCCAATGTAAAATGGAATTAGGTTTGCCGACCAAAACCATTACAAAGGAGGTT
>NZ_BDQY01000007.1 GCF_002724055.1 Tepidibacter mesophilus | reverse complement strand
TTAGTATTTACAATGCAGCAATAAAAGGTGAACCTATCAATAAAATTTTTGATACTCTGAAAATTGCATAGGAATCCCTTTGGTTATATAACTGTAAAAAATTTCAAATAAAACTGCACTATTATAGTAATTAGTTCAATATATTGTATTATTTTCGCAACATTTGCATAAAAAGGAATTTCGTCGAACTGTTAAAACTTACCTTATACCTTAAATATCTACATAAACTTTGAAGGAAAATTAGTAAATATGTCGAAATTATAAAATATAAAGAATATTTTATTCGAAAGTTAAAAATTAACTTATGTAACTAAAAACTTCATATGAATTAAGTTTAGATTTATGCTTTGTAAAAAGAGGAGGGGATTTGGTGAATAATTATATAAAAAAACAGATAAAAGATCTTGTTTCAGGAGATATTGTTTTACATCCAATTTATAGAGTGGATGGGTTGATGTTAATAGATAAATACAAAATATTATCCTTAGATTTAATTAGAAAAATTAAAAGACATAGTTCTAATGATATTTCAGTTTTAGTTTCAGTTTCATTAGAACAGTTTAGAAGTTTTATTGATAATAAAGAATTTAAAGAAATAGAATTTAAAGAAAATTTAAAAGATATAATATCTCAATATAATAAAAATCTTATCTTTCCAATAAATCCGAATCTATTATTCCCTGAAGAAAAAGCAAAAGAATATAACGAAAACAAAAATGAGGATGGCATTAAAATATCAAATAATAACATAGATATTTTCTATAATCAGTCATTTTTCGCTTCATTTGAAACTAAGTTAGAATCTATTAAATCACAGAAAAGAGCTAAGTTAGTAAAACTAAAGTTAATAAATACAATATTAAATGATAATAGTCTAAAAAAATTAATAAAGAGACTAAAAGAATATAAAGATATATTATTTTTACATAGTATAAACACAGCTTCTATGGCATTGATGATTGGATTAACTCTTGAATTAAGCGATAATGATCTTATTGATTTGGGACTTGCTGCTTTATTTTCAGATATAGGCTATACTGAAATAAGCAAAGAATCCTTTGAAAATTACTTAAGAAATCGAGAGGATGGCATGGAAGTACTGATTAAACAAATAGAAATTTTTATGAGGGTTTCTCTACAGACACCACTACTTAGAAAAAATTCGATTATTTATGGTGTTTTAGATAGACATGAATATTATAATGGAAATGGTAGACCTAAAAGGAAAAAAGGCAAAGAAATAAGTTTATTTGGAAGAATTCTTTCTATATGCCAATCTTATGATGTTATGGTTGGAGGTTATTTATATAATGATGGGATGCTACCTAATGAAGCTATAAGGAAACTTTGGCAGAACAAAGGAAAACAATTCGATTCTGATATTTTAAATATATTTATAAGTAGAAGTACTTTTTACAAAATAGGAGAAAAAATAATGATTAATAAAAACTTGAAAGGCAAGATTATAGGATTTACAGATTTTATTGAAGCACCTCATCGTCCAATCATAAGAACTGATGATGGAAAAACTGTAGATTTATTAAAATTATCGACATACTAAATAGGAGGAAATAAATATGAAATCCATTAAAATTAGATTAGTTATTATTTTAACAATGATACTGTTTATTTCATCGGGGTTATTAGGATTTTTATCTATAAAAAATGCTTCAAAAGCACTTTTATCAAAAACTGAAGAGACATTATTAAATACTACTATTGAGGCAACCAAATATGTTGAGGCTCGTATTAATACACAAAAATTATATATTGAAACAATCGCACAAAATCCTATTATAATTGACGAAAATATTTCTTGGGAAGAAAAGGTAGATTTTTTGCAAAAAGAAGCTCAAAGAAGTGGATATACGGGATTTGCAATAGCAGATACTAACGGACAGTCTAAACTGTTTGATTATGATAAGACAATAATAGATATTAAAGACAGACAATATTATAAAGATGCATTGAATGGAAAAACATCTTTTTCAGATATAATAATTAGCAAATTAGGTGATGGGGCAATACTTATCTTTTCTACACCTGTGAAAGAAAATGATAGAATTATAGGAGTATTTTATGGATGGAAAGATGGTTTAGCTTTAAGCAAAATTACAAAAGACATAAATTGTGGCGAAAAAGGCTATGCTTATGCAATTAATAGACAAGGAATAATTACAGGACATGAAGATACAGAGTTAGTTATTAAAAGATTCAATCCTATTGAAGATGCAAAAAATAATTCTGACTCAGTAGAATTTGCTAGAACATTAGAAGAACATATGATAAAGGGAGAATCAGGAGTAGATCAATATTTGTATAAAGGGAAAGTAAAGATGGTAGGGTTCGCACCAGTAAAAAATAGCCCTTGGGTAATCGGCGTAGAGATAGAAAAAAATGAAGTTTTATCAGGTGTTAATGAATTGAAACATAGTTTATTGATTATAACATGTATTATTATTTTTATAGGAATGATTATTACTTATTTTATAAGTGGAATGATTACGGAACCTATTAAAATACTATCTCAAATAATAGATAAATTATCCAAATATGATTTAACAATTGATGAAAAATCAAAGGTTGTTAAATATTTAAGTCGTAAAGATGAAATAGGATTAATTGCGAATTCTTTATCAAAAATGCAAATGAATTTTATAGATTTAATCAAGAATATATTAGATAAATCTGAACAGGTAGCATACTCATCAGAAGAACTGACTTCTACTAGTCAGCAATCATCAATAGCTGCAGATGAAGTAGCACGAACTATAGAAGAGATAGCATATGGAGCAAATGAACAAGCTAAAAATACAGAAGATGGTGTAATCCATATTAATGAACTAGGAAATTTAATAGAAAAAGATCAAAAATATCTAATAGACTTAAATACTTCGGCCGATGAGGTTAGTATATTGAAGGATGAAGGACTAGAAGTATTAAAGGATCTAGTAGAAAAAACTAATCTTAACAATAAAGCATCTAAAGAGGTGCATGATAGCATAATAAATACAAATGAAAGTGTAGAAAAAATTGAAAAAGCAAGTCAAATGATTAAAAGTATAGCTGATCAAACCAATTTATTAGCACTTAATGCAGCTATAGAAGCATCAAGAGCAGGGGAATCAGGGCGAGGATTTGCGGTTGTAGCTGATGAAATAAGAAAGTTAGCAGAGCAATCTAATGCTTTTACAGATGAAATATCAATTGTTATTCAAGATCTTATTAACAAAACCGTACATGCAGTTAATACAATGCAGGAAGTAGGAAAAATTGTAAAATCACAAACAGATAGTGTGGAAAAAACTAATAGAAAATTCACAGGAATTGCAGATTCTATTGAAAAAATGAAGCAAGCAATAAAAGTTATAAATCAATCGGGTTATGAAATGGAAACTAAAAAAGATCAAATTATTGATATTATAGAAAGTCTTTCATCTATTTCAGAAGAAAATGCAGCGGGAACAGAGGAAGCTTCTGCATCAGTTGAGCAGCAAAGTGCCTCTATGGAACAAATTAAGAATGCTAGTG
This sequence comes from Tepidibacter mesophilus, assembly GCF_002724055.1. GTDB lineage: Bacteria > Bacillota > Clostridia > Peptostreptococcales > Peptostreptococcaceae > Tepidibacter_A > Tepidibacter_A mesophilus. Next base: position 111,839 of record NZ_BDQY01000007.1, on the reverse strand, counting down.
AAGATTTATCCAAATTAGCAGAAGAAATGCAGATTAGTATCTCTAAGTTTAAACTATAGTAGGTATATATCATATAATTGTAGATATTAAAAAGCTTAATAAAGACATATGTCTTTATTAAGCTTTTTTGACTTTAAGGAAATTATATATCCTTAATTTTACATAATAGGAATTTTACATAATCTAATTAGAAAGAAATTTTTGACCAGCCTTTAGGAACCTTACGATCAAAGTAAACAGTTACTTTATCTCCATCGTTTAATTTTCCAATAATAGATGCACTTGTTGAAGGTTCCTCTCTAACATTTAAGTGACTATTAGGATCATTTAAATCAACTGTTCCTGGGTAACTATTAGCCCCTGGCATAGCCTCGATATCTAAATACTTTGTTGCTACATAACCTGCCATAATAAACATCTCCTTTTTATTCATATAATTTTTAATATTTGCTTTTATAATTTTCATCTTGAGAATTTTTAACCGGTTATTTACTTCTCACTATATAAAGATGAAATGTATACTAAAATTGTAAACCTCTACTTAAACTTTTTTTTAAATCTTTTACTTGTAGTCGAAATAGAGTAAATTATATATAAAGCTATTTTTTAAATACATAATTTTTAATCTCTTCTACATCCTTTTTCACATCTTCAACAATATTGAGCTTATCAGTAAGTTTAGATATAATTCCTTGATAATTTTGTTCTCTTTCTTCTTGCCTAAGATCTCTTTTTTCTTGAGTTTTTAGAATATAGAAAATAAGAGCAACACTTAAAGCTGCCCATATTCCTTGAGTTGAAGCTAGTTCTATTATTTTATTCTCCATGTTTTCCCCCTTTTTTTAATCAAATTTAAGCTAATATATATTTTTCTTTATCTAAATATCTTTTGAGTTTTTTTAATGCTTTATTTTTAGATGTATTTACAGCTTGTCTCGAAATATGAAGCTTACTAGCTATTTCTGCATCTGAATATCCTTTAATAAATTTTTCTACTAAAATAATTTTTTGAATTTCAGTCAATAAATCTAATAAATCATCAATAAAGAGTTTATCTTCAACTTGATAATTTGATGTATCTTCTATAATTTCTAGGTTTATTTCTAAACTCTCATTAATTCCCTTTACATATTTTCTATATAATTCTGTTTTTTTATTTTTTATAGAATTATATATATAATTTGTAATTGCACCGTCATTTTTTAACTCTAAATTACTTGATTTTATTTTGCAAATTGTCTCTATTAAACCTATAATTAAGTCTGTTTCTGCCTCCTCATATCCTAGCTGGTTGCTAAATTTTTTAATAGTTCCTTTAAATCTACTTATTATCTGATTTAAAGCTTCTTTATCCTTGCCCTTTGCTTTTTCAACTAATTCTCTAATAGATTCATTCATATAGTTATCCCCCTAAGTCAAATATTTAAATTTATCTATCAAAGACGTTGTATTTAGGGAATATGTAAACATTGAAATTCATTATTTGTATTTTAGTGCATTTTATTCCACTATTTTCTTTGTTCATGTCATATTTATATATGTTTTTTTGAAATGAAAAAAGACATTATAATAGAAAATTTTGATTTTTTTAATTTTTAATAAAAAAAGACCATGTGCAGATTACAGCATCATGGTCTTTTCTATATTCTTTATATAAAATAAAAAACCCAAATACTAGCCACTTTTTGAGTGGCTAGTATTTGGGTTTAATTCACAACATATGGTATGTAGCTTACTTTTTTTATTTTATAATTCTATCTTAATGCTTGTGTTGCCATATAGGCCATAAATAAATACATCCCAATAGCTATTAAAGATACTATCAATGATAGAATATATTTTACAATGATATTCATGGAGGATCTAAAAATAACCATATTGGTACTACATGCAATTACTGCAAGTGATGCACCTAACGCACCTCCTATTATAATAAGAGGTGCTGTTATATAACACCATACTTGAATATACCATTTCAAAGGCTTTGTTACTTGGATTTCTTCACCATCTATGACTAAGTTAGGCACACCTAAACCCCAAAAACTATTCTTGAAAGTAGCAACAACTTCACTTCCATCATCTTTGCGAAGTGCCATCTTTCTTTTTTTACCTTTTGGTACAACTTCACCATTGATTAATAAACGAGGACTTTTTATGCCTCCTACCTTCACTTGAATTTTTTGTTCTTCAAAACCATCTATCATAACTGTGTATATCATTATAAAACCTCCTATAAAAAATCGAGTTCAGAAATATCTTAAAAACTACAAATTAAATTTATATAAATTAAATTTTTATACAAAATAATACATATTTTTCATTTATATTAAATTATACTTATATTTTCTATAATTTCAACTTATTTGGGAAGATATGATGCAAAAGGGCTATTATAAATATCAAAAAAAAGGGGTTGAATACCCAATTAATCTCAATAAACATTCAATTTACTCAAATCGCATATTAGGAATGTTTTAGTCATTTTCAAAAACGGAGATGACTTTTTATTTTTAATAAATTTTGAAATATTATAATTTGAGGTTTACATTTTTGAAATAAAAACGTCTTTATTAAGTGTAAGACAAAACAACTAGTTAAAGTAGTCTTCAAAAATATTATAAATAAAAAGGAGAGATGTATTATGCAAACTGCAACTGCAAGTGGATTAAGAAGTAGAATGACGAGATTACCTGGGGAAGAAACATGTTATGATCCTGATACAGGAGTGTATTTCAAACCATCAACTGGGAGAATAGAAGATTTAAGTGAAAAGTATAAACGTTTACCAGGAGAAGCACTATACTATAAAATAGGAGCTAATAAAAAATGTTTTGATCCTGCAATTTATAAACAATTTATTGTAAAATCAAGAGACTATGATTTAACTGCAAAAATTAAAAATGAGTCAAAGAGTGGTTTCACTGTTTATATAGGATTAGATATAGATTTAGGTGCTGGAATTGGTGGAGGGACTTCTGGTTCGTTTGCTTTAAGTTATAATAAGTCTAAAAAAACATGGACTTTATCAATGGTTAACAGTGTATCTGGTTCAAGTGTAGCAGGAACAGATATGGATGCGGGAGTTACTATTGGATTTGTAAATGGAAATGAAAAAGCATTAAGTGGATGGACTAAATCTGGTTCAGCAAACACTCCTATTGGTGATATTAGTGTAGCTGGAGATGGAGATAATGTTACTGTTCAACTTAAAGTGGGACCAGGTATTGGTGGAGGAACTTCATCAGGGGTTTCATTTTCTAAATCAATAAATTTATTTACTGTTAGAAGTTTTTTCTAAAAAAATCTATTACGTAAATTTTGTACAACTGAAAATTTAGCAAACTAATAAATTGGATATAAAAAAACAATACCATATTTTCATAAGTCTATTACCCTATCTAAGGTAGTAGAAAATGATAAATATGGTATTGTTTTATTTATCAAAAGTAATAGCAATAGTAATATTTATTATCTGAATAAATATATTATTTCTTGAAGATTGCTTCCTAATAAGTTACATATAAAATCTATAGTAACAATTACTCCCATGAAAAAACCAACAATTAAAAAAATTCTTAAAGTGATTCTTAAATAAGAGTCTGTAAATAAAAAAGATTTATTATATATATTTATAGATTGATAAAATTTATAAGCTAATTTGACAGTTTTTTCAAAATTAAATAATCCATATATAGAAAAAATCAATAATATTATATAAGGAAATTCAAATATAAGTTTATCTAAAGACATTAAATCACTCTTTTCTCATAACTAATCTAATACTATTTGATTATATCATACATATATTGGTAAAAACTATACATTCATTCAAATTATAATTTGAATGAATGTATAGATAATTTAACTTTGTTAGCAAGAGTATCTAGTATCTCTATTTGAGAAATAAGTTCCTCTATAGAGTTAAGTTGCGTTTGACTTGATGCACTGACTTCTTCTGATGAAGCAGCAGACTGCTGGGCAACTAATGCAATTTGATTTATTGAATCTACAACTTCATTTATCTTATTTTCTAAATTATGATTTACTTTATATAAATTCTCTATTTTTTCATTTGAATTTTCAACAGAATCTATTATTCTATTAAATACATTCCTAGCACCTTTTACTGCAGTGTTTTGTTGATTTACTATATTACTTATTTCATCTACTTTAGAAGTTGTAGCAGTTGTTTCTTCTTGAATTTGATTAATTAAATTGTGTATTTCCTCAGAAGATTTTCCTACCTCTAGAGCTAATTTTCTTATTTCATCAGCAACTACGGCAAACCCTCGTCCGGCTTCTCCAGCACGAGAAGCTTCAATATTTGCATTTAGTGAAAGTAAATTTGTCTGATCTGCTATTTTTTTTATAGAGTCAGATATATTAGAAATAAGACCCATTTTTTCGTTTAATTTATATGCTAAATTAGACACTTCTCTTGAAGCATCTTCAGTTTCATTTGATTTTTTTTCTAATTTGTCTACAACCATTATACCTTTTTTACTGTTTTCTAAAGCTATTTTAGAATAATCTCTACTCTCATCGATTACACTATTAACCTCATTCATCATTATATTCATATCGTTGCTTAAATTGATTGTATTTGATGCGTATATAGCTTGAGAAGTAGCTCCACTTGCTATATCTTCTATAGCTTGAGAAACTTCTGTTGCTATATCTATAGTAGTATTTGATGAATTTTTTATAAACTCTACAGATTCTGATACGTTTACAGACATTTTATCTACATCACTTATAATATTTGATATTTTTGTAATCATACTATCAAAGCTATTTGACAAAAAACCAATTACATCTTTAGTTTGAATATTAGATCTGACTGTTAAATCTCCATTTTCAGATTTCCTCATTAATTCTCCAATACTATGTACTCTTTTTATAAAATAATTATAGACTATACTTGAAAATATAGTCCCTATTATAATCCATATACTCATTACTATGAAAATAGTATTATTAATATTATTGATTATACCGATTTTTAAGCTAATCTGTAATAAGAAAAGTGGTAATATTGAAAAAAGTACTAAAACTGATATTAATTTTGTCTTAATGGAATTAAACATAATACACCTCCAATTTATTTTTCAACTTGTATTACTTAGTTCTATAAAATTTATTCTATCATATTTAGCTTTATTATTTTAATATAAATTTCATATTTTACTTAATATAATTACGTAAGTATTTTTAGGATAAAAAATATATATAGTGAAAAGATAATATCATATAAATTTTAGTTTATTGCAGAAAGGAAGAAAATATGAAAACCATTTTTATTAAAGATATAAAAGATAATGAAAGCTTTAAGTCGAGTTTTATGATAATAAAAAAACTTGCTAGAAAAGATGGTAATCTTATTGCTTTTATTGGAGATAAAACAGGGGATGTAAAAGCTTATATTCCAGATAGTAAAGATGTTTTAGAAGTAGGGGATGTAATTTTAGTTAAAGCTAGCAAAGATGGTGCTCTTAATGTACAGGAATTTAAGAAGGAAAAGATATTTAATATAGAAGATTTTCTTCCTAGTGTTGAAAGACCAATTGCAGATATTATGGATGAAATAAATAGAATATCTGAAGGGGAGTTTAAGAGTGATGAGTGCAGAACTTTAGATGAATATTTTTTCAATGATAATAACTTTCTAGAAAAATTCAAAAAAGGTATTGGAGGACTCAGCCAGCATCATAATTATTTAGGCGGTCTTGCAGAACATACATTAAATTCTATGTATTTGGCAAAAATTATGGCTGATAGATATGGTTGTAGATATAAAGAAATAGCAATTCTTGGAGCTAAGTTACATGATATTGGGAAAATAGAAGAATATAAAATTGAGGGTCCTTTTTCTGTAACTATGCGTGGGGATATGGAAGGGCATATAGTTATGGGGGTTACTATGTTAGAAGAGGCTTTTCGCTGTGGAGGAGATATTTACAGTGAAGATTTTAAAATGCGAATTAAGAGCTGTATAATTCAGCATCATGGTAAACTGGAATATGGTTCTCCTAAAGTGCCAAAAACAGAAGAAGCATTTATAGTTCATTACGCAGATTATGTTGACGCAATGCTAAATAAAATACAGCAAGTTAGAGACATTACAGAACCTAGTAATTGGTCAGAATATGATAGAAGAATTGGAACAAAATTATATATGTAAATTATATAGTTTCTTTGTATATAAAGAATTCACAGATATATCTGTGAATTTTTTTATATACAGGAAAATTAATATAAATATCGGATGATCATTTAGTAATAATTAACTATAGCGTTCGGTTGATTTAGACATAAGAAATATTATATATATAATATTTCTTATGGTTTGATTTATTAGTGAGTGTACCGTAAACTGTAAAAAAGGGTTATTGTAATACTTCGAGGAGTTGTTGCTAATGAATATAAATAGCTTTATAGCTAAAAAGAAGTATATGTTGAAATACAGTATTATTTTATTTATTATATTGAGTTCTGTGTTTATATTGATATATTCTATTTTTCAATATAATATTATGAACTTAAAGAAAGAAGAAATAGAAAAAAATGAAAACAGAGTTATAGCATTGAAAAAAAATATACTCACACAAGAGATTGATAGTGTTATTTCTGATATATTGTTTTTATCAGACTCATTCCGTTTATATATTTCAGATGAAACAGCATATCAAGATCTTGCTAAACAATGGAAAATTTTCTGTGATAGAAAAAAAATTTATGATCAAATACGTTATATTGATATTTCAGGTAATGAAAGTATAAGGATTAATTATTCTGATAAGGGATCTTATATAGTAGACAAGTCAGAACTTCAAAATAAAAAAGACAGATACTATTTTGAAGATAGTATAAATTTGAAAAGAAAACAAATATATATATCAAAATTGGATTTAAATGTTGAAAATAATAAAATTGAACAACCTTTAAAACCAATGATGAGATTATCTACACCAGTATTTGATACTTAAGGGAAAATTAAAGGCATAGTTATTGTTAATTATTATGCTAAATATTTATTGGATGATTTTGAAGCCATATCAGAAAATAGTATAGGTGAGCTTACTTAGTGGATTCTAATGGATATTGGATTTACAACACGAATAAAGATAAAGAATGGGCATTCATGTATGATGAGAAAAAAGACATTAGTTTTAAAAATGAATATCCTAAGGAATGGAGTTATATATTAGCCAATCAAGAAGGCACATTAAATACTGAAAATGGTTTTTATACATTTTCAAGTATTATGCAGATAGATAAAGATTCATCTAGAAATAAAAAATTAGAAAACATAGATATTGTATTTGGAGAAGGAAATTGGATAGCAGTCTTAGCTATTTCTAAAAATAGTAAATATGGGATTTTGTTTGACAATAACTATTCTGAATTGATTTTAAATATACTCAAAAATCAAAAACTAGTGTTCTTGATTATATCAATAGCATCCATGGTTTTCTCGATTCTAATGACAATGAATAAGATATCCAAAGAGAAAATTAAGTGTTTTTCTGAATACGATGAAATGACTGGGGTTTTAAATAGACGAGCAGGATTGCATAGTCTTAATAAACAATACACAGACATTGTTAGCAATGGAGGCGGCATTAGTATATGTTTTATTGATATTAATGGTCTTAAAAGTGTCAATGATGCATTAGGTCACGAAGCTGGGAATGAGCTTATTATGACAGTTGTTAAGGGTATTAAGAAACATACGAAAAAGTCTGATTTTGTTATAAGAATGGGTGGAGACGAGTTTCTTGTAATTTTCGCAAACCTTGACATTGAGCAAGCTGAAAATGTATGAGAGAAAATAAATGGTGAATACAAGAAAATAAATGATGAAGAAAATAGATTGTATGTTGTAAGTGTGAGCCATGGCATAGAAGAATGCAAATTCCATCATAATGAATATATTGACAGCATTATAAACTCAGCTGACCAGAAAATGTACAATGAAAAAAAGAAATAAAAAAAGGCCTTACAATTGTTAGAAAATCAAAAGATTAAGATTATAAAATTGATGGGCCTTTTTCTGTAAACAATATTATAGAACCTAATAATTAGACAGAATATGATTGAATAATTGGAACAAAATTATATATGTAAATAAAAAAGATTCACAGATACATCTGTGAATCTTTTTTATTTACTCTTTACAGTACAAAAATAACAAAAATATACAACAAAAATATACAACAAAAAGTGTAAAATGAAAATTAAGCAAAAATATACAAAAACATGACAAAAAAAATTGATAGTATTTCCATTGTTTTGTTATATCATTGAATTATAGATAAAAAAGTAACAATTTAAATGAAATAATAGACAGCAACTAAAGGTAATATAAGGGAGGAATAATAAATGAGATCAAAACGATTTCAAGTTTTAGCACAACGTCCTGTAAACCAAGATGGCCTTATAGGAGAATGGCCAGAAGAAGGTTTAATAGCAATGGAAAGTCCTAATGATCCTAAACCATCTATAAAAATTGAAGATGGAATAGTAGTAGAACTTGATGGAATAAAAAGAGAAGATTTTGATACGATTGATAGATTTATAGCAGACTATGCAATAAATATAAAAGAGGCTGAAAAATCTATGAGTTTAGATTCGTTAAAAATTGCACAAATGCTTGTAGATATAAATATTGGTAGAGATGAAATTGTAAATATAACAACATCCATAACTCCAGCTAAGATAGTAGAAGTTGTATCACACATGAATGTGGTTGAAATGATGATGGCACTTCAAAAAATGAGAGCTAGAAAAACTCCATCAAATCAATGTCATGTTACAAACTTAAGAGATAATCCAGTACAAATTGCAGCAGATGCAGCAGAAGCTAGTATTAGAGGTTTCTCAGAGCAAGAAACTACAGTTGGAATAGTAAGATATGCACCATTTAATGCATTAGCGATACTTATAGGTTCTCAAGTAGGACGTGGAGGAGTTTTAACTCAGTGTTCAGTAGAGGAAGCTACAGAGCTTGATCTTGGTATGAGAGGACTTACAAGTTATGCAGAAACAGTTTCCGTATATGGTACTGAAGCAGTATTTACTGATGGAGATGACACTCCATGGTCAAAAGCATTTTTAGCATCAGCCTATGCTTCAAGAGGACTTAAAATGAGATTTACATCAGGTACAGGTTCAGAAGCATTAATGGGATATTCAGAAGGAAAATCAATGCTTTACTTAGAAGCAAGATGTATTTATATAACAAAAGGAGCAGGAGTACAAGGACTTCAAAATGGAGCAGTTAGTTGTATTGGTATGACGGGTTCAGTTCCTTCAGGAATAAGAGCTGTACTTGCTGAGAATTTGATAACAACTATGCTAGATATAGAAGTTGCATCAGGAAATGATCAAACATTTTCACATTCAGACATACGAAGAACTGCAAGAACACTTATGCAAATGCTTCCAGGAACAGACTTTATATTCTCGGGATATAGTGCAGTTCCAAACTATGATAATATGTTTGCGGGTTCAAATTTTGATGCAGAAGATTTTGATGACTATAATATTCTTCAAAGAGACTTAATGGTAGATGGTGGATTAAGACCAGTATCAGAAGAAGAGACTATTGCAATAAGAAATAAGGCTGCAAGATCAATACAAGCTGTATTTGAAGAATTAGGGTTCCCAGCTATAACAGATGAAGAAGTAGAAGCAGCAACTTATGCTCACGGAAGCAAAGATATGCCAGAAAGAAATGTGGTTGAAGATTTAAAATCTGCAGAAGAGATGCTTAACAAGAAAATTACTGGTCTTGATATAGTTAGAGCATTAAGTAAGAATGGCTTTGATGACGTAGCAAATAACGTATTAAACATGCTTAAGCAAAGGGTAACTGGAGATTACTTACAGACATCTGCTATATTAGATAAAGATTTTGATGTTATAAGTGCAGTTAACGATATAAATGATTACAAGGGACCAGGAACAGGTTACAGAATGAGTGAAGAGAGATGGGAAGAAATTAAAAATATTCAAAATGTAATAAAACCAGAAGATATTCAATAATTGATAGAGGTGAAAAATTATGGATAATATAACAAATAAATATGTTGCACCGCAGCTTCAGCTTATAGAAACAGGAGAAGCAAAAGTTGGAACAAAAGCAGATGAAGTTGTTATAGGAATTGCACCAGCTTTTCATAAGTCACAAAACAATACGATAGTTAATCTTCCTCATAATGATGTTCTAATAGAACTTATAGCAGGTATAGAAGAAGAAGGATTAAAGGCTCGTGTAGTTAGAGTGATAAGAACATCTGATGTTTCATTTATAGCTAATGATGCAGCTAAATTAAGTGGCTCTGGAATCGGTATAGGAATTCAATCAAAAGGAACAACTGTTATACATCAAAAGGACTTACTTCCTTTGAATAACTTAGAGTTATTTCCACAAGCTCCACTGATAACACTTGAAATTTTTAGATTAATAGGAAAAAATGCAGCTAAATATGCTAAAGGGGAATCGCCAACACCTGTTCCAACTAAGAACGATCAAATGGCAAGACCAAAGTTTATGGCAAAAGCAGCATTACTTCATATAAAAGAAACTAAGCATGTACAGGTAGGAGCAAAACCTGTAGAAATAGAAGTTGAAATTTAATTTAGAAGGGAGAAAAACTTTATGGAACAAATAAAAATGAATCCGCAAGATTATCCTTTGGCTACTAAAAGACCTGAATATATTAAAACTCCAACAGGAAAAAAGTTAGAAGATATAAATTTAGAAAAGGTACTAAGCGGAGAAATTAAACCCGAAGACGTTAGAATATCACCGGAAACATTAGAAATGCAAGCTCAAATAGCTGAGGGAATGAATAGAGAGGCTATTGCTAGAAATTTTAGAAGAGCTTCAGAACTTATATCAGTTCCAGACGATAGAATATTAGAAATATACAACTCTCTGAGACCTTATCGTTCTACAAAAGAAGAACTTTTAGCTATAGCTAAAGAACTTGAAACCAAATATAGTGCAAAAGTAAATGCAGATTTTGTAAGAGAAGCAGCTGAAGTTTATGAGAAGAGAGAAAAATTAGCAAAAGAGTAGTGAGCTTTGAATAAGGAGTAAATATATGAAGATTATTGCAGGTGTTGATATAGGAAATGCTACAACAGAAGTTGCGTTATCTAAAATAGATAATAATGGTAAGGTAGAGTTCCTTTCTAGTGGAATAGTTTTGACCACAGGGATAAAAGGGACACAAGAAAATATACAAGGTGTTTTTTCTTCATTAAAACAAGCTTTATATAAAGTTTCTATGGAACTTAAAGACCTTGATTTGGTAAGAATAAATGAAGCTGCCCCAGTTATAGGGGACGTAGCTATGGAAACTATAACTGAAACTATAATAACAGAATCTACTATGATAGGACATAATCCTACTACTCCAGGTGGAATAGGACTTGGAATAGGAAAGACGATATATATAGAAAATCTAGACTTGTTAAATATAGAAAATTCAAATAAAGACAATCGATTTATAGTTTTAATATTGAGTAAGATAAATTTCTTAGAGGCTGCTGTAAGGATAAATGAAGCAGTAAAAAGAGGAATAAATGTAACGGCAGCTATAGTTCAAAGAGATGATGGAGTTCTAATTAATAATAGATTAGAAAAAAAGATACCTATTGTTGATGAAGTGATACTTCTAGAAAAAGTTCCAATAGGAATGAAAGCAGCAGTAGAGGTAGCAGAGCAAGGTGGAGTAGTAGAAATTTTGTGTAATCCATATGGTATTGCAACAGTATTTGGATTAACTTCAGAAGAAACAAAACTTATAGTTCCTATATCTAGAGCACTTATAGGAAATAGATCTGCCGTAGTTATAAAAACACCTAAAGGAGATGTCCAGGAAAAAAGAATTCCAGCAGGTAAAATACACATAGATGGACTAAAGCGTAAAGAAGTGGTAGATGTTGAATATGGAGCTGAAAAAATAATGGAAGCGATTAAGCTTTGCGTTCCTGTACAGGATATAAAAGGTGAAGCTGGTACTAATTCAGGTGGAATGCTTGAAAATGTAAGACAAGTAATGGCTAAACTTACTAATCAGAATATAACTGATATAAAGATTCAAGATCTTCTGGCAGTAGATACCTTTATACCTCAGAAAGTAAAGGGAGGCCTAGCAGAAGAATTTTCTATGGAAAATGCAGTAGGAATAGCAGCTATGGTTAAGGCTGACAAACTTCAGATGCAAATGATTGCTGATACACTTAAGGAAAAATTAAATATAGATGTAGAAGTAGGGGGAGTAGAAGCGGATATGGCTATAAGAGGAGCCTTAACTACCCCGGGAAGTAGCACACCTCTTGCAATACTTGATATGGGTGCTGGATCTACTGATGCATCTATAATAAATAAGCAAGAACAAATATCTTCTATACATTTAGCTGGTGCTGGAAATATGGTAACTATGCTTATTAAGTCGGAATTAGGATTAGAAGATTTTAATTTAGCAGAAGATATTAAGAAATACCCTTTAGCGAAAGTAGAAAGTTTATTTCATATAAGACATGAAGATGGTACTGTAGAGTTTTTTGAAAATCCATTGGAGCCATCTGTATTTGCAAAAGTAGTTATATTAAAAGATGGAATGCTAGTTCCAATAGATGGGAATAATTCCTTGGAAAAAATAAAGACTATAAGAAGATTTGCGAAAGAGAAAGTATTTGTTACTAATTGTCTAAGAGCATTAAGTATAGTATCTCCAACTGGAAATATTAGAGATATAGAATTTGTAGTATTAGTAGGTGGATCATCGCTAGACTTTGAAGTACCTCAATTAGTTACAGATGCACTATCTCAGTATGGTGTAGTAGCAGGAAGAGGTAATATAAGAGGAGTAGAGGGACCTCGAAATGCAGTAGCTACAGGACTTATATTAGCTTTTAATGAAAATAGGAAAGGGAACTAATGAAATATTACAAGTATGAGAAACCAAGTATATATATATATTATTCCTTCGAAATGAAGGATATATCAATTTTTAATGATGTATTGTTTGGAATAGAGGAAGAAGGTATACCTTATGAAGTTAAAGAAAAAAAAGAATCCAATTCTTTGGAATTAAGTTATAATGCTGCACAAGACTCAAGATTAGCTGTAGGTATAGGCGTTGATAAAACTGGAAAAATAACAATGACTTTTAATAAGCTGAAAAGAGGAGAAATCTTATTTGTTACAAATTTAACATCAGGAGAAAATAATCTTAGAAATTTAGGAGCTAATGCAGGCAGATTGGTTAAAGGTATATCCTTTAAGTAAATTTAGGGAGCCGTTTATTTATGGATAAAATAGGACGTTTGTGATGTATGTAGATAGAACTATGAGGAGATTTGAAGAAGAAAAATAAGGAGGAGAAAAACTATGAAAAAGTTAAATGAATTAAAAGAATTAAGCTTAGAGATAGTAAAGGAAATGGCTGCGGCAGTTGAAGAAAAAGCTACTTGTATGAATGTACCAGTGGTATTTGCGGCAGTAGATTCAGGTGCAAACTTAATGCTTATGCACAGAATGGAAGATGCTTTTATAACAAGTGTAGATATAGCTGTAAATAAAGCATTTACTTCAGCAGCATTAAAAATAGGAACACATGAAGTAACTCCAAATATACAACCAGGAGAAAGTCTTTATGGTTTACAGTTAACTAACGATTGTAGAATAGTGCCATTTGGAGGGGGATTCCCAGTAATAGCAGATGGACAAGTTGTTGGAGCAGTTGGAGTAAGTGGAGGAACTGTGGAAGAAGATATGGCTATAGCACAAGCTGCTTTAGATATGTTTAACAAGTAGTATCTAACATGAAATAATGATCTTTTGAAAGCAATTATACAAATATGAAAAACTTAGGAGGAATTGTAAGATGAGAATGTATGATTATTTAGTACCAAGTGTAAACTTTATGGGAGCTGGATGTATAAATAAAGTTGGAGAAAGATGTACCATATTAGGAGGAAAAAAAGCCTTAATAGTTACAGATAAATTTTTAAAAAATATGGAAGGTGGAGCAGTTGAATTAACTGTTAAATACTTAAGTGAAGCAGGAATAGAAGTTGCATACTATGATGAAGTAGAACCAAATCCAAAGGATACAAATGTAAAGTCTGGTTTAGAGGTGTTTAATAATGAAGGTTGTGATATGATAGTTACAGTTGGAGGAGGAAGTGCTCATGACTGTGGTAAAGGTATTGGTATCGCAGCAACTCACGAAGGAGATCTTTATGATTATGCAGGAATTGAAACTTTAACAAATCAACTTCCTCCAATAGTTGCAGTAAATACTACAGCTGGAACAGCAAGTGAAGTTACAAGACACTGTGTTATAACTAATACAGAAAAAAAGGTTAAATTTGTTATAGTAAGTTGGAGAAACTTACCGTTAGTATCTTTCAACGATCCAATGTTAATGGTTAAAAAGCCAGCTGGATTAACTGCAGCTACAGGAATGGACGCTTTAACTCATGCAGTTGAAGCATATGTTTCAAAGGATGCTAACCCTGTAACAGATGCAGCGGCAATACAATCCATAAAATTAATATCTAAAAATTTAAGACAAGCTGTTGCTTTAGGAGAGAATTTAGTAGCTAGAGAAAATATGGCATATGCTTCATTATTAGCAGGTATGGCATTCAATAATGCTAACTTAGGATATGTACATGCTATGGCTCATCAATTAGGTGGATTATATGATATGCCACATGGAGTAGCAAATGCTATGCTTCTTCCACATGTAGAAAGATATAACTTAATCTCAAATCCACAAAAATTTGCTGATATAGCTGAATTTATGGGAGAAAACATAGATGGATTATCCGTTGTAGAAGCAGCTGAAAAAGCTATAGATGCTATGTTCAGACTTTCACAAGATGTTGGAATTCCAGCGAGCTTAAAAGAAATGGGAATTAAAGAAGAAGATTTTGAATACATGGCTGAAATGGCATTAAAAGATGGAAATGCATTTAGCAATCCGAGAAAAGGGAACGAAAAAGACATAGTTTCAATATTTAAAGCTGCATTTTAAATCTAACTAAAAGATTATTAATTAAGTAGTTGTTGGTTAAAAATAGAAGGAAGATTATAATGACAAATTTTTTAGCAGAAATGTTAGGAACGATGATTCTTATAATTTTAGGGGATGGAGTAGTTGCTAATGTAGTATTAAATAAGACAAAGGGACAAAATTCTGGATGGATTGTTATATCAACAGGATGAGCTTTAGGAGTGGTTATACCAGTATTTATTTTTGGAACTATTAGTGGAGCACATTTTAATCCAGCGGTAACACTAGGATTGGCTACAATAGGAACAATTTCTTGGTCAAGTGTACCAACTTATCTCTTAGCTCAATTTATAGGTGCTTTTTTAGGAGCAGTAATAGTTTGGATATTCTATAAACCTCACTTTGAAGCAACTGAAGATCAAGGTGCAAAGCTTGGTGCATTTTGTACAGGACCAGCGATTAAAGATACGGCTTCAAATTTCATAGGGGAAGTTATTGGTACTTTTATATTAGTCTTTGGAATATTAGGAATAGGAAATACACCTATGGTCGATGGGTTAGGACCTATAGTTGTAGGATTTATAGCATAAATAAGCTACAATATAATCTTCTAAAGCTAGTTGTACACAGTAATTATTTAGGATAAGTTTTAAAAGCTAGATGTATTAAGTAATATAATGAGAATCTTCTTGTATATATTTTTCAGCATTGATTAAATTACAAGAAGATTCTTTTTTCATTAGTAAAATAGTTATTTTAAAGCAATCAGAAATATTAATTATATACCATTAGTGCTATTTATTGATTTTTATGTTTGTTATTAATATAATTAACTTAGTACTTTATGTTAATCAAAAAATTACTTATAAGGAGAAAATATTGAGTTATTTAATTGGGTTAGAAAATATTATAGATATTGAAATGTTTCAAAAAATACAGGATGATATTGCAAGTGCAACAGAATTAGCGATTATTACAGTAGATTATAGAGGAAAACCTATAACTAATCACAGTGGGCGTACTGATTTTTGTAGTATTATACGTAGTGATAGTAGACTAGGAGAATTATGCGAAAGATGCGATTCAAGAGGTGGTCTTGAGGCAGCAAGAAAAGGCGAAACATATATATATAGATGTCATATGAGGTTAGTAGATTTTGCAGTACCTATTATTGTAAGGGGTCAATATATAGGAGCATTAATGGCAGGACAGGTTTTAACTGAAGAAAGTAAGTTTTTAGAGCTAGAACGTGTTGTTCAAAGTGATACAGATATAAAAACGGGTGAAGAACTTATGGAAATGTATAAAAAACTACCGATTATTCCTTTTAGGAAAATTCAGTCCATTGCTAAGATGATGTTTCATATTAGTAACTATATTGTAAATGAGAGTCTTTTAAAAATAGTACAGCAGGAACTTAATGAAAAAAATATTAAGTTTATGGAGGTTGAAAAAGCTAAAATCCAAATGGAAAAAGAATTGGAATATTCACAATTAAAGGCTTTACAATCTCAGGTTAATCCTCATTTTTTATTTAATGTATTAAATAGTATTTCTACATTGGCTTTAATTGAGAAAGCACCAAAAACTCAGGAAGTCATCTGTAATTTAGCAGAAATTCTTAGATATACTTTAAAGAAAGTAGATAAGATGGTAGCATTAGAAACTGTAATTAATTATGTAACTTCATATTTACAGATTCAGAAAGTGAGGTTTGGACCAAGATTAGAATTTTATATTGATATAGAAACAGAATGTAGAAAAGTTAAAATTCCATTTATGATTGTTCAACCTTTTGTAGAAAATGCTATAATACATGGGTTGGAGTTAAAAGAAGATGGTGGAATTATAAAAATAAATATTTATGAAGCAGGCAAATCTGTAGTGATATGTATAGAAGATGATGGAATAGGAATTGAAAATAGCATGCTTGAATTAATAAATTTAGGAAAAGAAGAAGATTATAGAAGAAATACTTCAAGTGGAATAGGAATTAATAATATAAAACAAAGAATGACATATCATTATGGGGATAGGTATTCTATTAATATAACTAGCAGAATTAATAAGGGTACAGAAGTTAAAATTATTTTACCACAATAGTTATAGATAGGAGATCTGAGATGTATAAAATATTGTTAGTAGATGATGAAATCTTAGAAATCGAAGCACTAAAAATAATGTTGAAAAAATTTAAAGATCAAGTAACAATTGTTGGAGAAGCTAAGAATGGCAGAGAGGCAATAGAGCTTAATTCAAAATTAAAGCCGGATATAATATTTATGGATATAAAGATGCCTGGTATTGATGGAATAAAAGCTTCAAAAATTATTAGAAATCAAAATGAAGATATTGTGATTATTGTACTTACTGCATATGATGATTTTGATTTAATCCATGAAGCGTTAACTTTGGGAGTAAAAGATTATATTTTAAAACCTGTTAAGTGCGATAATTTATTAAAGGCCTTAAGTATACAGCTTTATAATTTGAAAATCAATATTAATAGAATTAAAATGAAAGAGTTATTGCTAATGGATAAAATTATATCACAAGATAAAAATGAGGCTAAAGCTTTACTAAATAGCATTATAGAAAGCTATATTATAGCTAGCAATGAAGATGTAGATTATTTTAGGCAGAAAATTCTGTTGATTGTAGAAAAAATGATGAAAATAGCTTCTAAATTTAGATTTAAACATAATGAATGGTCAAATGAAGAAGAATATTTTTATGAACTTAAATCTCTTGAAAGTATACAAACTATTGCTACTTATATAAGCAGTTTGTTAATATCAATATTTGAAGAAATACTAGAAAGTGATACAGAAACAAAGGAGAATGATATTGAAAGATTAAAATGTTCAAATAAGATTATAGAACCAGCTTTGAAATATATTGAAGAAAATTACAGAGAACAAATATTACTAGAAGAGGTAGCGAATATTTCAAATATAAGCCTTTACTACTTTAGCAAACTATTTAAAAAAGAAATGGGAATGAATTTTACAACTTATGTAACTAAGTATAAGATAGAAAAAGCTAAGAAAATGCTTAAAAATACAGATATAGCTATAGTAAATATAGCATCAGAACTTGGATACTATGAATGTGGCTACTTCACTAAAGTTTTCAAAAAAATAGAAGGTATAACACCTACAGAGTATAGAAATAAAAATAATTAAATGTAGGTGTTATTTTGTTTTTGAATTTATTGTTAAGTGTAGAAATTATATAATTTTTTAAACTCTAAATATCCATTTTTTCTTAACTTACATGCAGGGCAATCACCACATCCATTGCCTTTAATTCCATTATAGCAAGTTAAAGTTTCATTTTTAACTATATCAAGTACACCTAAATCGTCTGCTATTTTCCAAGTTTTAGCTTTATCAATCCACATTAATGGAGTATGAATTACAAATTGAAAATCCATAGATAGATTTAATGTAACATTTAAAGATTTTATGAATACATCTCTACAGTCAGGGTATCCACTAAAGTCACTTTGAGATACACCTGTTATAATATGATTTGCTTCTTTTTGCTTTGCAAATATTGCAACAAAAGATAAAAATAATAAGTTTCTTCCATCTACAAATGAATTAGGAGTTCCTTGTGTAGGAGAATCTTTATCTACCTCTATATCTGTTCTTGTTAAAGAATTTGGTGCTAGTTGATTTAATAGATTCAAATCTAAGCAATGATGTTCGATATTATATTTTTTACATATATCTCTAGCACATTCTAATTCTAATTTATGCTTTTGACCATAATCAAATGATACTGCAATAACTTCTTTAAATTTTTTCTTTGCCCAGAATAAACAAGTAGTACTATCTTGACCACCGCTAAATACTACTACAGCTTTATCTTTATTTACTTCTATATTCATATAATATACCTTACCTTTCATTTCATATATACTATTTATACATCATCATTAGGTTGTTTTGTAAAGGTGCGTCAGTTTTAAATTTTCCTCTTAATGTAGTTGTGATTGTTTGTGCATTAGTCTTTTTTATACCTCTAGTTGTCATACATCCATGTTCGCCTTCAATAATAACTGCTACATCGTCAGAATCGGTTATTATCTGTATAATCTCTGCTATATCCGTTCCTATTCTTTCTTGTAGCTGTAATCTACGTCCAACAAGATCAGCAATTCTAGCAATCTTACTAAGGCCAATTACTTTATCTTTTGGAATATATGCAACTGCCACCTTCATATTGTACATTAAAGCTAAATGGTGTTCGCAATGACTAAAAATTTCAATGTTTTTCATAAAAACCATATCATTATTATCCTCGTGTATACTCAAATCATCTTCAAATGTTTTACCAAACATTTCTGCAATGTCTTGATTTGTATAAGATTGCCCTTTGAATACCTCTGCGTACATCTTGGCAACACGTTTAGGAGTATCTTTTAGACCTTCTCTATCTGGATTTTCACCTAAAGCTATTAAAATTCCTCGTATGTGTTTTTCAATTTCTTTTAAATTGATATCCATTGGATTTATACACCTCTTTCATTAGGATTCCATATTATTTTGTGAAGTTGTACTTGTAGAGTAACTTTATTCATATTGTGTTTTTTCATGAATTCAACAATATCAGCCATATGAATGTTGCTAAATACTGGACTTATATATACATTTGTTTTATTTACTAAATTATATTGATCAATTATATACTTGGATTTTTCTAAATCATCAATACTACCGGCTACAAATTTAACTGTATCATTCTTAGTTAAATATTTAAAATTATCAATTAACATTTTATTTTCCATATTACTTGAAGGTAGTTTATAATCCATTGTAAATCTAGGTGGATTTTTTATATCTATAAATTCTTTTAAAGATACACTGCCATTTGTTTCTATTTCAACTAGAAGATTATCATCTTTGGATAATAGATTTAATAATTCTATAAGATTATTTTGAAGTAGAGGTTCACCACCTGTTAATGTAACGTTATTAACTTTAGTAGATTTTATATATTCATATATTTCTTGCTCATTCATTAATTGGTATTCAACATTTTCTTCGTTAGCCCACTTTGTATCACAATAACTGCAATCTAAATTGCATCCTGCAAATCTTATGAATACAGCTAATTGACCAGATAAACGACCTTCACCATTAATACTTACAAACTTTTCAACTACTTTAAAATCCATACTACTTCACCTCACATTCTTCGTACGTAGAGCTATTAGTAGGAGTTTCATAAACAGTAGCTTTTTTTACGTTGTATCCTTTTTCCTTCATATAGTTAAAGAAAAAGAATGAGAAGTTTTCTGCCGTTGGTCTAAATTTAACTTCTAATATTCTAAATCCATCTTGTGATAGACATTGTAAAGTTTCTTTTCTCATAGTATTTTCTTGTATTATTAAGGCATGATCATAGTAATCTACTATTTCTTTAACATCTTTTTTTAAATCTCCAAAATCTATTACCATACCATCTAACTGTCCACCATTAATTAATGACTCTGATTGTACTTCGATTTCTACTCTCCATCTATGACCATGGATATTGCTACATTTTCCCTCATAATTTGCGAGAAAATGAGCACTATCAAAACTGTGTTCTGCTTTTAATATATACATTAATAATTCCTCCTAAATTTACTTCCATAATAGCAGCACCCTATTGCTCCATTGAATTGAGGGTCTTCAACTTGGATGACTTCGTCATAATCTTTTTTCAAATATTCTTTTATAGCAGCGTTGTTAGCAACTCCACCAGTTAAAACTAATTTTCTTCCTTTAAATTTTGTCAAGAGGGGACTTAATCTTTTATATAATGAATGATTAACTCCTGCGCATAAGCTTTCTATACTAACACCCTCAGCTATTTTCCCTATTAATTCAGATTCGGAAAATACGGCACATGTTGAATTTAGCTCTACTGGATTTTGGTACTCTTTACTCATATCATCAATAGATATTTCAAGTACATTTGCCATATTTTCTAAATATCTACCACATGAAGCAGCACATTTTTCATTAAGCTCTAAATCTGTTGTAATTCCTTTTTCAACTTTGACAACTTTAACATCTTGTCCACCTATATCTAGAAGTATAAAATCTTTTAAGCCTGTTTGATAGAATCCACCATAAACATGCGCTTTTATCTCATTTATAGGTGTGAATTTATTTAAATCAGTATTGTTTCTACCATACCCTGTAGATACAGCTATATCAATATCATCTATATTTAATTTATTTAAAGCTACTGTAACTTTACCATCATAATTGCAATAGTCTCTATAAAAAGACATTGTACTAACTTTTAGCTTTTTTATTATTTTATTGTTTTCCATTACAGTAATTTTAACTTCTCGGCTTCCAAGATCTATGCCTAAAATTCTCATTTAATTTTCCTCCTTCAAATCCAACAGCATATCAAGAAAAGCTTCAATTCTAAGTTTTGTCCTAGCATCAAGAGTATTTAACTTATCTCCTTCAATATTAAGAATAGGAATATCTAGTTTTTGTTTTAAAACGATATCTTCAACTGCTCTATAGCAAAAAGCTTGTGTATAATGTATTATTCCATCTAACTTTCTTTCGCTAATCTCATTTTTCAACTCTATGATTCTAAACTCAGTATCATATGGATAGGTGTAATCATAATACTGCTCATATATATTTGCAGCTTTGTCTGCTCTTGGAAAAGCAAATTCTCTTTGAACCTCGTTATATACAAAAGATGCATTGAAGTTTTGAACAAATTCATATATATCATCAGTCATAGGAGGAACACCAAGATAACCTAATCTAAGTTTTTTATTTAGAGGTTGTCTTTTTTTGATGTTAAAAATAACATCTTTAAGTTCAGATTCGAAAGTATCAACATTTCCATTTAAATCACTTAAACTTACTTGATATAAGTGGTTTTCGAAACCACTTGATTTACTATCTATATATGTTAACTTATCAATTTCCTTAGCTAAGTTTCTAATTTTATTTAATCTAGTTCTTATTTTTTCAACTTCTTGTAGATTTACATTAAAAATATCCATGAACTTATCTAGTTCTTTTTTTACATCTTCTTTTTTGTGGCTGTGTGGAAATGAAAAGGGGTATACTTTAATTCCTCTTAATTCTAATACTTCTATAAGAGCTTTTGTATTAGAACAATCCCCTTCCATAACTCCGATTATTTCGTTTATATTATTATCTATACACGCTCCGTAAATTCCTTTTATCCAGGCACACATACTTTTAGGAAAACCATCTCTTTCTGCTATATCAATATAAGTTGAATAGTCTTTAGAAGTTATAAAGAGATTATTTAAATCTATTGGGGTATATCCTGATGCTATGAGTACTTCTACAGGAACTGTAGTTGTTAAACCTATTTTTTTCACTATGTTAAGCCTCCTTATAATTTAAAAAAGGACACAAAAAAAGGGCATAACTGCCCCATAAACAAAAAAACCACCCTAAACGGTAAGTTGGTCCTAGTTTTGTTTATAGACAGGATGGTTACGAACTGTCTTAATTTACATTGTATAAATTATAATAACACTTTTAAGAGTAAATTGGAAGCTTATATATTTAAGAAAAAAATGGATGAGAAGGTAAGGGGGGAAGACTATAATAAAAACTTTTTATAGGAGATTTGGAATGTATTAAAAATAAAAATATGTTATTATAAAGTGAAACTTAATTCAGGTGGAGTTTTAAAACTTTTAGTTTTCGGATAAAATAAAATTTAATGTCATACATTTGTTAAATATATAAAATATAATAATAAATATTGTTAGGAGGAAAAGAATGTTTAAGCTTGATGATTGCGTTGGATTTATAACAAATAAAGTTTCGAAAAAAATTTCGGATGTTTTTAATGAAAAGCTAAGCTATTATGAAGTTACTAGAGGTCAGTGGATAGCTTTATATTTTTTAGGTAAATATGAATATATTAATCAAAGTGAATTAGCCGAAAAGATGGATATAAAAAAATCTACTATGGTAAGGTTAATTGATAGAATGGAAAAAGAAGGGTATGTTAGGCGTGAAAAAGATATAAAAGATAGAAGGATTACATATATATGCTTAACTGAACTGGGAAAGAATAGAAGAGAAGAATTATTACCTTTTGGTGAAGAGTTTAGTAATTTGATTGTCAGAGATATATCTGATGAGGAGATGGAAATATTTAAAAAAGTACTCAATAAATTAGTTGAAAATGCACAAATTAGTGAATAAGTATATTATTCAATATACAATAGTTTGTAAAATTGTGGATAAAAGTGTTGCTTTATTAAATACGTGGTGTTATAATTTAAACAATAATAAGTTGCTAAGCTAATAGTTAGCATAACAACTAAAATGAAATATAGGGGGAATAAAAATGAAAAAAAATCCAAGAGAACTATTGAATGCATTTATGGGAGGACTACAAGATATAGGTCAAACTAATGGAGAACAAGTAAACGCTTTCATGGGATTATTAGGATCAGCTTATAAACCAGGAAAACTTGATACAAAAGCTAAAGAGTTAATAAGTGTAGCTATTGGTGTTTATAATCGTTGTGAATATTGTATAGTGTTCCATGCATATAAAGCCTTAGAAGCTGGAGCTACGCGTGAAGAAATTATGGAGGCTGCAATGGTATCAGTAGCTTTTGGTGGGGGACCTGCCATGGCATACAGTGCAACACTTTTAAAAGATTCAATTGATGAATTTGAAAAAGATTTTAAATAATATTTAAGCATTGAATACAAGGCAGAAGATACTTCGACTGCCTTGTATTTATGTTAAAGGAGGTAGTACTAATGATTGAAATAAAACTTGAACAATTATCTGGAGAGAGTAAGAGTGGAAAAATAGGAAAAATAAAGGTAAAAGTAGGAGATGAAATAAAAGAGGGAGATGTACTGCTTCAAGTTGAATCTCAAAAAGGAAATATCTCTGTAAAATCTAATGCTAATGGTATTATTGAAGAAATTGTAATAGATGAAGGACAGACTATTAATATAGGTGATGTTTTATTTAAAATAGATGGAGTAAAAACTGAAGAAAAATCTGAGACAATAGTTGGTTTTAATTATTTTAATAATCTAATGAAACCTCAAAAAGAAGAAATAGAGGCAGATATAACTATAGTAGGAGCAGGTCCGGGAGGATATGTTGCAGCGATTTATGCAGCAAAGCAAGGTGAAAAAGTTATTATTATTGAAAAAGAACACGTAGGAGGAACTTGCTTAAACCATGGATGTATACCTACAAAAGCTCTTGTACGCTCATCAGAAGTTTACAAAAATATGAAAGAGGCTGACAGTTTTGGTCTTTTTGCTGAGAATGTTTCTGTTAATATGGGAAAAGTTATTAAAAGAAAAGATGATATCAAAAACCAACTTAAAAACGGAATAGAATATTTATTACAAAAACATGATATACAAAAAATTGATGGAACTGGTGAAATTATAGATGAGAATACTGTATTTGTGAAAACAAATAGAACAGAAACAACTATAAAAACTGAAAATATAATAATTGCTACTGGATCACAACCTGCAATTGCTCCTATTAAAGGAATTGATTCTAAGAATGTATTAACAAGTAAGGAAGCTTTAGAAATGACGAATTTACCAAATAAATTAGTAATAATAGGTGGAGGAGTTATAGGAATGGAGTTTGCTTTTATTTATGCAAGCTTTGGAGTGGAAGTTTTTGTTGTTGAATATGCAGATGAAATATTAGATTCTTTAGATAATGATGTATGTGATGAAATAAGTAAAATCGCAAAAGAAAATAAAATCAAATTATATACTAAATCAAAAGTTGAATCAATTGATGAAACTGAAAATGGAGAATGTGTAGTTTCATTTATTAAAGATGGTGAAAGTAAATATATTTCATGTGATAAAGTATTAGTTTCGGTTGGAAGACAACCATATTTTGAAGGATTAGGTATTGAAAAATTAGATATTGAAATGAATGACAATAAAAAAGGTATCAAGGTTAATGAAAAAATGCAGACAAATATATCAAATATTTATGCTATAGGCGATGTTACAAATATAATACAATTAGCTCATGTCGCTTCACACCAAGGTATTATTGCTGTTGATAATATATTAGGTAAAAATAAAACTATTGATTACTCAACAGTTCCGAGTGCTATTTTTACTGAACCTGAAATAGCTGTTGTGGGAATTACTGAAAAAATCGCAAATGAAAAAGGTATAGAAATAGAAATAGGTAAATTCCCTATGTCTGCAAATGGTAAAGCATTGACATTAGGTAAGGCTAAAGGTTTTGTTAAAATAATAAAAGAAAAATCAACAGGAAAAATAATAGGTAGCACGATAATAGGATCACATGCAACCGATTTACTGGCTTCAGTAGCATTGTGCATAAATAATGGACTTACTACAGAGCAAATAACAGAAACTATATTCGCACATCCAACAACTGCAGAATCAATACATGAAGCAGCATTAAACGTAGAAGGTGGTGCTATACACTTTGCATAATAATATGATAACTAGAATAGTATGTTCAAAATCATATAACCCATGGCATAATCTAGCTATTGAAGAATACCTTCTAAAAATAGTTAAAGACAACGAAATGATATTATACCTATGGCAAAATGATAATACAATCGTAATAGGAAGAAATCAAAATCCATGGAAAGAATGTAAGTGTAAAGATTTTGAAGAGGACGGTGGAAAAATAGCTCGTAGATTATCTGGTGGAGGAACTGTTTTTCATGATATGGGTAATTTGAACTTCACTTTTATTATGGATAAAAAGTTATATGATTTAGAAAAACAGTTAAGCGTAATCCTTAAAGCTGTTAACAATTTAGGTATTAATGCTGAATTTTCAGGAAGAAATGATATATTAGTAGGAGAAAGAAAATTCTCAGGAAATGCATTTTATGAAAAGGCAAATTCTTCATATCATCATGGAAGTATACTTGTTGACGCAAATATGGAAAAATTAAGCAAATATCTAAAAGTATCAAAAGAAAAGATTGCTTCTAAAGGGGTTGAATCAGTTCGTTCTAGGGTAGTAAATTTAAAAACTATTAAAGAAGATATAACTATTGAAAATTTAAAAGATAATCTGATAAGTAGTTTTATGGAAATTTATAAAGGCGGATCAAATATAGAGTACATAAAAAACGAACATGATATAAAAGATTTATATGAAAAATATTCTTCTTGGGAGTGGAAATATGGAGAAACTCCTAAGTTTGATATAAATTTTGTTAACAGATTTAAATGGGGAGAAATAGATTTGAATTTGAATTTAAAAAATGGAGATATTGACTCTGTAGTTATTTACTCTGATGCAATGAATAGCACTTTAATTAAAGATATAGAAAATTCATTATTGAAAACACAATTTAAGATGGATTGTATTAGTAAAAAACTAAACAATATTATTTGTAAAACTGATGAAAAAAATATTATTTTTGAAATAAAAGAATGGTTAAAAAGTAAAATTGGATAATATAATAGAACCCCCTAAAAATTAGGGGGTTCTATTATTGTTCGACCTTAAATTTATCTGTTTGTTCTTTTAAGACTTGAGACATTGAATTTAATTCTTCAATACTTGCACCTATTTCTTCAAAAGTACTTACTTGGCCTTCTATAAATGAATTAATTTCTTCAGAAGCAATGGCATTATCTTGAGTTGTTTTTGCTATTTCGTCAATAGCTTTTGCCATATCATTAGAAATTTCAGATTCTTGTTTTGCTAAATTAGAAATCATATAAATTTTATCGGTTGTACTTTGTATAGAATTCAAAATATTTTCAAATATACTATTTGTATCAGTTGCTTTTTGAACACTGATTGTTACGAATTCTTGTCCTGCTTTTATTGAAATATCTGCATTACTTGTTTTTTGTTGAACTTCTTGTATTAATAGGCTTATGTTTTCAGCAGACTTTTTGCTTTCTTCAGCTAGCTTTCGAACTTCATCAGCTACTATAGAAAACCCTCTACCTTGTTCACCTGCTCTTGCTGCTTCAATAGCTGCATTTAAAGCTAAAAGATTTGTTTGTTCTGAAATTGATGTTATTATAGAAATAATTTCGTCTATTTGATTAGATGAAATTTTAAGATCTTCTATAATTGTATAAACTTCATTTGTAGAATCTTTTGCTTTATTAATACTTTCAACAACTTCTTTTATACTATTTGCACCAAGCTTTGCAGATTCTAAGATATTTTTACTACTTTCAGATGCAATTTCAGTTTCATCATAAATGATTTGAGAGCTAGTAGCCAACTCTTCTATACTTGCTGTAGCCTCTTGAACAACACTAGCATTATTTTGAATACTATAGGAAATGTTATTCATCTCACTTGCAATACTTTCTATACCTTGGTTTGCTTCTTCTATAGCAAGTGATACTTGATTAGATGATTCACCTAATATATTAGCATTAGATTTTGTTTGAGAGATCAATACATGTATCTTGTCAACAAATAAATTAAAGTACTTTGCAAGATCTCCTATTTCGTCCTTAGTTGTTTCTTCAAGTCTTTGAGTTAAATCTCCTTCACCTTCAGAGATATCCTTAAGCATATTAGTAGTTTTTATTATTGGATTTGTTATTAAGATTGAAATATATACACCAAATAATAAAGCTACGATAACACTAGTAATAATAGTTATAATAATCATCACTTGTATATTTTTCACGCTTTTTTGTGTTGATTTCATAATATTAGTGTGAACTTCTTCGAGTAATGGCTCAAATTTATGAATTGTATCTCGATATTCTCCTCTTAAGCCATCGCCGCTAGTTAACCCTATTTCTTTATTTATAGAGTGTATTTTAGTAAGTGTATCTTCATAATTATTTATAAGTGATATTAAAGATGAATCATTCGATGAAGTCTTTATTTTAGATAATATTGATAATAATTTATCAAAATATTTTTCATCTGTTGTCGAAAAATATGATTCTTCGTTAATATTAACTTTCAATAATAAAAATTTTATTTCATTGTTTGGTGATAAACTTTCTATTTTACTTTCTATATTATTCAATTCTCCAACTAATCCGTATTCCTCAAAACCTATTGTATGAGTCTTATTAACTACTTGTAGAAAGGTATTATGATATGAATCTACCAATTTTTCCATATCATTTATTTTATTAACATAATCCTTATTTGAATATATTTCTTTGTAATTTTTTATTTTAGCTATTTTATCTTTTAAATCTGTAAAATTTGAGTCGAATGTATCTATGTACTTGCTTTTCTCAGTTTCAAAAAACTGTGGGTTAGTTACTTCTCTTAACAAAAAGTCTTTTTCATTTCTTCTAAGTTCTAGTACCAGAGTATATAGGTTGTCATTATCTAAAAGTAAATTAATTTTAGAATTACTAATATTTCTTATAAAAACTAATGATGTTGCTCCTATAAATATGAAAAAAATTATCATTACTAAAAATGCTGAAAATAATTTTCTTCTTATTTTCCAATCTTTAAATCTTAGCACCATAGTCATTACCTCCAATGATTGTTATTTTAAAACATATAATATAAAAATTATTATTAATTTGATAATTGCATTATTTTTAATTATATATTGGTTTTTTATTATTTACAACTGAATTACTTATTGTGAAAATATTCCGAACTAAATTTGGGTAATTAAAATAAATAATCGTATATGCAAAAACATTAAGAAAAGACTATTAGCTATATAGCTAGTAGTCTTTTTAATACCATACGTTAGCATGAATTGAATTTTATCTTTTGTTTATGTTGTAATCAGTATGATCATTTCCATAGTAGTGAAGTTCACTAGTTAATCTTATTGTATGTCTGTCTTTATTATGTTTGATTTTAACATTTTCGAATCTACCATCGTCCTGTACATCAATCAAATATTGCTGAATTAAATCATCTGCAATTTTATCATCTACTTCATTATATACTTTAAAATATTCTCTCTCTGGAATTTCTAGGGTCAAATCGTACATTCCATCTTCTCTTTTTTTTCTCATTTCTTTTATATCAGTAAACATAATATTCCTCCTAAATTTTAACATGAAATTTTAATTAATATATTAAAACTTTTTCATATTTAAATTATAACCATTTTATAGATTAAAAATTTATTAAACGAATAAAAAAATTCGATTTATGCTGTAGTAGTTTCAGCAATATTAGGAATACGCTAAAAATTAATATAATTTTTTGTGACTAAAATATATAAATATTTACTTAACATTGACAAAAACAATTCTGTGTGTTAGATTTAAAAAAACTAAATAAATCTTCAGGGCAGGGTGAAATTCCCGACCGGTGGTAAAGTCCACGAACCACAATGTGGTTGACTTGGTGAAATTCCAAGACCGACAGTAAAGTCTGGATGGGAGAAGATAAATTAATAAAATAATTCTATTATTAGTTATTATAAGACTAAATTAGCAATTATTTTGAGCAACGGAGTCTGTTAGGACTCGTTGGCGATATGAGCCATGTGTTGTGAATTTTAATTAGATTGTAAGCTCTGAAGATAAATATCTTCAGAGCTTTTTATGTTTATGAAAGTATAAATCTTAGACATTTAGATAATTATGGTAGATATAATGAAACAGATTGTTAATACTAAGGATAATATGAGGTGATTATATGGACAGTAAGTATATGAAAAGAGCGATTGAATTAGCACTTAAAGGTAAAGGATACACTAATCCTAACCCTTTAGTAGGAGCTGTTATTGTAAAAGACGGTAGAATTATTGGAGAAGGATATCATCAATACTACGGTGGAGCACATGCAGAGGTAAATGCTATTAATAGTGCTTTTGAGAATGTTAAAGGAGCGACAATATACGTTACACTAGAGCCATGTTCTCACTTTGGTAAAACACCTCCATGTGCACAACTGCTTATAGATATGAAAATAAAGAAAGTTATTATAGGAATGATGGATCCAAATCCAATAGTAGCAGGAAATGGTATAAAACTTTTAAGAGATCATGGCATAGAAGTTACTGTAGGTGTTTTGGAACAAGAAGTAAAAAAAATGAATGAAGTATTTATTAAATACATAACAACAAAATTACCATTTTGTATTTTAAAAACTGCTATGACACTAGATGGGAAAATAGCAACTAGTATAGGAGATTCGAAGTGGATTACTAATAAAAAATCACGAGAATATGTTCATGAAATAAGGCATCAAGTTTCGGGAATAATGGTTGGTATAGGCACTGTTTTGCAAGATAATCCTTCATTAACTACTAGATTAAAAGATAAAGAAGGTGTAGACCCAATAAGAATTATAGTAGATACAATAGGAAGAATACCTTTAGAATCAAAAGTTTTAAGTCTTAATTCAAAAGCAAAGACAATTATTGCTACAACTAAGAAAGCTGACAAAAATAAACTTAAACTAATTAAAGAAAAAGGAGCACAAATAATTATTACTCCACTAAAAAACAATAAAGTAGATTTGAAGTATCTTATTCAAAAACTTGGAGAAATGGATATTGATAGTATTCTAATAGAAGGTGGTTCTACTTTAAATTATAGTATCTTAAATGAAGGCTGTGTAGACAAGGCAATTACATTTATTGCACCAAAGATTATAGGTGGAGGGAATGCAAAAACTCCAGTAGGTGGTATAGGAATAGAGCATATTAAGAACGCTATAGAATTAGAAAATATTAAAGTGATAATGTTTGAACAAGATATTATGATTGAAGGCTACTTAAGAAAGGAAGAATAATGTATGTTTACTGGATTAATTGAGGAAATAGGAACTGTACATACTATTAAAAAAGGATTAAAGTCAGCTCAGATTACAATAAGTGCAAGTAAAATAATGAATGATGTTAAATTGGGGGATAGTATTAGTACAAATGGTGTTTGTCTGACTGTTGCCGAGTTCACAAAAAATTCGTTTACTGTGGATGTTATGCCTGAGACTATTAGAAGAAGTAATTTAAAAGATTTAAAACATGGTAGTTTAGTGAATTTAGAACGAGCTTTGAAAGTTAAGGATAGATTAGGTGGACATATTGTTTCTGGTCATATAGATGGTGTTGGTAAGATAAAGAAAATAGAAGAAGAAGATAATGCTACATGGGTGTCTATTCAGGCTCCATCAAATATATTGAAATATGTAATTGAAAAAGGTTCTATAGCAATTGATGGTACGAGCTTAACAGTAGCTTATGCTGGAGTAGACATTTTTAAAGTTTCAATAATACCACTGACAAAAGATGAAACTACTTTATTAAGTAAAACAGTTGGAGATGAAGTTAATCTAGAGTGTGACATGATAGGTAAATATATTGAAAGGTTATTATTATTTAAAGAAGATAAAAAAAATGAAAGTAATATAGATTTGAATTTTTTAACCAGAAATGGATTTATATAAGATGAAACTTAACTTAGAATAGGGGTGAATGATTAATGAAATTTAATACTATAGAAGAAGCAATAGAAGATATTCAAAACGGAAAGATGATTGTTGTTGTTGATGATGAGGATCGTGAGAATGAAGGCGATCTTTTAATGGCAGCGGAGAAAGCTACACCACAAGCCATAAACTTTATGGCAAAGTTCGGGAGAGGACTTATTTGCGCTCCTATGTCTAAAGAAAGATTAAATGAACTAGATATTCATTCTATGGTATATAACAATACTGACCCAAAAGAAACTGCTTTTACAGTTTCGGTAGATGCAACAAGTACGACAACGGGAATATCTGCTAAAGAGAGAGCAATGACAATCCAAAAACTGGTAGATAATAAATCTAGTTCAAAAGATTTCACAAGACCGGGACATATCTTTCCATTAGTAGCTAAAGAAGGTGGAGTACTTAAAAGAGCTGGTCATACTGAAGCAGCAGTAGATATAGCTAAACTTGCAGGTTTATATCCAGCAGGAGTAATTTGTGAAATTATGAATGAAGATGGAACGATGGCAAGGGTTCCTGAATTAGTTGAATACACGAAAAAACATGATTTAAAGTTAATAACAATAGCAGATTTAATAGCATATAGAAGAAAAAACGAACTTTTAGTAGAAAGAGTTACTAAAGCTAAATTACCTACAAAATATGGAAACTTTGAAATGGTTGGATATATTAACAAATTGAATGGAGAGCACCATGTTGCATTAGTAAAGGGAAATGTTGATGATGGAAAACCAGTACTTGTTAGAGTTCATTCAGAATGTCTTACTGGTGATGCTTTTGGATCTTTAAGATGTGATTGTGGCGATCAATATGCAGAAGCTATGAAAAAAATTGAAGAAGAAGAAAGAGGAGTGTTATTATACATGCGTCAAGAAGGACGTGGTATTGGACTAATCAATAAAATTAAGGCTTATGCTTTGCAAGATAAAGGAATGGATACTGTAGAAGCTAATTTATCATTGGGATTCCCTGATGATCTTAGAGATTATGGAATAGGAGCTCAAATATTGTGTGATTTAGGAATTAAAGAAGTAAAGCTTATGACGAATAATCCTAAGAAAATATCTAGTCTTTCAGGGTATGGTATAGAAATAGTAGAAAGAGTTCCAATACAGATGAATCACAATGAGAAAAACGAATTTTATCTAAAAACAAAAAAGGATAAGATGGGACACATGTTAAATTTTAAGGAGGGTAAATAATATGAGAGTTTATGAAGGAAAATTAGTTGCAAAAGAGCAGAAGTTTGGAATAATTGTGGGTAGGTTCAATGAATTTATTGGAGGAAAGTTATTGTCGGGTGCTTTAGATGGATTGAAAAGACATGGGGTTGATGAATCAAATATTGAAATAGCTTGGGTTCCAGGTGCTTTTGAAATACCACTTGTTGCTAAAAAGATGGCTAGTTCTAAGAAATATGATGGAGTTATATGCTTAGGAGCAGTTATTAGAGGAGCAACTCCACATTTTGACTATGTTTCAAGTGAAGTAACTAAAGGTATTGCAAGTGTTTCGCTAGATACAGAAATTCCAGTAGTGTTTGGTGTTCTTACTACAGATAATATTGAGCAAGCAATTGAAAGAGCTGGAACAAAGGCAGGTAATAAAGGATATGAAGCTGCTGTAACTGCAATTGAAATGGCAAATTTATTATCAGATTTAGAAGGGTAGCATTGATATGTTTAAAAACATAAAAACCATTTTCTTTGATTATGATGGAACATTGCATAACAGTATAAAAATCTATGCTCCTGCGTTTAGAAAAGCATATCGATATTTAGTTGATAATGAATTTACACAAGAGAGAAAGTGGACAGATGATGAAATATCATATTGGCTAGGATTCAGTAGTAAAGATATGTGGAAGGAATTTATGCCAGATTTGGATGAGGATATAAGAAATAGGGCAAGTAAGATTATAGGTGAAGAAATGCTCAATCAATTATCTGACGATAAAGCTGAACTATATGATGGAGCGATAGAAGTTTTACAGTACTTAAAAGAGAAAAAGTATAAACTCGTATTTGTAAGCAATTGTGGAATATATTATAGAGATATGGCTAGAAAGCTATTTGATTTAGATAATTACTTTGAAGAAATGGCATGTTCTGAGGAGTATGAGTATATACCTAAGTATGAAATCGTTAAAAAAATAAAAGAAAATTATCCATCTGAAATGGTTATCATAGGAGATCGTATTCAGGACATTGAGTGCGGTATAAGAAATAAAATAAATACGATTGCATGTAATTTTGGTTATGGTAGTAAGGAAGAACTTAGTAGTGCCGATTATGAAATATCTAATATAGCTGAGCTGATGGAGATTTTATAAAAAATATTCACCTAGCTTTTATATATGAACAGAAGTAAATATAGGTTTAATCCCAAAATAAATGACATTAAAATACCGCTAATGGGGTAAATATTTTTAATAAAACTAAGAATTACATCTTATTGAATATCCTAAAAGTTCTAAACTCTCTAACGTTCAAACAAAGAACTTTCTTAACGGATATTCAAACGTTGTAATTCAAGTTTTATACAAAAATATTTAAATCATTCGCTAATATTTTAATGTCATTTATTTTGTAAGTTCAGATTTTTATTTTAATGTAACTCTTCATACAATTTAATTTTATCTTTTAATATTTTATTAATCATAATCTTTCCAATAACAATATAAGCTATTGAAATAACTGCAACCCCCATGAATAAATTAACTGATATAAAAATAGAAGTGATCTTTAAGATGATGTAAATACTAAGAACTAAAACTAAATTTAGTATAGACATTATTAAACCCTTAAAGTTATTTTTAAATATTTCATTTTCGCTATCCCAATCAAGTTTTGGTCCATCTAAATCAGCAGATAATCCATGCATAGATATAAATATTGCAACTGGTATAGAGGTTAAAACATACGAAACTATAAAGCTAAAAGATAGTTTTAATATAATCAACACTATAGTATAAATAAATATATTGAATAAACCTATTATACTACTTACTATTATTTTACTTTTTATTTGATTTTTATATGAAAATGGTATAAATTTATTCAAATAAAATCTTCTTCCATCTCTAGATATTGGAGTATAGAATATTGGATTTGTACATAAGAAAAATATAGTAATACCCATAAAAAAAACTAAACTTATTCCTATGTTTTTAGAATTATTAACCCAATTGCTTATAGTCAAAAGGTTTCCATCTGAAATTATTGGATATATAACAATATAAAGAGACCATATTGTGCTGGTTAAAGCACCATATATTAAGATTTGAGGAGTTCTAATTATTGTTTTAATCTCCATTAAAACATATGATTTAATAGGGGACTTTGTAGCTATATTTCTACTTATATTTCCATTTTTTCTTTTTTTAGTTTTATTAATCTCATTTAAACCTACAATGCCTTTTAAATATAAAAGTTCACCTAATATCATAAATATAGCAATTGATATCAAGCTAGATATGATTAGTCCACTTAGTCCTAATAATCCATTAATGCTTGAACTGTTTGTTAGAGTATAAGCATACAACTTTGTTTGTGTAAATATATTGAGAATTATATTAAGAAAGAAGTTTTTTTCGTCGATAGCGTTAAATATAAAATTTGCACCAGCTTCTACTTTGAAGCTTTCTCTAACTAACATATTGATTCCTATTGCAAATAAAAGTGATAGTAATCCACTTATTAGCTTAAATAAATCTTTTCTTTTTGAGAAGCTAGAAAATCTCATTATAATCATTGATATAATGGATGCAAAACAAAGAGGAACAATAGGAAACAGTAAAAATATAATTATACTATATAAATAATATATAAATCCAAAATCACCTTTAATACCAAATAAAATAACCATAGGTATTAAAAATAAGAATTCCATTATATATTGATTGACTAAAACTATTATAAATTTTCCAGTCAATAGTTTATAAGGTTTAATAGGAAGATGTAAATAGTTTTCTATGTCTTGGGAAAAATAGAATGATCCCATAACGTAAAATACACTATAAAGAATAATAACCATACTAGTAGCAGAGAATCCAAATTGCAATAAATAAATTTCAAGACCTTGTTTTTTTAACAAATCATAGATAGCAGAAATGATCTTTATAGTAGGAGACATTATTATGAATCCAAGTACAATATAAATAACATAAATAAGATATTTATTGTTTTTGCGTTTAGTTCTATCATTTAAGAAACCTGTACTGGTTTTAAATAATACTTTTAATAGACCTAAGAAGCTATTCATTTTCAGTAATCTCCAAAAACATTTTTTCTAAGGAACTATCTTCTTGAAATTGCATTTTCATTTCATTTAAATTGCCGCAAAACAATATCTCACCTTTATTAATTATTGCTACTCTATCACAAATTTTTTCTGCTACTTCTAGGACATGGGTAGAAAATAGAACTGTATTTCCTTCATTAACATGTTCTCTCATCATGATTTTAAGAATATGGGCTGATTTAGGATCTAGTCCTGTCATAGGTTCATCTAATATCCAAAGTGGAGGCTTATGTAGCAATACTCCAGTAATAACTATTTTTTGTCTCATACCATGAGAGTAACTTTGTATTTTATCATTTAAAGCTGATTTTATTTCAAATTTTTCACTTAATTCTTCTATTCTTTTTTCTCTGTCTGCTTTGTTTACATTATAGATGTCTGCAATGAAATTTAAGTATTCTATTCCAGTAAGCTTTAAAAATATGTCAGGACTATCTGGAACGAATCCAAATTGTTTTTTAGCTTCTATTAAATTTTTGTTTATGTCTATGTTGTTTATTAAAATATCTCCACTAGTTGATTTGAGAACTCCTGTAATCATTTTTAATGTAGTAGTTTTTCCAGCACCATTAGGACCAAGAAAACCAAAAACTTCTCCTTTATTTATTTTTAAATCAATATTTTTAACAGCATTAAAATCTCCATATTTCTTACTTATATTTTTAAGTTCTATCATAATTAACCCCTTTAATATATTTTTTAAAATAACTTATCAAAAAACTAATATATATAAATATAGTATATAATTCTTAATTATACCTTAAATTTACAGTTGTTTTCTATATTTATAAGTTTATCCTGGATTTTATTAGAAAAAAGTTAACAAAATAATATCATATATTTTATAATAAGTTTAAACTTTACAAAATAAAATATGAATTATATATATAAACCATGAAGGTTATGTAGCTTGTGAATAAGTTGTATAATTTTTGTGGTTTTTTATTTTGCGAAAATATAGAAAAGATAAGTCATTCTTATTTGGAAAAATTATTATATTCTTTTTTTCTAATTATAGTATTAGATGATAGAAGAAAGTTCAATAAAAGAGTAGAAACCATAGGGAAGGTGATCGTATTATAAATAGAGATTGTATTTTTGTTAGAAAGATAGAGATAGAAGATATAGCAATGGCTCAAAACTTCTTATTTGAAATGATAAAAAAATTGTATGGATATGATGAAAATCCACTATATCATAATGATATTATAAATATGGAAAGAGTATACATAAATGAAGCAAGAAATACACTTGTAGGGGCATTTGACAAAGACAATAACTTAATTGGAACTATAGCTGTCCGTCAATATGAAGAGAGAATTGAAGCAATAAAGGGAATTTATGATGCATATAAAACAGCAGAATTAGGAAGGTGTTACATTAAAGAAAATTTAAGAAGAAAGGGAATTGGATCTCTTCTTTTTAATGAAATAGTTAAATTTTGTAAAAATAGTGAATATGAAATAATTTATTTACATACTCATAAACATCTTCCTGGTGGATTTGATTTTTGGAAAAAAACTGGGTTTTTAATAAAAATAGAAGAGAGCAATGAAGAAGAAACTGTACATATGGAAAAGAATATATTAGAATAAAAGAAATTTTATGGAAAATTAACAAAATATTGACAAAATAATACATAATTGATAATCTCTTTAGTAGGAATACATAGATAATTAGATAATAATTGAATGAAGAAAAAATTTAAGGTGCTCTAAGGAGAGAATAGGGAAAGAGGTGTAAAGCCTTTGCAGCCCCCGCTACTGTAAGCATGACGAAATTCATATACCACTGTTTAAATATGACGGGAAGGTGAATAGTAGGATGAATGTGAGCCAGGATACCTGCCTTAAATTAATTTACGTAAAACTTCGGAGGGAGGTTTAGCATTTTATAGTATATCTTGATATACTATAAAAAACACACTCTCTAGGGGTGTGTTTTTTTATAGTTAAAAATACATAAAAATTTAACAAAAAAGAATAAGTATAATTTCTTGATGGTCTCGTTGATAAAGAACAAATTTTACGAAGTAAGGGGGTATAGTAATTATTATTTGAGAAACCGTTATAATAATATGATAAAAAGTCTTATTAAATTTTTTTTAGTATTGGAGGATTTTTAAATGAAAACAAAAAAAATAGCAAGTATTTTACTCATGCTGTTTCTAATAACAATGGCTATTTCAGGCTGTGTAAGTTCAAAAAATATAGGAGATAATGGGACTGATAAAAATATAGAGGAAAAAAAGGCAACATACTTATTTGTATTTTCAGCAAATACCCTAAACCCACATATAGAGAAATCGTATATACCTCTTAGAGCGGGTATTGTGGAGACCCTTGTAAAAATAGATGAAGATTTGACCCTTAAGCCATGGCTACTTGAAAGCTGGAAAAGTGAAGATGCAAAGCATTGGCAATTTAAGGTGAGAGATGGTGTTACTTTTCATAATGGAACTGTATTAAATGCAAACATGGTAAAGTCAAATATTGAATCAGTTATAGAAAAAAATGCAGGAATAAAAAATGTGCTCAATATAGAATCAGTGGAAGCAAACGGACAGATTCTCAACATTGTTATAAAAGAGCCAAATCTGTCTTTTCCATCAGAATTTGTACATCCTAATACAGCTATTATAGATGTAAATGCTCCAGACTTGGATACAAAACCTATAGGAACAGGACCTTTCAAAGTTGAAAGTTTCCATCCAAATGCATCTATACAGTTGGTGAAAAATAACAAATACTGGGATGGAGAAGTAAAACTAGACAGGGTAAATTTTGAATTTAATGAAGATGCAAATGCAAGGCTTCAAGCTTTACAGTCAGGATATGCAGATATTATTTTCAAACCTGCTTCAGAATCCATAGACATACTTAAAAATAATTCTGATATAACAGTTGACAGTGTAGCTAGTCTGCGTTCTCATGAAATTATATATAATATGAAAAAATCTAATATGGATATCAATGAGTTTAGAAAGGGTTTAAATGCACTGATTAATAGAAAAGAAATTGTTGATACTATAATGGCAGGTCAGGCAAGTCCAGCTTATGGACCTTTTCTAGAAAAATTTCCTTTTGCTGTAGACTATGAAAAAGGCGAATTTGGACTAGATAAGGCGCTTTCTAATTTTAAAAAGGCTGGTTTAACTGTATCCAATGGTAAGGTATCAATAAATGGTAAGCCATTAAAAATGAAAATAGTTACATATGCGTCGAGACCGGAATTACCACAGATTGCACAAATAATTCAATCTAATGCTAAAAAAATAGGTATAGAAATGGATATATATATAGCTGAAAATATTGATGAATACTTAAATACAAATAATGATTGGGATATTTCTGTATATTCATTACTTACAGCACCAAGAGGAGATGCAAGTTATTTTCTAAATGCTGCATTTGCACCTGAAGGGGTTCAAAATCATGGACATATAAATGATACAAAGTTAACAACTATAATAGACAAATTCAATAAATGTACAGATGAAAAAGAAAGAAATGAGTTTGCTAAAGAAGCTGTTGAACTAATAAATAAAGAAAATTATAATTCATTCATAGTCTATCCAAATATAACGTCAGCATACAATAATAAACGTATAAGTGGTTGGACTACCTCAATAAGTGAATATTATATGATAACAAAAGATTTGGATGTGAAGTGATGAAAAACTTCACTCGTCAATTATTTAAAGTATTACTATTCTTTTTATTACTATCTTTTTTTAGTTTTATTATTGTAAAACTTGCGCCTGGTGATCCTGTAATGAGTATGCTACGTGTAGATGATATAGCTACTTCAAAAAAAGATATAGAGCAGCTGCGTGAAACAATGGGATTAAATAGACCATTGATGATTCAGTATATTATTTGGTTAAAACAAGTTATTAAACTTGATTTTGGAAATTCAGTTATGACAGGTAAATCTGTTGTAAGTGGAATAGTAGAGGCATTTCCTTCAACTTTAATATTAGCTATGACTTCTCTTATAGTTATGTCGATTATAGCTGTTCCTTTAGGTATAGCATCAGCTTTTTATAGAAATGGTTTTATAAATAAAATTAGTGAGCTTTTTAATCTCATAGGATCTTCAGTACCGGGATTTTGGCTTGGATTTATATTGGTTGATATTTTCGCTATAAAGCTTAAGTTATTGCCTTCCATGGGTATAGGAGGAGTAAAACACCTAATTTTGCCTGCAATAACTTTAGGAATATCTATGGCACCTCCTTATATTAAACTTTTAAAGAACAGCTTAATTGATAGTATGGAGCAGGATTTCATAAGAGCTGCAAGGGCAAGAGGAGTATCAGATAAAAGAATATTTTTTCTTCATATTCTGAGAAATAGTTTGATTCCTGTTATTACAGTTTTTGGTCTTAGTATGGGTAGTCTTATGGGTGGAACTGTAGTTATTGAAGTTTTATTCTCCTACCCAGGATTGGGAAAGCTAGCAATTGATTCTATAGTAAAAAGAGATTATGCTATGGTACAAGGGTTTATACTTTTTATAGGAGGAATTGTTTTTGTGATTAATGTAATTGTTGATATTTCATATCGGTTTATAGATCCTTCTATATCTATTAAGGAGGGGGATAATTTTGAAATTTAAGATAAATTTTACAGTGCTTTTCTTTAGTATTGTTATATTGACAATGATAATTGGAAAAATGTTTATGCCATATGACCCAAACTTAGTAGATATGGGAAGTAGGCTTCAACCTCTTAGCGCTGAACACTTACTCGGAACAGATAATCTTGGCAGAGATGTATTCTCACGTATACTTGCTGGAGCTTGGACAACTATAACTACAGGTATGATAGTGTTGGTTATTGCACTATTTATAGGAGTTCCTGTAGGATTAATATCAGGATATATAGGTGGAAAAGTTGATTGGATAATTATGAGAGTTATAGATTTGTTTTTGGCATTCCCTGATTATATAGTGGCAATAGTAGTGAGCGGTATTCTAGGAGCAGGGACCGTTAACCTTATAATTGCTATAGTAGTAGTAAAATGGGTTGGCTATGCAAGGCTAGCAAGAAGTATAGTTCAATCTGAAAAAATGAAAGATTATATTTCTATGGCGAAAATCAATGGATTAAGATTCACTTCCATACTTATTAAGCATCTTATGCCTCATGTAGTAGGAAATGTTATGGCAGTAGCAACCATGGATATGGGAAAAATATTATTAATGATTGCTTCTCTTTCTTACATTGGATTAGGAGTTCAACCTCCCAATCCAGAATGGGGTTCTATGCTAAATGAAG
This sequence comes from Tepidibacter mesophilus, assembly GCF_002724055.1. Lineage (GTDB taxonomy): Bacteria > Bacillota > Clostridia > Peptostreptococcales > Peptostreptococcaceae > Tepidibacter_A > Tepidibacter_A mesophilus. The sequence goes on along the minus strand of NZ_BDQY01000007.1, from coordinate 70,777 downwards.
GAAGAACTTTTTTTCAAAATGCTCCACATTTAATGTTTGCACCAGGTTTAGCTATAATGACTGTAGTCCTTGGAGCAAATATAATTGGTGATTCTATAAGCAGACGATACAGGATTAGAGATTAAGAAGGGGGGTGTAATGATGTGTGTTCTACATATAAATAATTTAATAATCCATGAAGATGAAAGACCTGTAGTAAATAATGTAAGCTTTTCAATAAAAGAAGGTGAATGGTTTGCACTTATAGGAGAAAGTGGAAGTGGAAAGAGTGTGACATCATCCTCTGTAGGACTTTTGATACCTGAAGACTTAAAGCTTATTTCAGGAGAAATTAAAATTAATGGAATAGATATAAGAAAACTTAGTAAGAATGAGTTGAAAAGAATAAGAGGAAAAGAGGTTGGGTATATATTTCAAGATTATCAAAATGCATTTACTCCATTTATAAAAATCGGGAAACAAATTGATGAAATGATAAAATGCCATATTAAGATGCCTAAAGAAGAACGGAAGAAGGTAATTCTTAAGGGGCTACATGAGGTAGGATTGGAAGAAAAAAGAGTATTTGGAAGTTATCCATTTCAATTAAGTGGAGGTCAATTACAACGGGCAGCCATTGCACAAGCTGTAATTCTCAAACCAAAACTTTTGATAGCAGATGAGCCTACAACTGCATTGGATGCGCTTACCACCTCAAATATATTGAAGTTATTATTTGAGATAAAGGAAAAAACACAGTGTGCATTACTGTTTATAACACATGATTTGAGATGTGTAAAAAATTATGCAACAAGGATAGCTATAATGTATCAGGGCAAAATAGTAGAGATAGGTAGCAAAAATAAAATTATAAATAATCCTGAACATATTTATACAAAAAATCTCTTTGCATCCATTCCTCCTATGCATAATGTACCAAATCGATTGCATATTATGAAGGAATATTCAGTCATATAAATTTTGAAAAAGGAGAATTAGTATATGAATCATAATGAAATAGCAGAAGATGGAATGCATAAGGACTTACTGGTAGCTGATGGAATTGTAAAAAAATATTCAAATGGACATTTAGCTGTAAAAGAAGTCTCCTTTTCAATAAAAAAAGGTGAATGCATGGGTCTTGTAGGAGAAAGTGGAAGTGGTAAGAGTACCCTTGCCAGATGTATTCTCATGCTTGAAAAAATAGATAAAGGGGAAATATGGTTTGATGGAGAATCCCTTCGTGACATGAAAAAATCTATGCTTAGACAAAAACAGAGAAGTATGCAAGTCGTATTCCAAAATCCATCTTCCTCCTTGAATTCTAAGCTTAAAATAATGGATTCACTAATGGAACCTTTGGATTATCAGCCTGGGATAGAACCTTCTTTTTTAAAGGGTATAAAAAATAATAGAAGAAAGACAGCGAAGGCACTTCTTGATATGGTTCAAATACCATCAAGGTATTTAGATTCATATCCTCATGAACTAAGTGGAGGACAAAAGCAAAGAGTTATAATTGCTCGAGCTATAAGTGTTGAACCAAAACTTATTGTCCTAGATGAACCTACTGCAAGTCTTGATGTATCTATTCAAGCTAGAGTATTAAACTTGCTAAAGGATCTTCAAGATGAGTTTAAACTCTCTTATTTTTTCATTTCTCATGATTTGAGTGCAGTAAATTTTATGTGCCATAGAATGATGGTCATGCAGGATGGTATAATTGTAGATCGATTTAATAGAAAAGATATATTCAATAAAAGTAGACATCATTATACGAAGCAACTTTTGGAGATTTTTCAGTCATAACGTACTTTAATTATTTGAGATCTATAACTAAATATTGAAATTTAAGGATATATATAAATTAAATACTTAAGTTTTAATGGAAAAGGAGCTGTATCAAATCATTTTGATACAGCTCCTTTAGTTATAAGACTTTATTCTATTCAATAAACTAAACAGCTATAGATGCATGTCTACTAAAAAGAATGTATAATATAAATACAAAAATATGATAAACTAGTGTATATGTCATAGTGACAAGGGAGGAAAGCATGATAGGGAATAAAGGTCATATTGTATTTATTGGAGTAGTACTCATAATATCTTTAATCGTAAGCTTTGATTTTAAAAATAAATTATCAGGAGAAGAAATTTTAAATTCTCAAAAAAATAAAAGTATTATTATAGCGAGGGCTAATGATTCTATTAGTCTAGACCCTGCAATAACAACTGATATGGAATCTTTTAAGGTTTGTGTAAATATATATGATACATTAGTTAAATATGAAAAAAATGGTGATGAGATAATCCCATCTCTTGCTGAAAGTTGGGAAACCAGTGAAGATGGACTTAAATGGGTATTTAAGTTGAGAAAGGGTACTAAGTTTCATGATGGAACAGATTTTAATGCTCATGCTGTTCAGTTTAATTTTGAAAGATGGATGAATATGGATAATCCGTATCATATAGGTTCTTTTAGTTACTGGAGTTATAATTTTGGTCAGTTTCCTAGATTAATAAGGAGCGTAACCGCACTTTCTGATTATTCACTTGAGATAGTTTTAAATGAACCATATTCTCCTTTTTTAAGTACTCTTACTATGCCTGCATTTGGGATTGCAAGCCCCGATTCTATAATAAAGTATAATGAAAGCTTTAAAGATCATCCTGTAGGAACAGGGCCTTTTGAATTTGAATATTGGAATAAAGGAAAAGAGATTGTATTAAAGAAAAACCATAATTATTGGGGGAATACTATAAAAATAGATAAAGTAGTATTTAGTGTGGTTGAGTCAAGTGAGAAGAGGTTGAAATTTCTTGAAGAAGGTAAGGTAGATATTGCAGACAATTTAACACCTGATGAAGTTAATAGAATAAATAAAAATCCAAATTTAGATTTATATTTAAAAAGTTTTTTTAATATAGGATATCTAGCTATGAATAATCAAAAAAAACCTTTTGATGATAAAAATGTAAGAAAGGCTGTAGGGTGTTTAATAGATAAAGATAAAATGGTTAAAGAATTATTTGATAATTTAGCAAGGCCGGCAAACTCATTTGTTCCTCCTATAATTTGGGCATATAATGAAGATGTTAAATCTTTAGATTACAATGTAGATAAGGCGAAAAAATTGCTTAAAGAAGCTGGTTATGAAGATGGATTCGATACAACGCTTTGGGTTATGGAGTCTCCAAGAGCATATTTTCCAGACACAATAGGTATAGCAAAGTTTATAAAAGAGAGTCTTTTAAAAGCAAATATTAGAGTTGAAATTATTACGTATTCATGGGATGAATATATTGAAAAAATCAAGGAAGGGGAACATAGTTTAGCTCTTATAGGATGGACTGGAGACCACATTGATCCAGACAATTTCTTGTATACCTTCTTTTCATCAGATAACAGAAAAACTGAGCTCACTAGTAATTATTCATTTTATAAAAATGAAGAGGTTGATAAACTACTAAAGCAAGCCCGTCAAGCTACTGATAGAGAATTTAGAAAGAATATTTACAGGAACTTACAAGAAATTATTAGCGAGGATACTCCGGCTATACCACTTGTTCATACTATGCCAATAATGGGAGTATCTAAAAAAGTAAAAGGATATACCCCTCATCTTACAGGTGAAGAAACATTAGAAGATGTTCATTTAATATCGGATTAATACTTTGGAGGAAATTATGAAATCTAATATATTAAAATTTGCAATATTTATATTTATATTAATAATATTATCTTTTATTTCAAATACATCTAAAATTCAAGTAAATGATGATATATATGCTCTACCTTCTCTCCCAAGACCCATAGCAGAGGATAAGGTTTTAATAACATCTGCTGGTCAAAGTACGGATACTTATATTATAAAGGATATCGCAAATAAACTTATGATTCATAATTTCTTTATGCCTCAGGCAAAAGATGTAGACCTTGAAGGAGTTAATACGGTGGTATTCGTTGTAGGATATAGCGCTATTGGTGAGAAATTACATGGTTTAACATATGCAGAAGAGAAAAAACGTATAGAAAATTTAATTCAAAAACTTGCAAATAGAAATATAACTATAATAACTATATTCATTGCAGATAGAGAGAATAAGAATAAAGAAACAGATGAATTTTTAAATATAACGTGTAAGTATGCTGACTATGTAATAGGCACTCAAAATAATAACAACAACAGCTCTTTGCTAGAACTTGCTAAAAAGTATAAATTTCCTCTTACAATAGTTGAGGATGTAACTGGTTTGTCAGAGCCGTTTGTATCAGCGTTTAGGTAGGAGGTCAAACTTATGAAAAATAGAGAAAATATAATTTATATAAGAGCATTTACTTTTATTGTTATAGGATTTTTATTCTCATTTTTTACAAGCTCTCTTTGGTTTAATGTTATCGTGAAAATTAGAGAGTCTATATACACAGGAGACAGTGGTCATCTTATTTTGTCCTCAGCTTACAGTAGTATTCTTTTTTCTATTCAAAGTACATTATTTTTTTTGGGGACGATAAGTTTATTATCCATAATAAATAAAAAATACAAAATGCCATTGATTAAATTATATGCATTTGTTGCTGTTGTATTTTTAATTTTGAATAAGATTGTTGCTATTGTATTTATTGTACCTTGGGAACCTATAACTATGATTCTTGGTTTGTTTGCAACTATGATTTTATTAAAAGAACAAAAATATTCAACATTTCAATTTATACAGACTACTATAATAGCCATTCAAGTATTTTTTGCATTTCAATGGCTAAATATAATGTCCGCTTTTTCTTTTTTACATATAGGTCAAAGTGATATATCTATGAGCATAAAAATAGTTGGAGAATATCTTAAATCGGAATCAGTACTAAATTTTATAGGTTTTTCTTTCTTTTTGCCATTTACATTTTCAGCATCTATTACAGCATCTTTGTTTATGAGTTATGCTCATAACATAGTAATTCTTGAGGAAAATTATAAAAAGGAGAGAGACATTCAGATAATCAAATCTAAGGAAATGGAAAATAGGATATACCAAGAAATAAATTCTTTAGCCCATGATTTGAAGACCCCCTTAGTTACAATTAGAGGGCTCAATTCATTGATTCCACTATGTAATAGTGAAGATAAATTAACAGAATATAGTGAACGTATAGAAGGAGCTATTAATAAGATGAGTGAGATGATTTCGAGCTTTTTATATGCAAGCTCTCGTCAAAAACTCAAGGTTGAAGATTTGATTCAATATATTCAGGCTCAAATACCTATTGAAGATGAGACTTTAAATGTTGATATTGATTTGGAAGGTCAGCTACCATTGCTTTATGTAAATAAGGTAAGAGTTGTTAGGGCGCTTATAAATATAGTTGAAAATGCAATTGTAGTTCCTTGCATTCATGAATTTAAATATATACTAATTAAGGTAATAAAGGTAGAGGGAGGTATAAGTATATCTATATCAGATAATGGTATAGGAATACAGCCTTCAGAACTTGAAAATATATGGGAAATAGGATATTCTAGTGCTAAAACTTCTGGACTTGGACTACCTTTTGCAAAACAAATTATAAAAGATCATAATGGTAGCATAAAAATTGAAAGTGAATCAGAGAATGGAACTCTTGTAACAGTATATTTACCATCAGCTAATGACATTGAAAATAAAAGGGGTGATTGTGGTGAATAACAAAGAAAAAATACGAGTTGTAGTAATAGATGATGAAGAAGATATTTTATATACTATAAAAGAGATATGTATATTTGGAGGATATGATGTATTAACGGCAACTAGCGGAAGAAAAGGGTATGAACTTTGTGAAAAATATAAGCCACAGCTTGTTATTGTAGACTATCATATGCCTGATTGGGATGGAATAAATACTGTTAAGAAAATTAGGTCTATTAATAAGGCTGTATCTATTTTAGTTTTGACTGTAGATGAGAGACAAGAAATTTCAGATAAATTCATTGAAGTTGGTGCTACAGATTTTGCAATTAAGCCCATTAAGGCACCTGACTTAATATCTAGAATAAAGGTTAATTTAAAAATTCATGAAATTACTAAAAAAAATATTGAGGATAGGGCTAATGTATTTGTAGATAAGGGGATTAGTCCTGCTACTTTAAATATAATTTGGGATTTTCTCTTAAGTCAAGAGGAGGATGTAACTATAGAAGAAATTGCAAATGGTATGAACTTAGCTTATCAAACTATACATAGATATATTCAATATCTTATTGAACATGAAAAATTAGAGCTTATACCAGTATATGGTCAAATTGGAAGACCTAAAAATAAATATAGAGTTATAAAAGAAAAAGTGTCTGAATAGGCACTTTTTTAATTATTCAGAAATTTTATTCAGAGAAAAAAGTGATAAAAATAAAATAAATATTTTGAAAATATATAATAGTATGTGAAGTTATGTATTTTAAAAATATTTATAAGGGGGTTATATGATATGTCAAAAGAGAAGAGTATAAAAGAAGAATTCAGACCTTTTATATCTGCAGACAAAATTTTACCAGAATTTACAATGACATCAATATTATTAGGTATTTTATTAGCCGTTGTATTTGGAGCTGCTAATGCATATCTAGGATTAAAAGTGGGAATGACAATAAGTGCATCTATTCCTGCTGCAGTTATTTCTATGGGACTTATAAGAGGTGTTTTAAAGAAAGAATCTATTTTAGAAAATAATATGGTCCAAACTATTGGTTCTGCGGGAGAGTCATTGGCAGCAGGAGCTATATTTACATTACCAGCTCTTTATATTTGGTTAGAAGAGTGGAATATGGGAACTCCAAGTTTATTAACTATAACAACTATAGCTTTATGTGGTGGAATTTTAGGAGTATTATTCATGGTTCCTTTGAGAAAAGCTTTAATAGTTAAAGAACATGGTGTTTTACCTTATCCTGAAGGAACAGCTTGTGCTGAGGTACTTCTTGCTGGAGAAGAAGGAGGAGACAAGGCTAAGGCGTGTTTTACAGGTCTTGGAATTGGAGCACTATACAAGTTTATAGCTGATGGATTAAAATTATTTCCAAGTGAAGTAGAAACAAGTATTAAAGGATACAAGGGCGCTGCCATTGGAGCAGACGTTTTACCAGCACTTTTAGGGGTTGGATTTATTATAGGACCTACTATTGCCGGTTATATGTTAGCTGGTGCTGTTATTGGATGGTTTGCATTAATACCATTAATCGCAAACATTGGAAGTATGGGAGATATTATAATGTATCCAGCATCTGTTCCGATTAGTGAATTAGGATACTGGGGAATATGGGATAATTATATAAGATATGTTGGTGCTGGAGCAGTTGCTTTTGGTGGTGTTTTCAGCTTAATAAAATCTTTACCGTTAATAGTTCAAACATTTAAAGATGCTATGAAGGATTACTCTGCTGGAGGAGCAGGTGTATCTTCATTAAAGAGAACAGAGCAAGATATGTCTATGAAGATTGTTTTAATAGGAATATTAGTTATTATATTATCTATGATGATGCTTCCAATAATACCTGTAGGATTTATGGGTGCGTTGATGATTGCTGTATTTGGTTTCTTCTTTGCAACTGTATCATCAAGAATAGTTGGTCTTGTAGGAAGTTCATCAAATCCAGTTTCTGGTATGACTATTGCTACATTAATTATCACAGCTATTGTATTTAAATCAACTGGAAATGATGGTCAGTCAGGAATGATAGCTACATTAACAGTAGGAGCTATAATATGTATTATCGCTGCTATGGCAGGGGATACATCTCAGGATTTAAAAACTGGATTTTTGGTAGGAGCGACTCCTAAAAAGCAACAGTATGGAGAAATAATTGGGTCATTAGCTGCAGCTCTTGCAATTGGTTTTGTTTTAACATTATTAAACAAAGCATGGGGATTTGGATCTGCTGATTTACCAGCGCCTCAAGCAACACTTATGAAGCTTGTTATAGAAGGTGTTATGGGTGGAAGTTTACCATGGGCTTTAGTATTTACAGGAGTGGGTATAGGAGTAGCTATTGAGCTATTAGGACTTCCAGTTTTACCTATAGCAATTGGTTTGTATTTACCAATTCATTTAAGTACACCTATTATGGCAGGTGGATTAATAAGAGGAATATTAGATAAAAAGTTAAATAAAGTAGGAGGAGAAGAAGCTGTTAACGAAAGTAAAGAAGCTAGAGGATTTAAAGATAAGATTGAATCAGGAATTCTATATGCATCAGGATTAATTGCTGGAGAAGGTTTAATTGGAATACTTCTTGCAGTATTTGCAGTAGCTAAAGTTGAATTGGAGCTTGGATTTAGCTTAGGTCAAATTGGTTCACTTGCATTCTTTGGATTGCTAGTATATTCATTAATGAGACATTCTGTATTAAAGAAAAATTAATACTATAATAAAAAGAGGATATTTAATATCCTCTTTTAATCTCTAGGTAAATATACAATTTAATACTTGTAGATAATATTGGTAATAGAACGAAAGTAGCAACTATTTTAAGCAACGAAGCCCGTAGGACTCGTTGGCGACATGAGCTATGCGATAGCATAAAGCGAATTTTAATCTATAATAAAGAAGGTGACGAAATGGGTAATAAAATCCAAAAAGATGATAATTTTTTAGAATTAGTTCCTAAAAAGGTTGGACAGTACAGATGGAAAGTAAGTGAGGAGGGTTTTGTTCAAATAATTATACCAAGACAAGGAAAATTAGATAAGGTTGTAAGATACTTCTTTAAAACTCCAAAAGAGATGAAAATAGATTTAGATGAACAGGGAAGCTGTGTTTGGAAATTAATAGATGGCAAAAACAGTATTGAGAATATAGGAAGTAGCCTTAAAGATAAATTTGGGAAAAAAGCCGAGCCTATTTATGAAAGATTAGGCACTTATATAAATATTTTGAGAAATAATGATTTTATAACACTTGAAAAGGTAAGTGGTGATTAGTATGATAAATTTTTTATTTAAGATAATACTATTTGCGATTACAATTACTTTTTTACTAGCGTGGGGATATATTAAGCAGCAAAGGAAGAATGAGGAATTAATAACTAAATTATATAGAAAAATAGAGAATAAAATAATGAATGAGTTTAATAAAAAAGAAAAACTTACCATAAAAGATATCGAAAGTCTTATTAAAGGAACAAAGGTATCTTTGTTTTGGACTAAGAACAAACTGACGGTAACAGATTCCAAGCTATTTATTAAAAACTTAATAAAAAATATGCTTAATAAAGGACTTATTATAGAAATTGAGGATAACAATTCTAGGTTATATAAGGTTAAATGAGTTATATAAAAAGGTGCATGTGAAAATAGTATTTTTATTAAATCTATTTCCACATGCACCTTTTTTGTTTTTGTGCAGAAATTTCTCGGGAAATACAATAAAATAAATTATTTAATATTAAAATGTAGGAAAAAATAATTTATAATATAAGCTTTGCATAATATGATAGACTTATAATAAAGTTAAACTTAATTCAGATAAATTTTTTATTTCAACTGAATTTTTAGCTTTAGGATAAATGGTTTGGAGGAATCGAATTATGAATAAAGAGTATTTTAAGTACGGTAAAAAAGAAATAGATTATTTAAAAGAGAAGGACAAAATCCTAGGAAAGAATATTGATAAAATAGGATTTATAAATAGAGAAATCATAAAAAATCCATTTATAGCTTTAATATCTAGCATAGTAAGTCAGCAGGTATCTAAAAATGCTGCTGAAACTGTATGGCTTAGATTTTGTGATTTAATCGATGATATAACTCCTCTAAATATTATAAAAATAGATAATGAAAGTATAAAAAAATGTGGTATGAGCAATCGGAAGGTAGATTATATAAAGGGAATTGCAAATGCAGCTTTAAGCAAGGCAGTTGATTTTGATAATTTGAATATTCTGAGTGATGAAGAAATAATAAAAAAATTATCTAGTCTTCGTGGTGTTGGGGTTTGGACTGCCCAGATGATACTTATATTTTCTTTGAATAGACTAGATGTTATAAGTTATGATGATTTAGGAATAAGAAGAGGTATTATGAATTTATATAAATTGGAAGATATATCTAGAACTGAATTTAATGAATACAAAAGTAGGTATTCGCCTTATGCTTCTGTAGCATCTTTATACTTATGGGAGTTATCTTTAAAGTAGGTTGGGTAATAAGAAAATAATATTAAGTTTAGATAATATTATATGTTAAAATATTATAAAAATGATATAATGTAGATTAAAATGTAATAATTAACAGAAAGGGGATGATGTAGTGAATGAGGATAATGATGTTGCGAAAAAAAGAACTTGTTATAACTTAGAAGAAGAGATTGAATTAACTAGATGTAGATTAAATAATATTATAGTTCAAAAAAATGAAAACTTATTAGATCAAGAGGTTATAAAGTTAAGCGAAGAATTAGATGAATTAATAGTTAAGTTTCAATATATTAAATCCATACAAGATACTTGCTTAATGAATTTAAAAAATATAATGGGCACTCATTCAACTTTTTATTACTATGGAAAAGATCATCTCTTTGCAAATATAATTAAATATATTAAAGTTTGAGTAAAGAATAATGAGATTGTATATTAAATTGGAAAATTAACTTAAGAGAATTACTAAAAAATACAAAAGCCTCTCTTATTTGTATATATGATTATATAAATATAAAAAATAAAAAAATTTATTATAATAAAATTATTGATTAACTCATATTTTATTGGGTAAAGTAATAAAAGTAAAAAATAAATGGATTTCAATATCTATATATTACGATATTGACATATTTATAATAAAATAGTATAGTATGGATATAATAAATATAAAATGAATTTAAATAGGGAGGAATTTGATTATGATAAAAGTTATAAATACTAATGATTTTAATAAAGAAGTAGAAAGTGATAATGGAGTAGTTGTAGTAGATTTTTTTGCAGAATGGTGTGGACCATGCAAAATGTTAGCTCCAGTATTTGAAAATTTAGATGAAGAAATTGGTGACAAGGTTAAATTTATGAAAGTTGATATAGATAGAGATATAAATTTGGCTGAAAAATTTCAAATAACAAGTGTTCCTACTATGATAGTGTTCAAAAATGGAAAACCAGTGGATACTATAACAGGTTTTAGACCTAAAGATATGATAAAATCTCAAATAGAAACACACTTATAAGATGGTGAAGTTTTATGAGATATGATGTAGCTATAGTAGGAAGTGGACCTGCTGGATTATCAGCGGCTATAAATGCTAAGATTAGAAATAAAAATATAATAGTATTTGGTAATAGCAATTTAAGCGATAAGATAGTAAAAGCACCTAAGGTAGATAATTACTTAGGTATTCATGGTATAAATGGTGAAAATTTAAAGGATATGTTCAAATCGCATATAGATAAAATGGGAATTGAGATTACAGAAGAAAGAATTAATAATGTATATGCTATGGGAGACTATTTTGCTTTAATGGTTAATGAAAAAACTTATGAAGCTACTACTGTAATACTTGCTACTGGAATAGAATATGCAAAGCCTATAAAAGGAGAAGAAAACTATTTAGGTAAAGGAGTAGGTTATTGTGCTACTTGCGATGCAGCCTTATATAGAGGAAAGAAGGTAGTTATAGTAGGTTATAATAGTGAAGCCGAAGAAGAAGCTAATTTTTTAATGGAAATGGCATCTGATGTTTATTATATACCTATGTATAAAGGGGAATATGAACTAAGTGACAATATAGAAATTATAAATGATATACCAATTGAGGTAAAAGGTGATATGAAGGCTAATAAACTTGTATTTAGAAACTCAGAGTTAGATGTAGATGGAATATTCTTCATAAGAAATAGCATATCTCCTAAGTACTTAGTTCCAGGTCTTGAAGTTGAAGATGGGCATATAAATGTAGATAGAACTATGAAAACTAATATTAAAGGATGCTTTGCAGCTGGAGATTGTATAGGAAAACCATATCAATATATAAAAGCTGCAGGAGAAGGGCAGGTTGCAGCACTTAATGCAGTTTCATATATTGATAAAAAATAGAAATATTAGGTTTATAGATAAGAATATAGGAGAATAATAAAAAGGTATGGTTATTTAACCATACCTTTTTATATATTAAAGTATTATAATATAGGAGAATTCTTTGTCATAAAGCATATTGACAAATATAAGCAATGTGTTATTATAGTAAATGGTAATGATAATTGTTATTAATTAGGGAGGGTTGATTTTGAAGAAATTTTTGATTTATATAATTATTGTATTAGGGTTATTTTTAATAGGTGGATGTTCAAATAAAGAAGTATATTATAATGAAGGTAGCGATTTAAAAACTGATAATATAAAAGTTTCTGTGGGTATCGTACCAGAAGAAACATTTGTAAAAGCGGTAGGCGGAGATTTAGTAAATGTTCAGGTTATGATACCTCCAGGATATAGTCCTGCTAATTATCAACCTACACCTAAGCAAATGTCTAAACTTAGCGAATCGCAAATTTATTTTTCAATAGGAGTTCCAACCGAAGAGTCCAATATAGTTCCGATGATAGAAGGTTTAAATGAAAATATAAAAGTAGTTAACCTAGATGATAAAGTGAGAAAAGTATATCCAGATAGAGTCTTTGATGAGGAACATGGACATGAACATGATTCAGATGAACATGTTCATGAAGGACGAGATCCTCACATATGGTTATCTCCAAAGAGGGTTAAAGTAATGATTGATGAGATTAAAAATGAATTAATAGAATTAGATCCTAATAATAAGAAAATATACGAGAAAAATGCTAGTGTTTATATATCTAAATTAGATGAAGTAGATAAGGATATTAAGAGTACTCTTAACAATCTTACAAAACAATCTTTTATAATATATCATCCATCTTTTGGATACTTTGCAGATGATTATGATTTGAATATGATTGCAATAGAAGAAGATGGTAAGGAAACTACAGCTAGAAGACTTCAAGAAATAATAGACTTTTCTAAAAAAAATAATATTAAGTTTGTATTTTATCAAGAAGAGTTTGACAGTAAACAGGCTGATACTATAGCTAAGGAAATAGAAGGAGAAAGTATACAGGTGTCTCCTTTAAGCGCGGACTATATAAAAAATCTAAAAAGTATAGCAGATATATTTAAAGAAGTTTTAAAGTAGGAGGGGGCTATATGAATAATATCGAGATAAAAAATTTGAGTGTAAGTTATGGATCAGTATGTGCGTTAAAAGATATAAATTTGAAAATAGGAAGTAGAGAATTTTTAGGAATAACGGGACCTAATGGAGCTGGAAAAAGTACTCTTTTGAAAGTTTTGCTTGGTATAATAGAGCCTACAAGTGGAAGTATTTCATTAAAAGATAATATGTCTATTGGATATGTTCCACAATTTACATCTTTTGATAGAAACTTTCCTATAACTGTGTTAGATGTAATACTTATGGGTAAGTTATCTAATAGAATCAAGTTATTTAAAAGATATTCTAAAGCGGAAATAGATAGAGCAAGAAATATTATGGACAAATTAGATATATTAAAGTTTGAGAAAAGGCAAATAGGACAATTATCAGGGGGGCAACTTCAAAAAGTATTGATAGCGAGAGCACTTATGACAAATCCTGAAATACTAGTACTGGATGAACCGACTGCTAGTTTAGATTTTAAAGCAAAAACAGAGATTTATGAAATGCTGTCTAAAATAAAAGAAGAAAAGACTATAATAATAGTTACTCATGATATGGAAGAAGTTGTTTCGTATACTGATAGAGTAGTTTACTTGAATAAAGGACTATGTACCTGCAAGGAGGAGGAGCATGATAGAAACATTATTTAGTTATAATTTCATAAAAAATGCTTTTATGGCTGCTATACTAAGTAGTGCAGTATGCGGAATAATAGGCACAATAATAGTTGAAAAAAAACTTGTAAGCATGAGTGGTGGTATAGCCCATGTTTCATTTGGAGGCATAGGATTAGGGTATTTATTAGGTATTGAACCTATAATAGGAGGACTTATATTTTCTGTATGTGCATCTATTGGAATATCTAATATAAATAGGAAGACGAATACAAACTCAGATGCTTTAATAGGTATGTTTTGGTCGGTTGGAATGGCTCTTGGAATATTATTCATAGCTTTGACTCCTGGATATCCACCTGATATGACATCTTATTTATTCGGAGATATACTAACTGTATCATCTATTTACATAAATATAATGCTGATATTGAGCGGAACAATATTTATATCTATATTTAGTATTTTCAATTATTGGAAGGCTTATTTATTTGATGAAGAATTTATTAAGGTAGTAGGCATAAATACAGTGTTTTTAGAGTACTTTCTATTTGTACTAATAGCTCTTAGTATAGTGGTACTGATAAAGGTAGTTGGAATAATACTATCTATAGCAATGTTGACTATACCACCAGCTATAGCTAAACTCTATACTTATGACATAAAAAATATCATGATATTTTCTACAATATTGGGAATTGTTTTTAATGTTTTAGGACTATTAATATCGTATCAGTATAATATCCCATCGGGAGCAACAATAATACTTTTATCTGTTATTGGATATTTTGTATCTATTGCTTTAAGTAAATATATACAACATAAAAATTCGCTTCATGTTAATGCATGAAGCGAATTTTTATGTTGTTGTACTATTGTAAGATACTTGTTTCAATATAATAATATAATATAATTAGGAAATTAAGATGTATTTAAGATTTTTAGTATACAATTAATTATTAAGAGTTAAGTAGGTAAAGGGGAGAGTAGTGATGAACTTAATCAAAAGCTTAGAGACTGGAAATATTAAAGTTGGAGAGATAGCTATTTTAGGAGCCATATGGATATTTATACTTCATATACTTTCGTATTTTTTGATGATACCAATACATATAATAGAGGCTATATTTTCTATAAATTCTCCTGACATGTTGTTTTATATTGATGGTGTTAGTAGTTTAATAATTAAAATAATAATGGTTAAATGGCTTTTAAAAAGATATTGTAAAAAAGATGAAGTTGGATATACAAAAAGGGTAAATATTTCTAAAAATTATTTTATATATACAATGTTAATAGTTTCATTATTTAGGATAGTTTTTGATAATAGTATAGGGATAATTGTTCAGCAATTACCATTAAACGAATCTATTGAAGAAGCTTTTAATGAGTTATTTAAACACCCTTTTATAGCTATAATGTCTGTTTGTATAGTAGCCCCTATATATGAAGAAATAATTTATAGAGGAGTAATACTTAAAGGGCTTAGTATAAAGTATAATGATAAAATATCTATAGTAGTATCTGCTCTTTTATTTGCAATAATGCATATGAATATACAGCAAGCAATTAATGCTTTTTTTCTTGGAATTATATTAGGATATTTGTATTTAAAAACAAAGTCTATATATATAAGCATATTTGCTCATTTTATAAACAATGGAGTTGGTATAATTGTTTCCAGTATATTGACAGAGTTTATTAAACTATCTAACAATATATTGGTTGTACAATCTATTGTTACTATTGTTGGAATAATATTTACTTGTAAGATTATTATCTGGTTTAGAAAAAATGAAATAATATGGGATAAAGAATTTTTATGCGAAACCACTGAATGATTTTAATATAAGCTTATATTCTAGAACACAAAAAGGTGATTATTTAATCATCTTTTTGTGTTTTAGGGGGAATATAAGTGTAGTTAGAGAGGTAAATCTATTATTATAAAACTTAAATAGAATAAGGTGCATTTGAATATATATTATTTTTTAAATAATGACAAATTTATTAATTTTTCTAAAAAATATTACAAAACCAATGGATGGAATGTATAATAACATAGAGAGTGCTTTAGATTATGTTACAATTGATATTTGAATTATCAAAATAAGATAATATATAGACATAAAATAATATAACTATTGGAGGGTATTTATGATAAAAATTATGGCAGATTCAACTTGTGATTTATCTCAAGATTTAATAGATAAATATGATATTGGTATAGCTCCGTTGACAATTAATATAGATGGACAAGTTTATAGAGACAGAATAGATATAAAACCGGATAAATTTTATAGTATAATCGAAAATTTAGAAAAAGAACCTACAACTGCTATGCCAAGTCCTACAGAATACCTGAAGATAATGAATGAAGCTGTATTAAGTGGACATACACATATAATCTGTATATGTATGTCGAGTGGAACTAGCGGGTCTTATCAATCAGCTGTTATAGCTAAGGATTATTTTTATGATGAGAATGAAGAATCTGATGTTGAGATTCATATAGTGGATTCAAAATGTATGAGCCATGGAAGTGGATGGTTGGTTTTAAAGAGTGCTATGTTAAAAGAGCAAGGTATGAGTTTTGAAGAAATAGTAGAATTCAATGAAACTTACAAAATAAATGTTAAACATTTTTTATCTGTTGATGATTTAGATCATTTGATAAAAAGTGGAAGACTTTCAAATTCAAGTGCTTTTATAGGAAAGATATTAAAGATTAAACCTATAATGACTATGAAAAAAGGAAAGGGAGCAATAGTGGCAAAAGAAAGAGGTCGTAAAAGAGTTTTGAAGCATTATATAGATGAATTTATAAGTAGAAATGATGAAGAGGCTACAGACTTTATAATAATAGGATATACATCTGATATTATCGTAGCTCAAAACTTAAAAAATAAGATAGAACAAGAAACAAATTATAATGGTAAAATATATATTATGCAAATGGGAGTAGTAGTCGGAACTCATGTGGGACTTGGAGCTATATCTATGTATTATATAGAGAAAGGACACAAAAAAGATAATCTTCTTATAAATGAAATGCATGGTTTGATGGAGAAGAAAGCTCAAATAATGAAAAGAATAAAAAATACAAGATTGAATTCATAAAAAAGCAGCTTGTAAAGACAAGCTACTTTTTTACTCTTAAGCAAACTATATTGATTTCAAATCTTTGGATAACATTGGTTAAAGTACTACAGAATCAACTATTTTGAGCAACGGAGCCCGGAGGACTCGTTGGCGACATGAGCTATGCGTTAGCATAAAGCGAGTTTTTTATAGTGACCAATTACCATTTTTAAATATTTGAATTTTTTCTCCTTCGTGAGTTTCACCGATTATATTCATATCCGCAGACCCTATCATAAAGTCTTCGTGGATTAATGAATTATTAGCACCAGCTTTTTGAAGTTCTTCAGAATTCATTTCAGTTCCATTTTTTATACAAGTAGGATAAGCCATTCCAAATGCAAGATGACAAGATGCATTTTCGTCGAATAAAGTATTATAAAATACTATATTTGAATTTGATATAGGGGAGTCGTAAGCAACTAAAGCTAGTTCACCTATATAAGAAGCACCTTCATCAGTTTCTAATAGCTTTTTCAAAGTTTCATAGCCAACTTCTGCTTTAAAATCTACAACCTTACCATCTTCGAATGTTAAAGTAAATCCATCTATCAAGTTGCCTCCATAGTTAAAAGGTTTTGTATTTTTAACTATTCCGTTTATACCTGTTTTAAAAGGCATTGTAAATACTTCTTCTGTAGGTATATTTGCAACAAAGTAAGTATTCTTAGCATTATATTCTCCTCCGCCAGCCCATAAATGATCCTTTGGAAGTTCTATAGTAAGGTCTGTAACTTTTGACTTAAGATGAATAGATTTAAAGTTTTTGTTATTTAAAAATTCAACTCTATGGTTAAGTTTATTAAGATGGTCATTCCAAGCTTTTATAGGGTCATCATTATCAACTCTAACTATTTTGAAGATACTATCCCAAAGTTGTTGAATCGCTTTATCCTCTGATACGTCAGTAAATACTTTTTTAGCCCAAGCTTTGGTTGGGATAGAAATAACACACCAGGATACTGTGCTATTCATTATGTACTCTCTATAATTTTTAAGAGCAAGAGATCTTGCTTTATTAGCAGCTGCAATTCTTTTAGAATCTACATCTTTTAAAAGTTCAGGGTTGGAAGCTGATATAGATATAAACGCAGCACCATTTTTAGCTAACTCCTCAAGACCATCAGCTTCCCATTTAGGAAATTCATCAAAGGCTTCATCAGGCGCATTCAAGTATTTGATAAGAGCTAAATCTTCATCGCTCCATCTTACATGAACGTTCTTAGCTCCTTTTTCATAGGCACATTTAGCTACTATTCTAGTAAATTCAGCACACTCTATAGGAGAGTTGATTATAAGAGTCTGTCCATTTTGGATATTAACTCCAACGTTAAGCGCTAGAGAAGCATATTTTTTTATATTTTCATTAAAATTATTCATTTAATCACTCCTTCTTTAGTAGTATTAAGTAATATAAGTTAATTATACAGAAATGACCAAAAAAAGGGAAATAAAAATTCGACTAATGTTAAGCATTTAATCATTTCGCTAACAAGTCTCAGGGCCTTGTTGCTTAAAATAAATGATATTTTCGTTTTGATTTTGTAAGATGTAAATTATATGATTTAATTACCAACAAAAAAGGATGTATTAAAATGATTAAAAAAATCATTTTAATACATCCCTTAAAAACTATAAATAAAAATCGTGATTTTGGATTGTTTTGAAATAAGATCTATTCCAAACTATCCAATTATTAGTCGATTTTTTTGGATTTAAGAAATAAAGACATGTTGATATGTTATTATGTCCTGCTAGTGCTTGTTTTGCAACTTGAATACTAATATTTGAAGGTGTATTGTATATTCTACCATTAGCAACTGGGGTATATTGGATTCCGTAGTTATCATCGAATATAACGCCTTTTATATCGTTTGGAAATAATTCGCTATTTTTTCTGTTTACTATAACATTAGCAACTGCTAATTGCCCTTCATAGGGCTCTCCTTGAGATTCTGCTTCCACTAATCTAGATAGCCAATATAAGTCCTCACTAGAGTAAGTAGGAGTATTGTAGTTTACCAAATTTTCATGAGTAGGTATGTATCCTTTAGTTTTAATATCCACTACATAGTTAGATGAATCCCAGTTGACAGAACAGTCAAACGTCTCAGCTATAAATCTAACGGGTACAAATGTTCTTGAATTATATATATTTATAGGAGCATCAAGGTTTACAAAAGATCCGTTTATATTAGCTGTACTAGAATATAATGGCAATTTAATATTTTTGTCTTCATATTCCAATATAGCTTCTTGAGAGACACTATTCCATGATACATTTGCACCTAAATTTTCTGCTATAAATCTTATGGGAACAAATGTACGTGCATTTTCTATATAAGGATATTGGTCTGTAGATATTATTTTACCATCTATTTTTATAGATATGGTTTTTTGATTTTGTATAGGCTTGATTTTTAGTAAACTTCCAGAGTAAAGATAGTATCCTGAATCGTTATTTAAAGAACGAATAGTATCCACGTTCATATTATACTTCTTTGAAATAGAAGTATAAGTATCTCCAGTTTGAACCGTATGCATAAGATATGACTGTGCATAGGAAGCAGAATTACTTAGTAGCAGAACTACAAAAATTAAGCTCGATATTAGTTTTTTCATTATGAATTCCTCCTTTGTAAGTCATTTACAATTTTATCATTGTAAGAAAACGCATACAATGGAATAAAAATGGATTATAAAGATAAAATTGTAAAATTAAAAAATTAGAATTCGTTTATAAATTAGATGAGTTGAATATATATCAAAAGATAAATATTATGAAAAAAGAGGTTTATATTAAAAAAATTAACAGTTATAATTTTCTGAATTTGGGAAGGGATGTTTTCTGTGAAACTAAAAAACAGATAGATTTTAAAATCTATCTGTTTTTTTACTTTATATTAAGCTACACTTTTATTTTCTTTAGCTACTGATTCTTTATATGATTTAAACATTATAAATGTTGTGTATATAACAACGAATATTAATAACCATTTTAATAGATAAACATCCATAGACTTAACTAAATATGCAGCTATTAAAACTCCGATTGGACCCATAACATTAACTGCCATAGAACCTTGAGCAGAATGAGAATCTTCTTTTATGAACTTCATACCAGCAAAAGGTAATAAAAGTGCACAAGATCCCATCATTATAGGGAATGCAGCTATTGGAGACATACCTAACATATAAACTAAAGTCATACATGGAGCAAAAAGTCCTATACCTAGAGTATTTAAAGCTCCGAATAAGAAGTTACCACATATAGCTATTATAAGCTTAGTCCCATGAAGCCCCATAGCTTCTCCTCCAACTGGGAAAAGTTTTAACTGACCAGCAAGCAATATTATTGCCATAGAAAACAAAGCTATTCCCATTGCAAGTTGTATAGTTTTTTTAGGAAGCTTAGATATAAGTCCAGCTCCTACAATTGCACCTGCAAGAGCTGCAACTATCATAGAGAACAAAGTTAAAGGTTCAACTTCAACAGCTGCTATAAATATACAAGCCTGAAATAAAGTCGGTATTGTAGCACCAACATTCAATGTTCCAGGTAATTTTTCATCGCTAACTAAATTAAAGTTTTTAAATAAAGATGTTTCTATAGCGAAACTACTAAGACCTAAAGTATCAAAAAAGTTTGCTAAAGCTCCCACTAAACCCATTTTAATAAAACTTTCTTTTTCAAGTCTACCTTCTGCTTTTCTCTTCATGTAAGATTTGATAAGCATAAAAGTAAATGGTATTCCAGAAGCAATCATAATTCCTAAAAGTATTTTTGCCATTTTAAAATCTTCCTTTCACAATATAATAATTTTAAAATAAATAAAAATTAGTGCATAAGTTTTATATACTATTTTATACATGAATAGTTATATAATTATCAAATGTACCGTGAACAAATTAAATTATATATTATTTTGATATTTAAGTCTACAAAAAAATTAAGTATTTTGCAAAAAAATATAATATTACATAGAAATGGCTAAATATCAACGAGGAAAACGATGTATATGATACGAGATACAGGTGTTTTCGTGTTTTCAAATATTAAAATATTATAAAAATAAAGTTAATATAGAATATTGTGAAAAGTATAAAATGTAAAAAAAACTCTAAAATCCTGCTTTTATTGTTAAAAAAATAACTAATATTATTTTGAAATTTAATATATAATTTAATATATACTATTTATAAAGGAGGGGTTTATAATTTTTGATAAAGAATATAAAAAACGTATATCTATATATTTAAAAAAATATAAAAGTGAGTTCATAAATTATAAGAATATATTATCTGAGTATATAATCAAAAGGTTGATTAAATTCACACAAGTTAGTTTAAATGGAAATGGGATAGGTGAGAAGGACATTCGAATTAAACTTTATTATGAATTGAAATATAAAAATAATCTATTGGTTGAACAGGGAAGAGATTACTTATTATATACAATTAAAGATAAAGAATTAAATAATTGGAATTACAATATATTTAGTATTAAATATAATTTAAATATGGATAATAGAATGGTTGAGTGCATAACAATAGTATTTAAAAAAAATAATAATCTCAATATAGATAATATATTAAGTATTTCACAAGAATTCTTACCAACTGATAGTAATACTATATCTAGTATAAATGAAGAATATATAAATCTTGATTTAAGTGATAAAGGTGAAAAGATAAAATACAATATAAAATATGAAAGTAAAAGAGTGAGAAAAAATACAGGAAAAAGCAAGATATCATTAAATATATATAAGGTTGTAGAGCCTCTTTTATATAGTGATGAGGTTCGGGAGCAGTTTATAAGAGTAAAAATTTCTAATTTAAATTTTTAAATTAGAAATTTTTACTCTTTACTTTAATATGATGAAGTGATAAAGTAATAAAGTGATAAAAATTAGAGGAGGAGATTTAATTATGCTAATGAATCCGGTTGTAGTATCTGTTATATTGATGACGATGTTATGTCTTATGAGGCTTAATGTTATTTTAGCTTTAATAATATCTGCTATTAGTGCAGGGTTATTATCTGGAATTTCTATTGATGAAATTATGAATACATTTATAAAGGGAATGGGAGATAATACAGAAACGGCTCTTAGTTATATTTTATTGGGGGCTTTAGCGGTTGCGATTCATAAAACAGGCCTTGCAGATATATTAGCTAGAAAAATAGCTAAATTAATAAAGGGAAAATCTATTTTATTAGTTATTTTAATTGCATTTATAAGTATTTTTTCTCAAAATCTTATACCAGTTCATATTGCATTTATACCTATATTAATTCCACCATTATTAGGAGTTATGAATAAGCTTAAAATAGATAGAAGAGCCGTTGCTTGTTCACTAACGTTTGGTCTTCAAATGCCATATATGTGTATACCGGCTGGTTTTGGACTTATATTTCATAATATTATAAGGGATCAGATGAATGCTAATGGTATGAATGTACATACTGATATGGTATGGAAGGCTATGCTTTTACCGGGATTAGGAATGGTGATAGGACTATTAGTAGCAGTATTTATAACTTATAGAAAAGGTAGAGAATATATATCTGAAGATATATATATAGATGAAGTTGCATGTACTTTAGATGAAAGCATGAATAAAAAACACTATATTTCCATGGCTGCTGCATTATCAGCTTTAACAGTACAGTTGACATTAGGATCACTTCCTTTGGGAGCTTTACTTGGTATAATTATAATGGTATTATTTAGAGCTATAAAATGGAGTGATGTAGATGATATTGTAAGTGGAGGTATAAGTACTATGGGTATTATAGCTTTTGTAATGCTAGTAGCATCAGGATATGGAGCTGTTATTAGAGTAACAGGAGGGGTTGAAACATTAGTTCAATCAGGATATATGTTAATGGGCTCTAGCAAGTTAATAGCAGCAACGACCATGATTTTATTAGGACTTATAATAACTATGGGGATAGGAACCTCGTTTGGAACGATACCTATAATTGCAGCTATATATGTTCCGTTGGCATCTTCTATAGGATTTAGCTCTATGGCTACTATAGCACTTATAGGAACTGCTGCAGCTCTTGGAGATGCTGGGTCTCCGGCTTCTGATAGTACGCTTGGGCCAACTTCTGGTCTTAACGCAGATAACCAACACAATCATATTTGGGACACTTGTGTTCCAACTTTTTTACACTATAATATTCCTCTTATTATATTTGGAATTGTAGCGGCTTTAATATTTTAATCATAAATCCTTAATTAAATAATATTATTTAATTAAGGATTTATTTATAATGAAAGGAGTTTCCGTATGTTATCTCCAAGTCTTGAGGATTATTTAGAAGAAGTTTATAGGCTTTCTTTAAATAATGATGATATTAGAGTAAAAGATATAGCAGAGTGCCTAAATTTTTCGATGCCATCTGTGGTTAAAGGGCTCAAAAAATTAGATGAGCTTGGATATATAGCATATAAGCCATATAAAAAGATAAGATTGTTAGATAGAGGTAATCGAAAAGGTAAGTTTCTAGTTGACAGAAATTCTATATTGAAAGAATTTATAACTATTATAGGTGCCAAGTGTGATATAGATCAAGAGGCTGAGGCTATGGAGCATTATTTTAGTATAGAAACTATAAAATCTATAGAAAAATTGATATTGGTTTTACAGCAGAATGAAGATATAGTTAAAAAAATAAAGAAATTACAAATTAATAGTGTATTAGATTTATAACCGTCCATTTTAAGGGCGGTTATTTTTGTAACTTAATTTATATTCATTCATATCATATTATATGCGAAAAAGTTAGCCATGGCTAAGGAGGTGTAATATGCAAACAACTCTAAAAGACCTAGATATAGAGAAAAAGTGCATAGTTATAGGATTATTAAATGACGGGATATCTAGAAGAAGAATGCTAGACTTAGGTATAGTACCTGGGGCACTAATAGAAGGTATAAGAAAAAGTCCTTTAGGCGAGCCTAAACTTTATAAAATAAAAGGAGCATTGATAGCTCTTAGAAAAGAAGAAACAGTTAATATATTAGTTAAAATTGTTGAAAAGTAAGGAGGAAAATCCTATGGGATGCAACTGTGATAATTGCAATAAGTGTGAATATAAAAACAAGATAGAAGAATTTGATATAAAAGTAGACTCAAAAGAATCTATTGTTATAGCTCTCGCAGGGAACCCTAACGTAGGAAAAAGCACGGTGTTCAATGCATTAACTGGGCTTAACCAACACACAGGTAACTGGCCAGGAAAAACTGTAGCTAATGCTAGTGGAAGTTACATGTATAAAGATAAGAAATTTACATTGGTTGATTTACCAGGAACCTATTCACTTTTAGCAAACTCTGTTGAAGAGGAAGTAGCTAGAGATTTTATATGTTTTGGAAAGCCGCATGCCACTATAGTAGTTGCAGATGCTACATGCTTTGAAAGAAACTTAAATCTTGTATATCAAGTCATGGAAATTACTGACAAGGTAGTTCTGTGCTTAAATTTATTAGATGAGGCAAAGAGAAAGGGTATATATATAGACATAGAGAAACTAGAAAAAGAATTGAGAATACCTGTGATTGGAACGTGTGCAAGGAAAAAAGAAGGATTAAATGAACTTATTCATAAGGTATACAACATAAGTCTCAATAAAGAATCGTATAATCCTAAGAAGATAAACTACTCAGATAATATAGAAAAAAAAATAGAAAGCTTGATACCAAGACTAGAGAATATATTGGGGAATAAAATTGATTTAAGATGGGCTGCTCTTAGAATATTAGAAGGAGATACGTCCATAATTAGTTCTTTGAGCAAATATGTATATATAGAAAAAGAGGTGGATTAGATTATGCAAAATATAGAAAAACTATCTATGTTGATAAATGAATACAGCGAAGAAGAAAGGCAAAAGGTAAGAGATGAGATGGTTTTTAATATATATGAAAATGCAAAAGAATTATCTGATAAAGTAGTAAAGAAAGACGAATCTAGATTAGATATAGATAAAAAAATAGATGATATACTTACATCTAAAATTACTGGATATCCTATAATGTTTTTATTATTGGGATTTGTATTTTGGATTACTATAACAGGAGCTAATTATCCATCTGCTGTTATAGCTAACTTTTTATTTGCAATAGAAGAAAGATTGACAGATTTATTTATATCACTTAATGCACCTAAATGGTTACATGGAATGTTGGTTCTTGGAATGTATAGGACCCTAGCTTGGGTTATAGCTGTTATGCTTCCCCCTATGGCAATATTTTTTCCTTGTTTTACACTTCTTGAAGACTTAGGATATTTACCTAGAGTAGCATTTAATTTAGATAGATTATTCAAAAAAGCAGGGGCTCATGGGAAACAATCTCTTACGATGAGTATGGGATTTGGATGTAATGCAGCTGGAATTATAGCTTGTAGAATAATAGAATCTCCAAGAGAAAGGTTAATAGCTATGATTACAAATAACTTTGTACCATGTAATGGAAGATTTCCAACTTTGATAGCTGTAGCATCTATATTTGTAGGTGGATATTTTGCAAGTAGCTACCAAACCTTAGCAGCATCTTTCTTTATTGCGGGGTTAGTGCTTGTTGGAATAATTATGACATTAATAGTATCGTGGGGACTTAGCAAAACTATACTTAAGGGAGTCCCATCTTCATTTACATTGGAATTACCACCTTATAGAAGACCTCAATTTTTTAGAGTAATATATACATCTATAATAGATAGAACGGTATTTGTATTATTAAGGGCAATGGCAGTAGCAGCACCTGCTGGTATTGTAATATGGATACTTGCAAATATAATGATAGGGGATGTAAGCATACTAGCACATATAGCACAATTTTTAGATCCATTTGCAAAAATTATAGGCTTGGATGGATTTATATTAACAGCATTTATATTAGGCCTTCCAGCAAATGAAATAGTTATACCTATACTAATAATGGCTTACATGTCAAAAGGAGCTATGCTTGAACTGGATACTTTAAGTAGCATGAAAAATCTATTCATAAAAAACGGATGGACATTTATTACGGCACTTAATGTTATGTTATTTTCACTACTTCATTTTCCTTGTGCAACAACATTAATTACTATAAAAAAAGAAAGTGGAAGTTATAAGTGGACTGTGATATCAGCGCTTATTCCTACTTCTATAGCAGTTATAGTATGCTTTATAACAAAGCAAATAAGTGTTTTATTATAAATAAAAATATAATATTAGTACGAAATAGCTTATTGAAATTTAAATTACAATAAGCTATTTTTTTATCTGACATAATAAGTATTTTTATGATATAGTAATAAATTGTTATAACATTACATTTAGATAATTCAAAAATAAAATATAATTATAAAATATGTTGGATATTATAGTATATGATTAGGGGGAGATGCTTTGAAAATAGATTTAAGGTCACTTATCATTAGTTGTAAAGCTGATAAAATAGACAGTCTTATATATCACACAGAGGAGCCTTTTGAGTTAACTGCTGAGGTTGAAATAGTAAAAGAAAATAATAAGCCTGAATTTTATATAAAAAATATAAATACTATATATAATAATTATCTAAAAATAAGTCCTAAAGAAATAATAGGCAAAAATATTATTGATTTATACGAACCAAGCTCTGCAAGGTTATATTATGAAATAGCTTTAAAAATATACAACAATAAAATTGAAGACAATTTAAAAATTTATATAAAAAACATAAATAATGAAAATCGTATTATATCATACAGTGAAATTGAGTTAGAAGAAGAGGCTAGTTATTTAGAAATTTCAGTATACCCTTTAGTTGAAGATAATGAAATTAAAAAAATGTTTATTATAATAAAAAATATAACAAGGCATTTAAAAGAAATTCACCTCTTAAAAAAACAATATGTTGTTAAGAATTATAACGATAAGATAACAAGTATATCAGATATGATATCCAATTTATCACATGTATGGAGACAACCTCTTAACAGTTTAAATTTTTGCATATTGAATTTAATAGATGAACTAAAAGATGAATGTGAATATTGTGTTGATTTAGAAGATTACTATAATGAAATGTGGGATATAATGAAAAATTTATCAAAAAAAATAGATAAATTTCAGTCTTTTTTTGAATTATCAGAGCAAAATGAATGTTTTGGAGTGAAGAAATGTTTAGACCTGACATTTGAAATAATGGAAGAAAAAATAAAAAAAGATAATATAAAAATAAATATAGAAATGCATGAAGAAATTAATATATACAGCTCACCTAATCAATTTTCACAACTCATATATCATATCTTTTGTGATATGATTGAATGTTGTAGACAATCCTTGGACATTAATGATAGAATTCTTGATATAAAAATAGATTTAAATGCAAATATAATGGATGTTAAAATAATATCAATATATGATAAAGAAAAATATAAAACAATAGATTTTAATTTGGAAAATTTATTTACTATAAAAAATATAGTTGAGCAAAGAATGAATGGAACAATTAGTTTAATAGATGATGGATTGGGAAAAGGTGTATTATTAAATTTTCCGATGGCTGCTGAGGAGGTTTAAATATGGAAGACTTAAAAATGTTGAAAAATGTAAAAGTTTTATATGTAGAGGATGAACCTATTACAAGAAAACAAGTTGAAAGATTTTTAAAAAGAAGAGTAGGAAAAGTTATACTGGCTGAAAATGGAAATGATGGAATAAAGCAATTTATTGAGCAAAAACCAGATATAATAATAACTGACTTAGTAATGCCTGATATGAGTGGGATTGAAATGATGAAAATAATCAGAAATAACGGTTCAAAATGTCCCGTTATTATAACTTCAGCTTTATCAGATTCAAAAACTATTTTAGACACTGTAGATTTAAAAATAGAAAAATATCTAATAAAACCTATAGATATAAATGCTTTATTAAAATGTTTAAATGATATAGTTATTGAAGAATTAGAATGTAATAAAAATATATTAGTAATGGACGATGAGTTTATTTTAACAGATGAGAAAAAAAATGAATTAGAACTTGAAATTAGAAATATATATTCAAAATATCTTAAAAAGGTTACAGGTAAAGGTGCTAAGCTTATTCAAGTTTTTATAAAAGGAAAAGAAATAGAGATACTACTAAAAGAAAATTTAACTGTTATTGAAGAAAGTTTATTATTATCTGGTTGTGAATTTACAACCATAGAGACTGTAAGAAAAAAAGTATATATGAATACAAAATCTGAAATTGAAAATAACATAGGTAATCTTATGAATAGGAAAATATTATTGAAAAAGATAGAAATATACTCAAAAGAGAAATATGAGAGAATATTATTTAATATTAAGTAATAATAGGTAATAATTTAATTGAATATATTTGACAAAAAAACACATTATATGATAATATTATGTATATAAATAAATATTTGTTATTTTTTTTTCAAGTAAAAGTAGATATATGACATATAAGCTATTTTTATGAAGAATTATGCTGGAAAATAGAATACATTTTATGGAATAACTATTTAAATCAAATAATAAATTTGCAATTTGGATGGTCCATAATGAAGACTCTTAAGAGTCTTCATTATGGACCATTTTTATTTTTAAAAAAATATAAACTAGAAAGAAGGGAATATTTTATGAAAACAAGCATTAGAACTAAATTAATAGCACTCATTTTATCATTAGTAATAATACCACTTGCACTTGTAGGCACTATATCGTATCAAAAATCTTATAATGGAATGGATAAACAATTTAGAAACTCTATGAAAGAATTAAATAACGAAGTAAAAAGTTCTATTCAAACGTATTTTAAAGGATATGAACAAAGTATAGGCATGATTAGTGAGAATATAAATCTTAAGCAGATTATTAATCATCCAGAAAATGAAGTTTTTGTATTTGATGTATTTAAAAATTACATTGAAAATAATAGTGATGCATCTCAAATATATATAGGAATGATAGATGGAAAAACTATTATGTATCCTAATTCTGATTTAGGAAGTGATTTTGATCCTAGAACAAGAGAATGGTATCAAAAAGCAGAACAAAACCAAACTGTAGTTTGGACAGAACCTTATGTAGGTAAAGGTGATGGTAAGCTACAAATTACTTGTTCAGCTCCTATTTATGAAGATGTAGATAAAAGTAAATTTATTGGAGTAGTAGGAGTAACAATACCTTTAGATGAATTCTCTAAAAAAATAAGTTCTATAAAAGTGGGTAAAGAAGGATATTCTTGTATTATAGATTCAAATAAGAAATACGTTACCCATAAGGATATACAGTATATAGGGCAGGAAGTAAAGGTTTCAAAAATAAATGAAATATTAGACGGTACTAAGGACGGAATTGTAGATTATCAATGGAAAGAAAAAGATGGGAGTATGAGTGAAAAATTTTGTGTATACACAAGAATACCTGAAATGAATTGGACTGTACTTTCTGCAATTAAAATTAATGAAATAAGAGAAGAGACTAATCCAATACTATTTAATACTGTTTTGGTAACGATAATTGCACTTATAATTGCATGCTTAATAGGTATAGGTTTTACTAACAGAATAACAAGACCAATACAAGCAATAGTAAAAGATATAGATAGAGTAAAAGATGGAGACTTTACAGTGAAAACAAATGTCGAATCTAATGATGAGATTGGAGTATTAGCAAACAATTTTAATGTTATGGTCGAAAATGTAAAAGCTTTATTATTAGATGCTAAAGAGGTAAGTGAGGAAGTAACTTATGCTGCAACAAATTTAGCAGCAACATCAGAAGAAACTAGTGCGTCCGCAGAAGAAATATCAAGAACCGTTGAAGAAATAGCAAATGGTGCTAATAATCAAGCTGAACATGCTGAAAAAGGAGCTAAAACGGCTTGTAATTTAGATGTTAAGTTTAATGAGTTATCAAATAATAGTAAGAATATGATAAAAAATGCAAATGAGATAATTGATATAAATACATCAGGAGTATCTGTTGTAGAGGAATTAAAAGAAAAAACGAATTTAAATAATGACTCTATTGATAAAATTGAAATTGCAATAAATAAACTAAGTGAAAAATCTAGTCATATAGAAGGTATATTAAATACAATAAGATCTATATCAGAACAGACAAACCTACTAGCTCTTAATGCATCTATTGAAGCAGCTCGTGCTGGAGAATCAGGAAGAGGATTCGCGGTAGTAGCGGATGAAATAAGAAAGCTTGCAGAGGGTTCAGGTAATGCAACTAACGAAATAAGGGAAATAGTGGATGCTATTCAAGAAGAAAGTAAAAATACAGTTGACATTATGCAAGAAGTAAAAGAAGTATCTTTAAATCAAACAAAATCGGTTGAAGATGTAAATAATGCATTCGAAAAGATATCAAACTCAATAGATGATATAGCTGCTAATATAGAAGAAGTTAATGAACATATAAACAATATAACACATGATAAAGATTTAATAGTTTATTCAATAGAAAATATATCAGCAGTATCACAAGAGACAGCTGCATCATCACAACAAGTTACAGCATCTGTCCAACAACAATCAATGGCAGTTGAAGAAGTAGCTAGAAATGCGGAAAAGCTTAATGAACTTTCTTTAAAACTTAATGATCAAATAGATAAATTTAAAATATAAATAAGTACAGTAATTGCGTAAATGGAGGTGAAAAAGGTTATCTTATAAACATAAGATGACTGATTATAAATATGGTGAATAGAGAAAATAAAATTTTAGATCATGGATATAGAGTGGCTTTATTATCTAAAAAACTGGGACAAACTATGGAATTATCCGAGGAAGAAATTGATTATATTTATATGGCTGCATTAAATCATGATATAGGAAAACAATATTTGGATATTAAAATATTAAATAAAAAAGGGGAAATTACAGAAAGAGAAAAAATATATATAAAAATGCATGTTCTATTGTCTACAAGCAAAGCCATTGAAAAACAAATGGATGTATATATAGTAAAAGGTATATCTCATCATCATGAAAATTTTGATGGTACAGGATACCCTTATAATCTTAAAGGATATGAAATACCTCTACAATCTAGAATAATACGAATAGTAGATACATATGATAACTTAATGATGGGTACATGTTTTGGTGAAGGTTTAAGAAGAGAAAAAGTCATAGAAATTATGGATAAAGATATTAGTAAATTTGACAAAGATATATACTTGAAATTTAGAAAAATGATTGAAAATCATGATGGATATTTAAGTGAATTAAAAACTGCAAATTAATAAAAAAATAAATTGAAAGAATAAGCCTTAAATTAATTTTAAAACTTAATTTAAAGCCTATTCTTTTGTGATTATATTAGTTCATTTCAAATTCTATGAATTAGGTATTAGGTTTGATTTTTTCAATAAAGTATTTCTTATATCAAGGTTATTATCTGCGATTTTATAAAGGTCTAATAAATTAGCCATGATATTGGATACCTCTCCTAGGATACTATCAAAACACCCTAGATAATCTTCGTTTATATTATCCTTTTTATCCAGCACATTCACAGCAGTTTGGTTTATTGTAGATAAATTATAAACTTCATATTTAACTTTGTATATAAGGTCTATAAGCTCTTTTGAAGAAGTTTTTATATTACTAGATACATCTCGGATTTCTTTTAATTTTTTATTTAAATCATCGCCTTTTTTATTAGAATCATTTTCAACTGATATATCATAAATAAGATTATTTAAATGATCAATTGAGGAATCTAATTCATTTATGATATCTCCAAGTTGAATTATCATAGAAGTTATTTCTTTTGTTTTAGAATCAATTGCATTAACTGATTGTTTTATTGCATAATCTGATTCTAGGAGTTTATTAACTTTTATAGAATTCTCTTTAGAATAGGTTTTTATATTATTATTAAATTTAGATAGTTCTTTTATTTTAGTATAAAGAGAATTTATGTTTTTATTTGATTGAGTTAATATATTTGCTCGGGAACTTAACTTCATGTCTTTTACATTAATAGACTTTATATTTGAATTAGAAATATCTTTTAAATCAGTATTATCTACATCATCAATAGATTCTTGGATAACGTCTTTTTCTTTAAAAGAACTTTTTAGTATAGAGAATAATAAC
Source organism: Tepidibacter mesophilus (assembly GCF_002724055.1). Classification (GTDB taxonomy): domain Bacteria; phylum Bacillota; class Clostridia; order Peptostreptococcales; family Peptostreptococcaceae; genus Tepidibacter_A; species Tepidibacter_A mesophilus. The sequence continues at coordinate 38,734 of NZ_BDQY01000007.1, read as the reverse complement.
ACATTAAGGCCTATAAGAAATGTTGCATATATTAATAAAATTTTTTTAAATGTTATATCGATATCAGACTTTGTAAAAAACATAATAGATATTGACGATATAATTAGTATAAAAGTTATTAATAAAATAGTATGTTTTTTGTTTTTTGACTTAAGCATAAATACCTCCCCAGGTGTCAAAGATAAAATTCGACGATTTTTGTATACATATAGTAGTATACGATTGGAAATAAAAAATTGGGTACCTAATTTTAAAAAATATTTCGAGGAGATGATTAAAGTGAAAGCATTGTTTACTTATAATTATGGAGAAGAGAAAATGAATAAGGTTAAGGAATTAGGGTATGAAATTGTATATATGAATGAAAAAGAAGTTTTTAACAATGAAAATATAAATGATATAGATGTTCTTGTTTGTTATAATCCTTTTGAAAAAATTGATATAAAACAATTTACAAAACTAAAATTAATTCAGCTATCAAGTATAGGGATAGATCAAGCTCCCCTTGATTATATAAAAAGAAATAATATAGTTCTATCTAATAATAAAGGAGGATATAGCATACCTATTGGAGAGTGGATAATACTAAAAATACTTGAAATATATAAAAATAGTTTGTATTTTTATAAGAAGCAAGAAAATAAAGAATGGAAGATAAATACTAATTTGTTGGAATTATACAACAAAACTATAGGATTTATAGGAACTGGAACGATAGCTATTGAAGCAGCTAAAAGACTTCAGGGGTTTGGTGTTAATATATATGGTCTTAACACAAATGGAAGAGATGTAGATTGTTTTGATAGATGCTTTCCTATCGATGATATTGATGGTTTTTTATCAAAGTGTGATGTATTAGTAGTATCTATACCGTATACGAAAAAAACTCATCATTTAATAAATGCAAAAGTAATAGATAAGATGAAGGATAATTGTGTTCTTATAAATATAGCAAGAGGAAGTATAATAAATGAACTTGATTTAATAGATAAGATAAAACAAGGAAAGTTTTTGGGAGTAGCGCTAGATGTATTTGAACAAGAACCTTTATCTAAAGAAAATCCTCTTTGGGATTTAGATAATGTTATAATTACTCCTCATAACTGCTGGATATCAGAAAATAGAAATGATAGAAGGTTTGAAGTAATATATGAAAATTTGAAAAGATTAAAAAATGATAAAGAATTAATAAATGTAGTAAATTTAAGTAAAGGATATTAAAATATTCCAATTTTTTTGGAAAAGAAAACAGTTTGACAATTAAAGACATAAAGTGATAAAATTTTTACAAATAAACAAAAATTTGAATTATTAAATCGTATTTAATTTTAAAAAAAATTTAAAATTGGAGGGACTTATGAAAAAGAAAATTGGAATAAAGACAAAGCTAATATCTCTTGTTTTAGCACTTATAATATTACCTATTTTAGTTTTGGGAATTACTACAAACATGAAAACTAAAAAAATAATTGATCAAAGCTTTGAGAACAGTACCAAAGAATTAAATAATCAAATACAATATTCAATTGAAAATTATTTTTCTAAATTTGAAAGAGGTGCTAAACTATTAGGGCAAAATATTAATTTTAGGGATATAGTCAATGATCCAAGTCACGAACCTTATTTGGTTGATTTGTTAAAAGCATATAAAGAAAGTAATCCTGAAGCATTAAGTATTTATATGGGAACTGAAGAAGGCAAGATGATCATGTATCCTAATTCAGATCTGCCAGAAGGTTATGACCCTAGAGTAAGAGGCTGGTATAAAGATGCAAAAGAAAAACAGTCAGATAATATGACGAATGTATATGAAGATGTTATTATTGGAGGATTTGTGGTTACATATTCTATTCCTGTATATAATCTTGATAATGAATTTGTAGGGGTTATAGGGATGGATTTACCTATAAAAGAATTGAATGAAGAGATATCTTCTATAAAAATAGGTGAAAAAGGATACCCGTATATACTAGATTCAGAGGCTAACTTTATAATACACAAAAATCAGGACCTTATAGGAACTAAAATACAAGTTAAAGAAGTTCAAGATGCATTAAAAAAGGAATCTGGTGTAGTTTACTATGATTGGGAAGAAAATGGGAAAATGTATTCGAAGTTTTCTGTATTAAAGAAAATGCCTAATACAGGATGGACTGTACTTTCATCTATTTATTTAGATGAAGTGAATAAAGAAGTTAATAATATAAGTAAATTTGCTGTTATTATTGGAATTATTACTATATTAATAGCATCTACAATAGGATATATATTTACAAATAGAATAACGAATCCTATAAAAGGTATAGTTGAAGATATGCAAAAGGTCAAAAATGGAGATTTTACTGTTAAAACTAATGTTAACTCTAGTGATGAAATAGGAATATTAGGAGAAAACTTTAATGATATGATAGAAAATGTTAAGAGTCTTTTAATTGATGCTAGTGAAGTTTCTAGAGAAGTTTCTGATTCTTCTACGAACTTAGCAGCTGTATCGGAAGAAACTAGTGCATCTGCTGAAGAGATAGGAAGAACTGTTGAGGAAATAGCTTCTGGAGCTACAAGTCAAGCTCAGGATGCTGAAGATGGAGTTCGACTTATATCAAAACTTAATGAAAAATTTATAGAGTTAAACGACAATAGTAAGAATATGTTGGAAACTACGGACCAAATATCTAGTGTAAATGAACTTGGTATAAAATCAGTAAGTGAATTGAAGGAAAGCAATAACTTAAATAATGATTCTATATCTAAAATAGAATATGCTATAAATCAACTTAGTTATAAATCCAACGATATAGAGGAAATATTATCAACTATAAACTCTATAGCTGAGCAAACTAATTTATTAGCTCTTAATGCTTCTATTGAAGCTGCTCGTGCTGGAGAAGCTGGAAGAGGATTTGCAGTTGTAGCTGATGAAATAAGAAAGCTTGCAGAAGGATCAGGCAAAGCTACTAATGAGATAAAACAAATTGTATATGCTATTCAACAAGAAAGTGCTAATACAGTTGACATTATGAAAGAAGTTAAAGAGGTATCTTTCAATCAAACTAAATCCGTTGAGGATGTAAATAATGCATTCGGTGAGATATCAGATTCTATATCGGCTATTACTATTAGTATTGAAGCTGTGAGTGAACATATAAATGATATAATGAATGATAAAGATTCTATTGTAGACTCAATAGAGAATATATCAGCAGTATCACAGGAAACTGCTGCTGGATCTGAAGAAGTAACAGCTTCTGTTCAACAGCAGGCTATGGCGGTTGAAGAAGTTGCAAAAAGTGCACAACATCTTAATGAGCTTTCTTTAAAGTTAAATAATCAAATATCAAAATTCAATATTGGATAGTATATTAACCCTTAGCATTATTTAGATGCTAAGGGTTAAATTTATGATATAATATATAGTGAAATTTTAAAGGGGGTATTTTTTATGGCGCTTGTTGAAGTTACTATAGTTCCGCTTGGAAGTGAGAACACAAGTCTTAGTTCGTATGTAGCTGATGTACATAAGGTATTAGAAAAAGAAAAAGATTTAAAGCATATGCTGACTCCTATGGGAACTATAATAGAGGGAGAATTAGACTTAATATTTAGTACAATAAAGAAAATGCATGAAAGTGTATTTGATAATGGAGCGATGAGGGTTTCGACTAGTATTAAGATTGATGATAGAAGAGATAAGGTTGGAACTATGAAGCAAAAAATAGAATCTGTTGAGAGTAAATTAAAATAATATATCCTTAATTTGGGATATATTTTTTTATCTGAAAGCTAAATTTTGTACTTAATAAAAAATGACACTCATTGAAATAACGCTACTTAGTCAACCTTTTAATACAACTAAAGATTGAGCCTTATTAAATACCCTAAAACTTCTTAAACTCCCTGAGGTCAGACAAAAAAGTTTATTAACGGGTATTTAAACGTCTCAATCTAAGTTGTATAGTCTTTAGAATAAAGTCTTTATTTCAAATAAAATTATATAATTTCTATTCATGGGTATCATTAACAGTAGAATAAATTAAGATTGATGAGTTGACGACATGAGTCAGTGCGTAGCGACTAGACGAATTTTGTGAAAGGTGATGAAATATGGATATTAAGAAAAGAGTTGAAGAGCTTACTGAAATTATAAATTATCATAACCATAAGTATTATGTTCAGGATGAGCCTGAGATTGATGATTATGATTATGATATGTTGATGAAGGAGCTTATGGATATAGAAAATAAATATCCTGAATATAAAAAAGAAGATTCTCCAACTCAAAGAGTTGGTGGGGTAGCGCTTGATAAGTTTAAACAAGTAGTACATAAAACTCCTATGTTGAGTCTTTCTAATGCTTTTTCGGATAAAGATTTGATGGATTTTGATAATAGAATAAAAGGTGTAGTAAATAGTGATGTTGAATATGTAGTAGAATTTAAGATAGATGGATTATCAGCTGTTATAACATATGAAAATGGACTTTTAAAAATAGGAGCAACTCGTGGAGATGGAACTGTAGGAGAAGATGTAACTAATAATTTAAAAACTATAAAGAGCATACCTATAAAAATCAGTGAAAATTTAAATCTTCAGGTAAGAGGAGAAGTATTTATACCAAAAGACAAATTTGAAAAGCTTAATAAATATCAAGAAGAAAATGAGTTGAATTTATTTGCAAATCCAAGAAATGCAGCCGCTGGTTCATTGAGACAACTTGATTCTAAGATTGCTGCAAAGAGACATCTAGATATGTTTATATTCAATCTGGAAGGGATAGATGAAGATAGATTTAAAACTCACAATGAAAGCTTAGAATATTTGAAAAAACTAGGGTTTAAGGTTAGCCCTAATTATAAAATCTGTAAGAATATACAAGAAGTCATAGAATTTATAAATTATTGGACAGATAACAGAAATCAGTTGAAATTTGATATAGATGGTATGGTTATAAAAGTTAATGATTTAAAGCAAAGAGATGAACTGGGTAATACAACTAAAAGTCCTCGTTGGGCAATAGCTTATAAATTCCCTGCTGAAAAGAAAAAGACTAAATTACTAGATATAATAATTCAGGTTGGAAGAACAGGAAATCTTACGCCTACAGCTTTACTTGAGCCAGTTCAAGTTGCAGGATCTATAGTATCAAGAGCAACACTGCATAATGAAGATTATATAAAACAAAAGGATATTAAAATCAAAGATACGGTTATAATACAAAAAGCGGGAGATGTAATACCTGAGGTTGTAGAAGTTGTTAAAGGAGAGCGAGATGGTACACAAGTAGAATTTAAAATGCCAAATGAATGTCCAGAGTGTGGATTTGAAACTAGTAGATTAGAAGGAGAAGCGGCTGTCAAGTGTATGAACATATCTTGTCCTGCTCAAATAAGAAGAGGGATAATACATTTTGTATCAAGAGATGCTATGAATATAGATGGATTAGGGGAACGTATAGTAACTCTTTTATTAAAAGAAAATTTAATAAAAGATATAGCAGATATTTATTACTTAAAGAAAGAAGATTTAGTCTCTCTTGAGAGAATGGGTGAAAAGTCCTCCCAGAATCTAATAGAAGCTATACAAAAATCTAAAGAAAATGATTTATCAAGATTAGTATTTGGTTTAGGAATAAAATATATAGGAAGTAAAGGTGCTAAAATACTTTCAAGTAATTTTGACGATATATACAAGATAATAGAAGCTGAGAAAGAAGATTTAATTCAACTTGAAGAATTTGGAGAAATTATGGCTGATAGTGTAGTTGATTTCTTCAATAATGATAAAAATTTAGAGCTTATAGAAAAATTTAAAACAGCAAATGTAAATCTTAAATCATTAAAAATTGATAGTAATGAAGTTAAAATATTCGAAGGAATGAAGATTGTTTTAACAGGTACACTTGAAAAATATAAGAGAAATGATGTTAAAGAAATAATAGAAAAATTCGGGGGTAAGGTTACTGGAAGCGTAAGTAAATCAACGGATATAGTATTTGCTGGTAGTGATGCTGGTTCGAAGCTGGATAAAGCAAACTCTCTTGGGATTAAAGTTATAGATGAAAATATATTTGATGATATAATAAAACTATCTTCAAAAGAAGAAGTTCAGAAACATTTAGATATGATTAACTAACCTAGATTATTTGAGTGAAAAAAGGTATAATTTTAGTTATGTATGCAAAATTCATATAATTTTGTTTTTAGATTTAAAAAAGGAGTGAGAATATGTTAGATAAGGATACTGTAAAACATGTAGCTAAGCTTTCTAGACTTGAAGTCAAGGATGATGAAATTGAAGCTATTTCTAAGAAAATAGGAGATGTGTTAAATTATGTAGAGAAGCTTCAAAGTGTTGATACTGAAAATACAGATATAACTTACAACCCTATAAATATTTCTAATCAATTTAGAAATGATGAAGTAAAAGAATCCTTAGAAGTTAAAAAGGTACTTCAAAATGCTCCGGAAAAAGAAATGGGATGTTTTAAGGTACCAAAAGTATTAGATTAGAAAGGAGTGAGCTTATTGAAACTTTATGAAATGACGCTAAAAGAAGTAAGTGAAAAAATTAAAAAGCAAGAAATAACAGCTCTTGAGCTTACTAAAAGTATTCTAAATAGAATAAAAGAGGTTGAGCCAAAGGTTGATTCTTATATAACTATAACAGAAGAAGAAGCTTTGAGTAGAGCCAAGCAGATAGATGAAAAGATAAAAGCTGGAGAAGAGGTTTCTGTTCTAGCGGGTATCCCAATGGCTGTAAAGGATAATATATGTACAGATGGAGTTAAAACTACTTGTGCATCTAAAATGCTTGAAAACTTTATACCCCCATATGATGCAACCGTTGTAAAAAAACTTAATGATGCTGGGGCTATAATGGTTGGTAAAACTAATATGGATGAGTTTGCCATGGGATCATCTACAGAAAATTCATATTTTAAAAATACTAAAAATCCTTGGGATTTAAATAAAGTTCCAGGAGGATCATCTGGAGGTTCAGCAGCAGCAGTAGCATCTGGACAGGCTTTTTATGCACTTGGATCGGATACAGGAGGATCTGTAAAACAACCAGCAGCCCTTACAGGACTTGTTGGACTTAGACCTACATACGGAAGAATATCTAGATATGGGCTTATAGCATTTGGTTCATCTCTTGACCAAGTTGGTATATTTACAAAGGATGTAACAGATTGTGCTATTGTATTAAAAGAACTAGCTGGAAAAGATATAATGGATGGAACTAGTGCAGATGTTGAGGTTGTAGATTATGAGAAATGTTTAGATAAAGATATGAGTAAGATAAAGATTGGTATTCCTAAAGAGTATTTTGTAGAAGGAATAGATGAAGCTGTTAAAAAGGCAGTTTTAGATGGTGTAGAAAAATTAAAAGAAATGGGAGCGACTGTTAAGGAAGTATCACTTCCTCATACTGATTCAGCTATAGCTACTTATTATGTATTAGCACCTAGTGAAGCTAGTTCTAATCTTGCTAGATTTGATGGTATAAGATATGGTTATAGAGCTGAAGAATATAGTTCTTTAGAAGAATTATACACTAAAACTAGAACTGAAGGTTTTGGAGATGAAGTTAAGAGAAGAATAATGATAGGTACATATGCTTTAAGTGCTGGTTATTATGATGCTTATTATAAAAAAGCTTTAAAAGTTAGAACTTTAATAAAGAAAGACTTTGTAGACGCATTTGAAGATGTAGATGTTATAATAGCTCCTACAGCTCCAAATGTAGCTTTTAATATAGGTGAAAAGACATCTGACCCTATGGCTATGTATATGGAAGATGCATGTACTATTCCATCTTGCCTTGCAGGAGTTCCTGGTATGTCTATTCCATGTGGATTTAAAAATGGGCTTCCAATAGGAATGCAAATAATAGGAAATTACTTTGATGAAGCTACTATGCTTAAGGTAGCTCATGCGTTTGAAAGTGTAACAGAATTTAAAGATCAAAGAGCAAAACTGTAATTGGAGGTGAAATAATGGGTGATAAAATTTTAATAGGGCTTGAAATACATGCAGAACTTTTAACTAATACTAAAATATTTTGTGGATGTAAAAATGAATTTGGATCAGATGTAAATACTAACTGTTGTCCAGTTTGTTTAGGACTTCCTGGATCTTTACCTGTTTTAAATGAAAGGGTCTTAGATTTTGCGATTACAGCAGGTCTTAGCTTTAACTGTAAAATAGCTAAAAATACTAAGATGGATAGAAAGAATTATTTTTATCCAGATCTTACAAAGGCTTATCAAATATCTCAATATGACATACCTCTTTGTTCAGATGGATATATAGAAGTAGAAGCTGAAGATGGATCTATTAAAAAAATAGGAATAGAGAGAATACATATAGAAGAGGATACTGGTAAGTCTCTTCATGACGCAAGTGGGGATACTCTTCTTGACTATAATAGAAGTGGAGTTCCTTTGATTGAAATTGTTTCTCGTCCAGATATGAATTCTGCACAAGAAGCATATCAATTTTTGGAGAAATTAAAAGAAGTATTACTATTTACACATGTTTCTGATGTTAAGATGGAGCAAGGCTCTTTAAGATGCGATGTGAATGTAAATGTGATAAAAGAGGATGGAAGAAAGTCTAATATCGTAGAACTTAAAAACTTAAATTCATTTAAAGCAGCTTTAAAGGCTATGGAGTATGAAGTTGTAAGACATAATGAACTTCTTGCTAAAGGAGAAAATACAGTACGTGAGACAAGACGTTGGGATGACTCGCAAAATAAGACTATATCTATGAGAAGTAAGGAAAGTGTTCAAGATTATAGATACTTCCCAGAGCCAGATGTTGTAGATATAAATCTTACTGATGATTATATAAATGGTATAAAAAATATATTACCAGAACTTCCTGATGACAAAAGAAAGAGATTTATGAAAGAATATTCTCTTCCTGAGTATGATGCTAAAGTACTTACTGCTTCTAAAGAAATTTCGAATTACTTTGAAGATATGGTATCTAAGTTTAGTGATGCTAAGATGGTAAGCAATTGGATTATGACTGAATTATTGAGAAGAGTTAATGACGAAGGTATAACACTGAATGATGTTAAGTTTGATAAAGATGATTTTGTATACTTGCTAAAAGTTATATCTGATGGAAAGATAAACAATAATGCCGGTAAAAAGGTATTTAGAGAGATGTTTGAAACAGGAAAGAAAGCAGAAGATATAATAAAAGAACAAGGTCTTGTTCAAATACAAGATGAAGGGGCTATAAAAGAAATAGTGGTTGGAATATTAAATGACAACCTTCAATCTGTTGAAGATTATAAGAACGGAAAAGACAGAGCTTTAGGGTTCTTAGTAGGCCAAGTTATGAAGGCTAGTAAGGGGAAGGCGAATCCTCAAGTGGTAAATAAATTAATAATAGATATTATGAACAATATGTAAGAGTGGGAATTCCCACTCTTATTTTTTTTGAATAATATCTTTAAAAAAATTAATAATATAGTGAAAGATGAATTAAAATTAAAAATTGTCGAGAAAACGATATTTTTCAGAAAAAAAGAATGTGTAAATTAAATTATTCAAAAAGACATATGTCTACGTGGTATATAAAACTGAAATTTTTTAAAGAATGTTGAAAAATGAATGAAGTTGGAAGAAAACAGTTCTTGCATTAAACGGTAAAATAATATAATATATATAAAAATGAAATTATGGCAAAAAAAAAATCATATGTAAAAATAATCTGATAATGAAGGAGTGATATTGTGGGGCGTTATATTGTTAAAAGGTTAATATCGATGCTAATAACTTTGTTTTTTATCATAACTATTACTTTTGTACTTATGCATACTATTCCAGGGGGACCTTTTACAGGTGAGAAAAAGTTACCTCCAGAAATAGAAGCAGCACTTAATGAAAAATATCATTTGAATGAACCTGTATTTGTACAGTATACAAGTTATCTTAAAAATATTTTAAAGGGAGACTTAGGTCCGTCTTATCAAATTAAAGGTGAGACTGTAAATCACATAATAGCTCAAACATTTCCAGCTTCAGCCCAATTGGGAGTGATTGCTATAGCAATAATATTATTGATAGGAGTTCCTCTAGGGGTTATAGCAGCATTAAAGCAAGGAACTTGGGTAGATAGTGGGGTTATGTTTATTGCTATACTTGGAGTTACCATACCGAGTTTTGTTATAGCTACATTGATGATATATGTATTTGCGGTTAAAGTTAATATTTTACCTGCAGCTAGGTGGGGAACATGGAAACATATGATAATGCCAAGTATTGCACTGGCTTCATATTCATTTGCATTTATCGCAAGACTTACAAGATCTAGTATGCTAGAGGTTGTATCTCAAGACTACATAAGAACAGCTAGAGCTAAGGGGCTTGGTGAGGGTATTGTAATATTTAAACATGCGCTTAAAAATGCTTTAATACCTATAGTTACTTACATAGGACCTCTTGCAGCAGGACTTTTAACAGGGTCTTTTGTTATAGAAAAAATATTTGCGGTACCTGGACTCGGTAGATCATTTGTTGAGAGTATAACTAATAGAGACTACACTCTTATAATGGGAGTTACAATCTTTTATGCTGTATTCTTAGTTGGGATGATACTAATAGTAGATTTACTTTATGGATTAATAGATCCTAGAATAAAATACGATGACTAAGGGGGGCGTGATTAATGGAACATGTTAATATAGATAAAAATTTATGGAAACCTTTGAGCCAAGAAGATAGAGATTCTGAAAAAATATTAAGACCTTCTATGACATATTGGCAGGATGTATGGAGACGTTTGAAGAATAATAAAGTAGCTATGGGATCTTTAGTATTCTTGATATTTTTAGTATTAATATCTATATTTGGTCCTATGTTTGCTAAATATTCTTATTCAGATCAAAATTTATTAAACGCAAACCAAGTTCCAAATGCAGACCATTGGTTCGGTACAGACTCTCATGGTAGAGATTTATATGTTAGGGTATTATATGGAGCTAGAATTTCTTTAACGGTAGGAATTGTAGCATCTATAATAAATCTTGTAATAGGGGTGCTTTACGGTGGTATTGCTGGATATTTTGGAGGTAGGATAGATAATATAATGATGAGAATAGTAGATATATTATACACTATTCCTCTTACATTATACGTTATACTTCTTATGGTGGTTATGGGAACGGGACTTAAAGCTATACTAGTTGCTATAGGATCCGTTTATTGGATTAATATGGCAAGAATAGTTAGAGGGCAAATACTTTCATTAAAAGAACAAGAATATGTACTAGCAGCAAAAACACTTGGAGCTAATGATTTTAGGATACTTATTATGCACTTAATACCTAACGCTATGGGACCTATAATAATAACTATGACAATGTCAATACCGAGTGCAATATTTACTGAAGCATTCTTATCGTTTATTGGTCTTGGTGTTTCAGCACCTATGGCATCTTGGGGAGTACTTGCGAATGATGCATTAGCAACTTTAAGTATATATCCATATCAGTTATTCTTCCCATCAATTGCTATATCAGTTACTATGTTAGGATTTAATTTCTTAGGGGATGGATTAAGAGATGCACTAGATCCGCGTATGCGTAAATAAAAGGAGGGAAAAAAATGAAAGAGCATTTACTTGAACTAAAAGAACTGAGAACTTCCTTTTTTACTCATGTAGGAGAAGTAAAGGCTATAAGAGGGGTAAGTTTTCATTTGGATAAAGGAGAAGCATTGGGAATAGTTGGGGAGTCTGGTAGTGGTAAGTCAGTAACATCTATGTCAATTATGAGACTTCTTCAAAATCCAGGGAAAATAATAGGTGGAGATATAATTTTTAATGGTGAAAATTTAATAAAAAAAACTGACAAAGAAATGCAAGCTATAAGGGGAAATGACATAGCTATGATATTTCAAGATCCTATGACTTCTTTAAATCCTGTTTATACTGTTGGAAATCAAATAATTGAAGCGATAGTTAAGCATCAAAAAATATCTAAATCTGATGCTAGAAATAAAGCTATAGAGATGTTAAATCTTGTAGGTATACCTAGTCCTGAAAAAAGAATAGATCAGTATCCACATGAATTTTCAGGAGGTATGAGACAAAGAGCAATGATCGCCATGGCACTTTCTTGTGAACCTCAACTTCTTATAGCGGATGAACCGACAACTGCTCTTGATGTTACTATTCAAGCACAAATACTTGAACTTATGAAAGATTTAAAAAATAAACTTGACACATCTATAATACTTATAACACACGATCTTGGTGTAGTTGCAGATGTATGTTCAAGAATAATAGTTATGTATGGAGGAGTAATACTAGAAGAGGGTAGATCTGAAGATATATTTTACAATCCTAAGCATCCATATACACTTGGACTTTTAAAATCCATACCAAAGCTTGCTGATAAAGAAGATAAAGAAAGATTAATTCCAATACCTGGGTCGCCTCCAGACTTATTAAAGCCTCCTAAAGGATGTCCGTTCGCAGCTAGATGTGAATATGCTATGAAAATATGTATAGATAAAATGCCTGAATACACTTATTTAAAAGAAGGCCACAGATCTATGTGCTGGCTACTTCATAAAGATGCTCCTAAGGTAGATAGTATAAATAAAAACCTAAAGGAGGGTAAATAAATATGAATAAAAATGAAATACTAATCGATGTACAGAATCTTAAAAAATACTTTCCTATAAAAAAGGGATTTATAAACAGAGAAACTCAATATGTAAAGGCTGTTGATGATGTAAGTTTTCATATAAGAAAAGGAGAAACATTAGGTCTTGTTGGAGAATCGGGTTGTGGAAAGTCTACAACTGGAAGAACTATAATAAGACTTTATAATCCAACAGATGGGAAAATAATGTTTGGAGGAAGGGATATAGCAAATCTTTCTCAAAAAGAATTAAAGCCATATAGGAAAAAAATACAAATGATATTCCAAGATCCATATGCTTCTCTTAATACTCGTATGACTGTTGGAGATATTATAGGAGAGCCTTTTGATATACACAATATGTGTAGTGGAAAAGAAAAGCTTGAAAGAATACATCATTTATTACATAAAGTTGGTCTTAATCCAGATCATGCTGCAAGATATCCTCACGAATTTTCAGGTGGACAAAGACAACGTATAGGAATAGCTAGAGCTTTAGCTGTAGAACCAGAATTTATAATAGCAGATGAACCTATATCTGCGCTAGATGTATCCATACAAGCGCAAGTTGTAAATATGCTAGAAGATTTACAAAATGAACTTGGACTTACATATCTGTTTATAGCTCATGACTTGTCGATGGTCAAATATATATCTAATAGAATAGGGGTTATGTATTTAGGAAAATTAGTTGAGATTGCAGATAGTGATGAGTTATACAATAATCCGGCTCACCCATATACAAAGGCTCTGCTTTCCTCAATACCACATCCAGATCCTGATGCAGCAAAAAATAGTAAAAGAATAGTTCTTGAAGGAGATGTTCCGAGTCCTATGAATCCTCCATCGGGATGTAGATTTAGAACAAGATGCAAATATGCTATGCAAAAATGTGCAGAGATTGAACCTATACTTAAGGAAGTATCAAGTGGACATAGCTCAGCGTGTCTTTTACATGAATAAAATTCGTCTAGTCGCTAACGCGCTGACTCATGTCGCCAACGATCCCTATCGGGCTCCGTTGCTTAAAGATAGTTGCAAGTGTAGTTCTTTTATCGGTGTTAGTCGCATGTTGAAAAAATATAGTTCCTTAAGTGTAGGAATATTTGGAAAATTAAGAAAATAAAAAAGGACTTAATTGAAATATATGGAATATATATTAATTATGTATTCTATATTTTTAATAAATAAAAAATATTAAAGGGAGGGATTCATTTGAAAAAAGTTTTATCATTTATGATGATGCTTGTATTGGCATTAGGGACCTTAGCCGGATGTGGCGGAGGAAATGAGCAGGCTGGTGAAGTAAAGAACATAGTAAAATACAATATAGGAGCAGATCCTAAAACGTTAGATCCCGCTTTAAATTCAGGGGTTCAATCATCAGGTGTTCTAGCAAACTGTTATGAAGGACTTATGAGACTTGATGAAAATGATAAGGCTATACCAGGTATGGCAGAATCATATAAATTATCTGAGGATAAATTAACTTATACTTTTAAATTAAGAGATGCTAAGTGGTCTGATGGAGAACCAGTAAAAGCTCAAGATTTCGAGTATGCTTGGAAAAGAGCTTTAGATCCAAAGACTGCAGCTGAGTATGCATACCAATTATACTACCTTAAAAATGGTAATGAATTTAATGCAAATGAAGCTAGTATGGATGATGTAGCTGTTAAAGCTCTAGATGACAAAACTTTAGAGGTTACACTTATAGCTCCAACTCCATATTTCTTAGAATTAACAGCTTTTCCAACTTACTTCCCAGTTAGAAAAGATATAGTTGAGAAAAATCCAGAAGCATGGCCTATAACTCCAGAAAACGTACCTTTTAATGGACCATTTAAGATGACTAAATGGCAAAGAGGAGACGTAATAGAAATAGTTAAAAATGATACTTACTATGATAAAGATAGAGTAAAGCTTGATGGTGTTGAATATACTATGATAACTGAAGAAACAACAGCTTTCCAAGCATTCCAATCAGGAGAAATAGATGGCACTGATGCAGTATCAGAAGCTCAAATACCACAGCTTAGAGAAAGTAAGGATCCAAATTTTATTATACATCCAAACCTTGCTGTATACTATTATTCACTTAATGTAACAAAAGAGCCTACTGATAACCCTAAGGTTAGAAAGGCATTATCATTAGCTATAGATAGAGATCTTATAACTACAGTTGTTGTTAAGGCTGGACAAAAGCCTGCTGATACATTTGTACCAGAAGGAATAATAGCTCCTGATGGAAAAGACTTTACAGAAGGAACTAAAGATTACGGTATAAAAGCAAAAGCTAATGTTGAAGAAGCTCAAAAACTATTGGCTGAAGCTGGATATCCAAATGGAGAAGGATTCCCAGAAACTACTGTATACTATAATACTTTAGAAGCTCATAAGTCAATAGCTGAAGCTGTTCAAGAAATGTGGAAAAAGAACTTAAATATAGACGTTAATATTCAAAATCAAGAGTGGAAGGTATTCCAAGAAACTAGAACTCAAGGAAACTTCCAAATAGCTAGAGATGGATGGACAGGAGACTATACAGATCCTATGACATTCCTAGATATGTTTATATCTACAAGTGGAAACAACCATCCACAATGGAAGAACCCTGAGTTTGATAAGCTTATAACTGATATTAAAAAGACTGGGGACTTAGAGAAGAGAAATGAAATGCTTCACCAAGCAGAAGATATGATTATGGATAACAATATAGTAATTCCAATTTACTACTACACTAATCCAGAATTATTAAGAGAAAATATAAAAGGTGTTAAAGTATCTCCTTTAGGTCAAGTATTCTTTGATAATGCGTATATAGAACAATAATTTAGTAAAAAATAAGAGAACAGGAATGTTCTCTTATTTTTTTGCAAGAAAATCAAAGGAGGATGATATGGAGTTTTTATTTGATGATTATACTAAGACAAAAAGAGTTTATCATGTTATATCTTTGAAAGATTTAGGATATGTTATGGAAAATGGGATATCATTTGATGATAAGATAACTTATATAAGTAAATACAAGGGGTTTCATGATTATATAGAAGGTTTAAAAATAAATAGAATTCCTGGTTGGGTAAATAGGAAAAAGTCTATATTTGCAAGTCTTAACTTTAAAAAAGATCACTACTTTCATTCTCACAGCGCTCTTTTAGCATTAACAATAAATGAAGATAAGTGTTGGATTGCAAATGAGAATTTAGCAAATGAAATATACGAACCATGTACATTAAAAGAGATAGAAGGGTTTGAATTTTGTAAAAAGTATTTAGATACTAAGGGTAAAGAAATTATTATAAAATACTGGGAAACATCTTTGAGTTTTAAAGATAATTTAAAGGTTAGAAAAGATTTGAGTGAAGGTTATGATGCAGAGATATTGATATCTAATCATATACCTAAAGAGGATATAGAAATTCTAAAGATTTATTCGGATCATAATGCATTTTCTCTTGATGAGTTCAGAAATTATTTTACATTATAAGGTGTATAAGGCTAAAATCTGAGATAGTAGTATTAAAGTTAACTGAAAAGTAACTACCTAGATTTTCTACAAGCAAAATCTAGGTTATTTTTGTGTCTGTGAATTATCAAAAACTATCTAAAAGCATTCACTAATATTGTATAGATAGTTTTAAAAGCAATAACTTTATCATGAAATTGACGATATTGAAGTTATATGGATTGTTTAATAAAAAAATGAACCTTTTAAGGATTATAATACTCTTATATATGTAATTTATTATAGACTGTGAACTGAGGAATGGTGGTGATAATTTGGATGCAGAATCGTTAGTAAAAAAAGCAAAAAAAGGAGATAAAGATGCTTTACTCGAGCTTATAATGGCTAAAAAGCAAGATTACTATAAACTTGCTTACGTATATATGAAAAATAGTGAAGATACTATGGATGCTATGGAAGATATGATTGTAGTTTTGTATCAAAATATAAATAAATTGAAAAAAGAAAGAGCTTTTTATAGTTGGAGTAAGAAAATTTTAGTTAATTGTTGTAAGAATCTTTTAAGAAAAAATAGAAAAGTAGTTTTATCGGAAAATACAAAGGAAGAAGCTTATGAAGAAAATTTTAATAATAAAGATACAGGAATTATACTTGAAGAACATTTGTCAAAACTCAATGAAAAACATAGAGAAGCAATTGAACTTCGTTATTACTTGGATATGGACTATAAAACTATAGCACAGGTTTTAAAAGTACCAATGGGAACAGTAAAATCCCGCATATCTAATGGACTTAAGAAATTAAAAGTAAGTTTAGGAGGTGAAAACTTATGAGAGAAATAGAAGAATTGTTGAAAAATAATAAAGAGAAAATAGAAAACTTAGTAGTACCAGATGAGTTAGAAAATCGATTAAGAGGAGCTTTAGAAAATCAGCACCAGAAAAGTAATTATGATAATAAATGGATAGTTAAGGTTGCATCTATATTAATATTAATAGCACTAATAGGCTATAATTTTGATACACTGGCTTACTTTAGCAAGAAAATTACTGGATTTGATCCAATTATGAATGGTACATTAAAAGAATTAAATGAAAGAGGAAAAGGGCAAACTATTGGCGAAAAATTTACATTTGAAAACGGAAGAGTTGTTACGTTAGATGCAGTTATGGTAGATGATAATCAATTATTGTTATTTTATACTGAAAAATCCGTTGAACCCAATGTGGATGAAAGTTGCATAGAATCAATTATGTCAATAGAGAGTGCTATGATGACTCTTCATAAGAATGAAGGCCAAGGTGTTATAAATGATGAAAAAACAGAAATGAAATGGATAGCAAGTTTTGATGCACCTAAATCTTTTCAGAAAGAGTTCAAATGGAAATTTGCTATTAATGAAGATGGAAAAACACAAAGAGGAGAAATTCCTTTTACTTTAGATAGAAGTAAAGCTATGGGCTATACTTTGAAAAGCAAGATAAATGAAAGTGTGAAGTTAAATGATAGGAAAATAACATTTGATTCAATTCAAGCATCAGAAACTTCTACGGTTATTAAAGGAACTATCCGAAATGTTTTCCAATTAGCATTGGATCAGGTAAGTGGAAAACGAATTAGACCAGAAAGTTTAGAATTGGAGCTGCTTGCTAATGGTAAAGAGTTACAATGGCAAGGCAAGGGTATGAATACGAACTTTGATGGTATAAAATTTGATTATAAATTTGAACCATTACCAGAAAATTTAGACAATCTTAAAATGAAGGTCATAGCTTTAACAGCAGATTATGATGAAGATAAAATAGTTGATATTGTTATGGGGCAAAATATTAAAACTGTTAATATTCAGAATCAAGATATTGTAATAAACAAGGTTTATGAAAGTGATACAGAGACTTTTGTAACTATTACAACAGAGAATCATGTAGTTCTTTCAAAAATTTTTCTTATTATAGATGGTAGGAAAGTAGAACTTCAAAATACTATTTCTAATAAGGATAAAGAAAAAGGAAATGGAACTTATACTAGAACTCTAAGATTTATAGGTACAGGAGAAAAATTAGAATTAAAAATCGAAAGAATAAAATATAAAAAAACAGTGGATGAGGTTGTTGATATACCAATTAGATGACATTTAAATGAATCTAATCTTTAATTTAAATAGTTAAACTTATAAATTACCTAAAAAATTCTAATTCTAAAATCTTCAAATAAAGACTTCTTCATACAAATTTTTTGATATAATGATTATATAATTTGTATTTTAGGGGGTTAAGTTATGAAGGTTGGGAAGCTGAGTACGGATCAGTTAAAAGAGTTGATTTTCTCTACTTTAAATAATAAAAGAGAAGAAATACTTGTAACTGCAAATGTTGGCGAGGATTGTGCTTATGTAGATTTTGGAGATTATGTTTGTGTTATGAGTACTGACCCTATAACGGGAACTAGTGAGGAAATAGGAAAATTAGCAGTTCATATAACTTGTAATGATATAGCATCTAGTGGTGTGAGCCCGTTAGGAATAATGATTACTATTATGGCTCCAGTTGGAACTACAGAGGAAGATATAAAGAATATAATGATTGATGCATCTAGTGAAGCAGATAAATTAAATGTAGATATAATAGGGGGTCATACGGAAATAACTGATGCTGTTAATAGGATAGTTATATCATCAACTGGTATTGGAAAACAAATGAAAAGCGAACTTATAAACAAAAATAAGCCTAAAGTTGGAGATTTTATAGTTTTAACAAAGGGGGCTGGGATTGAAGGAACTGGAATCATATGTTTTGAAAAAGAGGATGAATTAAAGCATGTATTTAAAGATTCTATTATTGCACAAGGCAAAACTTTACTTGATAAGATAAGTGTTGTTAAAGAAGGAATCATAGCTGGTAAAGTAGGGGTTAGTTGTATGCATGATGTAACAGAAGGTGGAGTTTTAGGTGCTGTTTGGGAGATGTGTGATTTATATAATTTAGGATGTAGAATACATAGTGATAAAATATACATTAATGAAAGTACCAAGCTTATATGTGAATACTACAATATAAATCCTCTTAGACTTATATCTAGTGGATCTATGATAATTGGTATAGATAAGGATAAGTTTGATTTACTAAAAGATAGATTTGATAAAGAAAATATAGAGTTTAGCTTGATTGGTGAATTCATAGAAGAAGGCAAGGTTTTAATAGATAATAGTAGTCAAATTATAGACCCTCCTGAAAGTGATGAACTTTATAAGGTTATATAATATTACATTTAAATTACAAAGTCTTATCAAAGTTGACATTGTAAAATTTTAAATGATATTCTTAAATAGTAAGATAAGATGTTGGGGGGAAGTTTAGTGAAAAGACTTGGTAGTGTGTTTAGTTTATTTTTAATTATATTTTGTTTATTGGCTAATTTGGGATATGCAAATGAAAGTGTTTTGGAAGGAAGCTTTATTTTAGATGGGAAGAATGTGAAAATACCTATTACCAAAGTCAAGCTTGATGGGAATTATCTTGAAGGCGATGTTCCTCCAGTTATATTAAACGATAGAACTTTAGTTCCTGTAAGGTTGATATCTGAAAATTTAGGTGCAAAGGTAAGTTGGGATTCTAAAGAATATAAAGTACATATACAAAAAGATGATAAGGAAATAGTTTTAAAAATAGACAGTTATAAGGCATATGTAAATGAAAAGGAGTATATTCTTCCCGATAAAGTTCCTGCAAAGCTTATAAGTGATAGAACTATGGTGCCTGTAAGGTTTGTATCAGAGCAGTTAGGTGTTGATGTAGATTGGGACTCTGCTAATAGAGTTGTTGTTCTTAAAAATAAAAATGATTATGTAAAGGTTGAGAATATAGAATACAGTTTAGATGAAGTTAAAATAAAGCTTAGTGATATTACTACATATAAACATATGACTCTTGTTAATCCAGATAGACTTATAATAGACTTACAAAACTCTAAAATGAATACTCCAAAGGATGATTATACAGTTAATGGGCCTATGATAAAGAATATAAGAGTATCCCAGTTTACTGAGAATCCAATGGCATCAAGAGTTGTAGTGGATCTTAATTATATGAACGAATACAATATAACTCAAGATAAGAATGTAATAACTATTAAGTTTAAAATAAAAGATAATTACGCTAAATTTAAGTTTGAAAAAAATAGTAAAGAAGAATTTATAGTAAATAGAGATTTAAAAAGTACATATAAGAGTTTTTATCTGGAAGGACCTAATAGATTAGTGCTTGATTTATATAATACTAAGATATATGGAGACAATCAGAGTGAAGATAAAGAAATTAATCAAAAATATGTAAAAAGTTATAAAGCATACTATTATGAAGATGAGCATAGGACAAGGGTGGTACTTACTTTAAAAGAAGGAATAGATAGAAATAATATAAAAATCACAGAAAATCAAAATGATATAAAAGTACTCTTTGACTTTTTAGATATAAAGATAGATAATGAAGCAATTAAATATGATTTTAATAGTAAAAATTCTATATTTGAAGTTACAAAAAAAATAGTAGATAGTGAAACTAGCTCAGATTCACAAAATAATAGTATTGAGTATGATGAGTGGGAAAATAAAATAAAAATAAATATAGACAATAAATATGTAAACTTAAAAGACGAAGAAATAAAAGTGGATGATTATTTTGTCAAAAACATAGATGTAGAAGAAAAGAGTGACTATACGAGAATAAATATATATTTAAAAGATAATGTTATGTATAAAGTTTTAAATGAAGATAATAAAAGTGTGCAAATTAAGCTTTATAATGAAGAAGAAAGTCAGCGAAAAGGAAAATATTTAATAGCAATAGATGCTGGTCACGGAGGAAAAGATCCTGGGGCTGTATCGCCTATAGATAAGACGAGAGAGAAGGATTTGACTCTTGAAATATCTAAATTATTAAATGAAAAACTTATTAAAAATGGGTATGATACTATTATGACTAGAACTGGTGATACATATCCTGAGCTAAAAGAAAGAACAAGTATGGCAAATAAGAGTGATGCAGATTTATTTATAAGTATACATATAAATGCTGTTAGTAAAAGTGATATTCATGGCATACAAACTCTTTATTATCCTAATGACGGAGAATATGCAAATGGAAGGGATAATGAAGCTTTAGCTAAGATAATGCATGAAGAACTTATAAATCAAACTGGTGCAGTTGATAGAAAAATAGTTAAAAGACCTAATTTGGTTGTAATTAAATATACGGAAATGCCTTCTGTTTTAGTAGAATGTGGATTTTTAACAAATTCTAATGAGTTAAAACTTATGAAATCACAAGAGTATCAAGAGAAATTAGTAGATGGAATATACAAAGGATTACAAAAATATATTGAGGGGCAGCAATAAGCTGTTCCTTTTTATATACTAATAATTATGTAAATTTCAATTTGGGTGAATTTCAATAATTCCCAATAAACGTGTATTAATAATATGGTTATTGTTGTATAATATTAAAGTGTTAATTGAAAACGAAAGGGTGGTTTAATTGAATAGAATCGATGGAAGAAAAAATAATCAACTTAGAGATATAAAGATAACTAAAAATTATACAAAGTATGCAGAAGGTTCTGTTCTTATAGAAATGGGAGAAACTAAGGTTTTATGTAATGCGTCTATTGAGGATAAGGTTCCTCCGTTTTTAAAAAATACTGGAAGTGGATGGATAACTGCTGAGTATTCTATGCTTCCAAGATCTACACATCAAAGAAAAATAAGAGAATCATCAAGAGGCAAGGTTGATGGAAGAACTCAGGAAATTCAAAGACTTATAGGAAGAACTTTAAGATCTGTAATAGACTTAAAAGGAATAGGTGAAAGAACTATATGGATTGATTGTGATGTTATTCAAGCTGATGGGGGAACTAGAACAGCGTCTATAACTGGTTCTTTTGTAGCAATGATAGATGCAATATACAAGCTTTATGTAGATAAGAAGATAAAAAAGATTCCTGTAAAATCATTTGTTTCTGCTATAAGTGTTGGAATATACAATGGAGAAAATATATTAGATTTATGTTATGAAGAAGATTCACAAGCTCAGGTTGATATGAATATAGTAATGACGGATAAAGATGAATTTGTTGAGGTTCAAGGAACGGCAGAAGGATTTCCTTTTAAGAAACACCAATTTAATGAACTTTTAGAGCTTGGAGAAATAGGGAATAGAATTTTGATACAAGAACAAAAGAATGCTTTAGGAGATATAACTAAGTTAATACTTGGAGATAAAACTGATGTTGTTATAGCTACATCTAATGCTCATAAGCTAGAGGAAATAGGTAAGATATTAAAGGGATTTAAAGTTAAGATACTTTCTATGAAGAGTGTAGGTCTTGCTGGACTTGAAATAGAGGAAAATGGAACTACATTTGAAGAAAATGCCCTTATTAAAGCGAGAGAAGTAGCTAAAAGAACAGGAAAAATAGCTATTGCCGATGACTCTGGTCTTATGGTAGATGCTATTGGAGGAAAACCTGGAATATACTCTTCTAGATTTGCAGGAGAAAATGCTACTGATAATGATAACAACGAGAAACTATTGAAAATGATGATGAATGTAAATATGAGTGAGAGAACAGCTAGATTCGTATCATCTATAGCTGTTGTATTTCCAAGTGGAGATGAGTTTACTGTAAGAGGGACATGTGAGGGTAAAATAGGATTTGAAGGAAAAGGAAATAATGGATTTGGTTATGATCCTTTGTTTATAGTTAATAGATATGATAAAGCTTTTGGAGAATTACCAGCAGATATAAAGAATACTATAAGTCACAGAGCCAATGCATTAGAAAAGATGAAAGAAGAATTTGGAAAGAGGTTAAAATAAAAATGAAATTAGGTGTAATAGGAGATACACATAGAAACTATAAATATATAGATAAAGCTATAGATTATTTGAAAGAATGTGAGTTAATACTTCATACTGGAGATAATTTTCAAGACTCTAAGTATATTAATAAAATCACTGGTGTAGACACTATTGGGATAAGAGGAAACTGTGATTTTGAAAATGTTGAAGATGAGATTGTATTTGATGTTAAAGGATATAGAATCTTTTTATGCCATGGGCACAAATACGATATAAAATACTCATTGAGAAGTATAAAACGAAGAGCTTTAGAATTAAATGTAGATATAGTTATATTTGGACATTCTCATATACCTTTAAATTATAAAGAAGATAATATACTGTTTTTAAATCCTGGAAGTACAGCTCTTCCAAGAGGAAATAGTGATAGACAATTTGTTATTATTAACATAGGCGATGAAGTGAATGTTCAAGATATCATTTTATAAGGGAGGGGTTCGAATTGGAATTAGCGTTAGGTTATCTTTTTATATTTATAGCTAGATGTACGGACGTATCTATGTCTACAATAAGAACTATAATGGTAGTAAGAGGTAGAAAATTACAAGCTGCTATGATAGGCTTTGTAGAAATAATAATATATATACTTGCTATAAATAAGGTTTTAAGTGGTATGGATAACATGCTAAATGTTTTCTTTTATGCATCGGGATTTGCTACTGGTAATTATGTAGGTATATTAATAGAAGAAAAAATGGCTATAGGAACACTTATAGCTCAAATTATAACTAAAAAAGATATAGAAAAATTCTCTTCTTATCTTAGGGAAAAGAACTTTGGAGTAACGGTTACAGAAGGCCATGGTAAAGAAGGTAGAATAAGTATTTTGAATGTAGTTTTAAATAGAAAAGATATTCGAAATTTTGAAGTTTGTGTAGATAATTACGACAAAGATGCATTCATAACAATAATGGATGCTAGAAATATAAAGGGTGGATATTTTAGAAAAAGACAGGGAATAGGACTTAAAAAGAAATAAGCTTTATGGCTTATTTCTTTTTTATTTAAGAGGAATCTATAGAATCTAAACATAAAATAGTAACAGATATATTGTACTAAGTATAATAGATACTATCATCATTGGAAATCCTATTTTCATATATTCAATAAAAGATACTTCATGATTATTTTTCTTAAGAATTCCAGCAACTATTACGTTTGCAGAAGCCCCTATTAAAGAACCGTTTCCTCCAAGACAAGCTCCAAGAGATAGTGCCCACCAAAGAGGCATTACATTCATATTAGACAACAAAGAAATCTTTGTTATAAGTGGTATCATAGTTGCTACAAATGGTATATTATCAAGGAATGAAGATAATATAGCAGCAGCCCAAAGAAGAAGTATTGTAGCAAGAGGTAAATTATCTTTTGAAAAAGAAACTATAACCTTAGCGATTTCATCTATTATTCCAACTTTCTCAAGTCCCCCAACTAATATGAATAAAAACATAAAGAAAAATATTGTTGTCCATTCGATTGAATGAAGAGTTTCTTCAACATTGGCTTTACTTACTATAAGCATAATGGATGCTCCTATTAAAGCGATTGATGAAGATTCAAGTCCGAAATATTGGTGTGTCATAAGACCTATCATAACTAAAGATAATATAGATAGACATTTTATTAAAAGGTTCTTATTTGTTATAGCCAATTTCTCATCGAATTTAAATATTTTTTTCTTAACATCATCAGAAACTATTAATTGTTTTTTATAGATTATATTAAATAAAAATAGGGTAATAATTAATATAATAAAAGCAATTGGACCTGTATTTAATATAAAATCTAAAAAACCAATGTTTGCTGCACTACCAATCATTATATTAGGAGGATCACCTACTAATGTAGCTGTACCGCCTATATTAGAAGCGATTATTTGAGGAACTAAAAAAGGAATAGGATTAAGATTAAGTGTATCAGTTATAACTAATGTGACTGGTGCTATTAATAGTACTGTGGTAACATTGTCTAAAAAGGCTGATAAAACTGCTGTTACAAAACAAAATACAATCATTATAATGAGAGGCTCGCCTTTTGAAATTTTAGCTGACTTAATAGCTATATACTGAAATAGACCTGTTGTTTTGAGTATATTTACAATAATCATCATACCCACTAAAAGTCCTATAGTATTAAAGTCTATGAAATGAATTGCTTCTTCTTCATTTAATACACCAAATAGGATAAGGCATGAAGCTCCAAGAAAAGATATAGCTGTTCTATCGATTTTTTCAGAAACTATAAATGCATAAGTGCTTATAAATATTACCAAAGCTATTAGCGTTTGTGTATCCATTTAGTATCCATCCCCTTCTGATTTTAAAATAGTTAATATATTTACTTTAATACAATTATATGAAAATTTTTAAAAAAAGTAAATGTCTGAAAAAAACTTATTTTTGGTAATTCATCAAATCAAGTCTCTTGTAAATAAAAATTATTATATGTTATAATAAAGGGGTTATTAAAGAAAATAAAGAAAGTTACATAGGAGGATTATAAAATGAACGCAGAATTAATAAAGAAAGAACAAAACGAAGTTACATTAAAAATAACTATAGGAAAAGACGAATTTAAAAAAGCAAATGATAAAGCTTACGATAAATTAAAAGGAAGATTTAATGTTGCTGGATTCAGAAAAGGAAAGGCTCCTAAAAAGTTAATAGAAGCTCAATATGGAAAAGGAGTATTTTTTGATGAAGCTATAAACATAGTATTCCCAGAAGCTTACTCAAAAGCTATAGAAGATCTTAAGTTAGATCCTGTAGACAGACCAGAGCTTGATGTAGAAGAAATAGGTGAAGATAAGGACCTTGTTTTAATAGCTAAAGTTACAGTTAAGCCAGAGGTTAAATTAGGAGAATATAAAGGTATAGAAGTTAATAAAATTGAATATACTGTAAAGGAAGAAGATATAGATGCTAAACTTGAAGAAATGAGAAACCAAAATTCAAGATTAGTAAATGTAGAAGATAGAGCTGTTCAAAATGATGATACAGCTGTAATAGACTTTGAAGGATTTGTAGATGGAGAGGCTTTTGCTGGTGGAAAAGGAGAAAATCATAACCTAGTTATAGGTTCAGGATCTTTCATACCAGGATTTGAAGAGCAATTAGTTGGAGCTAACGTAGGAGAAGAAGTAAAAGTAAATGTAACTTTCCCACAAGAGTATCATGCAGAAAACTTAGCTGGAAAAGAAGCCGTATTTGTAGTTAATGTAAAAGAAATAAAAGTTAAAGAAATGCCAGTACTTGATGATGAATTTGCTAAAGATGTAAGTGAATTTGATACATTAGAAGAACTTAAAAATGACGTAAAGGCTAAATTAGAAGAAAACGCTAAGAAAAGTGAAGAAGCTGAATTAAGAAATAAAGCTGTAGAAAAGGCTGCTGAGATGGCTGAAATAGATATCCCAGAAGCTATGGTTGATAATCAAGTAAATAATATGTTAAGAGATTTTGATCAGCAACTACAAATGCAAGGATTAAACCTTGAAAATTACATTAAATTTACTGGAATGAAGATAGAAGATTTAAAAGCTCAAATGAGAGAAGATGCTCAAAATAGAGTTAAGACTTCTTTAGTTCTTGAAGCTATATCAGAAAAAGAAGGAATTGAAGTTTCTGATGAAGAATTAAATAATGAGATAGCTCAAATGGCATCTATGTACAAAATGGAAGTAGATAAGTTTAAAGAAACACTTAGAGAGCAAGATATGGATTACTTCAAAGAAAATGTAATAGTTAAGAAAACTATAGACTTATTAGTAGATAGCGCTAAAATAAACTAATTTGACAGTAGCCCTTAAAAGGGCTACTGTATCTATATATAGATACAGTGAAACTTAATTCAGATAAAGGTTTTATTTTAGCTGAATTTTTTAGTTGAAACAATCCAGAAGCTGGTAAGTTCTTAACTCCAACCTTATCGAGGATGGAGTTTTAGAACTTTTAGCGTTCAGATAAAAAGGAGGGGTAATATATGGCTTTAGTACCTATGGTAGTAGAACAAACAGGAAGAGGAGAAAGATCTTACGATATATATTCTAGATTATTAAAAGATAGAATAATATTCTTAGGCGATGAAGTGAATGACACTACAGCTAGCTTGATAGTTGCGCAACTTCTGTTTTTAGAATCAGAAGACCCTGATAAAGATATATATTTATATATAAATTCACCAGGAGGAAGCATAACATCAGGTATGGCAATTTATGATACTATGCAGTACATAAAACCAGATGTAAGTACTATTTGTATAGGTATGGCAGCTTCGATGGGAGCTTTCTTACTTAATGCAGGAGCAAAGGGAAAGAGATTTGCACTTCCTAATGCAGAAATTATGATACATCAGCCACTTGGAGGAACAAGAGGTCAAGCAACTGATATTGAAATACATGCACAAAGAATAGTTAAAATGAAAGAAAAATTAAATCAAATAATGGCTGAAAGAACTGGACAGCCACTTGATAGAATAAAGCAAGATACAGAAAGAGATTATTTCATGGAAGCAGAGCAAGCTAAAGATTATGGAATAATTGATGAGGTTATAAGCAAAAGACCTTAGCTTAAATTGAAGAGAGGTGTTAAAATGTCAAAATACGAAGATAAGAAACATCTAAAATGTTCTTTTTGTGGAAAAAATCAGGAGCAAGTTAAAAGACTTATAGCCGGTCCTAACGTATACATTTGTGATGAGTGTGTAGAGCTTTGTGAAGAAATAATAAAAGAGGAATTCCAAGAAAGTATTGAAAATGATATATCTGAGTTACCAAAACCTAAAGAAATAAAGGATATTTTAGCTGAGTATGTTATAGGCCAAGATGAAGCTAAAAAATCTTTAGCTGTTGCGGTATACAATCACTATAAAAGGATATATTCAGGAAATAAAAATGGTAAAGATGTTGAGATTCAAAAAAGTAATATAATGATGCTGGGACCAACTGGTTCTGGTAAAACGCTTCTTGCTCAAACTCTAGCCAAAATACTTAATGTTCCGTTTGCGATGGTAGATGCTACATCTTTAACAGAGGCGGGTTATGTAGGAGAAGATGTAGAAAATATACTTCTTAAATTAATTCAAGCAGCTGATTACGATATAGAAAAAGCGGAAAAAGGAATTATATATATAGATGAGATAGATAAGATAGCAAGAAAATCAGAAAATCCATCTATAACAAGAGATGTTAGCGGAGAAGGAGTACAACAAGCACTTCTTAAAATATTGGAAGGAACTACGGCTAACGTTCCTCCACAAGGTGGAAGAAAGCATCCTCATCAAGAATTCTTACAAATAGACACTACTAATATATTATTTATAGTAGGGGGAGCTTTTGATGGAATAGATAAGATTATAAACAAGAGAATAGGACAGAAAACTCTAGGTTTTGGAGCAAAAATTGAAAGTAAAAAAGAGATGGATCTAGGCAAGATATACAAAAAATCTGAGCCAGAAGATTTACTTAAATTTGGCTTAATACCTGAGTTTATAGGTAGAGTTCCTGTAGTTGTAACTCTAGATTTATTAGACGAAGATGCTCTTATTCAAATACTTAAAGAGCCTAAAAATGCTTTAACAAAGCAGTATTCAAAATTATTCCAAATGGATAAGGTTGAACTTGAATTTGATAAAGATGCATTAATTGAAATAGCTAAAAAAGCTATTGAAAGAAAAACAGGAGCAAGAGGACTTAGAAGCATACTAGAGAAAGCTATGATGGATATTATGTTTGAAATACCATCAAGAGATGATATAGAAAAGGTTATTGTGACTAAAGAGACTATTGCTGATAATAAAGAACCTGTAGTTATATATAAATCTGGTGAAAAACCTGAAGAGAGTGCGTAAATAAAAGGGGCTTATGCCCCTTTTAAAATTACTCCAATAAGTCCTGAAAATAAAATTATAAATAGAGGATGTATTTTCTTTGAATGAAGAAGTATGAATGAAAAAAAGAAGATACATACAGAAAATAAATCAGATACACTTTTTTCATATGTAGAATAAAATGCAGATAATATAAAGCCTATTGTTATAGGCCTTAAACTTTTAAATAAACTAGCTATACTTTTGTTATTCTTATATTTTTCAAGTGATGGTGAGACTAAATTAATGATTATTATAGAAAATCCTATAACTCCTAGTGTTGCAAAAATAGATCCTAATATAAACTGATATTTATATCCTATAAATGTTGCTGAATTTATAGCAATTGGTCCCGGCGATACCTGAGATATAGCTAGTACATCTAAAAATTCCTTGGAAGATAGCCAGCGATTACTGTTGACTATTTCTTTTTCTATAAATGGAAGCATAGCATAACCACCACCGAAGCTGAATGCTCCTATTTTAAAGAATGCTATGAAAATTTCAAATAACTCTAACAATTTACCCATAATCCTAAAATACCTCCAATTATAATTATATAAATAGGGTTAACGTTAAAAAAAGTTACTAATACAAAAGATATTATTAAAAATAATATATTTAATGTATTTTTTTCTACCTTTTTAGATAATCTAAAGAAAGAATACAATAATAACGAAGCAACTACTGGTCTTACACCCAAGAAAAATCCATTTAGATAAGGTGAAGTATTATTTTTATTGTATAAATAAGAAAGTATTAATATTGAGATAAAAGAAGGTAGTATTGTACCTAAAACACACACTATACTTCCTAAAAATTTATTAAATCTAAATCCTAGTAATAGAGAAATGTTGACAGCTATTGCACCTGGAAAACTTTGAGCAACAGATACATAATCTAAAAATTCATCTTCAGATACTAGCTTTTGTTTAAGGACAAGCTCCTTTTCTATCAAGGGAATCATTGCATATCCGCCACCGAATGTAACTAAACCTATTTTAAAAAATATTAAAAATAATTTAAGCATATATACCTCCAAAGATAGTATTATGTAAAATATTATAACACTAAACCATAAATAAATTTATATAAAATAGATTATATTGAAAAAAGATTATGGTAAATATATAATAGTATAGTATTTATTACAAATTGGGTATATATTTATATAAAGGAGTGATGATATGGAGCAAAATTATAGTATGAAAGAGCATAAATTACCTGTAATCCCTCTTAGGGGGTTGGCGGTATTCCCATATATGGTTTTACATTTTGATGTTGGTAGAGAAAAATCTATAAATGCATTAGAAGAAGCTATGGTGGATGAGCAGCTTATATTTTTGACTTCTCAAAAAGAAGCTGAAATTGATGTTCCTACACCTGATGATTTTTATCATATAGGAACTATATGTAAGATAAAACAGATGCTAAAGCTACCAGGAGAGACTGTAAGAGTCCTTGTAGAAGGTATATCAAGAGCAAAGATAAAAGAAATAGCGGATGATGAAAAAGGCTTTAGTGCGACTTTGGAAGAAATTGTATACAATGAAGAATTGTTAAAAGAAGATAAAGAAGTAGAAGCTTTGATTAGAAATGTATTCGACTCTTTTGAAGAATATATAAATATAAGTAATAGAATATCTCCAGAAATATTGCTTACCTTATCAGATATAGATGAGCCTAGCAGATATGTAGATACTATAGCATCTAATATGTTCTTAAAGCCTATGCAAAAGCAGGAACTACTTGAAATATTTGATCCTAAAGAAAGATTGGAGAAGGTATATAAAATTCTTCTAGAGGAACTTGATATACTTAAAATAGAGAAAAAAATAAGTTTAAGAGTCAAAAAACAGGTCAATAGAGTTCAGAAAGAATACTACTTAAAAGAGCAATTAAAAGCTATTCATAAGGAACTTGGAGAAGATGAAGAAACAACGGATGATATAGAAGAATATAATAAACAATTAAAAAATATCAAAGTAAAAAAAGAGATAAAAGAAAAGATATCAAAAGAAATAAATCGATTGTCTAAGATGAGTTCATCATCAGCAGAGTCTGGTGTTATTAGAAACTATCTTGACACAATCTTTGCTCTTCCTTGGAACAAAGAAAGTAAGGATAAAATGGATTTAAAAGAGTCTGCAAAAATACTTGATGAAGATCACTATGGACTAGATAAGGTTAAAGAGAGAATTCTTGAATATTTAGCTATAAGAACACTATCTAATTCTATGAAAGGACCTATAGTATGCCTTGTTGGGCCTCCTGGAGTTGGTAAAACATCAATAGCAAAGTCAATAGCAAAATCTTTAAATAGAAAATTTGTAAGGGTCTCTTTAGGTGGAGTAAGAGACGAGTCGGAGATAAGGGGACACAGAAGAACTTATGTTGGAGCTATACCTGGAAGAATAATAAATGCTATGAAGGAAGCAAAAACCAAAAATCCTGTATTTTTATTCGATGAAATAGATAAAATGGCGTCAGATTTTAGAGGGGACCCAGCTTCAGCTATGCTTGAGACATTAGATCCTGAGCAAAACAAAGAATTTGTAGATCACTATTTAGAGATACCGTTTGATTTATCAAGAGTTTTATTTATAACTACTGCTAACAGTTTAAATACAATACCTAGACCTCTACTTGATAGAATGGAAGTTATACAGGTATCTGGATATACAGAAGAAGAAAAACTTAAAATATCTAAAAAGTACCTACTTCCAAAGCAGATAAAGGAGCACGGCTTAGAAGAAGGATTCTTAAAAGTATCAGATGAAACTATAAAAGATATAATAACTTATTACACTAGAGAATCTGGAGTTAGAAATCTTGAAAGAACTATAGGTAAGGTTTGTAGAAAAGCAGCTAAGAGATATGTAGAGAATAGAGAATTAAAGAGTCTTAGAATAAATAAAAATAACTTAGAAAAGTATTTAGGAAAGAAGATATATAGCTATGAACCGATAAAGGAGAATCCTGAAGTTGGAATAGTTAGGGGTCTTGCTTGGACAAGTGTTGGAGGAGACACTTTATCTATTGAGGTAACTCCTATGAAAGGAAAAGGACAACTTGTTTTAACAGGTCAACTTGGAGATGTTATGAAGGAATCTGCAAGAACGGGAATATCTTATATAAGATCAAAATATGATGAGTTTAATATAGATGAAAATTTCTATAAAGAGCAGGATATTCATATTCATATACCAGAAGGGGCTATCCCTAAAGATGGACCATCTGCTGGAATAACTATGGCAACTGCGGCTATATCCGCTCTATCTAATATTCCTGTAAATAATCTTGTAGCCATGACCGGAGAAATAACTTTAAGAGGTAGAGTACTTCCTGTTGGTGGAATAAAAGAAAAAGTACTTGCAGCTAATAGAGCGGGGATTAAAAAAATATTATTACCAATAGATAATAAAAAAGATATGGATGATATACCAGACAATGTAAAGAAGAAGATAGAGTTTGTATTTGTAAAGAGCATGGATGAAGTATTAGAACATGCTTTAATTAAGGACGGTGAATAGTTTGAAAATAAGATCATCAGAGATAGTGATGAGTGCAGTAAATAGAGATCAGTATCCAGCAGAAGGAATTCCAGAAGTAGCATTTGTAGGAAGGTCTAATGTAGGGAAGTCTTCTAGCATAAATTCACTTTTAAACAGAAGAAATTTTGCAAGAGTAAGTCAAACTCCAGGAAAAACAAGAACTATAAATTTTTATTTAATAAATGAAGAGTTTTTCTTTGTGGATTTGCCTGGATACGGATATGCAAAGGTTTCAAAAACTGAAAAGGCTACTTGGGGAAAAATAATGGAAAGATATTTAACAGGCAGAGATGAACTTTGCCGTATATATCTTCTTGTAGATATAAGACATGAACCTACTAATGATGATAAGGCTATGTATGATTGGGTAAAATATTTTGGCTATGAGTGTACTGTAGTGGCTACTAAGGCTGATAAGATAGCTAGAGGTAAGTATCAAAAACATATGAGTGTTATAAGAAAAAAATTGGGACTTCAAGATGAAAAAATAATACCTGTATCTTCACTTAAAAAGACAGGATTTGATATTTTGTGGGATGATATTACTAATACTTACAATGAACATGGATATGAAATAACTTTAGATTAAGACCTTGGATTCCAAGGTCTTATTTTTTTACTAAAAGATTAAATATAATTAATTCTTGTATTAGTTTGTTGTCTGTGGTACAATAATTTCTAAATTATTTGTCGGAATTAAATATTTAAAGTGTGAAAAGGAGGGTCATATGCAGCATAATCAACTTAGAAAGAGCATAGGTCTAGTGTCGGCTTTATCTATAGTAGTAGGTATGGTAATGGGTTCTGGAGTATTTTTTATGCCAACGCAAGTTTTTACGGCTACAACAACACCAGGACTTGGAATAATAGCATGGATACTTGGAGGATTTATATCTATTGCAGCAGGACTTACAACAGCAGAAATATCTACAATAATACCTAAGACTGGAGGTATGGTAACGTATTTAAAGGAGGTATACGGAGATATATGGGGTTATCTTTTAGGATGGGCTCAAACTTTAGTATATATACCAGCTATAATGGCTGCACTTGCAATGATGTTTTCAATACAAGTAATGTCTTTATTAGAACTTAGTAAGGACATGCTAATACCAGTAGCTATAGGTGTTGTAGCTTTTTTGACTATTATGAACTCTCTTGGATCAAAGACAGGTGGAACTATTCAAACACTAGCAACTATAGGGAAATTAATACCATTGTTTGCAATTATAATTGTAGGATTTATAAAAGGTGATGGTGGTGTAGTAAGACTTTTACCAGTAATTCCAGAATCTAAGCCATTAGTAACAGCACTTGGTTCAGCACTAGCGGCTATAATGTTTGCTTATGATGGATGGATAAGTGTAGGTAACATAGCTGGTGAGATGAAAAATCCAAAGAAAGATTTACCTATAGCAATAGTCGGAGGATTATTCATAATAATGGGTGTATATGTGTTGATAAATATAGCGTATTTACTTGTTTTACCAGCCAACGTATTAGCATCAACTCAAGCACCTGCAAATGAGGTTGCTAATGTTATATTCGGAGCTAATGCAGGAAAATTCATAACTACAGGCATAATGGTGTCTATATTTGGGACATTGAATGCATTTATTTTAACAGGAGCAAGGGTTCCTTATGTAATGGCGGTTGAAAATAAATTACCATTCAGTAATATATTAGCTAAATTGAATAAATCAAATATGCCTTTGAATTCAACTATATTAATGTTACTTTTTTCTTCGTTATATATAATGACTGGAAACTTTGGCCCGTTAATAGATTTAACAGTATTTATAATATGGTTGTTCTATGTTATGGTATTTGCAGCAGTATTTATTCTTAGAAAAAGAGAACCTGATATTGAAAGACCGTACAAGGTACCTATGTATCCTATAATACCGATAATTGCTATACTAGGAGGATTATATATAATACTGAATACTATAATAGCTCAGCCTATGAATGCGGTATTAGGTATAGGTATAACAGCTTTAGGTATACCTGTATATATGGCTAGAAAAAATAAATTTACTAATTTAGATTAAACAAAAATCCTGTATCTTTTGATACAGGATTTTTTAGTTATAGTACAAGCACAAATTAGGAGCGAAATTAATAAAATAAGAGTAGGTTAAAAATATGAGAATGAATACTAATTGAAAGAAGGCGATAGTATGACATCAAAAATTAAGAGAGTGTTTCCAGGGGGAAATACAGCAGATGGTTTTTTTTCTTACTATAATTATATTATTGAGCAAACTGATGCAAATCATATATTTTGCATAAAAGGTGGACCGGGCGTTGGTAAATCTTCTATGATGAAAAATATAGGGAATGAAATGATAAAACTTGGTTATGATGTTGAATTTCATCATTGCTCATCAGATAACAATTCTATAGATGGACTTGTTATACCTGCGCTTAAAGTTGCCATGGTAGATGGAACTGCACCTCATTTAAAAAGGCAAATGTCTTCTATTTAATAATACAATTTTGGGTATACTAAAATAAAATTTAGATATAATTAATTTTTATAAAATAAGAGAATTTTCAAAGGAGGAGTTAAAATGGATGCTATTTCATTGATGATGGAAGAACATAAAAATATTAAAAGGGTACTCAAGGTTATAAGAAAGCTGTGTATTAAAATTTTAAATAAACAAGAAATTGAATTGGAGGTATTTTATAAAATAATCGATTTTGTAAAAAATTATGCGGATAAGCATCATCATAATAAAGAGGAAGAAATCCTTTTTAAAAAAATATCAGATGAATTAGGAGAAAAAATAAAAAATGGGCCAATATATGGTATGCTTGCAGAACATGATATGGGTAGACTTTATATATTAAACTTGGAGTCAGCCTTAGAGAAAGTTAAAAACGGTGATGAAGATGCAAAGGTAGATATAATTGCTAATTCCATTTCTTATGCTGATTTATTAAATAGGCATATTGATAAGGAAGACAATGCTATATATAAATTTGGAGAAAAAAATCTAAGTAAAGAAGCTATAAAAGAAGTTGAAGAAAAATGTAAAGAGGTTGAAAAAATAGCAACTGATGCATATATTCAAAAAAAATATTTAAAAATAATAGAAGAGTTAGAAGAAATATCTAAATATTAATTATATATGTTTTGGGAAAAATACTTTATAAAAAGTAAATTACAAGCTAATTACTTACTAGAGGGAGTGAAAAATTTGAATGAAAAAATACTTGTTATAGGTAGCGGTATTGCAGCTATAACAGCTATTAAATCAATAAGAGAAATAGATCAAAATATTGAGATACATTTAATTGGAGATGAATCATTCTATCCATATAATAGAGTTAGGTTATCCAAAGGATTATTAAGCACATTGGAGGAAGATAAAATATTGCTCCAAAAAAAGGATTGGTATGACTTGAATAATATAAGGTTGTACAAAAATATAGCCGTTATTTCAATAGATACAGATAAAAAAGAAGTTAAGCTTTCGGATGGAAATAAAATGAATTATAATAAATTATTATTAGCCAATGGAGCAAGTAATGTTGCACCACATATATTAGGAATTGATAAAAAGGGTGTTTTTAATCTAAGAACACTTAAAGATTCATGGAATATAAAGGATGAGGCGAAAAAAAATAATAGAATTCTTATAATAGGAGGAGGAATTCAAGGATTAGAAATTGCTTGGATTTTATCTCAACTTGGTAAGAAAGTTTTTCTTGCTGAAATTTTCTCAAGACTTATGCCTAAGCAATTAGATGAAAAGTCTTCTGAAATATTAAAAAATGCTTTGGAAGTATATAATATTGAGGTTATGCTTAATACACAAATTAAAGAGTTACTTGGTGATAATAAAATTAGTGGATTTATAACAGCAAAAGGAGAAACTATTGATTGTGATATGGTTGTTTATTCCACAGGTATAAAACCAAATATAAATATATTAGAAAATACACAAATCAAAACTAATAAGGGTGTAATAGTAAATGAAAAAATGGAAACTAGTGTAACTGATATTTATGCTTCTGGAGATATTGTTGAATTTAATGATGAAGTATATGGTTTATGGAATATAGCTATAGGGCAAGGAAAAATTGCTGGGTATAATATAGTTGGTAAAAACAGTATTTATCAACAGATAGTACCTGTAACTACATTAAATGCATTTAATTTATCCTTATTTTCTATGGGAGTAATAGATGAAGATAAGGCAAAGGATATATTAGTAGAAGAATTAGAAAATAATACGTATCAAAAGGTTTTAATAAACAATAATAAAATAATAGGAGCGATAGTAATTGGGGATATAAGAAAGTCTCCAGCTTTAAAGATAGCAATAGAAAAAGAAATAAGTTTAAGTAGTGTGGATATTAAGAATATATCTATTGATGAGATTATTGAAATAATAAGAAAAAAATCTAAATAGAAAGGGTGACAATAATGGCACAAATAAAATTTTGTGAGAATAATTTTAGTCATGGAACTGAAGAAGTAGTCAATAAAATAGAGAATGAATTAAATGGAGTTGATGTTGAGGTAGAATCTTGTTTAGGATATTGCGGTGATTGTGCAGTAGGACCATTTGCTTTAGTAAATGATGAACTTATTCAAGCGGACACTCCTGATGAGTTGTTTAATAAAATTAAAGAACAAGTTTAAAAGTAGAGATATAAAAATAAGAAAAGTAACTACTCTAGATTATATTAATAAAGATAACAAATATATCGGATAACTTATTTGAGAGGAGGTGAAATAAGATAATTATTTTCCTCCTACTCAATTTTAAAATATAGTAGTTTTTTTATTTAGTCAAATAGTTAAAAATGTAAATTAAAATTATTCTGTTTTGAAATTTTTAATTGAATTTGTTAGATCATTAGACAATGACTGTAAATCTGACATTACACTTTGTATAGTTTCTATATTGCACACCTGCTGGTGTGTTACTGCTGTTACTTCTTGTGAACTAGATGAAGTTTGTTGGCTAGTTGCTGATATGTTTTCTATTGTATTTAAAGTTGTTTGTGTATTATTTTCAATTTCTTGTACTTTACTTGTTACAATAGCGATATTATCAATCATTTTATCCATCACGTTTTCAATATCTTTAAATGTCTTTTCTGTATTGTTTACTATTTTTGTTTGTGTATCAATTAATTCATTTGTATTTTCAACATTTTTAGATATTTCTTGTATTTCTTTTTGTATTTCATCAATGACTTTGCTTATTGCATTTGTTTGTTCTTCCGATTGATGAGATAATTTTCTGATTTCCTCGGCAACTACAGAAAATCCTCGTCCTAATTCACCTGCTCGGGCACTTTCTATTGCAGCATTCAGTGACAGCAAGTTTGTTTGTTCTGATATAGAACGAATGATTACTGTGACTTCATTTATTTTAGATGATTTTTGTTCTAATGATTTAATTTTATCTGAAACGTTATTAAAGTTTTTCTTTGTTTCAATAGATTTTTTAGTTAATGCTTTTGTAATATTGCCTCCTCTTTTTATAAAACTTTCTGTATTTCTTGATAATTCAATCATCTCTTTTGCAGAATCATTTGTACTTTTCATAGAACTAGATATTTCATGCATAGCCGAAGTTCCCTTTTCTACTTCTTCTGCTAATGATTGACTAGCTACTGCAATTTCATTAATAGCCTGTGATACTTGTTGAGAAGAAATAGCTGTACTTTGTACATGATTTGTTGTATTTATAAGAGCAGTATCTAAATTTAAAGCAGATTGCTTTATGCTTAAAGTTAGTATTTTTAGATTGTTCAACATAGAATTAAACCCTTTAGCAAGTATGCCTATTTCATCTTTTGATTTAGTTTGGATTTCTTGTAATGCAAAATTCCCTTGTTCCACTTCTTCCATTGCTTTTGCCATTTCTACAATAGGCTTTGTATATTTTTTTGACATATAATAAACTATAGCCGAAGATATTATAAGTATTAATAATCCTACACTAAATAATATATATGTAGCTTTCTTTTGAGCGGTATTGAATTCGTTATCAATTCCACTTAGCATAATAAACATATCCCAATCTTCATAATAGGCATAGTATGAAAATTTATTTATACTGTTATCTGAATATGTAACTTTTTTTGTTAAGTTATACACAGAATTTTCATTATTACTCAACTTTCGCACTACAAAAAAGCTAGTTTATCCTTGATAAAACTAGGTAGTGTAGATATAAAATAGTCTAAAAAGTCGTTAATTTGAGTTTTTGTAAGCGTTAGCTTTTCAGATAGTGCACATT
>NZ_BDQY01000006.1 GCF_002724055.1 Tepidibacter mesophilus | reverse complement strand
ACGATAGTATGAAATGTTTTGAAATCTGATAGGATTTTATGCATTATTGAAATTTTAGAAAAGTTATTAATGTTCGTTAGATAATTAGAAAGTTTTCTATCAAATGTTATAACTACATTATACAAGGAGGGAAAATAATGAATCCAAAAAAGAGAATAGCTAAAAGAGCTGCTAAAGAATTTAAAGATGGAATGGTTGTTAATTTAGGGTTTGGAATCCCTGTTTTATCAAGTAACTACATACCAAAAAAAGTAAATGTAATTTTACAATCTGAAAATGGAATACTAAATTTTGGAGAAGTTGCAAAGCTTGGAGAAGAAGATCATACATTTTGTAATGCAGCAGGAATGCCAGTTACACCATTGACGGGTTGTTCTTTATTTAATTTAGATACGTCATTTGCAATAATTAGAGGAGGACATGTAGATATAACTATATTAGGAGCTTTGGAAGTAGATCAGTATGGGAATATAGCCAATTGGGCACTTGAAAATGAAAGTGGCAAATATAGCCCTGGTATGGGAGGGGCCATGGATCTATTAGTAGGAGCAAAAAAAGTTATAGCTACTACTGTCCATACAACAAAGGACGGTGAATCTAAAATTTTAAAAGAATGTAAATTACCATTATCAGCAAAAGGAGTAGTAGACTTAATAATAACAGAACTTGCAGTAATGCAGGTAACAAAAGACGGTCTTGTGCTCAAGGAATTAGCACCTGATGTAACTGTTGAAGAAGTTATAAAAAAGACAGATGCAGATTTAATTATTCCTGATGAGATAGAAACTATGGAATAAGAAATACAACTTATATACATAATATGGTAAAATTAACTAAATATAATTATACAAGGAGGCTATAAAATTATGGATGATAGACAAGGAAGAGTACCATATGAGTATATAAGAGATATATTTCAAAAAAAAGATCCAAAAGAAATGGCAAAGCTTACAGGAAATAATTATGATGAAGATAATAGTATATTTACACTAAAACTTATAAATAAAACTTATAAAGTCAAATACCCAAGTGGTGATACATATAATGAAAATGGTGAAATGGTAAATTCATATATTATAAAAATAATGATACTAAGATATCTTGTAAATGGAAAAGGAATATCTCAAACAGGAAAAGACATAACATTCAAGGATATTAACGGAGGTCATGTATACTACAAAAATTTTTATAATAGA
Organism: Tepidibacter mesophilus; assembly: GCF_002724055.1. Lineage (GTDB taxonomy): Bacteria > Bacillota > Clostridia > Peptostreptococcales > Peptostreptococcaceae > Tepidibacter_A > Tepidibacter_A mesophilus. The sequence goes on along the minus strand of NZ_BDQY01000006.1, from coordinate 117,480 downwards.
ACAATATTAAGACTTGCCAAAATATATGGAAATAATTTAAAAAAATTTGAACAGGATTTTGAAAATATAGAATGTGAAAAGACTAGTACAGGTGATTTAGCATATAGATTTGAATTTTTAAAAAATGTATTTTTTACATTTATAATTTGGGAAGGTGACGAGGAATTTAATCCATCTGCCAATGTGTTGTTTGATAGTAATATAGAATACTATTTTAATGCAGAAGATTTAGCTGTTGTAGTAGATATTGCAATAACGTTTATAAAAAATAAAGGCAAGTTACCTGTTGATTTAGGTATGTATAAATAAAAAAAATAAAAAAACCTCCATTAAGTTGCAGCTTAATAGAGGAATTTAAGAGATCTAATAAAAGACCTAATAAAAATAATTCAATTGAATTATAACATACAATTTTCTGGTTGGATATGCTTTTTAATAAAAAAAATAGTTAAATTAAAAACAATCGTGATGACTTACATTTTAATCACGATTGTTGAAATTTAAGTAAACCTCTTTATACAAAGTTGATTGTAAATGATATAATGGACTTGTGTAGAGAGGTTTTTAATATTAAAAATAAAGGAGAAGTTATGGATAAAATAAATTTAAGCAAAGATAAAAAAGCAAAAATGATTTCCTCTATAAAAAAATATTTTCAAGATGAAAGAGATGAAGATTTAGGAGATTTAGCATCTTCTATGATTTTGGATTTTTTTATTAAGGAGCTTGCCCCAGAGTTTTATAATCAAGGAGTGTGCGATTCTTATAAATATATGAGTGATAAAGTAGAAGAACTATTTGAGATTCAAAAATATTAACTAAAGATTAGGTGGAATTTAAAATGAAGAGAGAATTAAAAAAAGGAAGATTATATAGACATTTTAAGAACAAATTATATCTAGTAATAGATACAGTAAAGCATTCTGAAACACAAGAAGATATGGTACTATATAAAGCATTATATGGAGATTATGGTCTTTTTGTAAGACCGCTTGAGATGTTTCTTGAAGAAGTACCAAAAGAAAAAATAAATCCTATGAATCAAACATATAGATTTGAACTTGTTGAAGATTAGACATATTAAGGAGGAAACTATGAACAAAATTTGGGATGTAAAAGGAGATAAAATACAAGGGCTATCAGTAGTTGAAAGCATACTTCACTACAAAGGAATAACGGATAAAAAAGAGATAGAAGAATTCTTAAGTGATAAGCCCAAAAAAACATACGACCCATTTCTTATAAAAAACATGAAGGAAGCTGTAGATAAGATAAAACATCATATACATAATGACAATAAAATAGTTATATTTGGAGATTATGATGTCGATGGGGTTACATCATCAGCTTTATTAGTAGAATTCTTTTCAAATATAACAGATAACATAGATTATTACATACCGAATAGATTCTCAGAAGGATACGGACTTAATAAAGAAGCGATAAAAAAGATTAAAGAAGACATGCAAGCAAACTTAATTATAACTGTAGATAATGGTATTAGTTCGTTTGAAGAGGTAAACTATGCTAAAGAAATAGGTCTAGATATTATAGTTACAGATCATCATAATCCACCTGAAAAACTTCCAGAGTGTATAATAATAAATGTAAAGCAAGATGATGATAAATATCCATTTAAAGAACTTTGTGGGTGTGGAGTGGCTTTTAAATTAGCTCAGGCTCTTCAAAGAGAACTGAATCTTCCAAAAAATATATTATCCACTCCGCTTGATCTTGTAGCACTTGGAACAATAGCAGACCTTGTTCCATTAATAGACGAAAATAGAACTTTGGTTAAATACGGATTAAAAAGAATAAATTCAAATAAAAGATTAGGTATAACTACTTTGAGAAAAGAAGTTGGACTTGATGACAAAGAAATAAGTGCGGGAAGAATAGGATATGTACTAGGACCGTGTTTTAATGCTGCAGGAAGAATTGAAGACGCAAAGCTTGGAGTAAAACTTCTTTTAGAAAAAAATGAGGAAGAAGCTATAAAGGTAGCAGCTATACTTCATAATCTGAATTCAAAAAGACAAGATATTCAAGAGAAAGGCGAAGAATTTTGCAGATTATTAGTAGAAACTAATTATATGAATCATGATTTTTTAGTTGTAAGAGCAGATGGAGTATCAGAAGGAGTTATAGGGATTGTTGCAGGTAGAATAAAAGACTTATTCTATAAGCCAACTTTAGTAGTAACAAAAACTGAAGAAGGATACATTAAGGGAAGTGGAAGAAGTATAAAGGGAATTAATATATACGATGAACTTGTTAATGTATCAGACTTATTCTTAGGATTTGGAGGCCATGAAATGGCATGTGGATTCTCCCTAGAGGAGGATAAGCTAGATGAGTTAAGAGAAAAGCTTGATAAAAGAGCTAAAGAAATAAAGGCTAAAGATTCAAATATATTTGTTCCAAAGCTTAATATAATGACAGAACTTGATGCAGAGCAATTGAGTGTAGACCTTATAAATGAGATATCAAAGCTTGAACCATATGGTATGGCTAATCCAAAACCTCTATTTATGATAAAAGATATACAAGTAAATCCTAGTTGGACTAAAGGATGTGGGAACAATAATGTTCATTTAAAGCTTAGTGGTAAAAAGGGAAATACATTCTTAAGTGGAATAGGGTTTTCGCTTAATGAAAAATATGAATCTTTAATTAATCAAAATACTGTTGATGTAGTATTTAGTCCAGAAATTAATGAGTACAATGGAAAAGTTACTCCTCAGATGGTTATGGAGGATATAAAGGAATCTGAATAGATTAGGAAAACATGACTAAGAAGTTAATGACGGGAGAGGGGAAAATGAAAAAAATATTTTTGGTAGCATTTATTATAGCATGCGTTACAGTTACTCAAATATATGCATTTTCACCATATGTAAGTTATAATCAATATTTTAAAAGTGTAAATAAGACTGCCAAGATTGTACTTATAGATACAAACAATCAAACTATAAAGCCTAAAGTAGCAAGAGCTAATGAAAAGATAGCTTCGGCTGATTCTTTGAAGAATATGGCAGATGGTAAAAAGACTGCTACTAATAGAGTCATAGGTGGAATAAATGGGACATACTTTAGTGCATATGATGGATCTAATCTTCCATATGGAACACTTATCGAAGATGGTAAAGTAGTTCATATAGGAAATTATGGTTCGGTTATGGGATTTACTGCTGATAACAAGATGATTATAGATAATCTTAGTATTACTATAGATGGGTACATAAATGATGAAAAGAAGTTTTACGCATGGGGACTTAATCACCCAAGAAGTGAAAAAGATGCAATAGTTATATATACGGAGGAATATAATGCTCCTATTTCTTCAAAAGGCGCAAAGGCTGTTATTGTTGAAAATGGAGTTGTCAAGTATATAGTTGAGAATCAAGATAACTTATGGGTATCACAAAATGGATGTATAATAGTATTTAATGAAGAAGTTAAATACCTAGTAGAAAGATTTAAAGTAGGAAATAGAATATCTTATGAGTGTAACTTTGAGTCACAAAATATAGATCAAACTTTAGAATCTAATGTGAAGTGGAAAGATGTTACATGCGCTATAGGAGCTGGACCAAGCCTCATAATAGATGGTAAAATAACTGCAAATGGAGCACAAGAGGGATTTTGGGAAAGTAAGATAAATACATCTCGTGCTCAAAGAAGTTTTATAGGATATACTTATGAAAATAAATTTGTAATGGGGACAGTTTCAAATGTAAATTTAAAGGAATTGGCTCAAATATGTAAAGAAATGAACTTAAAGGGAGCTATGTGCATGGACGGAGGAGCTTCATCTAGTCTTTATTATCAAGGAAAATATATAACTTCACCAGGAAGAAATATAAACAATGCACTTGTTTTTACCGAGGAAATTGTAAATCAATAAAGAATACCAAAGCTAAGAACTATAATTATATCAACTTGTACACTTTGTGTATTTGCTAACTTTGGGTTTATAACAGGAAACTGACATTTTAGTTGGTTTTCTGTTTTTTTGTTATGATATAATAAAATATTGAATACTTATATGAGTTAAAAAGTAAATTTAGAAAGTTTAATGAATAGAGGTGAAAAATGAATAATAAAAATCAATTTATAGATTCAAAAGAAGAATATATAACACAGGATGTATTAGATTTTTTTACTTATAAAGAGAGTTATAGCAAGGTTTTAGTAAACCTTGAGATAGATTATGAATTTATCCATGGAAAACATGGATTCTTAAATGACACTTATTTGAGTTTAAAAGTAGGAGAGGAAAGATTATATGTAGTCAAAAATATAAAAAAATTTATAGAATCTATTATAAATGAAGAAATACTGGATTTTGGTAAAAATTTCACTTTTAATCCAAATATACACTATTTTAAGGAGGAAGATAAACTTATTATAGATTTATTAAGAGAAATTTATGATACAGAAAAAGCATTAGATGAAATATCATTTTCTTTTAATAATACAAGCCTTTTTAAAGGAAAAAAAGTATATCTTCCTCAAAGTATAATTAAGAAATTTTTTGAAATAGTTAATCAAATACCATTTAATGCTAATATTAATGATGTACAATATAACAATATGAAAATAGTTAACAAGGACTTAAATATAAATTTTTTATTAACGAAAGAAAAGAGTGATTTAAAATTAGAAGTAAACACAGGAAATAATATAATACCTCTTGTAAAGGATAGAGAATATATATTTTTTAATGATAAAATTCATAAGATATCAGAATATCAAAGGAAAAATATAAAGCCATTTTATGATATGTTGGGTACTAAAAATAAAAATGTTATTAAGATTCCTAAAAAATATAATGAAAGATTCATTTCACATATTTATCCTGCAATTAAAAATATAGGAAGTGTTAAAGTTAATGAGATGGTAGAGGATAGTATATACAATCCTGGGTTAAAATCAAACATATATTTAAATAAAATAGAAGAAGGCATTAGTGCTGATATAAAGTTTGTATATGGAGATATTACAATAGATCCCTTCAAAATTGAAAATGAAGATAATCGAAAAGATGATAGGATAATTTTAAGGGATATAGAAAAAGAAACTGAAATACTTTCTTATTTTGAAGATTTAGAATTCAAAGTAAGAAATAAATATATATATTTAGATGATGATGATAAGATATTTGATTTTATATATAATAAGATTTGTTTAATAAAAGATATTGCTCAAGTATATTATTCCGAAGGTTTTAAAACTATAAAAATAAGTGAAGCTTCTTCATTTTCAGGAGGCGTTAAGTTAAAAACTGGAAATGATTTATTGGAATTTAAATTTGAAATAGAAGGTATAACTAAGTCGGAGTTAAATAATATATTTAATTTAATTAAGGAAAAGAAAAAATATTATAAATTGAAAAATGGTTCATTTTTACCTCTTGATACTGATGAATTGAATAATTTAGGAAGATTAGTTGAATATTTAGATTTAAAAGATTTAGGAAAAGAAGATATAAATATTCCTAAATTCAAAGCTTTATATATTGATGAATATTTAAAAGAATCTAATATGAAATCTATAAAAAGAAATCTTCAATTCAAAGAATTAGTTCAAAATATAAGAGAGCCTGAGGACATTGAATATAATATTCCAGAAAACATGAATAATATTTTAAGAGAGTATCAAAAATTTGGATTTAAATGGTTAAAAACTTTATATAGATATGGATTTGGAGGAATTTTAGCTGATGATATGGGACTTGGAAAAACAATTCAAGTTTTAACATTTTTACTTTCTGAAAAAATTGAAAATGGAAGTAGTCCTTCACTAATAATTGCTCCAACTTCACTTGCGTATAATTGGTTAGCTGAAATTGAAAAATTTACTCCTAGTTTAAAAACTGTTATTATATCAGGAAGTAAAGAAGAGAGAAAAAAATTAATAAATAATATAAAGGAATATGATGTTGTGATTACATCCTATCCTCTTATTAGAAGAGATATAGATTTATATAAGGATTTATTTTTTAGATTTTGTATATTAGATGAAGCGCAGTATATAAAAAATCCTTCATCCCAAAATGCAAAAAGTGTTAAAGAAATACAGGCTCAAAGTTATTTTGCTCTTACAGGAACACCGGTTGAAAATTCTTTAATTGAGCTTTGGTCAATCTTTGATTTTATAATGCCGGGATTACTATTATCACATACTAAATTTACTAAAATATTCGAAAGACCAATAGTTAAGGAACAGGATAAAAAAGCTTTAGAAGAATTAAGAAGATATATAAAACCATTTATATTAAGAAGGTTGAAGAAGGAGGTTTTAAATGAACTTCCAGATAAAATTGAAAGCAAAATCATTTCTCAGCTTACAGATGATCAAAAGAAAATCTATTTAGCATATTTAAATAAAATAAAAGGAGAAATTAAAGAGGAAATAAATACAAAAGGTATTGGGAAAAGTCATATTAAGATACTTTCAGGACTAACAAGATTAAGACAAATTTGTGCACATCCGTCAATGTTTATTGAAAATTATGAAGGGGAGAGTGGGAAACTTTTATTATTAGAAGAGCTTGTAAAAGAAAATATATATAGTGGACATAGAATTTTAATATTTTCGCAATTTACATCTATGTTAAATATAATAAAGAATATGTTAGATGAAAATAGTATTGAGTATAAATATCTTGATGGTTCAACTAATATGAAAGAAAGAGGAAGTTTAGTTAAGGAATTCAATGAAGGGGAAGCAAAAATATTTCTTATTTCATTAAAAGCTGGAGGAACAGGTCTTAATCTAACTGGAGCGGATACAGTTATTCATTTTGATCCTTGGTGGAATCCTGCCGTTGAAGAGCAAGCGTCTGATAGAGCTTATAGAATTGGTCAAAAGAATTCTGTTCATGTTATGAAGCTAATAACTAAAGATACAATTGAAGAAAAAATTTATGAACTTCAGGAAAAGAAAAAAAAATTAATTGATTCTATAATTAAGCCTGGAGAAACTATAATTTCAAAATTAACTGAAGAAGAAATAAAATATATTTTTGATTTAAATTAAAGCAACTTTTCTAACAGCTTCCATAGCAGGTATATTAATATAATAGAAAACAGGAAACTGACATTTTAGTCTGTTTTCTGTTTTTTTACTATATCTTAAGAAATTTGTAAGAATTATAATACTAGAATCTTAGAAACTATATGTTATTATGTTTTTATAAGATATCTTAAAAAATATAGGGGGAAGCAAATGTATAATATACTTGTTGTCGATGATGAGAGAGAAATAACAGATGCTATAGAAATTTATTTAACAAATCAAAATTATAAAGTATTCAAGGGGTATAATGGGAAGCAAGCTCTAGAAATATTTGATAAAGAAGATATACACTTAATAATTATGGATATTATGATGCCTATATTGGATGGCGCTGATGCAACCATGAAGATAAGACAAAAAAGTACTGTCCCTATTATAATGTTATCTGCAAAATCAGAGGATATGGACAAGATACTGGGACTTAATATAGGAGCAGATGATTATGTAACAAAACCATTTAATCCTCTTGAATTAATAGCAAGAGTTAATTCAAATATAAGAAGATATATGAGTTATTCTAGTTTAGTTAATAAAAAAGATAATGTAATAACGATAGGAAGTATCGAATTAAATGATGATAGTAAAGAAGTGTCTGTAGATGGTGAAGTTAGAAAGATAACACCGCTTGAATACAAGATACTTCACTTACTTATGAGTAATCCTAATAAGGTATTCTCGATACAAGAAATATATGAAAAAGTATGGGAAGAACCCGCATATAATGCGGATACAGTAACTGTTCATATAAGAAGAATTAGAGAAAAAATAGAAATAGATCCTAAGAATCCAAAATATTTAAAGGTGGTGTGGGGAATTGGATACAAATTTGAAAAACAATAAATTTAAACAATCAACACTTAGTACTATCATAGTTATATTAATATTGTCTATTATTTCAGTTGGAATATATACACCTATAAAAAATAAAATGATTGGTTCTAAAAACTACGTACAAGAATATATAAAAAGTGATGATTTTGTGTATACGTTAGAAGGATTAAATAATGCTTTAACATTAACTAGAATTGGAGAACAAAAAGGGCAATATTATGACAGATATGAAAATGTAGAAAATATTAAATATCATATTAGTTATAATGATGATACATTAAATATAACTAATATAGAGGATGAATCACTACAAGATCAGATAAAAAATAGTCAACTGTATATAAATATAGTAACCGATGAAAATGGAAATATAATTACAAAATATTCTTCTAACAAAGAATTCAAATTATCTAGTTTTATATATAGTTCAAATCTAGGCAATGGAAATGATATTAATTACAGTAATTTAGACATAAAGTACTTCATTCCTAAAAAGCTAATTGATAATAATGATTTACTAATAAGGAATATGAATGAATATAATTTAACTCCTCATATAAAATTGCTTATCACTATACTTTTAATTGGAATTTTATTAGTAATTATAGGAACGGGAATTGTTTCATATTCAAAACAGACTCAAATTGGAATCTGTAGATTGTTTAATAAATCTTATTTAGAAATAAAAATACTTGTATGGTTTATTTTCTTTGGAATAAATATGTCTATACTGTCAATTGGTTTTAATAATCAGTACCCAGCATTAGATATTATGAGCGATATTATATATGCAAAACCTGAGTTTTATATCATAGGTATACCGTTGACTTTTATATTATATTTACTTATTCATTTGAATATAGTATATGTGAAGCATATATACAATGAAGGAATTAAAGAAGGATTAATAAATAAGAGTATATCTGGGAAAATAATTTTAAAATTAAACTATAAAGTAAAAAATATAGCTAAACAGATAACTCAGATAGATACAACTAAACCGTATCATATGAAAGCTATAATGTTGTTTGGTGCTAATTTAATACTTCTTTGGATGATAGCTTTATCTGGAGGACTTGGGGTCATTATAGCCATCGGTTATACAATATTTATGTTTAAGTATACGATGAAATTTTTAGATTCTATCAAGAGACTCAACGAGCAAAGTAGTGAACTAGCTAATGGAAACTTTAATGTAAATATAGATGATGATATAGGTATATTATCTAGCATTGCTAAGAATTTAAACAATATAAAGTCTGGATTTAAAGTGGCAGTAGATAAAGAAACTAAGAGTCAAAACATGAAGACGGAACTTATAACCAATGTGTCTCATGATTTAAAAACTCCTTTAACTTCTATTATAAATTATGTAGATCTATTAAAGGATGATAGTGCAACAAATGAAGAAAAGGAGAAGTATATAGATATACTTGATACTAAATCAAAGAGATTAAAAGTATTAATAGAAGATTTATTTGAAGCTAGTAAAGTAAGTAGTGGGAATATAGAAATGAATATAGAAACACTTGATATAATATCTTTATTTAAACAGACTCTTGGGGAAATGGATGAAAAAATTAATACAAGTGCATTGGATTTTAAAATAAATATACCTGATTATAAAGTTTTTTGTGATCTAGATGGAAGAAGAACTTATAGAATATTTGAAAATATTATAGGAAACATACTCAAATATTCAATGCAAAATTCAAGAGTATATATAGATATAATTGATAATGACAATAATGTTGAATTAGTATTTAAAAATATATCGTCTTATGAAATGAACTTTGATGTAGCTGAGATAACACAAAGATTTACAAGAGGAGATAAATCTAGAAATACTAAGGGATCAGGTCTTGGACTTAATATAGCAAAGAGTTTGGTAGATATTCAAAACGGAGATATGGATATTGTTATAGATGGTGATTTATTTAAGTTGACAATAAGCTTTACAAAATCTAAATATAGTGAAGAAAATTAATAGATTAGTAATGAATTAAAGGAGAGATATATCTCTCCTTTAATTCATTTTTGGGTTTTTAAATAATAAAGATTAGGAGTAGACTAGATCGTATAATGCTAATTTTCTGGTTTTATATTATAATAATGTCAATGGTATAGATTACCAAATTCATATTAGGGTATGAAACACAATATGAAATATAAAAACAAAAAAGGGGATATTCAGGATATGCTTGATTCTTTAAGGGAACATGGAGTAGAAGAAAGATTGATACAAGATGTTATTCACTTTAGAAATTATTATAAAGTCAATGGAAGTATAAAAGATAGAATTCCTAAGCCAAAAAACTTATTTTATGGTAAAGAGATATGGTCTATGTGTATAGCTGCTATTTTAGAAGATGAAAACATACTTCTTTGCGGCCCAAAGGCAACAGGTAAAAATCTTTTAGCTGATAATCTTTGCAATGTATTTAAAAGACCTCAATGGAATGTATCGTTTCATGCTAACACAGACAGCTCAACTTTAATAGGTACAGATACATTCATAAATAATGAAGTACAAATTAGAAAAGGAGCTGTATATGAATGTGCCATTAATGGAGGTTTTGGAATATTTGATGAAATAAATATGGCTAAAAATGACGCAATAGTAGTTCTTCATTCAGCTCTTGACTATAGAAAAATCATAGATGTTCCAGGATATGAAAAAATACAGCTCCATGAAGCTACAAGATTCATAGGAACAATGAATTATGAATATGCAGGAACTAAGGATCTTAATGAAGCACTAGTTTCGAGATTTATGGTTATAGATATACCTCAAATAAAAGAAGATACACTTATGAATATATTAAAATTAGAATTTGAAGAAGCTGATTATGAGAAATTAGTCCAATTTGCAGGAGTGTTTTTAGATTTACAGACTAAGTCGCAAAATTCTGAAATATCTACTAAAGCTGTGGATTTGAGAGGGATAATATCAAGTCTTAAAACTATAAAAAGAGGGTTGAAACCGATAATGGCAATAAATATGGGTATCACAGGAAAAACTTTTGATCAATACGAAAAAGAAATTGTCAACGATGTAATTAAGACTAGGATATTACAAAAGTGGGAATCAAAAGATATTTTTCCTTCTATTTAAAGGGGTATTGTTATGTATAGTAATTATGATTTTGAGAATAGATTAAAAAATATTATGTGGACCATATGTGGAGATTATGATCAAAATTTAGAAAGCTTTGAAGAATTCTCTAACAAATCTAAGAATATATCTATTTATTATGCTGCTAAATTAGGAGCAAGGAGAAAATATATAGATTGGAATATGATAAAAGGCTATATAAATCATAAATTAAAAAATGGTGTAGAAAAAGATACTATAATTCCTATTGTAGAAATATGTGCTGATATCATGGTTGAAGAGAATTTGATTAATGAAAGGCCAGGGATTTATGATATAAGAAAGATTGGATTAGAAGAAATTTTCCAAAATTATTTTGAAGTAAATGCTAAAACTTTTATTGAAAAAATAAAATATGCTTTAGTCTTAGAACAAATGGGAAAGTACGGAAATGTAGATAGTAGAGTCAGAAATATATTAAAGGAAATGAAAGTTTGTAAAGACTCTAAGGATACATTAGAACTTTTGAAAAATATAGAAATTCTGTATAATACGTACTTTGATCAAGATTTATCCGATATAGAATTTGTATATGAACAGGAGACAGTGGATGAGAATAGAAAAGCAGATATTGAAAATCTAGATGAAAACTTTTCATCATTTATGTATGAAGAACTATATGAAGATGAAGATATTTCAAATGAAATAGATAAAATATCATCATCTCTTCTTATACAATCAATAGGAGACTTTAAAAATAATAGAGATTTGAAATTAGAAGATAATACAGTAATATCTATTGATGATGACTCATTAAAAAAAATATATGAAAGAATAGAGTATTACTATGGCAAATCATTGATTTCAAAGGAAGAACTTAAACACATACAAAATAAAATATGTAAAAATGTACATAGAGGGTGCAGGGTTCATTTTACAGATGGGGTATTAAGGTCAGATTGTGATAATTTATTTCAAATAAAATATGTAACTAAGCAAAAAGAAAAAAATATGTCCGTATTTAGGGAAAATATAAAGATATACAGAAGGAATATTTCAAGATTAAAAGACATATTAACTAAAACATTAATGGCTGAAAAGGAAATATCAAGAGTATATTCTTATAGTGGATCATTAGATGCAAATAAGCTTTGGAGGATTGGAAGAAGCAATAATACAAAGGTATTTACAAGAAGTGAAGATAATGAAAAAGGTGGATATGTTGTAGATATATTATTAGATGCTAGTGGATCTCAAAGTTCAAGACAAGGAAAAGTGGCAACTCAAGGGTATATAATATCTGAGGCTTTGACTCGCTGTGGAATACCAAATAGGGTTATGAGTTTTTGTAGTTTCTTAGATAATACTATTATTAGAAGATATAGGGATTATGATTCTCTGATAAGTGAGAATAATAATATATTTGAATATTATGCATCAGGAAATAATAGAGATGGACTAGCTATTAAAGCTGTAAGCGAAGGTTTATTAAATAGAAATGAAGAGAATAAAATACTTATAATTTTAAGTGACGGAAGACCTAATGATATAAATATTAAAAAAAATAACAATATAAGAGCATCATATAAAGGAAGAGCTGCTGTAATGGATACAGCTTTTGAAGTTAGAAACTGTAGAAAAAATGGAATTTTAGTTCTTGGTGTATTTACAGGTAAAGAAGAAGATATTAATGCTGAAAAACTTATATATGGAAAGGACTTTGTATATACAAGAAATATAGAAAGGTTCTCAGATATAGTAGGATCATATTTGAAGAAAATTATAATGAATTAAGGGAATTCATTTTAGAGTTCCCTTAATTCATATTAACCTTAAGTTTTTCTCCTATATGGATTAGAGTATCAAGCATTTTTAAATTCACCTCTAATTCGAAATAATTAATATACTTTTGTTAATATAATATTTTTATCAAATCCTCCGTTGCATTCTTTCTTTTGTATTCTTTTATCTAATAAATCCTGTTCTGAATATCCCATCTTCTTTGCCAATGAAAATAGAACTTCCATTATATCTGCAAGTTCTTCTAAGTTATTATCTTCATGAAATTCTTTTACTTCTTCATCTAATTTAGTATCTAAATAAGATATAGCTTCTTCATCAGTTACTATGTGAGTATCAAATTTTTTACCTGCATTATCTATTATTTCAGGAATTTTATCTCTAATGATTTTATTATATAATTTCATATTCTATCTCCTTTATGATTAGCGATACAAATATTTTAACTTTTTATCTAAATTAAGTCAAAGTCATTTATAGTATATAATATAAATGGTAAAATTAACTAAAGTACTTATTTTAAGGAGAATTGACTATGGTTCATAATGATAAATGCATTACAGGATATAATAAGCACTTATATAAATTTATTAAAGAATCTATACAAAAAGCTAAGAAAGTAGATATAATAGTATCTTTTTTGATGGAATCAGGTGTAAGGTTATTGGAAGAGGATTTAAAAGAAATGGTAAGAAGGGATATACCTGTTAGAATATTGACTGGAAATTATCTTAATATAACTCAACCATCTGCTTTATATTTAATAAGAACTATAATGGGAGATAAAGTTGATTTAAGATTTTACAATGATAAATCTAGAAGCTTTCATGCAAAAGCATATATGTTTGAATATGAAGATGGAGCAGATATATTTATTGGATCTTCCAATATATCTAGATCAGCTTTAACAGATGGTATTGAGTGGAATTATAGATTGACTAGAGATGGTCAGGAGGAAGATTTCAATTATTATAAGATGACTTTTGAAGATTTATTTTATAATAATTCTATAATAGTTGATGAAATGGAACTTGAAAAATATGCGAAAACATGGAAAAAACCAAAGGTAAACAATTATATTCCTGAAAAAAATGAGAAAGTAACGGAATTATTTCAACCAAGAGGAGCACAAATAGAAGCTTTATATAATCTTAACAAGACTAGACTAGATGGTATTGATAAAGGATTAGTGGTAGCGGCTACTGGGGTGGGTAAAACTTATTTGGCAGCCTTTGATTCTATAGAGTTTAAGCGTATATTATTTGTTGCTCATAGAGAAGAAATACTAAATCAAGCATATGATACTTTTAGTAATATACGAAGAAATTCTAAATTAGGTTTTTTTATGAATAAACATAGAAATACAGATTGTGATATATTATTTGAAAAAGTTCAAACATAGGGAAAAGAGAAATATTTAAATGAAAACTATTTTAAAAAAGATTATTTTGACTATATTGTAATTGATGAATTTCATCATGCTGTATCTAATAATTATAAAAATATAATAAATTATTTTGAGCCTAAGTTTATGTTAGGACTTACAGCAACTCCAGATAGATTGGATAATAAGGATGTATTTGCTTTATGTGATTATAATGTAGTTTATGAAGTATCTTTAAAGGATTCTATAAATAGAGGATATCTAGTACCTTTTAGATATTATGGAATATATGATGATAGTATAGATTATGAAGAAATAGAATTTAAAAATGGTAAGTACAATGATAAAGAATTAGAAAAGGCATTAAGTATAAATAAAAGAGCAGATATTATTCTAAAAAATTATACTAAATTCAAAACAGAAAAAGCATTAGGATTTTGTAAAAGCAAGCATCATGCAGAATATATGGCTAAATTCTTTTGTGAAAACGGAGTAAAGGCTTGTGCTGTATACAGTGACTCAAAAGGAGAGTATTCAAAAGATAGAAGGGATGCTATAAAAGCTTTAGAAAATGAAGATTTGAATGTGATATTTTCAGTTGATATGTTCAATGAAGGTGTTGATATAAAATCGATAGATATGATTATGCTATTAAGACCTACTGAATCTTCTACCATATTTTTACAACAGCTTGGAAGAGGACTTAGAAAGAACAATAATAAAAAATATCTTAATGTTCTAGATTTTATAGGAAATTATAAAAGAGCCAATTTAGTTCCGTTATTTTTAACTGGAGATAATAAAATTAGCAATAACTATGATACAAATCACGTACCTACAGAAGAAGAGTATCCTGAAGATTGCTTTGTTAACTTTGATTTCAGGCTTATAGATGTATTTAAAAATATGGAAAAAGCTAATATGAATATTAAGGATATGATAAAAGATGAGTATTTTAGAATAAAAAAATATTTAAATAAAATACCTAGTAGAACTGAAATGCTAACTTATATTGAAAATAATATATATGAAAATATGAGAAAAAAATCAAAAGTAAATATATTTAAAAATTATTTAAATTTTTTAGATGAATTAAATGAATTAGGTGAAGAAGAACAAAAACTTTTAAATACTAAAGCCAGTTTGTTCATAAACATGATAGAAACTACTGGTATGAGTAAAAGTTATAAAATGCCATTAATCAGAGCTTTTTATAATAATGAATTTAGATTAAAAATAGATGAAGATGATATATACAAATCGTTTAAGAAATTTTATTCTAATGGCTCAAATAAAATAGATTTAAAAAAAGATAAATCAACTTGTGATTATGAAAATTGGGAGAAAAAAGACTATATAAAACTTGCTAAACGTACAGCTATAAAATTCTTATTAAAATCAGAAAAAGATTTTTTCTATATGAATGATGAGTTTTTTTGCTTAAATACGGAATTGAATGATTATACGAATAATGAATATTTTATAAAACATTTTAAAGATGCTGTTGAATTTAGAGTTAGACAATACTACAAAAACAGATTTGAAGATAAGGTGAAACAAAAAGGAGATTAAATATGAACTGTATATTTTGTGATATAAAGGAATATATACTAGAAAATAAACTGTGTTATGCCATATATGATAAATATCCTGTTAGTGAAGGTCACATGCTTATAATAACTAAAAGACATATCAAGGACTATTTTGAGACTACATATGACGAAAAGATTGCTATAATAGATTTGATAGATAAGTGTAAAAATATGTTAGATGATAAGTACTCACCAGACGGATATAATATAGGTATTAACTGTGGAGAATATGCAGGTCAAACTGTTATGCATCTACACGCTCACATAATACCGAGATACAAAGGAGATATAGATAATCCTACTGGTGGTGTAAGAGGTGTGATTCCAGAAAAGAGAATATATTGATTTTGAAGAAGTAGTTTGAGCTACTTCTTTTTGTATGCATAAAAAGTATAATCTTGAAAAAACTAATATAAGGAGGTGGTTAGTATGTTAAATCTAACTCAAAAAGAAAGAATGTTATTAGAAGATCAAAAATCACATGAACAGATGTGTATTGACAATTACAGTGATTACGCTCAAAGAGCTAAATGCTCTGAGCTTAAGCAATTGTTCAATGGATATGTAACTAAGGAACAACAGCATCTAGATAGTATAAATCAGATACTAAGTGGTACTGTTCCAAATGTTAGTGGTGGACAACAGCAACAGCAAAACCAAACTCAAACTCAAACTTTTACTCCTGCAAATACATACGACCCACAAGATGCGCTTTTGTGTAAAGATGCGTTGATGGCTGAAAAGTATATATCAGGAGCTTACAATACTACTATATTTGAATGTTGTGATGCCAATGTAAGACAGGTTCTTAATCATATACAAAAGGAAGAACAAGAGCATGGTGAAGGTATATTTAATTATATGAGAAGTAAGGGGATTTATAATCCTAAATAGGAAATTTGACTTAGGATATAATTATTAGATGATAGTTATATCCTATTGAAAAAAACAAAAAAACATGATATAATTATATAAAAGATTCGCATAAACGCGAACTTAATCGAAAAGACTCGAAAATAAATTCGTGAATTTTATTAAAAGGGGGTATGTGTTTGATTATATATATAATAGCATTGATATTGACTGCATTATGTTTGGTATTTAGATATGGATTAACTAATAGTAAGTACAATAAGTAGATATCGAAAAGGAGAAATAAGTTATGGATTTTTCTTACAAATAAAACCCTGAAAACTAAATTATTAGTTTTTAGGGTTTTATTGTGTTATTAATTAATATGTATTTGGATAAAATGTAGTTATTAGGAAGGAGAGAGTATTATGTTCAAAAAAGATGATCTACATATTATATCCAAATCATTAGATTATTCTATAGCTAATTTGGAGAACTATTTAAATAAATATAGTGAGCATTTATGTGATTTAGACAAAGTTGATATAATATATCAAATTAAAAAGCATGAGGAATTATCGTGTAAGTTAAGGTGCACAATTGGAAGTTATGAATTACATAATCAAAATGTAGATATATACAAATAGCAAATCCAATGTTAATATATTAAAAGAAAATATATTAATAAAAGGAGAACTATATGACAAGAGGATTTAAAATAGTAGGTTATGATGAATTTAAAAAGACTTTAGGAAAAGATTTAAGTTATGAAGTTATAGAAGAAAAATATAATAATATGAAAAAACCAAGACGTGCTACTAGCTTATCTGCTGGATATGATTTCTATTGTGTAAATGATTTTACTTTAAGCCCTGGGGAATCTATAGTGGTTCCAACTGGTATTAAAAGTTATATGAAAGATGATGAATGTTTGCACATGCTGGTTAGAAGTAGCCATGGTTTTAAATACAATATAAGACTTAAAAATCAAGTTGGACTTATAGACTCTGATTACTATAATAATGAAAAGAATGAAGGGCATATATTTGTAGCTTTAAAGAATGAGGGAGATAAAGAGTTCTCTGTTAAATGCGGTGAGGCATTTGCACAAGGGATATTCCAAAAGTATTTAATAGCAGATGATGATGAGCCTGCCCAGGTTCTTAGAGTAGGTGGTATAGGCTCAACATCAAAGTAATTGTATATTTAAGTGGCTTTAGCTTCCATTTCATCGGTTAATTTTTCGATTTTCTTTTGTATATCGTTATATTTTTGTATTTGAGCTATTATCTCTGATTTTTCACATTGTGGTAAGCATTTATTATACTTATCTAAACTACTTTCTAAGTTATGTATAGAATATTCAATTGAGTGTAGTATGTCCTTTAATTCCTTGTATTCTAACATTAATATACCTCCGGTTAAGTTTAGTATGAGTCTTAAGTATTGACATATAGAATAGTTTTATACATTTTTATGCGATATGGTGATACAATATACTTTGGTATTATATTATTTTTAAATTAAAAAGGAGATATACATATGAAAAAAGCATTAGACTATTTTGGAAACGGATATAATTGTGCTGAATCTGTGATTAAAGCAACTAATGAAAAAAAGAATACAAAGATACCTGTAGCAATAGCAAGCTCTATGGGGCATGGTATGGCGGTTGGAAGTATATGTGGAGCTATATGTGCTGGTGTTAGTTCAATAGGAGTGTTAAAAGGTGGCCACGAAGTAAGTCAAAAAAAAGAAGCTAGATTATACACTAAAGAACTTATGAATAAAATAGAAGAAGCGTACGGAAGTGTTATATGTAAAGAATTAAAAGGAAATAATATTAGTTGCAAAGAATTGATCGATTATGTAGATAAATATATTGATAGTATAGAATAAACTATAATATTTGTGTTAAAAAGAGGTGACATAATGAGTAATAAAGATAATAATGGTATTGCTGGAAGTGGATGTGAGGTATTAATACCATTCAATGAAAGAAAGCCAGTTAGAGAGATTGAAAAAAGTATAATCAAGACTTATAGAAAACGTATATGGTCAAAGTTTGTAAAGGCAATAAAAGACTATGAACTTTTAAAGGATGGAGATAAGGTAGCTGTTGCTATATCTGGCGGAAAAGATAGTATGCTTATGGCAAAATTATTTCAAGAACTTAAAAGACATGGTCAAATAAAATTTGAACTTGAATTTATAGCTATGGATCCTGGATATCATGAGAATATAAAAGAACTTTTAATAGATAATTGTAATTATTTGAATATACCTATTCATTTATATGAGTCACAGATATTTGAAGTAATAGATAGGATAGCTCAGGATTATCCATGTTATATGTGTGCGAAGATGAGAAGAGGATCTTTATACTCAAAGGCACAAGAACTTGGATGTAATAAGTTAGCACTGGGACACCATTTTAATGATGTAATTGAGACTACTCTTATAAATATGTTTTATGCAGGATGCTTTAAAACTATGCTTCCTAAGTTAAAGTCCACAAATCATGAAGGTCTAGAACTTATAAGACCAATGTATTATATAAGAGAAAATGATATACAGACATTTACACAAAAAAGTGGTATATGGCCACTAAATTGTGCTTGTATGGTTGCTGCTAAGAAAACTTCTAATAAGAGAACTGAGATAAAAGAGCTGGTAAAAAATCTTAAGCTTGATTTTGAAGATATAGATAAATCTATATTCAAAGCAGCAGAAAATGTTAATATAGATGCTATTTTGGGATGGCAAAAAGACTCTAAAAAGCATTCTTATTTGGAATTTTATGATGAAGAATAATATTTTAAAGGGTTAATACAGCGAATATGTTGTATTAACTCTTTTTTTGATTAAAGGAATATAAATG
The DNA here is from genome assembly GCF_002724055.1 of Tepidibacter mesophilus. Classification (GTDB taxonomy): domain Bacteria; phylum Bacillota; class Clostridia; order Peptostreptococcales; family Peptostreptococcaceae; genus Tepidibacter_A; species Tepidibacter_A mesophilus. The sequence continues at coordinate 97,963 of NZ_BDQY01000006.1, read as the reverse complement.
GTTTTGTTGAACTTAAAAAATATGGTAGCAATTATTTGTAGATAATATGAGATGAAGAACTAACTGGTAACTGTTTTTAGCATTAAGCGGATTTTAATATATGTAATTTTTGTAGGGGGGATATTTATGAAATTATATACAATTAGTGAGGTATCAAAAAATATAGGATTAAATAAAAAAACTTTAAGAGATTGGGAAAAAGTATTTGAACTTAAAGTGTATAGAGATGATAAGGGGAATAGAAATTATACGGATTATGACATTGAGTTGATAAAAAATATAAAAAAATATAAACAACAGGGGATGGGAACAAATTTTATAAAGGAATATATAAATAATTGCAGTTTTGACAAATCTAATGAAGAATGTGCAGCTACGTTAATTGAAGCTAATCCATTAGAATCTATTGGTGATATTCAAAAAACTATGGCTGAGAATTTCAAAAGTATTATGGGAGAGGCAATAGGAGATATTGTTATTGAAAGAGAACAAAAATTAAAAGAAGATCTTGGCAATGAAATTAGTGAAAAACTTGATAATATAAGTATGAACTTAAGAGATGAGATAAGCAATAAGGTTAGAAAGCAGGTTAGAGTAGAAAACCAAAAGCTTATGTTGTATCTAGCAAATAATAGAAAGGAAAGTAAGAAAGGATTTTTTAGTAAAGTATTTGGATAACAAATAGGGACTTAATTTAAGTCCCTATTTGTCAATTAACTCATTTTTAATTAAATTAAGCATGAATGTTTCTCTTTCAACAGAAAGACCCATTTTAGAATCTTTAGTTTGAATTAATTTAGTATTGTGATTTATTGCTTCTTCTATATCTATCCATATTGTAGTCATGCCGTTTGAGATTTCATAATCCTCTAAGTTGGGTTCTCCTAGTTCTTTAGCGATTTTACAAACATAAAAATAGGATGTCATGTGCATAAGGTCATATCCTTCATAGTGAGTAGGTCTGTATTCGTCAAATATGCCAAATTCTTTTATAATCTCAATGTTTTTAGCACCTGTTTCTTCAGTCAATTCTCGCTTAAGCCCTTCAGTTAAGTCTTCATTAGATTCAACTCCTCCACCAGGAAAGCTGTAGTCATCGTATCTTTTAGTGTACATCAAAAGTATTTTATTTTCATTTAGTATTATTGCTCGTGCTGCTTTTCTTTCGAATATATTGCCTTTAATTTCTTTTATATCTTTATGAATCATTTTTTTTAATAATCTCATGAAAAAACTCCTTTATTATGAATTAAAATTAGTTTTGAGGCATAAAATTAATATGTAGTAATAACTAAAGATGAATCACTTTAAGCAGTAATATGCTTAGTGTTGAGTTTATAATCTTTCTTACTAAAAAAGATGTTAAAAAGGAGCCATAGGCTCCTTTTGTGATTGACAAATAGTTAGTATCTCCTTTTTTTTCTGTTGATTATATTGTCAACAAGAACTATTTTATTATTTGAAATAGTTATAGCTTCTTGGCTTATGTTTAGCTGCTTCATCATTTTGTACATTATGAACTTTTCTCTATCTCTAACTATATTTATTACAACACCGTCTTTATTCATTCTGCCTGTACGACCTGCACGGTGTAAATAATCTACTTTATCAAGTGGCAAATCCATATTGAATATATGAGTTACATTTTGAAAATCCATTCCTCTAGTAAATAAATCTGTAGTCACTAGTATTTTAAGTTTCCCTTTTTGAAAAGATGATAATAAATGTTGTCTATCTTGGTTTTTAGTTCTAGTTTGAATACCTCCAACTGAATAACCTTGCTTGTGAAGATCTTTTACGAACCTATCTACATTTTCGTTTTTATTTATAAAAACTAAGGATTTTGAAGGTCTTATAGTATTTAGTATTTCGACTAAGGTATCCGTTTTTCTAGGAGAAGTACTTATTATATATTGGTGCTTAATTTTTGTAGGTATAGGTTTAATATGATCTAGGTTAATAAATTTAGGATTTTTCATAAGCTTGTTCAGTATATCATTAGATTGTTCGGATATAGTTGCAGAAAAGCTTAGTAGTTGTCTATCTTTTAAAGTTGTTTTTATTATACCTTGAACTTTTGATATAAATCCTTTTTCAAGTATTTGATCAACTTCATCTAAAGCTATTGTATTTATATTGTGCATTTTTATTTTTTTAAGACTTATAAGATGAAGCAGTCTTCCTGGCGTTGCTACTATCAAATGTGGTTTTTGTTTTAGTCTTTCTATTTGTTTTTCAATATTCATACCTTCTACTATGCAAAAAGTTCTTATATCTGAATTTTGAGTTATTCTTTCCGCTTCTTTTTGTATTTGAATACTTAATTCTTTACTAGGTGCTAATACTAGCATTTGTAAATCATTTTTATTTGGGTCTATTTTTTGTACCATAGGGATTAAATAAGATAAAGTTTTACCTGTACCTGTTCTAGCTTTTCCTATTACATCATTACCTTCTAACGTTATAGGAATTGTATCAATTTGTACCTTAGTTGGCTCCATTATATTAGATTTAGTAAGGTTGTCTACTATGAATTCGTGTAAATTAAACTGTTCAAATTTATTTTGCATTTTGTATCTCCTTTTTTCTTTTATGAATATATTATATCCTAATATGAGTATCTTCGATACCATAATACGGATTTTTTTGCTATATATGAAATTATAATACTCAAGTATTTGTATTGTAAAGCATTAGTACTATTTTTTGTGTATAATATATCTAGAAATGCAGTGGTTGCGAATTTGTAGCTATGAATTTAGGGGGATTTTTTATGAAATCTAATGAGGATAGTAGGACTATTAATTATGTTTATATAATAGAGTGTAGTGATGGAACTTTTTATACTGGATACACTAATAATTTGGATAAAAGAATAAATACACATAATAAGGGTAAAGGAGCTAAGTATACAAGATGTAGGCTTCCTGTTAAATTACGTTATTATGAAGAATATGATTTAAAAAGTGAAGCTTTAAAGAGAGAATACAAAATAAAACAAATGACAAGAAAAGAAAAAATACAATTGATAGAAGGATAATATAATATTCTCAATTTATGCATAATATCAATAAGTGAATAAAGTTATCAACTATTTTGAGTAATGGAGCCCGTTAGGACTCGTTGGCGACATGAGCCATACGATAGCATGAAGCGAATTTTGTTTTTTTGTTTTCGACAAATATGTTATTATATAGATAAGAATATAAAAGATGGGGTTATATAAATGTTTGGAAAGACTAAAAGGAGAAATAACAAAAAAAATAGTGCAGGAAATAATATTAATTATTTAAATAAAATGATACCGGGTCTTTCTGTTACTTTGTATCTGAGTATATATTCTATTTATTATCTTGATGTTAGCATATTTGAAAAATATATAAATTTAAATGAGGATATTCTGAGAATAGTGTGTGTATTGACAGCTTATATATTAAGTGGGTATATAAGTACTATAAATATTAAAAATCACAAAAATATAAAGTTGACATATATGATTAATTTTATTGTTTTCATTGTAATACTAGTGATATAATTTGAATTAAATTAATATTTAAAGGAGGATTTGAAGGTGGGATATAAAGCAATAATTTCAGATTTAGATGGAACACTCCTTAATAGTAATCATAGAGTTAGTGAATATACTAAGAGTGTAATTGAGAAGGTTGTAAAGAAAGGAATAAAATTTTTTATAGCAACAGGAAGACATCATAAGGATGCATCACATATTAAGGAACAGCTTAATTTGGATACGGTACTAATAACTTCTAATGGTTCAAGAGCACATAACTTTAAAAATGAAAAATTATTGTGCCATAATATAGATTCTGAAATATCTAAATCTATATTAAAAATGAAATTTGATGAGGATATTCATGTAAATGTTTATCAAGAAGATCATTGGCTTGTAGAAAAAGAAAATGAATGGCTGGGTGATTTTAATGATGAGTCTAGTTTTATGTATAAAATGGTTGACTTTAAAAATTTAGATTCATATGAGTGTATAAAATTCTTTTTTATATGTAATGATGGAAATAAGTTGAAGTTAGTTAAAGAAGAAATTGAATCAAAGTTTTCTGATTATGTACATGCTACATTTTCCCTACCTATATGTCTTGAGGTAATGGCCAAAGGAGTATCAAAGGGAGCTGCTTTAGAAGAAATATTAAAAGATTATGGAATATCATCTAATGAAGTTATAGCATTTGGAGATGGATTTAATGATTTTGAAATGCTAAGCAGTGTTGGAAAAGGGTTAGTAATGGGAAATGCTGATGAAAATTTAAAAAAAGCTCTTCCTGATAATGATATTATAAAGACTAATAATGAGGACGGAGTTGCAAAGTATATAGAAGGTTTGTTTTTATAGAAAATAAAGAAGGAATGCAAAACACACTCACAAAGGGAGTGTGTTTTTGTGTTATAAACAAATATATAATGATCTGCATATATTATTATAGGCATATAGATTATAATAGCAAGGAGGGACAAAATGAGTAAAAATTTAGAGGACTTACATCCATATGTCAAATATTTAGCCGAAAAATTTATTAAAGAATGTAAAAAGCAGGGTATAGATGTTTTGATATATAGTACGTTTAGAAGTAAAGAAGAACAAAATAAATTATATGAACAAGGTAGAAGTGCTCCTGGGAATAAAGTTACTAATGCAAGAGGAGGGTATTCGTATCATAATTATGGATTAGCATTTGATTGTGTACCTATTATAAATAAAAAGGCACAGTGGGATAGAATAGACTTGTATGAAAAAATGGGGCAATTAGGTAAAAATATAGGTCTTGAGTGGGGAGGAGATTTCAAAAGCTTTAAAGATATGCCTCATTTTCAATGGACAGGAGGTCTTAATATAAAAGATTTGTTACAAGGGAAAAGACCTATATCTCAATTAAATTTAGAATTTAATAATTCAATAATTAAGTTATCACAAGCAAATATTATAACTACCCCAAATTATTGGATAGATAATAAAGAATATAAAAGTGAATATGTAAAAAAACTTATATATAATTTTTCTCAGTATTTAGGAATTAATAAACCAGAAAATGAACTTGAAAATATATTAAATGAATTAAGAAATAAAAAAGTGATAGATTCACCAGATTATTGGATTAATAGCTCAATATATAAGTCTGAATATGTAATAGAACTTATTATTAAATTTGCAAAATATATAGAAGCAAATAATATTGACAGTGAATTCATAGCTTCGGTAAATAAGTTAGCTAATAAAAATATAATAAATAGTTCAGATTATTGGATTAATAATAACGAATATAAAAGTGAGTATGTTAAAGAGCTTATTAATAAAGTTGCAGATAAATTAGGGTAGTTTAACTACCCTAATTTATCTTTTTTTAATAGTTATTTATTATTATCATTTTTCTTTTCATAAGGTTTAGTAGAGCCGATAGTATGTCGATTTAAATTATTTGGTAGAGTCAATTCATTACCCATTTCTAAATCTATTTGATGAAAATTTTTTGTTGCTTGAGAATCTGATATTTTGCGAGTTTTCTTATTTTTAATCATATAAATCCTCCTTTAATCTTACTTAGTATTAATTTAACCAATAATACGAAAGCTATATTAGAAATTATTGTACATTAAACTTTTGATTTTAATATGAAAAATCAAACGAAAATTAAATATATATTTTAAGAGACAAAAAAAGACAAAAATATAAAAAATATTACAATGCTTTAAAAAAATATTATGATATAATATTAAAAACAGAAATTTTTTAATTTAAATAGGTTTAATTTAATATAAATACATAACTTGTTTTCATGTTTTACAAAATATACAGAAAGGATAAATTAAATATGTCTCTATATAATTTCTTTCGATCTTTATTTAAATTAAGTAAATTAGATAAATTATATGATAAAAAAATCAATAAAAATAAAGATATAAAACAAGTACCAGAAAAAATAGAACTTTGCTCAAAATTGAGAGAAACAATAAAGATGAAAGAAAACTTTAAATTTCTTCAAAACTTTATAGATACTATTCCTAATCCAATATTTTATAAAGATGAAAACGGAGTTTTTAAATATTGTAATACAGCTTTTACTGAATTTTTAGGATTAAAGGAAGAAGAAATTATAGGAAATACTACTTATGACATTAATCCAAAAGAATTTGCAGAAATTTATTATAGATATGATAATGAGTTGATAAAAAATAAAGGTAAACAAACTTATGAGGGTAAACTTAAACATAAAGATGGTTCAATTAGAGATGTCATTCTTAATAAAGATGTTATTAAAAATGAAAAAGAAGAGGTTAAAGGTATTGTTTGTTCTATAATTGATATTACTGAACGCAAAAAAGACCAAAAAAGAATAAATAAATTACTAAAGATAAAGGAAGCTATGCTTGAAATAAGTTATTCTATTATTGGAGTAAATGATATTAATGATTTATTTGATTTAATATTGCAAAAGGCAATTGATTCTATTGAAAATGCAAATGTAGGATCGGTATTAATTTTAGATGATAATAAAAATTTGAAAATTGCTGCATCTAGAGGATATGAAATCGAACAATCTAAAAAATTTAGTATTAAGCTTAATGATTCAATTATATGGAATAAAACAAATGGAAATATATATGAAACGATAATTATTAATGATGTTGATAAAATAACGAAAATTAATCTTTTAGCAATAAATCAAGAATTTAAAATAAAATCTATTATTTCTTCACCTATAATTATAGATAAAGAATTATATGGATTTATAAATATTGATAGCAACAAAAGCAATGTTTTTGATGATACAGATTTAAAAATAATGGAATATATAAGAAACCAAGTACAAATATCAATTAGTAAATATAGGTTATATGAAGAAGTATTTTATTTATCTAGATATGATAAGTTAACTAATGTTTATAATAGAAGATATTTAGAAGATTTATTTGATGGATATATGCGTAAATCTCCCCAATATATAGAACATTTTTCTTTAGTAGTGTTTGATTTAAATCAATTGAAGTTTGTAAATGACAATTATGGGCATTTAGCAGGGGATGAATTGATTAAATCATTCGCTAAAAACTTAAGTGAATGTATTAGATCTTCAGATGTTTTAGTAAGGCTTGGAGGAGATGAATTTGCAGGAGTATTTTTTAAAACTAATTCTACTAATTTAATTAAAAGGTTTGAAGATTTAATTAAATTATTTAAAAAAAATCCAATAGTATTTGAAGGAAATAATATTACTTGTAGTTTCAGCTACGGTATAGCGGAATTCCCAAAGGACAGTAATAACTATAAGGAATTAATAAAAATTGCAGATGAACGTATGTATAAGTATAAACATGGATTAAAAGACAACAAAATATAATTAGTATAAAAAATAAAAGCGGATTCGCAAGAATTCGCTTTTATTTTTAAATTAATACAAATATTTCAATAATATTTATTATTTGATATACTTATTAAAAAATGGTAATTTCATATAGAGGGGGAAAATAAATGTTTTTATTTAATTGGATTAAGTCTTTATTTAATCCTAAAAAATTAAATATTTTTAAAAATGGAAATAAAAATGAAATTATTTTAAAAGAAAAAGAAGCAATTTTAAAATGTGCTCAAGAAATATGTCATTTAGGTATTTGGGAATGGAATTATGAATTGAATAAAATTTTTCTTTCCTATAAATTATGTGAAATGGTTTCTATACATAAACAAAAATATGAAGGTGATTTAGATATTTTTATTGAGACGTTAGTTCATGATGATTATAAAGATTTTGTAATAAAATGTATTAAAAATTCAATAGAAGACGGAATAGAAAAAAATATGGAATATAAAATAATAAATTCAAATAGAGAAGAACTATGGATAAGGGTAAATTCTATTTGCATATATAATGATAATAAAAAGAGGTTTAAAATGATTGGTATGGTTAAGGATATTACTCAGGGTAAGAACTCTGAAATGTTGATTGAAGAAAATGATGAATTTCTTGAAGTGCTAATAGACACGATTCCAAGTCCGATATTCTATAAAGATGAAAACGGTATATACAAATATTCTAATACTGCTCATATAGAGTATTTAGGAATTAAAAAAGAAGACATTATTGGACATACTATTCATGATATTATCAACAGAGAAATTGCTGAGATTCATAGCAATGTAGACATTAATATAATTAAAAATAAAGAAAAACATATATACGAATCGCAGTTTCAATGTAAAGATGGGTTATTACATGATGTGATTTTTAATAAAGCACCATATATAAACCATAAGGGAGAAGTTAAAGGAATAGTTGGGGTCATGGTAGATATAACAGAACGCAAGAATTCAGAAAAAAAAATAAAAAAATTATCAAAGATAAAGGATTCTATATTAGAAATAAGCTATTCTATAACTGAAACAAGTAATATTACAGAATTATTTAATTTAATATTAGATAAGGTAATTGAATCTATACAGAATGCACATATTGGATCTATTTTAATATTGGATGATAATGAAAATCTAAAAATTGCTACACATATAGGATATAAGCAAAAAAATGCTGAAAAGTTTAGCCTTAGATTAGAAGATTCATTTATATGGCATAAGACTTCGGGGAGAATAGATAAAACAGTTATTATTAATGATTTTGATGAGATGTTTACTACAAAATGCCCAAATATTTTAGAAAATGAAGAGTGTTTTAAAGTAAAGTCCTCTATTAGTTCGCCTATAATAATAAACGGGCAATTATATGGTTTAATAGGTATAGATAGTAAGTATAATTATGCATTTGATGAAATTGATATAGAGTTAATGGAATATATGAGAAATCAAATTTCCATAGCTATTGGGAAACATACACTTTATGAAGAAACTGTATATTTATCTAGGTATGATAAATTAACAAATGTCTATAATAGAAGGTATTTTGAAAAAATACTAGATATATATATTAATAAGTATATTCTATGTAATGAAGAATTTTTATTTGTACTATTTGATTTAAATGAATTAAAACTTATAAATGATACTTATGGACATTTAGCAGGAGATGAGATTATTAGAACATTTATATCTATATTGAGGAAACGAATTGGGCCTTCAGATATATTAGCTAGAATTGGAGGTGATGAGTTTGTAGGTATTTTTTTTGAAATTGATTTACAAAGTCTTATTAGAAAATTTGAAGATATAATTGATTATTTTAAAGTACATAATGTGAAATTTGAAGAAAACGATATTATATGTAGTTTTAGTTATGGTATAGCTAATTTTCCTTATGACGGAGATAAATATAATAAATTAATAAAAACTGCTGATGAGAGAATGTATGAATATAAACAAAAAAGTAAACATGATTTTAATAAAATTCAGTAAAAAAAGTGATTTAATATTGATTAACAGTGTATACATTAGTATGATTTTGCAAAAAAAAGAATTATAGATTATAATATTAAGGTAAAGTTGATATTATAAAATATAAAAATATCGAGCATATTATTTGCTCGATATTTTTAATTACTAGGAATATATAAAAAAATTTATATTGTAGGTGATTTATTAAGATGAGTAAAGCATTATTTGTAGCAGAGAAACCTAGTGTTGCCATGGAATTTGCAAAAGCATTAAATATAAAAGGAACCAAGAAAAATGGATATTTTGAATCCGATAAGGCTGTAGTGACTTGGTGTATAGGACACTTAGTTAATATGAGTTATCCTGAAAAATATGATATGAAATATAAAAAATGGGTTCTTAAAGATTTACCTTTTTTACCAAAGACATACAAGTATGAGGTTATACCTGGTGTTAAAAAACAGTTTGATATAATTAAAAGTCAAATGCAAAGAAAAGATATATCAACTATATATGTATGTACGGATTCAGGAAGAGAAGGAGAGTATATATATAGATTAGTTGATGATATGGTTGGTGTAAAAGATAAGGTGAAAAAAAGAGTATGGATAGATTCACAAACTGAGGATGAAATTAGAAAAGGTGTAAAAAATGCAAAACCACTTAGTGAATATGATAAATTATCAGATTCTGCATATCTAAGAGCAAAAGAAGACTATCTTATGGGTATAAACTTTTCTAGATTATTAACTCTAATGTACGGTAGAACTATTAGCGATTATTTAGGAACGAATTATACTGTAATTGCAGTTGGTAGAGTTATGAGTTGCGTTCTTGGTATGATTGTCAACAGAGAAAGAGAAATAAGAGATTTTGTAAAGACACCTTACTATAAAATTAATTCTTCTTTTAAATTTGAAGATATTCTTGATTATGATGGAGAATGGAAGGCTGTAGAGGATTCAAAATATTATATGTCTCATTTGTTATTTAAAGATATTGGGTTTAAGGAAAAAGAACAGGCTGAAAAGTTCATTGATTATCTTAAAGAAGGTAATGAGGAATTACTAGCAAAAATTGAAGAAGTACAAAGAAAAAAAGAAAAGAAAAATCCACCATTGCTTTATAATTTAGCAGAGATTCAAAATGAATGTTCAAAAAAGTTTAAATTAAGCCCAGATGAAACACTAAAAATTGTACAAGGATTATATGAAAAGAAAATGCTTACATATCCAAGAACAGATGCCAGAGTTTTATCAAAAGCTGTTGCGAAAGAAATAGATAAAAATATAAGGGGTCTTTTAAATATAGAAAATACCTGCGATCTGGGTAGTGAAGATAAGCACATTAATGAATTTATCAAAAATATATCGGATAATAAATTATTTTTAGGTCTTGAAAAAACTAAATATGTAAATGATAAAGCTATTACGGATCACTATGCTATTATACCTACAGGTCAAGGTTTAGGTAATTTTAATAAGTTAAATGATACGGATAAAAGCGTATTCTTACTTATTGTACGAAGGTTTTTGGCTATATTTTATCCGTGTGCAGTTTTTAATAAGTTATCAATAACTACTAGTATAAAAGATGAAAAATTTTATACATCTTCTAAGGTTTGTATTGAAAAAGGATATTTAGAAATAACGGATTACGATAAAAAACCTCAAAATTCGAAGAAAGATAATATGGATGAATTTAAAAACTTAAAAAAAGGCGCTATTGTAAAAATTAATAAACTTGAAATTAAAGAATCTGAAACTACTCCACCTAAGAGGTATAATTCGGGTTCAATGATTTTGGCTATGGAAAATGCGGGTAAACTAATTGAAGATGATGAATTAAGAGAGCAAATCAAAGGTAGCGGGATTGGAACTAGTGCTACAAGAGCTGAAATATTAAGTAAGCTGCAAAAAATTAAATATATTAAATTGAATAAAAAAACCCAGATACTAACTCCTGCATCCATGGGAGAGATGATTTATAATATAATAATAAGATCAATACCTTCTTTAATTAGACCAGAGCTTACAGCAAGTTGGGAAAAAGGGTTAACTATGGTATCTAATGGTGAAATAGAGTGCAAGGATTACATGCTAAAGCTTGAATCGTATGTTATGAAGAATACTCAAAAGGTATTGGGACTTAGAAACCACTTAGAATTAATGGATTCATTCACATCGATTCCAAACTGTAAAAAATCAACTAAAAATAATAAACGGAAAAAACCAGAAAATTCTTTAGGTCTATGTAGCTGTTGTAATGGAGATATTTTAGAAAATAGCAAGGCTTTTTATTGTACTAATTGGAGCAATGGATGTAAGTTTACTATATGGAAGAACAGTCTTGAAAGACATGGAATTATAGTGGATGATACAATTATAAAAAAATTATTAAAAGATGGAAAGATTATTGGAATAGAATCAAATCAAAATAATAAAAAAGTAAATATAAGTATTAGGATTAATGATAGCAAAAATCCAATATTAGAAATATTCTAAAATTAAATTATGAAATTATATCATTTTTAATTATTTTATTCATACAGTAATATAAAGTGGAACTTTTAAATAAAAGATATAGGTTTCGCTTTATATTAAATATTAAAGAGGGGATTATATGGATAATCTTAAGCAACACAAAAAATTAAAAATGAGAAAAATTACTATAGAAGAAATGCGAAAAGAACAAAAAAAAATAAAGGATATAGCAGAATATATACTTAAACAAAAATTCAAAAAAAACAAATCGAAGTAAATAAAAAGGCGGGGGATGTATACAATTAACCTCGCTTTTTTGTATATAAAATAAAATACGACAACGCGTTTTTGCATATTTTTTATATGTAATTTAGTATAATTAAATTAATAAGAGATTATCTAGGGGGAGATAAAATGGTAAGAAACAATATAAATTCATCAAACATATTTTCTTTGGCCTATGATGCTGAGAAGAGAATGTTAGAAATTGAATTTGATTCTGGGGAAATATATAGACACTTAAATGTACCTAAAAGTGTATATGAAAAAATGGTAAATTCTGAGTTCTTAGGATATTATATAAACTACAATATTAGAAATAACTATCCTTGTGTAAAGGTAAAATAATATAAATTATATTTTGAAAAGGAATGTAATTAAATGTATACATATAAAAACTGCTGGTAATAAAGACACCAGCAGTTTTTACGTTTAATGAATACTTGTATATGGACTATCCCATTTGTTTAGGCATATGTGATCATTTATAGTATCTTTGTTAGGTTTATTATTATCATGATCACTGTATTCTCCCATTGGACTCATAGCAACAACTCTGTATTTATCTGGGATACAAAGTGTTTTCTTTATCTTATCCTCATCAAGGGATGCTATCCAGCATGTACCGTATCCTTCATTTGTACATGCAAGCACTAAATGTTCCATGGCTATACCTGTATCAACTAGATATAAATCTTTATTGTCAATAGATCCAGAACCAGAAGGGTCAGCAACTACAACTGCAACAAGAGGAGCTTGTGTAATTGAGTTAGAAGCACTATTAACATCATTCATAACAGCCATTGATAATTCTTGTTTTTGCGTTTCACTGTCTACTAGTATGAATTTAAAGCACTTATTATTTTTCCATGAAGGGGACATGATAGTAGCTGTTAAAATTCTATCCAATTTATCTTTTTGGATAGGGGTGTTTTTAAAGTTTTTGATGCTTTTTCTTTCATTTATGACATCATAAAATTGCATAAAATCACACTCCTTTTTGTTATTATTGACATTAAAAGATTAAAAATTCTTAACTTATTATGGAATAAAAAATTAGAAATTTTCAAAAAATTAGCAAAAATTAAAAAATGAACTATCGAAATTAGTCGAAATATGTTATAATATTATCTATATAAAATTAATATTAGTGAAAAAAGCATGATTTTCATATAGAAATTATGCTTTTTTATTAATATAAAAAAAGTCTATATTGTGAATTTGTTTGAAATCTAAGAGTTCTTACATTGGTTATATCAAGGGTATTAAGTACTCTAAAGTTTATGAATTAAGTTTCATTTTACATGATGACTTGAAAAATATTAAGGAGGGTTTTACGATGTTAGCAGATATAAGTATACTTATATCTTTTGGAGTTTATTTAGTTGGTATGTTAGTAATAGGACTTATATTCTACAAAAGAACTGAAAATTTATCGGATTATGTTTTAGGAGGAAGAGGTTTAAACAGTTGGGTAACGGCACTTAGTTCTCAGGCATCTGATATGAGTGGATGGTTACTTATGGGATTACCTGGATATGCCTATTTATCAGGACTTGAATCAATTTGGATTGCTATAGGATTGGCTATAGGGACATATATGAATTGGAAATTCATAGCTAAAAGATTGAGACAATATACTGAAATAGCAGGTGATGCTATAACATTGTCAGTTTACTTTGAAAATAGATTTAGAGATAAAAGTAAAATGCTTAGAACTGTTTCGGCTACATTTATATTGATATTTTTTATATTATATACATCATCTGGATTTGTAGCTGGTGGAAAATTATTCAATACAGTGTTTGGAATGCCGTATATATCAGCACTTACGGTAGGAACTATTGTTGTTATATCTTATACATTTCTTGGTGGATTTATGGCTGTAAGTTGGACTGATTTTTTCCAGGGTATGCTTATGTTCTTTGCGATACTAGCTGTCCCAATTGCAGGTACTGTCAAATTGGGAGGGACACAGATTACGCTTGATTCTATAAAAAAATTGAGCCCTGAGTTTTTGAATCCATTAACTACTATGGATGGAAATACAATTGGAATTATATCTGTAATTTCATTGTTAGGGTGGGGTCTTGGATATTTTGGACAACCTCATATATTAGCAAGATTTATGGCTATAACTTCTCCTAAAAAAATAAAGGAAGCAAGAAGAATAGCTATGATATGGGTTGCAATAAGTTTGTGTGCAGCTGTTATTGTTGGTATGGTAGGTAGAGTGTATATTACTCAATATCTTAAAGGCCCAGAGTCAGAAACCATATTTATATTAATGGTTAATTCTATTTTTCCAGCAGCATTTGCAGGAATATTTCTAGCCGCTATTCTAGCTGCTATTATGAGTACTGCGGATTCACAGCTTTTAGTTGCAGCATCTGCATTTACTGAAGATATATATAAGGCATTAATAAAAAAAGATTCGACAGAGAATGAATTGGTTTGGGTAAGCAGAATAACGGTTATAAGTATAGCTGTAATATCATATATATTAGCACTTAATCCAAATAGTTCTGTTCTTGAATTAGTGGCTTATGCTTGGGCAGGATTTGGAGCAGCATTTGGACCTGTTGTTATAATGTCTTTATTTTGGAAAAGAATGACTGCTAAAGGAGCATCAGCAGGTATGTTAGCAGGAGGAATTACTGTTTTAATATGGAAACATATTCAAGGAGGAATCTTTGATGTATATGAGATAGTACCTGGATTTATATTAGCTACAATATCTATAATTGTATTTAGCTTGATGGATAATGAGCCTTCTAAAGAGATAATAGATGAATTTAATAAAGTAGAAAATATATCTTAATTAAATTCATAAATAAAAAACAGCTTTCTAAAATGAAAGCTGTTTTTTTTGTTTAGAATTATAAGTAATAGATAAATGAGGATTATACGCATCATATTAAGGAAAGACATATTCGTGAAAAAAATTCATATAATAGTATATAAAGATTATTTAAACGTAGATAAAATTCATTAACAATAAAAAGTTTCATAATCATAAAATAATTATAGAAAAAATAACAAGGTTATAGTATAATTAGAGCATGAAGAGGTAAATTATTCATATTAATTATAATAATAGGAGATGATTAAATGTTTAAAACTAATGAATATTTTGATGGGAATGTTAAATCGATTGCATTTCAAACTAACGAAGGACCAGCTACTATTGGAGTTATGGCAGTTGGAAAATATGAGTTTTCTACTTCTAAGAAAGAATTCATGACGGTAACAAGTGGAAAAATGTTAGTTAAGCTTCCTGAAAGTAATGAATGGAAAGAATTCAATAAAAATGAAACTTTTATAGTAGAAGCTGATAAAAAATTCAATGTAGAGGTAAATGAGGAAATGTCTTATGTATGTTTATATAAGTAAAATATTATAATTAAAGTACAGATAGAATTGTATTTTATCTGTACTTTAATCTTCACTTGTCAAGGGGATGGTTTAATTGAAGAACGGTAAAATAATAAATATTCAAAAATATTGTGTTCATGATGGTCCAGGAATTAGAACTACTGTATTTTTTAAAGGATGCCCACTTACTTGCATTTGGTGCCACAATCCTGAAAGTCAAAGGTATAATAGTGAAATAATGTATAATAAAGAAAAATGTAGTAATTGTGGAGAGTGTGAAAAAAGATGTCCGCATGAGTGTATAAAAATGAATGAAGATAAAATTATAAATGATTACAGCATTTGTAGTCAGTGCGAAAATTGTATTGATTTTTGTGTTAATAACGCTAGAGAGCTTGTAGGAAAAGAGTATAGTGTTAATGAACTTATGAAAGAGATAGAAAAAGACAAGGTGTTTTATGAAGAATCTGGTGGGGGAGTTACTTTATCTGGTGGAGAGGTAATGAGTCAAATAGATTTTGTTGAGCATATAGTGAAAAAATGTAAAAGAAAAGGAATGCATGTAGCTATTGATACTTGTGGATATGCGGCTTTTGAAAGTTACGAAAGAATTATAGAAGATGTTGATCTTTTTTTATATGATATTAAGTTAATGAATTCACAAAAACATGAAAAATATGCAGGCAAGCCGAATAAACTTATATTGGATAATTTAGTCATGCTATCTGAAATAGGGGCTAATATAAATCTTAGAGTACCGTTAATACAAGGTATTAACTGTGATGATGAAAATATTGAGAATATGCTTAAATTTATAAAAGATTTAAATATAAGTAGCATAAATTTATTGCCTTATCATGATATAGGTAAAGACAAATATAAAAGATTAAATATGAACTATGAAGATGAATTAATGTCTAAACCATCTGATGATAGATTAGAAGAAATTAAAAATATGTTTGAAAAATATAATTTTAAAGTTAAAATAGGGGGTTAATTCAATGAAAAGAGGTATGAATGAAAGAGTAAAAAAACTTAGAGAACAAAGTATGAATGTTCAGCCGCATATTTCAATAGAAAGAGCATCTTTAATGACTGAAGCTTATAAAAAGTATGCTGGCACTGAAGCTGTTCCAGTTGTTAGAGCTTTGGCTTTTAAGTATTTTATGGAAAATAGAATGCTTTGTATAAATGAAGATGAATTAATAGTAGGTGAAAAAGGAGAAGGGCCTCAATCATCTCCTACTTTTCCGGAACTTTGTTGTCATACATTAGAAGATTTCACCGTTATGGATTCTAGAGAAAAAATATTTTTTAAGGTAAATGAAGAAGCTAGAAAAATTCAAGAAGAAAAAATTATTCCATACTGGGAAAACCGTTCTATAAGAAAAATGATATATGATCATATGACTCCTGACTGGTTGGATTGTTATGAAAATGGAATATTTACTGAATTTATGGAACAAAGAGGACCAGGTCATACGGTTGCAGATGGGAAAATGTATAAAAAAGGATTCTTAGATTTTAAGAAAGATATAGAAGAATCTTTATCTAAGATAGATTATATGAATGATAAAGAAGCCTACGAAAAAGAAAATCAGCTTAAAGCTATGAGCATTTGCTGTGATGCCATAATGATTTATGGAAAACGTTATTCTGAATATACTAAACAGTTAGCTAATAAAGAAACAGATGAAATAAGAAAAAAAGATCTTCTTAAAATAGCTGAAAACTGTGAAGTTGTTCCAGCGAATGCACCTAAAACATTCCATCAAGCTATTCAAATGTATTGGTTTGTTCATATTGGAGTTACTACAGAATTAAATATATGGGATGCATTTAGTCCAGGAAGACTTGATCAACATTTAAATCCTTTCTATGAAAAGGAAGTTGAAGAAGGTGCCTTAACTTCTGATAATGCAAAGGAATTATTAGAATGTCTATGGGTTAAATTCAATAATCAACCAGCTCCTCCAAAAGTAGGTATAACACTAAAGGAAAGTGGAACTTATACTGATTTTGCTAATATAAATACTGGTGGTGTTACATCTGATGGACATGATGGTATAAATGAAGTGAGTTATTTAATATTAGATACTATGGATGAAATGAAGCTACTACAACCTAGTTCTAATGTTCAAATAAGCAAGAAAACCCCTCATGAATTTCTAAAAAGAGCTTGTGAGGTATCTAGAAAAGGATGGGGTCAACCTGCTTTTTATAATACAGATGCTATAATACAAGAGTTGCTTAATGCAGGGAAAAGTGTAGAGGATGCTAGAGAAGGTGGTACTAGTGGTTGTGTTGAAACTGGAGCTTATGGAAAAGAAGCATATATTCTAACTGGTTATATGAACTTACCTAAGATACTAGAACTGACTCTTAATGATGGATATGATAAAATTTCTGGCAAACAATTAGGTATAAAAACGGGAAAAGCTGAAAATTTTAAAAATTATGAAGAATTATTTGAAGCATTCAAAAAGCAATTACACCATTTTGTGGAAATAAAGATTAGAGGAAATAATGTAATAGAGAGTATTTATGCTAAGAATATGCCATCTCCATTTTTATCTATAGTAGTTAGTGATTGTATTAAGGAGGCTAAAGACTATAATGCGGGGGGAGCTAGATATAATACAAATTATATACAAGGTGTAGGCATAGGGACTATAACTGACTCTTTATCTGCGATAAAATATAATGTATATGATAAAAAGAAATTTAGTATGAACGAGTTAATGAAAGCCTTAGATAATGACTTCAAAGGATATGAACAAATACATAACATTGTTTTAAATAAAACTCCTAAATATGGAAATGATGATGATTATGCAGATAAATTAATGCTAGATGCATTTAATGCATTTCATAATGAGGTTACAGATAGAAATAATATGAAGGGCGGATATTATAGAATAAATATGCTTCCTACTACATGTCATGTATATTTTGGAGAAGTGATGGGTGCTAGTGCTAATGGAAGATTAGCTCATAAGCCTTTATCAGAAGGTATATCTCCAGCTAAAGGAGCAGATAGAAATGGACCAACAGCTGTGGTTAAATCAGCAGCAAAGATGGATCATTTAAGAACAGGTGGAACTCTATTAAATCAAAAATTCACACCATCAGTTGTTGCTGGAGATGAAGGTCTTGAGAATATGGCTGCGTTAGTTAAATCTTATTTTGTTATGGATGGACATCACATTCAGTTTAACGTAGTTGATAGGCAACTATTAATAGATGCTCAAAACAATCCAGAAGAATACAGGGATTTAATAGTTAGAGTTGCAGGATACAGTGATCATTTTCACAATTTAAGTAAATCATTACAAGATGAGATAATAGAAAGAACGGAACAAGCCTTTTAGTATTGTTAAGTGATATAATATATATAACTATTTAAAATTTGGAGGTTTACTATGGATAAGGTAATTGGATTTATAGGCTGTGGGAATATGGGAAGAGCAATGATTGGCGGAGTCGTGAAGTCTGGATTATTAAATCCGCAAAATATAATTGTTGCTGATGGATATAAGGGGAGTTTAGATATTGTTTCGAATGAGTATGAGGTTAATACTACAATGGACAATAAAGAATTGGCAAAAACTTCAGATATTATAGTATTGTCTGTAAAGCCAAATGTATATAATATTGTAATTGATGAGATAAAAGATTTTGTTAAAGAAGATGTTGTTATAGTTACTATAGCAGCAGGAAAGACTATTAAAGATGTAGAAAATGCATTTGGAAAAAATATAAAAATGGTTAGAACTATGCCTAACACACCAGCTCTTGTAGGTGAGGGTATGACAGGCATATCCCCTAATAGTAATATATCAAAAGAAGAGGTTGACGAAGTAGTCAATATATTTAAAAGCTTTGGAAAGATAGAAATTATAGATGAAAAGCTGATGGAGGTATTTATATCGACTAGTGGGTCTTCTCCTGCATATGTATTTATGTTTATTGAAGCCATGGCAGATGCGGCTGTAGCTGATGGTATGCCTAGAGATAAAGCCTACAAAATGGCTGCTCAAGCTATCTTAGGATCTGCAAAAATGGTTCTTGAAACTAAAAAACATCCTGGAGAACTTAAAGATATGGTATGCTCACCTGGAGGTACTAGTATAGAAGCAGTTACTACTTTAGAAGAGTATGGATTTAGAACTGCTGTTATTAAAGCAATGAGAGAATGTACTAAAAAAGCTAAAAATATGTAGAAAATACCAGTCTTTTGACTGGTATTTTTGATTAGCAAGAAAAACTATCTATATTTCTAATATCTGTTCCCCAAAATCTCCAACTTCCTCTCATCCATCTAAATCCAGATACAGATGTAGGGCCCACAAATACTAGCCAAGTCCAGAAACTTCGTCCATTTTCAAGCCATATATAAGTGAATTTATAACGGCAGAATCTTATAGCACCTGGATCTACTGCTTTTAAACTAGGACCTTTACTTGACTGCTTAGGTGTATATGAAGGTGGCGGACCTGGTGGTTGTTGATTGTTATAAAAAAACATTTAAATCCCTCCTTTCTTGTATTAATTTATGATATATAGAGCTGAGTTGATACAAGAAAGGAATAAATTGAATGATGTTTCTAGTAGTGAATATATTTGGATTATTTTATAATTTATTTAGTTCAATAAAAATAAAAATGGGCTTATTTTAATAGCCCATTTTTCAGAATTGAGTTTTGATTTATTTAGGTTTTTTATTTTTTTTAGATATTGGTTTGCTTGTATTTTGACTTACAGAACCTGTTTGCTTTGGATGAAGAGCGTTAGGGATATTCAATTCATCTGCAAATTCTAATCTATCATTACATGATTTGTTTTTAGTATTTTTATACATTATATAACCTCCTAAGTTTCGCTTTATATTAATTTAACCAATGGAACGAATTAATATATTTGAACTTTTTTGATTTTTTGTATAAAAATAACTATATCACTTTAGAAATTAATTTCTAAAGCAATATAGCTCTTTTGATTTTTTTATATAATACTCTTATCTTTTAGTTTGATATTTATATATTTTTCAAGTTGTATCTTTGTGATAGCCATTGCAGGAACTCCTAAAAACATACCTGCAATACCAAATAGCCCCCCACCTAATATAACAGCAACTATAATCCACAATGGATTTAAGCCCACTTTATCCCCTAATATTTTAGGGCCAAGGTAAAGCCCATCGAATTGCTGAAGTAATAATATAAATACAGCTACCCAAATAGCTTGTATAGGATTATTTATTAAAGTAATAAGTATAGCTGGGATAGCCCCTATAAATGGACCAAAGTAAGGAATCATATTGGACACACATATGATTATACTTATTAAAAGTGCATAAGGAACTTTAAGCATTAATAGACCTACAAAACATATAATACCTATTATCAAAGAATCTATAGATTTTCCTATTATATATTGAGAAAAAATCTTATTTACTATCTTAAAGAAAGCTATAACTTTATCTGATTTGAATTTTCCTAAAACAGCATATAAAAGTCTTTTAATATTATATATAAGATTTTCTTTATCTTTTAATAGATAAATAGAAATTATAACCCCGAGTATAGCATTAAATAAATTAGAGGTAATATTAATAGCTTGAGTTACTAAATTGGTAGATGTAATATTTAAAAAACCTAATACTTCATTTATTATCTCCTTTAAATTTTCTTTTAAGAAAGGATTACTATATTCGAGTAATTTAGATTTAATTATATTTTCATTTATCCATTTTTGAATTGTGTTCATATATCCTGGAAGATCTTTGGATAAATCATTTATACTATCGATTATTTTAGGAGATAGTATAGTAATAGTAAAATTTATAATACTTATCAATAAAAAGTAAATTAACATTATACTAAAAGATCTTCTCATATTAAACCTTTTTTCAAAATAAATCATTATAGGGTTAAGAAGATATGCAATACAAACGGCCCAAATAAAGGGACTTATCAAAGATAGTGCAGAGTTAAATTTTTCTATAAAGAATTCTGGATTGTTTACAAATTTGAACATAATAAATGCGATTAATAGTAAAAAAATTATGTGTTTAGTTTTATATCTTGAAAGCATTACAAACCTCCTACAAAATAACTTGAGTATTTAAAATATATGATATAAGAGGTATTTTAACACTATATCAAGTCTTTAACAATACAAATTGATTAAAATCTATAGAAAAAAAAGATATATAACTATATAATAAAAAAGTCTTTAGATTAAAGGTTATTAAGAGTAGAGTTTATCAATAAACAAGAAAAGGAGAACTGCTATGAGATTAAATAAATATATGGCATTATGCGGAGTAGCGTCAAGAAGAAAATCTGATGAATTAATAAAAAATAGAAAAGTAAAAGTCAACGGAGAAATAGTAGAAGAACTAGGAATTGATGTTAATGAGAATCAGGATATTATAGAAGTTAATGGGAAAGTAATAATCGCAGAACAAAAAAATATATATGTAATTATAAATAAGCCAGAAGGATATGTTACAACTGTAAAAGACCAATTTAATAGAAAAACAGTATTAGATTTGGTTAAAGATATTGATGAAAGAATATATCCTATTGGAAGGCTTGATTATGAAACATCTGGACTTTTAATATTAACTAATGATGGAAATCTTACATATAGATTAACTCACCCAAAGCATGAAGTTGTTAAAACTTACTTAGCAAGACTTAAATTAGTACCTGATAAAATAAAAATTAAACAATTTGAATCAGGATTAAAAATAGATGACTATGTGACTGCACCAGCAGAATTCAAAATTATAAAAAAGGATGAAAACCAAAGTATATGTGAAATAAAAATACATGAAGGTAAAAATAGACAAGTAAGAAAAATGTGTAAAGCTATAGGTCATCCTGTTTTATCTTTAAAAAGAATATCTATAGGGAATATAGAACTTGGAAATCTTAAAATAGGTGAGTATAGAAACTTAAGCCAAAAAGAAATAAATTATTTAAAATCTTTATAAGTAGAGGTGTAAAAATAATGATAAGTATTTGCAAAATGTATGAAAAAAATGAAATTAAAATTAGAAGTATACTAGATAAAGAAAATATAGATTATGAAAAAATAAAACAAAATATATTATGTGCATATGAAAATGGAGAACTTCTAGGATTTGCAGGATATGAAATAAAAGAGAATATAGCTTTTTTAAGTACAATCAATATATTTGATAAGTCATTAGATATGGTTTTAAAAGATGGGCTTATAAAAGCTTTATTAAATATGGCAGATATTAATGGAATAAATATATTTATAGTTAAAAAATGTGATGAAATAAATTTTTATAAAAATATAGGTTTTAATAATTTAAATAACGAGGAAGTTTTATTTGATGTAGACGAAAATGAATATTTATATTTAAAAATTGCAGATTTTTTCAAAAATCCTTGTAAGAATAAAAAAAAAGATTAGGATGATAGTAAACTTTATAGTTTGTATGAATATAGAAAAAAAGTGATAAAAAATAGCTCTTATATAAAGGGCTATTTTTTATTTTTAAGAAGAGAGATATATATAACAACATGTAAAATATTGGAATTGAGACGTTTCGAATTTTTAGAATAAAGAAAGTTAAATTTCAAAATGAAGGATTATAAAATAAAAATGAAATTTAAATTGCAATATCTCAAAAAGTTTGATAATATGAAATTAATAAAAATTCTAAAATGCATTGGGGGTAAAAAAATGCCAGGGGATGAGAAAAAAATAGTTATAAAAAATGATTGGTGTAAGGGTTGTGGAATATGTGCAGAATTTTGTCCCAAAAAAATTTTGTACATATATAATGATAAGGTAAATATAAAACAAGAAGATGAATGTATAAAATGTGGATTATGTGAAATGAGATGTCCTGATTATGCAATATATTTAGAAGAATTCATGTGTAAGGAGGATAAATCATATGCATAATAATATAAAATTTCTTCAAGGTAATGAAGCTTGTGTACATGGGGCTATATATGCTGGTATGAAATTTTTTGCAGGATATCCAATAACTCCTTCAACTGAAATTGCAGAATTATCAGCTGTAATGTTACCAAAAATTGGAGGAAGATTCATACAAATGGAAGATGAAATAGCAAGTATGGCAGCTGTTATTGGTGGATCATTAGGGGGATTGAAATCAATGACAGCAACTAGTGGTCCTGGATTTTCATTAAAACAAGAAAATATAGGCTATGCATGTATTACAGAGATACCGTGTGTAATTGTAAATGTACAAAGAGGAGGACCAAGTACTGGACTTCCAACCTGCCCGTCTCAAGGAGATGTGATGCAGGCAAAATGGGGTACTCATGGAGATCATCCTATAATAGTATTATCTCCAATAAGTGTTAGTGATACTTTTGAACTTACTGTAAAAGCATTTAATTTTTCTGAAAAATACAGAATGCCTGTAATATTGTTAATGGATGAAGTTATAGCGCATATGAGAGAAAAGGTAATAATACCCAACGAAGGAGATATGGTTGTAGTAGATCGAAAAAAACCCGCGGTAGAAGCAAGTGAGTATAAAGCATATGAATATACTGAGGATTTGGTTCCTGCCATGGCTAACTTTGGAGAAGGATATAGATATAACGTAACAGGACTTGTGCATGATGAAACAGGATTTCCGGTTAATAGTACTGAGGAAGCTGAAAGATTACTAAATAGACTAATGGGGAAAATAAATTCAAATCTTGATGATATATTAATATATGAAGAATATTTAGTTGAGGATTCTAATGTTTTGTTTGTTACATTTGGTTGTATGACAAGATCTACTAAAGAGGCTGTTAATAAGCTTAGAGAGGAAGGCATAAAAGCAGGCATGTTTGTTATAAAAACAATATGGCCATTCCCCGAAGAAAAGATAAAACAAATAAGCAAAGATAAGGATATGATATTTGTTCCAGAGATGAATTTAGGTCAAATAAGACAAGAAGTAGAGCGCGTAGTTAAAACTGATTGTAATATTTATGGGATTAATAAAGCAAATGGAGAAATTATAACCCCTGAGTATATAAATGAGTGCGTAAAGGAGGTATTGGGAAAATGCCTAGCAAAGTAATAAAAAATAATTTTAGAGTAGAGAGACTTCCACATATTTGGTGTCCTGGATGTGGTCATGGAATATTGATGAGGGCTATAGCTGTTGCTATAGAAGAATTAAATTTAGATAAAGATAAGATATGTATAGTATCTGGAATCGGATGTTCATCAAGAGCAGCTGGATATATGGATTTTAATACATTGCATACAACGCACGGAAGAGCAATTGCGTTTGCAACTGGTCTTAAAGTTGCAAATCCTGACTTAAAAGTTATAGTTATATCTGGAGATGGAGATTCTAGTGCTATTGGTGGAAATCATTTAATACATGCGTGTCGAAGAAACATAGACATAACAACTATTATATTTAATAATAATATATATGGAATGACAGGCGGACAATATTCTCCTACAACTCCAAATAAAGAAAAGGGTACTACCGCGCCTTATGGAAATATAGATAAAGCATTTGATATTTGTGAACTAGCATCAGGTGCAGGTGCTACTTATGTAGCTAGATCTACAGTATATCATGTTAAAAAAATGATTGAATATGTAAAAAAAGCTATAAATCATAAAGGATTTTCTTTAGTAGAGGGAGCAAGCGTTTGCCCTACTTATTATGGAAGAAAAAATAAAAAAGGCAGTGCAGTTGATTTAATAAAAGGGATGAAAGATAATTTTGTGGATATATCAGCTAAAGATAAATTAAATAAAGATGATATAAAAAATAAAATATTTATGGGAGAATTTAAAAATGTTCAAGAACCTGAATATATAGAAGAATACTTTAAGATTATAGATATGTTTAAAAAGGAGGTGTCTATGTGAAAAAGGAATTAAGATTAACAGGATCTGGAGGTCAAGGGTTAATACTTGCCGGTATAATATTAGCTGAAAGTGTTATAAAAAATGGATTTAATGCAGTTCAAAGTCAATCATATGGACCAGAAGCTAGAGGAGGTGCCAGTAAGTCAGAGGTTATAATAAGCGATAAAGATATAAATTATCCAAAAGTTAATAGCCCAGATTTACTTTTATGCTTAACACAAAAATCTTTTGATAAATATGCAAAAAATATAAAGAAAAAATCAATATTGCTAGTTGATTCTTGTGTTAATATAGGGGATAATATAGGTACTGACTTTTGTTATAAGATACCTATAATAGATACAGCCAAAGAAAAAATAGGAAAACAAATGGTTTCAAATATAGTTGCTTTAGGAGCTATTAAAGAACTTATTGAGGATATCGAGGACGAAAGTTTGAAAGAATCAATATTAGCAAGAGTACCTCAAGGAAGTGAAAATTTAAATATAAAAGCTTTTAACGAAGGGAAAATGTTGATAAAAAATATATCAAATAGGAGTTAAATTTTATATGGAAGAAGCTAGAGATTTAATTGTCATAATAAAAGAACAGTTCCCTAAATTAAGTAAAGGACAAAAACTTATTGCTCAGTTTATACTTGCAAACTATGATAAAGCAGCTTTTATGACTGCTGGGAAATTAGGTGAAAAAGTAGGTGTAAGTGAATCGACTGTAGTTAGATTTGCTAACGCATTAGGATTTGATGGATATCCTAAGCTTCAAAAATCACTGCAAGAGCTTATAAAGACAAAACTTACTACTGTTCAAAGGGTAGAGATGTCTAAAGAGTATTCTAATGATTGGACGATACTTAAAAAAGTATTAAAATCTGATATAGAAAATATAAAAACAACTATAGAAGAATTAGATGAAGAAAGTTTCCAAAAAGGAATAAACAAAATATTAAAGGCAAAGAAAATATATATAGTAGGTCTTAGAAGTTCAACTGCTGTAGCTGAATATTTAGGTTTTTACTTAAATATAATTTTAGACAACGTAAACATAGTGAGTTATGGAATAAGTGATGTATTTGAGCAAATTCTAAAAGTTACAGAAGATGATCTAGTAATAGCTATAAGCTTTCCAAGATATTCAAAAAGAACATTTGAACTAGCAAATTATGCAAAAAAACAAGGAGCTAGTATAATAGCATTAACAGATAGTATACTTGCACCTGTTGCATCTATATGTGAAGAAATTATACCGGTTAAGAGTAATATGGCATCGTTTGTTGATTCTTTAGTTGCTCCTTTAAGTGTTGCAAATGCAATAATAGTTGCTATAGGTATGAGGAAAAAAGAAGAAATAAAAGAGTATTTTGATAAATTGGAAACTATATGGAAAGAATACCATGTTTATGATGAGAAATAGGAAGTTTTCCTATTTCTTTTTTATTTTCATGATATTTATTATATAATATTTATTTGGAATTATAATAAATAATAGGAGGAATATATATGAATACATTTTTTATAGTAAGACATGGAGAAACTTTTTGGAATATAGATGGAAGAACTCAAGGGCATGGAGATTCGAAACTAACTGAAAATGGAATAGAACAAGCTCGAAAACTTGCTAAAAAGCTTTCAAAATATAACATAGATTATATATATAGTAGTGATCTTGGTAGGACCATTCAAACCTCTGAAATGATTTCTGATACTTTGAATAGAAAAGTAGAATATAAAGAAAATCTTAGAGAAATAAATTTTGGGGATTGGGAAGGTCTTACAATAGAAGAAATAAAAAGGAGCTACCAGGATGTTTATACTGTTTGGAGAAATAATCCTCATAAAGCCTTAATACCTAAAGCAGAAAGTTTATACGAATTAAAAAAAAGATTATTGACTTGTATAAATGAATTAAATGAAAAGCATGATAATTCTAATATAGTGCTAGTATCTCATGGCATGTCTATAAAAGTATTATTATTAAGTTTGCTAGAAAGTGAATTGTCAAATATATATAGAATAAAACAAGATAATACAGCCTTAAATATAGTAGAATTTAGAGATTATGGACCTGTAATAATAAAGACTAATGATACAAGTCATTTGGAAGGTGGAAAATATGAGTAAAGTTATTGTAATTGGTGGTGGACCAGCAGGTATGATATCTGCAATAGAAGCTGCTAAAAATAATGAAGTGATGTTGATAGAGAAAAACAAAGAGTTAGGGAAAAAATTGAAAATAACAGGAGGCGGAAGGTGCAACCTAACTAACATGAGAGATATAGATGACTTTTTAAAAAAAATAATAAAAAATCCTAAATTTCTATATAGTAGCTTGTATACTTTTACTAATTTGGATCTTTTAGAATTTTTTAAAAACCGAGGGGTTGAATTTAAAATAGAAGAAGATTTTAAGGTTTATCCTCAAAAAGATAGTTCTGATATAATAATAAATACTTTACATGATGAGTTAGATAGAGTTGGAGTAAAAGTAATATATGAAAAAACACTTATAGATATTGTTGTTGAAAATGAAGAAATTAAAGGTGTGATTTTGGACGAAAACCATATAATAAAAGCTGATAAAGTGATAATTGCTACGGGTGGACATTCTTATCCTAAGACAGGCTCTGATGGTAAAATTCATAATATACTTAAAAAACATGGAGAAAGTATAACTAAAATATATCCTGCTTTAGTACCTCTTGTATTTAGGGAAGATTGGATAAAAAATTTGCAGGGAATTTCATTGAAAAATATAAAGATATCTGCAAAATATTTTAAAAATAAAAAGATAGACATGTATGGAGATATTTTATTTGCACACTTTGGATTGACTGGGCCCGTTATACTTAATTTATCTTCTTATATAAATAAATATTTACAGGATGGGGATATTGAATTAAACTTTGACTTTATTCCAAATGTTACAAAAGATGAAGTGCGTAAAGTTATAAGAAAGAATAATAATAAAAGTATATATAATAACTTAAAAGAAATTCTTCCAGTTAATTTTACAAAACATTTATTAGAATACTTAAATATTGATAAAAAGCCAAATAATTTAACAAAAGAAGAAGAAAATAAGATAGTAGATAGTATAAAAGAACTAAAATTAAGATGTAAAGAAACCAAAAGTATAAATGAGGCTATAGTCACTTCTGGAGGAATAAGTGTTAAATCTATTAATTCATCTACTATGGAATCAAAGGTTATAAGAAATCTATATTATGCTGGAGAAGTTATTGATATAGAGGGTTTAACAGGAGGATATAATCTTCAAATTGCCTTTTCCACAGGCTATCTAGCTGGTATAAGTGTATAAAGTTTGATATAATATTGATTTGCGATGGTGATAAAATGAAGACATTAGCTATAAGAGGTGCTACTACTGTAGAAAAAAATGAAAAACTATGTATCCTAAATGAAACAAAAATACTAATACAAAAGATAATAGATACTAATAGTTTAAAAGAAGATGACATAGTTAGCATTATATTTACTATGACAAGAGATTTAGATGAAGTATACCCTTCGGTTGCTGTAAGAGAATTGTTGGGTTTTAATGATATTCCTCTTTTGAATTTTGAAGAAAAGTATATAAAAAATAGTTTAGATAGATGCATAAGAGTTATGATGCATGTAAATACGCATATAGAAAAAGATAAAATATTTCATATTTATTTGAACGAAGCAAAAAAATTAAGAACAGATTTAAAGGGTAAGGAGTGAATCTAATGAATAATATAGTTATAGCAATAGATGGACCAGCAGGAGCAGGGAAAAGTACTATTGCAAAAATAATATCAAATAGGCTTAATATAAACTATATAGACACAGGAGCTATGTACAGAGCGATTACATATAAAGCTATAAGAGATGGAATTGATATTAATGATGAAAAATCTTTAATAGAAATGGCAAAAAAAACTCAAATAGATTTTAAGGATAATAATATATACCTGGATAATGAAATTGTAAATGAAGAGATAAGAACTTTAGGTGTAAGTGGAAATGTTTCAAAAGTTGCACAAATAAAAGAAATAAGAGAGATAATGGTTAATTTACAAAGGAAAATGGGCAAAAGATACTCTGTAATAATGGATGGTAGAGATATTGGAAGTTATGTATTTAAAGATGCAAACCTTAAGTTTTATTTAACAGCTGGTATAAATGAAAGAGCAAGAAGAAGATATAAGGAATTAAAAGAAAAAGGGCACAATATAAATTTAGATGATATAGTTAATGACATTAAAAATAGGGATGAAATAGACTCAAAAAGATTATTTGCTCCACTTGTTAAAGCAACTGATGCTGTAGAAATAGATACGACTAGCAAAAATATAGAAGAAGTAGTCTCGGATATAATGGAGTATGTAAAATAGGAGGAGAGTTATTTGGGATTATACGAGGTGTGTACAGGTATATTTATTCCGATTATAAGTATATTTTATAAAATAGAGGTAGTAGGAAAAGAAAATGTTCCTGTGGATGAACCTCTGATATTTGCTTCAAATCATAAAAACAATTTAGATCCTATGTTAATCGGATCCTTTATGCCAAGGAAGGTTTCTTATATGGCGAAAAAGGAACTTTTTAAAAACAAGATAGTAGGATATTTTTTAAAAAATATAAATGTTTTTCCTGTTGATAGAAGTAAAACAGATATATCTACTATAAAGACAGCTCTTAAAATATTGAAATCAAATGGAGCTTTGGGAATATTTCCGGAAGGTACTAGAATTAAACAAGAAAACTTAGGAAAAGCAAAAGCTGGGACAAGTATGCTGTCAATTAGAGGAAAAGCTAGAGTTTGTCCTGTATCTATAATAGCTACCTATAAATTATTTAGTAAAATCACTATATACATAGATAAACCTATAAGCTTTGAGTCATACTATGGAGAAAAATTAAATTCAAAGGATTATGAAAATTTAAGTCAACAGGTTCTAGATATTATAAGTAAAAATATAAGTAAATATTCAGGTTAAGGAGGGATGTATTTGAAATTTAAAGTTGCTGATTATGCCGGATTTTGTTTTGGAGTACAACGAGCTATGGGTATGGCATGGGAAGAACTAGAAATGATGCATGAAGATGAGGTTTATTCACTAGGTCCGCTTATACATAATAAACAAGCTGTAAAGATATATGAGGATAAAGGTTTAAAAATCGTAGATGACCTAGATAAAGTTAATCAAAAATCGAAGGTTATAATAAGATCTCATGGAGTGTCAAAACATATATATACAAATGCTGTAGAGAAGAATCTTAAAGTTATAGATGCTACTTGTCCTTTTGTAAAAAAAATACAGGATATAGCTAATGAATACTATAATAAAGGATATAAAATTATAATAGTAGGAGATAAAGATCATCCAGAAGTTGTAGGAATAAATGGTTGGTGTGATAATGAAGCTATAATTATAAAAAATATAGAGGATTTGAGTGAAATTCCTAGAAAGTATAAAAAGTATTGTGTTGTTGCACAAACTACTATAAATTTGAGTATGTATCAAGAAATAAGTGAACAATTAAAAAAAATTTTGGAAGATGTTACTATACACAATACGATTTGTTTAGCTACTAGAGACAGGCAAAAATCAGCAAGTGAACTTTCGCAAGAAGTGGATTGTATGATTGTAATCGGAGGAAAACATAGTTCAAATACTCAAAAATTGGTTAATATATGCGAAAAAAATGTTAAAACATATCATGTAGAAACTGTAAGTGATTTAGATGAGAATGATATAAAAAAATATTCTTTTGTTGGTATAACAGCAGGAGCATCAACCCCTAGTTGGATAATAGAAGATGTAATAAAATTTATAAAAAATATTTAATTAAAATAAATGCAAGGGAGAGATAGATAAATGAGTAATGAAATGGAACAACTGCTTAAAGAAGAGAATTTATTTAAAACTATAAAAGTAGGCCAAAATGTAGAGGGGAAAGTTATTTTAGAGAAGTATGATGAATATTATATTGATTTAAATTATAAGACTGATGGCGTTCTTCCTAAATCAGAGGTTTGCGAGGATGAAGATATAAAAGTTGGAGATTCTATCAATGTTAAAGTCATAAAAATCGATAGAAACTCAGGAGATGTAGTAGTTTCTAATAAAAGAGCTCAAGAAGCGAAATTATGGAATGAATTGAAGATAGGACAGATTATAGATGTTAAGGTGACTGATGAATCTAATAGTGGACTTATAGTAAGTTATAAAAACATAAGAGGATTTATTCCACTTAGCCATATAAATATTAAATATATTAATAATATAGATTTTAAAGAATATAAAGACAAAATTATGAATTGTGAAATTATAGATGTAGATTCTAGTAAAAAAAGATTTGTTCTTTCAAGAAAAAACATCTTAATTAAAGAGGAAGAAAAGAAAAAATTAAATTTCATGGAGAATGTAAAACCTGGAGACTTATTAGAGGGTACAGTTAAAAATATAAAGGATTATGGAGTGTTTGTAGATTTAGATGGCTTTGTAGGACTTGTTCATAATTCTGAATTATCTTGGGCTAGAAAGTATGAGTGTGAATATAAAATAGGAGATTTAGTGAAGGTTAAAGTTATATCTTTAGATAAAGAAACTCAAAGACTTGCTCTTAGTATAAAGGCATTACAAAAAAGACCTTGGGATGAGTTTATAGAAAACAACAATGTAGGAGATATTATAGAGGGTAAGGTGAAAGTAGTTAAAGATTATGGAGTTTTTGTAAAATTAAACGATATAGTTGATGGGTTTGTACACATATCTAATATTTCCTATGAGTTTGTAAAAAATCCAAAAGATGTAGTTAAAGTAGATGAGAACGTTAAAGTCAAAATAATAAATATTGATAATGAAAATGAGAAGATAGAGCTTACTATGAACATAAATGAGGAGGGAGTAGAACTTTAATGAAGGGATATGATCTTTTTAAAGATAAAATTTATAAAAAAACAGGAATAAATCTTTCTTTATATAAAGAAAAGCAAATGAGTAGAAGATTAGAGTCATTAGCTATAAGAAATGGATATGATGATTTTGAAAAATATTTTGATGCTATAAATAAAAATCTCGATTTATTCAATGAATTTATAAACTATATGACTATAAATGTGTCAGAATTTTATAGAAATTTAGAGCAATGGGTAGTTATGGAGAATACTATAATTCCTGAACTTATAAAAAAAAATAAAAACCTGAAAATATGGAGTGCTGCTTGTTCTACAGGTGAGGAACCTTATTCGTTAGTTATGCTACTTAGTAAATTTATGCCTTTAAATAAGATCAATATTATTGCAACTGACCTTGATAAAGAGGCCATGGCTAAGGCTAAAATAGGAATGTATCAAGAAAAAAGTCTGAGGAATCTACCTAAAGAATTTATAAGTAAATACTTTGAAAAAAAATTAGATAGATTTGTAATAAAAGAAGAAATAAAAAATAGAGTTACATTTAAAAGACATAATTTATTAGAGGATAAGTATATAGACAATTGTGATTTAATAGTTTGTAGGAATGTAATGATATATTTTACAGAAGAAGCTAAATCTAGTATATACTCAAATTTTAGTAAATCATTAAATAGTAATGGTGTTTTGTTTGTTGGAAGCACTGAACAAATAATAATGCCCAATAAATATAATTTAAAGCCTATAAAAACATTTTTTTATGGTAAGTCAAATTAAAGAAATACTGTTGATTAAATTAGTCAACAGTATTTCTTTATAAATAAAAAGTAGCTTAATATTTGTTGGTTATATGAGGGTATGAAACAGCATGAAGCGAATTTTTATATACTAAGGTATTATATGATTTTCAATTTAAGGATAATATTGATGAAAGAACTGCAGCATCAGCTATTTTGAGCAACTGAGCCCGTAGGACTCGTTGGCGACATGAGCCATGCGTTAGCATGAAGCGAATTTTTTATTGTATCTGTAAATAATAATATGATATAATAGGATATAGTATTAGTACCAGGTATAAAAAGGAGGTATAATTTATGAATATAAATGAAATTAAAGAATTAATTATGGCAATAGATAAAACTAGTATAAATAAATTTGATATAGAAATGAAGGATTTGAAATTATCTATACAAAAAGGCGATATTACAACTACAGATTGTATTTCAAATGTAAGAGATGAAGTTAAAAAAGAAATAAATACGATTGATAATGAAGAAATCGAAAAAAATGAGGTAGATGACAATACATACATAGTAAATGCTCCTATAATGGGAACTTTTTATTCGGCTGCAGGGCCAGAGTCTGGTAATTATGTTAATGTTGGAGATGTAGTGAAAAAGGGAGATACTTTGTGTATTCTGGAAGCTATGAAGCTTATGAATGAAATAGAATGTGATGTTGATGGAAAAATTATAGAGGTATTAGTAGAAAATGAAGAATTAGTTGAATACGATCAACCTTTATTTAAGATTAAAGTTAACGGATAATTAAAGGAGGATATTATGATAAAAAAGCTACTTATTGCAAATAGAGGAGAAATAGCTGTTAGAATAATAAGAACATGTAAAGAAATGGGAATAAAGTCTGTTGCTATATATTCTCAAGCGGATA
Source organism: Tepidibacter mesophilus (assembly GCF_002724055.1). GTDB lineage: Bacteria > Bacillota > Clostridia > Peptostreptococcales > Peptostreptococcaceae > Tepidibacter_A > Tepidibacter_A mesophilus. The sequence continues at coordinate 63,994 of NZ_BDQY01000006.1, read as the reverse complement.
AGGAATCTTTACACAGATATATGGCGGACGAATCTATATGCATAGGTCCTAATAATATAAGTAAAAGCTATAATAACATAGATAATATAATATATTTGGCAATGAAAATGAAATGTGATGCAATTCATCCAGGGTTTGGATTTTTATCTGAAAACTCTGCTTTTGCTAAAAAATGTATAGAGAATAATATTATATTTATAGGTCCTAACTATGAACAAATAGACAAAATGGGTGATAAATCAACAGCTAGGGATACTATGATAAATGCTAATGTACCTGTTGTACCAGGATCAAAAGGTATAATTTTAAGTATAGATGATGCGATTGTAACAGCTGAAGAAATTGGATACCCAGTTCTTATAAAGGCTTCAAGTGGAGGCGGAGGTAAAGGAATGAGAGTTGCTAATAATCAACAAGAATTAGTATCTAATTTCAATATAGCCAAAGCTGAAGCATTGTCTGCATTTGGAAATGATGAAATGTACTTAGAGAAATATATAAAAAATCCTAGACATATAGAAGTACAAGTTTTTGGAGATTCATTTGGAAATGCAGTTCATTTTGGAGATAGAGATTGTTCTATGCAAAGAAGAAATCAAAAAGTTATAGAAGAATGTATTTCTCCATATTTAGATGAAAAAACTAGAAATGAATTATATGATGCTGCAATAAAAGCAACAAAATCTGTAAGTTACATAGGTGCTGGAACTGTTGAGTTTATAGTTGATAATGATAGAAACTTTTATTTTATAGAAATGAATACTAGAATCCAAGTAGAGCATCCTATCACGGAAATGATAACTGGGATTGATTTAATAAAATTACAAATATTAATAGCATCTGGAGAACGAATGCCTTATACCCAACAAGATATAAAATTTAATGGTCATGCAATAGAATGTAGAATAAATGCTGAAGATGCATTCGATAATTTTAGACCCTGCCCAGGTAAAATAGAGTCTATTCATGTTCCTGGAGGGCTTGGAGTGAGATTTGATAGCTTTGTATATGGTGGATATATTATACCTCCTCTATATGATTCTATGATAGGAAAACTTATATGTTGGGCAAATGACCGAGAAGAATGTATAAATAGAATGAAAAGAGCTTTAGATGAATTAATTATAGAGGGCGTAGAAACTAATGTAGAATTTCAGAAAAAATTAGTGGCAAGTGAAGTTTTTATAAAAGATGAACACCATACTAAATTTATAGAAAATGAGTTTATGAATAAATAAGAATAGAACATAGGCATAAATTTATAGAGGTGAGATATGATTAAAAAATTATTGAGTAAAGAAAAAGGGTACGCGCAAGTATCTGTTAATAAAAAATTTAATACTAAAAATGTTGATGAAAAGTTTTGGATAAAGTGTGAAAGTTGTAATAGTAATATTTTCATAAAAGAAGTAGAAGAAAATATGAGTTTATGTCCTAAATGCAATCATCATTTTAAACTTTCAGCTAGAAAGAGAGTGAATTTGTTAATAGACGAAAAAACGTTTGAAGAGCTAGATAAAGATTTAGTTTCTATGAATATATTGAAATTTCCAGAATATGAAGAAAAGTTAGAAAGATATACTGGTAAAAGTAAAGAAAAAGAGGCTGTTATAACTGGAACTGGGAAGTTAAATGGCATAGATGTTATACTTTGCGTAATGAATTCAGAGTTTATGATGGGAAGTATGGGTTATATAGTAGGAGAAAAAACAACTAGAGCTATTGAAAACGGTATAGAGAATAAACTACCTGTTATAATAGTATGTGCATCTGGAGGAGCTAGAATGCAAGAAGGTATAATATCTTTAATGCAAATGGCAAAAACCTCTCAAGCTTTAAATAAACTTAGTGAAAATGGATTACCGTATATATCTATATTGACGGATCCTACGACTGGTGGAATAACAGCTAGTTTTGCTATGCTTGGAGATATTATAATGGCAGAACCAAATGCTTTGATAGGATTTGCTGGACCCAGAGTTATAAAACAGACGATAAAACAAGACCTTCCAGAAGGATTCCAAAAATCTGAATTCTTATTAGAACATGGATTTTTAGACTTGATTGTAAGTAGAAAGAATATGAAAAATAAAATTCATCAAATATTGAAAATGCATGGGTATTAAGGAGGTCTAAGTATGAATAGTTTAGATATAGATAAGCCCATTATAGAGCTTGAAAACAAAATTGCAGAATTTGAAAAAATATCGAGAGAAAATAATATAGATTTATCTAATGAAATAAATATGTTGAGTAATAAGCTTGTAAATCTAAAAAATGAAATATATGAAAACTTAACAGCTTGGCAAAAGGTAAATTTAAGTAGATCTGGGAATAGACCTACAACGGAAGACTATATAAAAAATATATGCAGTGAATTTATAGAATTTCATGGTGACAGGCTATATAAGGATGATAAAGCTATAGTGGGAGGTATAGGTATAATAGGAGATATGCCTGTTACTATAATTGGTCATCAAAAAGGAAGAGATGTAAAAGAGAATATACAAAGAAATTTTGGTATGCCACATCCAGAAGGATATAGAAAAGCTTTAAGGCTTATGAAGCAAGCTGAAAAATTTAATAGACCTATAATAACATTTATAGATACTCCTGGTGCTTTTTGTGGCCTTGAAGCAGAGGAAAGAGGTCAAGCTGAAGCAATAGCTAAAAATTTATTTGAGATGAGTTCTTTAAAGGTTCCTGTAATATCTATTGTTATAGGAGAAGGTGGAAGTGGAGGAGCACTTGGTCTTGGCGTATCTAATAAAGTAGCTATGCTTGAACATTCTATATACTCTGTTATATCGCCAGAAGGTCTCTCAAGCATACTATGGAAGGATGCTTCTAAAGCAAATGAAGCAGCTGAGGTAATGAAGCTTACAAGTTCTGATTTATATAAACTAAATATAATAGATAAGATAATAAAAGAACCTTTAGGTGGAGCACAGAAAAATATTGAATTTACATCAGATAAGATGAAAGAATATATAATTGAACAATTAAATGAGTATGTGAACAAAAATGAAGAAGAAATAGTTTTTGAAAGATACAGTAAATTTAGAAAAATCGGATATAATTTATAAATAAAAAAAGGATTTAGATTTTGAATGTAGAATAATATAAACAAGAAATCCAATTTTAAATGCACAAGGAAATATAATAATATTAAGGGGGGCATATTTGAAATGGAAGTATTAAAAGTTTCATCAAAATCTAATCCAAATTCTGTAGCAGGGGCTTTAGCGGGAGTTTTAAGAGAAAAAGGTTCGGCAGAAATACAAGCTATAGGAGCAGGTGCTTTAAACCAAGCTGTTAAGGCTGTAGCTATAGCTAGAGGGTTTGTTGCACCAAGCGGTATGGATCTTATATGTGTACCAGCTTTTACTGATGTCGACATTGATGGTGAAGAAAGAACAGCTATAAAGCTTATAGTAGAACCTAGATAATAAAAGAACCTCTTAAGAGGTTCTTTTAATTTTGAGGATTAAACATTTGAAGCATCATCATAACTTGATCCATTGTTATACCGTATTGTTCTAGTAATTTATCAATTACAGGTGAAAATTCTCTCATTAAATCATCTTTATTGTTTTTAACTAATGATTCAATCTGTGGAACTATAGATTTTATAAATTCTATTTGCTCTTTTTCTGATAGATTATTAAAATTTGAAGTAAGTTCATTCATACTTAAAATCCTCCTTAAAGTATATTTATACAATGACTATTATACAAAAAAAATATAGTTTTGCAAACACTACAAATATTATAATAACATAAAAGCAGCCATTAATGGCTGCTTTTATGTTATTCAAATTTATTTAGTAACTGTTGAAGCTTTTGTGCTTGAGCTCCTGATTCTTCTGCAAACTGCTTAAATAAATTGCATACCTCAGAATCATCTACTTTTTTTGAAAATGATTCATAATCTCTAACATTTTCTTGGGCATCTAATAATTTTTTTACTACAGTATCTCTAGTATTTAATTCCATAAACAATCAACTCCTTCTAGTGTAGTTTTTTCATTAACATTACTTATTATACATTTATTAAAGTAAAAATTTATTTTTGTATATTCTTCAAAATCTATTATTATTTTTGTGTGATTTTTAGTATAAGCAGTATAAGTTGTTTTTTGAATTAGAAAAGAAGTATAGATTTAGTTTTTTGGTAATAACTTTCTCGATAGTATTTTTATAAGACAATTGGAAATATCAATTAAAATAGATGAGCATTTTTTCATAATTACAACTAGGGAAGGATTATTACGGCTAATGGTAGATTTCGTAATTTATTTAACAAAACATAATATTAAAAAAAGAGTGAAAATTATACAATTTCATGTTAAAATTACAATGTAACAAAAAATTCTAATGAAAAGGGGTATTTGACATGAACAAACCTATACTGTCTGCTCACTTTGAGTCAAGAAAACCATCAGCAGTTCGTCTTGCACAAATGAAGTATGAAGAGCGAAAAGTAAAACCAGAAGCTGTTATTAATGTGGGAATTGGAAACGTTTCTCTTCCGGCAAACCCTGCAATGCAAAAGAGAATGTTTGCATTAGATGCAAAGAACAGTCCGTTTGCTAGTGGTGTTATTAGGTATACAACAACTGCTGGAACTCAGGAATGTCAAGATGCTTTCAGAAATATTTTAAATTGTGAAGGTTTTGATACGAGCAAGCTTCACTTTCAAGTTACAGATGGTGGATCAACAGCAATGGAATTGCTACTAATTGGTACATGTGGACCAGCTGGAACAGATGAAAGACCTTTGTTGATGATTGATCCAGCATATACAAATTATATTTCGTTCGCAGAAAGAACTGGAAGAAAAACAGTTACTGTAAAGCGTGAATTGAATGAAAATGGAAATTTCACTCTTCCAGAAATTGACGAAATTGAAGAGGTAATTAAGGCTAATAATCCAGGAGCTCTACTAGTAATACCGTATGATAATCCTACTGGTCAGCTGCATGACTATGATTCTATGAAAGCATTAGCACAGCTTTGTGTGAAATACAATATGTGGATGGTAAGTGATGAAGCATATCGTGAACTTTATTATGATACAGATAAGCCACTTGTAAGCATTTGGGGTGTAAATGATGCAGATGTTCCTGGAATTGAAGGCAGAAGAATTAGTATTGAGACTGCATCTAAAGTATGGAATGCATGTGGTTTAAGAATTGGCGCATTAATTACGGATAATGCCGAATTTAATAACCGTTCAGTAGCTGAATACACAGCTAATCTTTGTGCAAACGCTATTGGGCAGTACATATTTGGCGCATTAGCTCACGAGAGTAAAGAAGGAATCATAGGATGGTGCCAAGAAATCAGAGAATATTATAGAGAACAAATCTTAAAAGTTTATAGAGGATTAAAGGAACAAGAGCCTAATCTAATTGTTTCGAGTCCAGATGCATCTATTTATACAGTTATAGATGTTAGAAAGGTTGTTAAACCTGGCTTTGATGCAATTGATTTTGTATTATACTGTGCAGGAGAAGGTTCAATTAATATTGATGGTGTTGAAACAACACTATTAGCAGCACCTATGAATGGATTCTATGATATTAAAGATAGTGAAGCCAACCCAGGTAGTACACAGTTTAGAATTTCTTTTGTTGAAACACCTGAAAAGATGGATAAAATTCCTGAGCTGTTTGTAAAACTACTTAGAGAGTATGAAGCACAAAGATAATAAATAATTTTATTAGAAGTTAATATGTCCCTAGTCAAGACTTAAAAAGTCTTGACTAGTTTTTTGTATAACGAATATTGAAGATTATATCTATAGTTCATACAAAATTGGATTGTAAATATCATATCATTCATATGTAGGTATTTCCATATAGAGGAGTTAGAAGGTTAGATTCGCTTACAAAGTGGTGTTGAAAATTTTAAAATGCACTTTGAAAACACCAATAAATATATTATTTATAATTAATTTTAGTTGTAGAACTAATCCTAATTAATTGGTAAAATGAATATATATTATTATTTAAAATTAGGAAGTGATATTTTGAAAAATTTAGTTAGTGTAAAATGGTTAAAGGAAAATAATAATGAGGATCTGGTTGTAGTCGATTGTAGATTTGATTTACAGATTCCTTCATATGGTAAAGATAGTTATTTAAAAGGTCATATTCCAAATGCAATATATATGGATATGAATAAAGACTTAGCAGGGAATGTAAAAGCACATGGAGGCAGACACCCATTACCTGATTTAAATGAGTTTAAATCAAAATTAGAAGGTTGTGGAATAGGTAATAGTACAACAGTTGTAGCTTATGATGACGGAGAAGTTGCAGGTGCTTCTAGATTTTGGTGGATGCTGAAATATATAGGTCATGATAAGGTGCATATTTTAGATGGGGGGATAAATGCTTGGATAGAAGCAGATTATGCTTTGTCATCTGATATTCCTAATAAAAGAAAAGAACACTTAGATATAAACATAAACCAATCTATAATAGCAACGGTAGATGAAGTTAGGAAAAATATAGATGAAGATACATCAATTATAATTGACTCAAGATCTTTTGAAAGATATAAGGGAGAAGTAGAGCCTATTGATAAAAAAGCAGGTCATATTCCTAGTGCTCAAAATTATTTCTGGATGCATGTTTTAGAAAATAACAGAGTAAAGGATAATAAAAAATTAAAAGACCATTTTAACGAAGTATTAAAATATAAAAATGTAATCGTCCATTGCGGATCAGGAATAACTGGCTGCGTAAATTATGTAGCTCTTGATGAGATAGGAATAAAATCAAAACTTTATCTGGGTTCATGGAGTGATTGGATAAGTTATGATGAAAATGAAGTAAGAACAGGAGAATAACAAGAACCTCTTTTAAGTAAAGTAAAAATTCTACTTAAAAGAGGTTTTTTTAGATAAATAAAAATTTCGACATATTAGCCCAAACTTAACTTACTTTTTCAAATTGTTTATTCACTATTATATTATATATTTCATCCCAAGTTTTAACTCTTGTAATTTTATCATTCAGTTTTTTTCGGTTATAATAAGTGTCTATCAAAATAACATTAAATCCTGCTGTTGATAATTGAATTGCATTACTATAATTATCTTCTATAAAAATATCACAACTAAGCGCTATAGCTTTATCTACTTTATAATGTTTCCCTAATAAAAAAAGATTATTATGTGGTATGTTATTTTCTTTAAAAAAGTTTATTGTAATATTTTCTACTCTTTTATCTCTAGCTGTTACAAAATATAAGTTATTTGTTTTGATTAATTTGTCGAGTATGGGCTTTACACCTTCTTTTAATGTTGCTGCTTCATGTATTTCTTTTATATTTGCATTGTAAAATTCCATATATTTTTCTTTTTCAACATTAAAAACTTCATGCATTTCATATGATATAACATCTTCTTCTTTTATATTTTTATTGAAATACTTATTTGCTAAATGTATCCAATAATATGCATCTGTTATAGTTCCGTCAATATCTATGCAAATATTCAAGTTCTTCATCATAAACCCTCCTTATTGTCTTACTTATTTATATTTTAAAATAAGTTTTTTAATTCTATATTAATGTAAGGTTAAGGATATGTTAAAGTAGTATATATAGTATTCACCTGTTGTATAAGTAGTATAAAATTTAATATGAATTAGAACTAATAATATAATAAAACTATTTGTGTAAGATATAGCAATGAAGTAAAAACAGGAGAATAAATAAACTTTTCATATAATATCTATATAGTGTATACAATTTTTAGCAAGGAGATAGTTTTATATGAAGAATATAAAGATTATATTAATAGCTTTTATAATTATCATAATTGGCTATGAATCTGGAATAATGATTGCAAACTATATGAAAACTAATGGTACTTTACTTAACAAGATTTCAGATAACACAGAACTTGTTTGGAATGGCCCTAGGGATAAAAAAGTTATAGCGATTACATTTGATGATGGACCTCATCCAAGATATACACCTAAAATATTAGATTTACTAAAGAAATATGATATTAAAGGTACATTTTTTGTATTAGGAAAGCATGTTGAGTTTTATCCAGAAACACTTAAAATTATAAAAGATGAAGGTCATGAAATTGGAAATCATACATACTCTCATGTTGATGTTAAGAAAATACCTAGTAGAAAAATAGAAGAAGAATTCAATAAAACTCAACAAAAAATATATGACGTAATAAAAGAAAAACCCAAAATATTCAGACCGCCGTTTGGATCATATAATACATATCTTAAAGATTTAGCTAAGAGACACAATGTTAAAATAATATTGTGGTCATCTAGTCAAGATTGCAAAGATTGGAGTAATCCCGGAGTTAAAAAAATAGCAGATACAGTTATCAATAATGTAGGGAATGGAGATATTATATTACTCCATGATTATGTAAATACTACAAGTCAAACGTATGAAGCTTTAAAAATAATATTACCAGAACTTAAACGTAGAGGTTATAGATTTGTAACAGTATCTCAGCTTATAAAGAATAAGGATTATGAATATGAAATGAAAATTATAGAAAACTAAAATACACATTCTTAATTGAATGTGTATTTTGATTTTTATTCCCATTTTGGAATATTAAAATCTTTATTTTTGGCTATTCTACTTCCCTCATCTTCAGAAACTATATAACTGGATATCCCTTGTTTGTCATAATTTTTTACTGTGGATATAGCTTGTTGTCTATCCATAGGTTTTGAAATTGACTTATTGTCAGAACGTATTATAACATATTTCTCCATAAAATCCTCCTTAATTTAATTGGTTATTCAAAAAATGATATTGATTTAAGTTTTAATTTATATACTATTATAATTTCTCGAAAAAATATTTAGATACTAAGAATAATGTGGAAAATATACATGCATATGTAGATAAGAAATTTATAAAAATAGAGATGTTTAATGGTATAATATATATGATATTTACAATACTTTTGCCAAAAAAGGGGGAAAAAATTTGATATTAATGATAGATAATTACGATTCTTTTACGTATAATTTAGTTCAGTTCCTAGGAGAATTGGGAGAAGAAATAATAGTCAAAAGAAATGATGAAATAACATTGTTTGAAATAGAAAAATTAAATCCAGAAATTATAGTATTATCTCCGGGACCGTGTTCTCCTAATGAAGCAGGTATTAGTATTGATGTTGTAAATTATTTTAAAGAAAAAAAACCTATATTGGGTATATGCTTAGGACATCAAACTATAGCACAAGTATTTGGTTCTAAGATAAAAAGAGCTGTAATACCTGTACATGGAAAGATTCATGCCATAAAACACCTTGATAAAGGGGTGTTTAAAGATTTAAATAATCCGTTAAATGTTACTAGATATCACTCTTTAATTGTAGACAAAGAAACGCTGAGTGATGATATTGAAATAACAGCAATTACTAACGATGGTGAAATAATGGGTATTAAACATAGAGAGTATCTTATAGAGGGAGTTCAGTTTCATCCTGAAGCTATACTTACTGAACAAGGACATGAAATATTAAAAAATTTTTTAAAACAAGCTAGAGAGGAGGATTAGATATGATAAAAGAAATATCAACAAGCTTAGATTCATTTGAAATATATACTTTATTTAAAGATGATAAATATAGTTTTATACTTGACAGTGCTATGGATGAAGAAAATTTAGGTAGATATTCATTTGTAAGTTCAAATCCTTTTAAGGTCTTGAAATATAAGGATAGTCAAATAAATCCTCTAGAAGAACTTAGAATAGAGCTTGATAAATATAAAATAAAAAATAATACAGGACTACCATTTATAGGCGGAGCAGTAGGATATTTATCATATGATTTAGGTAATTATATTGAGAAATTACCTAGAAGTGTAGTAGATGATATAAAATCTCCTGATCTATACTTTGGATTCTATGATTGGGTGATTGTAGTTGACCATTTGATGAATAAAACATTTATAGCAACTCCAGATATAAATGTTAGAAATGAAAAAGATGTAGTTGATAATGTATGTAATTTGATAAAGGATGCTCAAAGTAATGGTGTAGATAAATTATGCTATGAACAAAAAGAGTTTCCAAAAGTAAAGTTAGAGTCAAATTTTAAAAAGAAAGATTACATAGATGCAATTGAAAAAATAAGAAATTATATAAAAAATGGAGATATATATCAAGCTAATATGACGCAAAGATTTCACGGGAAAATCAGTATGTCCAGTTTTGAGTTATATAGAGATCTTAGAAAAATATCGCCTGCACCTTTTGGAGCTTTTTTAAATTTTGAAGATGTTCATATATTGTCAAACTCTCCAGAAAGATTTATAAAAGTTAGTGATAATTATATACAGACAAGACCTATAAAAGGAACTAGACCTAGAGGAAGCAATGAAGAAGATGATTTATTGTTGAAGAATGAACTTTTAAATAGTGAGAAAGATAAAGCTGAATTATTAATGATTGTAGATTTGGAAAGAAATGATATAGGCAGGGTTTCGAAAATAGGGACAGTAAAGGTACCTGAGTTATTTAAATTAGAAGAATATGCAAATGTTCATCATTTAGTATCAACTGTTGTTGGAGAAATCGAAAATGATAAAGATATAATAGACGTTATAAGTGCTACTTTTCCTGGAGGATCAATAACTGGAGCACCTAAAATAAGAGCTATGCAGATTATTGATGAATTAGAGCCTACAGCTAGAAATATATATACAGGTTCTATTGGGTATATAGGATTTGACTCTAATGCGGACTTTAACATATCTATTAGAACTATAATAAAAAAAGATGATGATGTGTTTTTTCAAGTTGGAGGCGGAATAACTTGGGATTCTAATCCAGAAGATGAGTATGAAGAGACTCTTCATAAAGCAAAATCGATTATGAATGCTATAAGAGGGCACTATGAAGAATAGTGTTTCTTTTGATAGTGAATTAACTAAATTTGGAATAGGAATATTTGAAACTATGAAGGTAATCAATGGGAAGGTAATATTTTTAGAGGAGCATTTGAGTAGAATGTATAATTCCATTGAAAAACTTAATTTTAATACATCTATTGAAAAAAGTGAATTAAAAGACAAAATAAATTGTTTTGTGGAAACAGTAAATTATAAAGCTTTAAGAGTGAGTGTATATGATGAAGGTTATAACATTCAATTAAGAAATATAGATTACACTAATGCTGATTATAAAGAAGGGTTTAAATTAAATATATCTCCGATTAAAAGAGGTAAAAGTATACTATACAATCATAAAACTACAAATTATTTTGAAAATATATACTCTAAAAGATATGCTTTATCTAAAAAATTTGATGAAGCATTGCTAGTGAGCTTAGATGATGAAGTTTTAGAAGGGTCTATGACTAATGTATTTTTTATAAAAGAAAATAAAATATATACTCCTACTGTAGACGAATCAGTTTTACCTGGTATAATCAGATCCAAAGTAATTCATATTTGCAAAAAAATGAATATAGAACTAATTGAGAGCGTAATAAAATTAGATGAAATTAAAAATTTTGAATTTTGTTTTATAACAAACAGCCTTATAGATTTAATGAAGGTAATAAGCATAAATAATATAAATTATCAAAAAGAAAATGATATATTTAGAAAAATAAATTGTAAGTTGAAGGAAATATACTATGGATATTAAACAAACATATGAAGAAATGATATTAAAACTAAAAAAAAATCAAGATAATATAGCAATAATAGTAGTTGGGTCTAGTAAAGATTTAAATTTTCATAAAAATATAAATGATATTGATTTATTTGTTATAACTGAGTATGGAGATAAGCAAATCAGAAAAAGATATAATATGAAAAATGTTGAGTTTGATATAAATTATTTTTCTGAAAACTTAGCTTACGAGTTGATAAAGGAAAAAAAACTTTTCTTTATAGAAGGAATTATTACAGGAAATAATATATATGACAAAAAAAATATACTAAATGGTATTAAGAAATATGCTAAAAGTGAATACGAGAATGGACCTTCAAAGTACAGTTTATCTGAAATAAATGACTTAAAATCTAATATTATAGACAATATAAAAAGAATTAAAAATAGTGAACAATTAGGTTATATTCATTTTATGTCTAATCTATGTTTAAAAGATATATTAAGGTCTTATTTTATAATAAATAATAAATGGATTCCAAAAGATAAAAAATTGTTTCAAAAAATAAAAGAAAAAGATAAGAGCTTATACGCTCTTTCTCAAAACTTATATAAGAGTTATGATTTTAATATACTAAATTCCATGGTTGAATATGTATTTAAAAATACAAAATAAAAAAGGGAGTTGGGAGATATGGATAAAGAAAAAATTAAAAAAGCTGTAAGAGATATATTAGAAGCAATAGGTGAAGATCCTAATAGAGAAGGATTAATTGATACTCCTGATAGGGTAGCTAGAATGTTTGAGGAAATATATAGTGGGATAAACGAAGATCCTAAAAAACATTTAGAATTATTTTTTCAAGATGAAAAACATGAAGAGTTAGTTCTTGTAAAAGATATACCTTTTTATTCAACGTGTGAACACCATTTAGTACCATTTCATGGGAAAGCTCATGTAGCCTATATTCCAAAAGGAGGAAAACTTACAGGGTTATCTAAGCTTGCAAGAGTAGTTGAAGCAGCTGCTAAAAGACCTCAATTACAAGAAAGAATAACAAAAACTGTAGCTGATTCAATTGTTGAAGTTTTAAGTCCATATGGGGTTATAGTAGTTGTTGAAGCTGAACACATGTGTATGACTATGAGGGGAGTAAAAAAAGCTGGTTCAAAAACTATAACTTCAGCTGTAAGGGGAATATTTGAAAAAGATGCAGCTGCAAGAGCTGAGGTCATGAGTTTAATAAATTATAAATAGGAGGGGTTAGATTTGTTTGATTTTGGGGAAAAGACATATATAATGGGTATTTTAAATGTAACTCCTGATAGTTTTTCAGATGGAGGAGAGCATAATAATGTAGATCTTGCTATAAAACATTCTGAAGAAATGATAAAACAAGGAGCAGACATCATAGATATAGGAGGGGAATCAACAAGACCTGGATCAAAGTTTGTGGATGAGAATGAAGAAATAAAAAGGGTAGTACCTATTGTTAAAAAATTATCAAATAAAATTGACGTACCTATTTCGGTGGATACTTATAAATCATCTGTTGCTAGTGAAGTGCTAAAGCTTGGAGTATCTATGATAAATGATGTATGGGGATTACAAAGGGATGAATTAATGGCTGATGTAATTGCTAAACATGATGCATATATAGTTATTATGCACAATCAAGATGGCACTGAATACAAGGAAGATATTATATTATCTATAAAGGAATTTTTAAATAAAAGCATAGAAATAGCAAAAAAAGCCGGTATAAAGGATGATAAGATAATACTTGATCCGGGAATCGGATTTGGTAAAACTCCAGAACAAAATATGCATGTTATGAAGCGTATTGATGAATTAAAAGATTTAGGATATCCAATTTTATTGGGGACATCTAGAAAATCTATGATTGGAAAAATTTTAGATCTTCCTGCTAAAGAAAGAGTAGAAGGAACAATAGCTACCACCGTGATGGGTATAATTCAGGGAGTTGATATAGTAAGGGTTCATGATATAAAAGAGAATGTAAGAGCTGCAAGGGTTACAGACGCTATATATAGAAAGTAGGTATAAATAATGGACAAGATTATATTAAGTAATTTATCATTTTATGGATATCATGGGGCATTGAAAGAAGAAAATATACTAGGTCAGAAGTTTTTTATTGATATAGAGCTGTACTTAGATTTCAAAAAAGCTGGTAAAAGTGATGATGTTAATGATTCAGTTCATTATGGTGAAGTATATGAGGCTGTAAAGAAAGTAGTTGAAAAAGAAAAGTATAACTTATTAGAGGCTTTAGCAGAAAATATATCAAGACAAATATTTGACAATTTTGATTTAGTTCAAGAAATTATGATTAGAGTGAAAAAACCAGAGGCTCCAGTAAATGCTATATTTGATTATTTTGGTGTGGAGATAAGGAGAAAGAAATATGAGTAGAGCTTATCTTGGACTGGGAACTAATGTAGGAGATAGACTAAAGTATTTAAATGATGCTATAAGCCACATAAAGCAATTTAAAAATACAGAAATAGTTAAAATATCCAAGGTATACGAAACAAGACCTTGGGGATATACTAATCAAAATGATTTTTTAAATCTTTGCATATCTATAGAAACAAATTTAAGTCCGGAAGAACTATTACAAAAATGTTTAGAGGTAGAACTTAATCTTAAAAGAGAACGAAGCATTAGGTGGGGACCTAGAACTATAGATATTGACATTTTAATATATGATGATATAATTTGTAATGGTGAAAAATTAACTCTTCCTCATCCAAGAATACAAGAAAGAGCTTTTGTATTGATACCTTTGATTGATTTAAAATACGACTTAGAGATAAAAGGTATCTTATTAAAAGATTGGTTGAGTGAATTAGATGTGGAAGAAGTAAAGGAGTACATAGGGGATGAGTAAAGTCATACTAAAAAATATGGATATTACTATAAATTTAAACAATGGCATAATTATTCCGGATGATAGACTTATAATTGCTGGACCTTGTGCAGTGGAAAGCTATGAGCAGCTTTTAATGATTGCTAAATTTATAAAAAGAAAAGGTGCCAATGTTTTACGAGGTGGAGCATATAAGCCTAGGACTTCTCCTTATTCTTTTCAAGGTATGAAGGAAGAAGGTCTGAAGATATTTAAATCGGTTAAAAAAGAAGTGGACATCCCTATTGTTACAGAATTACTGGATGTAAGAGACCTTGATAAGATATATGATGTAGCCGATATTATACAAATTGGATCTAGAAATATGCACAATTTCTCTCTATTGTCAGAGGTAGGAAAACAGGATAAGCCTGTACTTTTAAAAAGAGGAATGTCTGCTACAATTAAAGAATGGATAAATGCTGCTGAGTACATAGCAGTTGAAGGAAACACAAATATAATAATGTGTGAAAGAGGAATTAGGACGTATGATGATTACACTAGAAACACATTAGATTTGGCTGCTGTTCCTATATTAAAAAGAGAAACAGGGCTTCCGGTTATAGTTGACCCAAGCCATGGTACAGGAATAAAAGAATTAGTTAAACCAATGAGCTTAGCATCTTTTGCTGCAGGAGCAGATGGCATAATGATAGAAGTACATCCAGAACCTGAAAAAGCACTTTCAGATGGACCACAATCGTTAACTTTTGATGAATTCGAAGATGTTGTAGAATCTTTAAATAAATAGGGCTTATATTAGCCCTGTTTATTTTTTTAAAAATAATTTTCAAAAATAAAGAAGGAATTTATTAAAAAAAGTCGAATTATAGTAAATTGTATTTATATTAAATAATACTAAAATATTAATTCTTGATAAAATTTAAGAATTTTCAGATGAAGGAAATATAAATTTTATCAAGAATTAATAAATATTACACCTAAATAGAAGGCGATTGTATGAATGATATGCATGATATAATAGAAGAAATAAAATTGAGAAATGATATTGTAGATATAATATCTAGTTATATACAGATAAAATCTGCTGGATTAAATTATAAAGCATTATGTCCTTTTCATTCAGAAAAGACACCATCGTTTTCAATAAGCACTCAAAAACAAATGTATAAATGCTTTGGGTGTGGAGAAGGTGGAGATGTTATAAATTTTGTTATGAAAATGGAGAATATAGATTTCATGGAAGCCTTAGAATTTCTAGCTCAAAGAGCAAGTATTGAAATTAAAAAAGGAAAAATAAGTGAGGAATCTAAAAAAGATATAAATAAAAAGCAAAATTTATATCAAATTAATTTGGATGCAGCTAGATATTTTTTTAAGTCTATGCATAGTTTGGATAATAGTGGTTATAACTACTTAAAAAATAGAGGCCTTGACGATAAAATAATTAAATATTTTGGTTTAGGATATGCAAAGAATGATTGGAATGATTTAAACAATTATCTATTGCAAAAAGGATATGATCAGCAGAGTTTAATAGACAGTGGGTTAGTTATTCAGACTAAAAACAAAAAAAATTATATAAATAGGTTTAAAAACAGAGTAATGTTTCCTATATTTGATCAAAGAGGTAAGGTTATAGCTTTTGGAGGTAGAGTATTAGATGATTCACTTCCTAAATATTTAAATTCGTCAGAAACGATGTTGTTTAACAAAAGGAAAAACTTATACGGGTTAAATTTTGCTAAAAAAAATATAAAGAATGACACATTAATCATAGTAGAAGGATACATGGATGTTATAAGTCTTTTTCAATACGGAATAAAAAATGTAGTTGCATCCCTAGGAACTGCTTTAACTATAGAACAAGCAAAACTAATAAAAAAATATGCTAATAAAGTAATTGTAGCTTATGACAATGATGAAGCCGGTATTAATGCTACTTTAAAAGCTGTTGAAATATTGAATGGAGTTAGCTTAAATATAAAAATATTAAATTTAGGAAAATCGAAAGATCCAGATGAATATATAAGAGCAGAAGGATTAAATAAATTTAGTATATTATTAAAAAATTCTATACCTTTAATTCAATTTAAAATTAATATATTAAAACAAAAATATAATTTAAACAATGATCAAGATAGGTTATTATTTACAAAAAATATAGCTAGTGTTATTAAAAATATAAAAAGTCCTATTGAAGTTGAATATTATGTGAATAAGATATCTAAAGAAACAGATATATCTGTAGATGCTATAAATAGTGAAATTTATGGTAAATATTATAAAAAAGATGAACATAAAAAAGAATTTAAGAAAAAAATAGAAGAAATAAAAATCGAAAAAAATGGTATTGAAATTGCAGAGAAACAAATTATTCATATATTTTTAAATAACATAAAATACAGAAATGATATTTTAATGAAATTGGATATAGATGACTTTATATTGAAGGAAAGTAAAGAAATATTAAATTATATAATTAAAAGTAATGAATTGGATATAATAACTATTGACAAAATGAAAAAAATAGGCATATCAGAGGAATATATACAGGATATATCGGATATTAATATAGATTCAAATATTAATTTAAATGAAATTATAAAAACTTTGCAAAAAAATAGCCTTAAGAGAAAAAGAAATTATTTACTTAAAAGACAACATGAATTACAACGAAAAAAGGAAAATGATAAAAATATAGAAGCAAGTGAGGTTGATAGAGAATTGTTAGATATTGCAATGGAAATAATACGATTAGAAAAAGAGATGAAGAATATTTTATAGAAAGGAGGAACATAGAATGGCAAAAAAAATAAGTAAAGAACAAAGACAATCTGTAAAAGAACTAATGGACAAAGGAAAGAAACAAGGCTCTTTAACATATAGTGAAATAATGGAAGTTTTAGGAGAAGTGCAACTAGATAAGGATCAAGTTGAAAATTTATACGAAACATTAGGTCAAATGGGAATTGAAGTATTAGAAGAAAAAAACAAAAAAGAGAGTATAAAAGTAGAAAAAGATGAAGATGACAGTGACGATGAAGAATTTGATTTTGAAAGTATAGACTTATCTTTACCTAAAGGTATAAGTATAGATGATCCAGTTAGAATGTATTTGAAAGAAATTGGCAAAATACCTCTTCTTTCGGCTCAAGAAGAAATAGAACTTGCTAAAAGAATGGAACAAGGCGATGAAATAGCTAAAAAAAGGTTAGTTGAAGCCAATCTTAGATTAGTTGTAAGTATAGCTAAAAGGTACGTAGGAAGAGGAATGCTATTTCTTGATTTAATTCAAGAAGGAAACTTGGGTCTAATTAAGGCCGTTGAAAAATTTGATTATAGTAAGGGTTATAAGTTTAGTACTTATGCAACTTGGTGGATAAGACAAGCAATAACTCGCGCTATAGCAGATCAAGCTAGAACTATCAGAATACCTGTTCATATGGTTGAAACAATAAATAAACTTATAAGAGTATCAAGACAATTACTCCAAGAGTTAGGTAGAGAACCAAAACCTGAAGAAATAGCAAAAGAAATGGATATACCAGAAGATAAGATAAGAGAAATATTAAAGATAGCACAAGAACCAGTATCTTTAGAAACTCCTATTGGAGAAGAGGAAGACAGTCACCTTGGTGATTTTATACCAGATGAAGATGCACCTGCACCTGCAGAAGCTGCGGCGTATTCTCTTTTAAAAGAGCAAATTGAAGAAGTTTTAGGATCGTTAAATGAAAGGGAACAAAAAGTTCTAAAATTAAGATTTGGACTTGCAGATGGAAGAGCTCGAACTCTTGAGGAAGTAGGTAGAGAATTTGATGTAACCAGAGAAAGAATTAGACAAATAGAAGCAAAAGCATTAAGAAAGTTAAGACATCCAAGCAGATCTAAAAAATTAAAAGATTATTTAGATTAAAAAATTCGCCTATAAGGCGAATTTTTTTCTAATTCCAATATTGCGTCATATTTCCGTATTCTATTTCTTTCTTCAATTTATCTTTAGATATATTTTCTTCTTGAGCATCTTGTATTTGAGCATTTATTTCTTTGGCTTCTTCAGCCCATTCAAAAGTGGTACCACCCCATTTATATTTTAATAGTTTTTTTGGTGGGATTATTTTTCTTTTCATATTAAATCACCTCATTATTATTATTTAAAAAATATTTATTTTAATTCAAAAAAGGAAGTGTAAAAAAAATGAAATTAACTCCAAGATTAGAAGCAGTGGCTAATTTGGTTAGTGACGATGCAAGGATAGCAGATATAGGTACAGATCATGGTTATATACCTGTATATTTAATAAAAAAAAATAAAATAAAATATGCTATAGCAGCTGACGTTAATAAAGGACCATTAAATAATGCAAAAAAAGAAATTTCTTTAAATAATTTAGAACATAGAATAGAACTGAGATTGGGAAGCGGACTTAGTGTATTAACGGTAGGAGAAGTAGATGAAGTAGTAATAGCAGGTATGGGAGGGGTTTTAATAAGTCAATTAATAGAAACTGAGTTTGAGATAGCAAAAAAATTAGATAAGATGATATTGCAACCAATGCAAGCATCAGCTGAACTTAGAAGATATTTACATGAAAATGGATTTGTTATTGAAGAGGAAATTCTAGTTAAAGAAGACTTTAGAATCTATGAAATAATGGTAGTTAAATATGATGATAGAGAAATTTCTAAAGAACAAGAAAAAGAACAAGAAGAGGAAATTTATTATGAAGTTGGAAAAGGACTTTTAAGAAATAAAGATTGTTTGCTTTTAGAATTTATAGACAAAAAAATAAAAGAATATTATAATATAATTGGAAAATTAGAAGGAAAAGCAGGTGAAAAAATAGAATCTAGAATATATGAGTGTAAATCTAAAATCCAAAAGCTTGAGGAGTTGAGAAATCATGTACATTAAAGATATAATTAAAATATTTGAGAATAAATATCCTAAATCACTGTCTTATAATTGGGATAATGTGGGTTTAATTGTAGGAGATGAAATGTCTAAAGTAACAAAAATTCTTGTTACATTAGAAGCTACTCAAGCAGTTATAGATGAAGCTGTAGAAAAAAATGTAAATTTAATAATAACTCATCATCCGTTTATATTTAAAGGATTAAAAAAAATAAATACATCTACAACAAAAGGAAACGATATATATAAATTAATAAAAAATAATATAAGTTTATATTCAGCACATACTAATTTTGATATAGCTTATGATGGACTTAATGATGAAATAGTCAAACGATTAGATTTAAGGGATGTTCTTGTTTTAGATACTACATATAATCAAAAACTATATAAAATATCAGTATATGCTCCGTTATCTCATCAGGAATGTATAAGAAAAGCTATGGTAGATATGGGGTGTGGCAATATAGGAAATTATAGTGATTGCTCGTTTACTTTTAATGGTCTAGGGAGATTTAAACCTTTAAATAAATCTAATCCTTATATAGGAGTAAAAAACGAAATAGAGACTGTAGAAGAGGTAAAAATAGAAAGTATATGTGAAGAAAGTAACTTAAGTGATGCTATAAATAATATAATAAAAGCACATCCCTATGAAGAGGTTGCATATGATATATATGAATTGAAAAATGTAGGCAAACAATATGGACTTGGACGAATTGGAAATCTAGAAAATAATATTAAATTTAAGGAATTAGCAGAATGTGTAAAAGAATCATTAAATATAAAAGATTTAAAGGTTACAGGAAATTTAGAAGAATATGTAAATAAAATAGCAATAGTAAGTGGATCTGGATCTGAATTTATAAATAAGGCCCATAATATGGGAGCTGATGTCTTAATTACCGGAGATGTAAAATATCATGATGCTCAAAATGCTTTGGAATTAGGTATAAAGCTTATAGATGCGGGTCATTTTGGAAGTGAGAATATATTTTCGGATATAGTTGTACAATATTTACAAAATAAGTTTGAAAATATTGAAATATTAAAATCAAAATCTAATATAAATCCATTTATTACAATATAAGGAATAGTTTTGTCTATTCCTTATTTTAATATAAAAATAATTATAGTTAAACGGAGGTATTATTATGAATGAAATTATAAAATTGGATCAACAATACAATTTAGCAGATAAAATTAAAAATAAGATAACATATATTGAAAAGTATCCAAAATTATTAGAGATGAAAACTAAATTATCAAAAATAAATAATCTTGAAGAAAGGTGCATAAAAGAATTAGAGAATCTAAAAAAGACAAATATACTATTAGAAAAGAAATTAAAAAATAAGGAAGATGAATTAAAAAAGATAAATAAAGATTTATATAGTGGATTAATAAAAGATATAAAACTTCTTGAGAATATAAAAAATAAAGAAATACATTTAGAAGAATCAAAAGAAATAGTTGAGCAAGATTTAATTGGTAATATGGAAAAAATGGAGATATTAAATAACAAAATAGAAAAATGTAAAATTAAATCTATAGAATTAAAAGAAATTATTGAAAATTCAAATCGAAAAATAAATGAAAAACTAAATGAATATAGAAATAAATTATATATTAATTTAGAGGAGATAGAAAAATTAAGAAGTAAAGTAAATAGCGATGATTTGATTAAATATGATAATATTAAGATTAAATATAAAAATCCTTTAGTTAAAGTTGAAAAAGATATTTGTAGAGGGTGCAATGTAGAACTTTTTATGAATAAAATTAGTAAACTCGATAATAATGAAATTATTGAATGCGAAAATTGCGGAAGATTAATGTATAAATTATAAATATAATATGACTTTTTATTTCTAATAAAAAGTCATATTATATTTAATTGGAAACAGTCTAGATATCAGAGCTTATTCACCATATGATTAGATTTGATGGTTTAATGAGAATTTTTTATATAAATTTTAGGTATATATAAATTAATGTTATCTATTAAGATTATTAGATTGTATATATAGTCAGAATGCTCCTTTAAGTCATTAAATGGAAAGTCTATGCTTTTAATAATTTCATTTTTATCGAAAATATTCAATTTTTTTTCTTCAGAAATAATCTCAATAGATATATGTTTATTATATTGTAAAAGTTTAGATAGTTTATTCAATAAAATCACCTCTATAATAAATAGTATATAATGTATTATATACTATTTATTATAGAGGTGTAAAATAATGAAAAAATAATTAAAATGTTTTAAAACGTAAAAATTTGTGATAATATAATATTACGAAATTTATAGTATATTTTATTATTTTTAGGAGGTTTTTATGAATACTAATGAAACAAAAATTGTAAAAATTAGTAATGCAGATCCTTCGGCATTGGGATTATTTGGATTAGCTATGGTGACTCTTGTAGCATCATCTCAAAAGTTGGGTCTTACGCAAGGAGTATCATTTATAATACCTTGGGCAATATTTTTAGGAGCATTTGCGCAATTATTTGCTTGTATTAACGATTCAAAAAAAGGAAATGTTTTTGGAACAACTGCTTTTGGAGGCTATGCGTTTTTCTGGTTTGGAGTTGGAGCTTCGTGGCTTATTCAAAATGGAGTATTTGGAGAAAAATTAGCAGCTGGAGCGGATGTCAAGCAACTTGGATTTGCTTTTTTAGGATATTTAATATTTACTTTATTTATGACTATAGGAGCTATGGAAACACATAAAGTTTTATTTATAATATTCGTATTGATAGATTTCTTGTTTATAGGATTAACTTTAAGTACATTTGGGATAATGCCTGAACTTGCTCATGGAATTGCTGCAATTTCAGAAATACTTGTTTCAATAGTATCATTCTATGGTTCTGCTGCTTCTGTTTTAAATCTTCATTTTGGGAGAATATTTCTTCCTGTTGGTAAACCTTTTGGAATATTCAAAAAATAGATAATTTTATTATTTTAGATTTATTATTGACTTTATAAAAATAAAATGTTAATATCTTTGAATATAAAAATTAAAAATATGCCGTCCGTATAATTCTGATAATATGGCTCAGAAGTTTCTACGAGATACCGTAAATCTATCTCTCTATGGGTGATCCTAATAAAAAGCTAGCTTCAGATTACAAATTATCAGCTTTAATGTTATAAAAAAACCACAATTGGATTATCTCATAATCCAATTGTGGTTTTTTTATGGAGGTATATGAGAAGGAGATGACAATATATGAAATCTACAGTTCAAAAAAACACTAATATATTAGACGAATTTTTCGGACTAAGGGAAAATAAGACAAATATTAAAACAGAAATTTTAGCTGGATTTACGACTTTTATGACTATGGCTTATGCTCTTTTAGTAATCCCAAATCTTTTAAAGTTTTCAGGTATGAATGCCCCAGGCTTAAGAGGAGATGAAGCTGCTATGCTATCTATACTAAATGATCCTGTAATAGGATCTGCTTTTACAGGAACTTGTATAGTATCTGCAATTGGAACTCTAATAATGGCTCTATATGCTAATCTTCCATTTGCAGTAGCACCTGGAATAGGATTAACAGCATTTTTTTCATTTAGTGTATGCTTAAATCTAGGATATACATGGCAACAAGGATTAGCAGCAGTTATGATATCTGGAATATTATTCATTATAATAACAGCAACATCTATTAGAGAAAAGATTGTAGAATCTCTTCCTAATAACATAAAAACTGCAATAACCTCAGGAATTGGTCTTTTTATAACCTTAATAGGTTTAAAAGGAGGAGGTATTGTAGTCTCAGATCCAGGCACTTTGATTAAATTTGGAAATTTTACAGATAAAGCAGTAATATTGACTTTAGTAGGAATAATAATAATGGGAATATTGATGGCTAAGAATGTAAAAGGGGCTATGTTGATATCTATAATATTTACAACTATAATAGGTATACCTATGGGAATTACGAATATAGAGGGATTAAAGTTAATAACAGCCCCACCGTCAGTATCACATACTTTTATGGCTATGGATTTTAAGGGGTTATTAAATACTAGTGGAGCAGGAGTTATAGGCACTATTACAAGTATAATAATGGTAGTACTAACGTTTAGTCTAGTGGACTTATTCGATACAATAGGTACTCTAGTAGGAACAGCTCAAAAGGCTGATATGATTCAAGAGGACGGAAGCATTAAGAATATGAAAAAGGCACTTTTAGCAGATGCAATAGCAACAACTATTAGTTCTATATTTGGAGGTACTACTACAGCTACATATATAGAGTCTACTGCTGGAATAGCAGAAGGTGGAAGAACAGGACTAACATCCATGGTTGTAGGAATTTTATTTTTATGTTCATTATTTTTAGGTGGTATTGTAGGTATAGTACCATCACAGGCAACATCTCCCGCACTAATAATAATAGGTGTACTAATGATAGAATCTATAAAAGAAGTTGATTTTTCAGATTTAACAGAAGCAATACCTGCTTTTTTTACAATAGTTATCATGCCATTTACTTATAGCATAGCAAATGGTATCGCAGCTGGTGTAATATTTTATCCTATAATGAAATTAGGTACAGGAAAACATAAGGAAGTTCATCCTATAATGTATATATTATCTATATTGTTTATATTAAGGTTTATATTGTTACCTGAATAAAAAATTATAAATATTTAAATATAAAATAAAAGACTTAATCTATGCTGTATTTGAAGCTAAAGATTAAGTCTTTTATTTTATACAGATATTAAAGGAATTAAGTATATATAGTCAACAGCTATATATGAAATATTCTATATAATATAAATAAAAAAAATATTTAATATTGAAAAATATTATAAAAAAATATATAATTAATATGGAATCGGTAACATATAATATGAATTTAAGTTTCATTTTAAATCTTTAATTTATACAAATATTATAGATATTGAAATATACTAATTAATAAAATTAAAGTTATTTTATGAAAGGATGATATAAATGAATGATATTAAAGTAGTAATATTATCTTTATTAACAGGAATTATAACAGGAATTATATTTACAATTTTAAAATTCCCACTACCAGCACCGCCTAATATACAAGCTTTCATGGGAATATTTGGGGTTTGGTTTGGTGCATTTATAATAAAAAAAATACAAGATTGTAAATAAAGAGGGAGGTTTAAGTAATGGAGGACTTAATAATATCATTAAAAGCAACTTCGGCAGGAGTAGTGTTAGGAGCTATATGTCAAAAATTAAAATTACCTTTACCGGCACCTCCTGTTTTTGCAGGGTTAATGGGGATTTTAGGGGTTATAATTGGTGGTAAAATAGCTCAGTTTATATTTTAATAAATAAAATCCGGTATAGAAAAAATACCGGATTTTATTTATTTGCCTATATAGTTTTGAGCAATTTTTATGTTTTGCTGATGTACATTATCTATCCTGTTACTACTATGAGTTTTACTTCCTAAAAAATGTATATCAAATACTCCGTGCATGCCATTGTTTTTGATTGCATCTAAGTTAGTTCCAGGACCATAGTCATCACTTCTCCAAGTAGTGTAAGCTGTTGCAGGTGCATTATCATTTCCTGCGTGAGGCATACCAGCCATAGATGCTGGTAGTGATATTCCGTTATAGGTAACTATAACAGGGCGCTTACTCCAAGACCAGTTTCCTCCGAATATATTTTTGAATATAGATGTGTCATATCCACTTATGGTTTCTGCATCTATATGATTAGTACCATATGTTCTCTTGGCTTTAAAAGAGTTACCAGAATAGATATCTAGTATGTTAAATGTAGAATCTCTAGGTATTGCATACTGAATTTTTGAAAACCATGACCAATCAGATGAGGACGTTGATTGTCCTCTTGTTACAGAGGGACTAGTTTTATTATCTAATG
The DNA here is from genome assembly GCF_002724055.1 of Tepidibacter mesophilus. GTDB lineage: Bacteria > Bacillota > Clostridia > Peptostreptococcales > Peptostreptococcaceae > Tepidibacter_A > Tepidibacter_A mesophilus. The sequence goes on along the minus strand of NZ_BDQY01000006.1, from coordinate 38,649 downwards.
AGTTTATTTTTTTTATGGTATTTTTTCCAGCTATACCATCTGCTAGTAAGTTGTTATCTCTTTGAAAATTTAAAACTGATTTTTTTGTTATGCTTCCATAATAACCTGTAGGGTTAGTATGAAAATATCCCAATTCTTTTAAGTTGCGTTGCAAAACCATAACATTTTGACTTTTTATTCCTACTTTAAGTAATAAGGAACTATTGATTTGAGTATAGGCATTAGTTACATCAATATGTAAGGGGTTGAACGCAATTCCCAAACTTAATATACTAGATATTATTATTTTTTTCATATTATTCCTCCTTTAATTTTATGTAATTTCCACATAATATAAATATAATATAAATGTCGAAAAAAGTCGAAGGAAATTAATGTAATTATTATCTTTAAAAATGATAATTTTAATTATAGTAATTAGTGTATAATTAAAATATCTGTTTAGTAGTTTCGATTATAATAAATTTTTGTAAGAGGTGTTTAAAATGATACAAATTGAAGGAAAATACTATATTTTAAATGGTGTAATAAATAATGTAGAAAAACAGATGAATTTTTCAGAAAATAGTAATGCAAGTATATATGAAGTAGTAAGAGTAATAAATGGGAAAATTTTATTTTTAGAACAACATCTTGAAAGGCTGTTTAAATCTGCTGAAATACTTGGATTTAAACTCAATGCATCTAAGTTGAGAATAGTGCAAGATATAAATATCCTAATAGGCAAGAATAATTGTAAGGATATTAATATAAAATTAATATTTTGCGACTTGGATAAAGAAGAACAAAAGTCAATGATATTTTGTATAAAAAGTTATTATCCAGATGAACAGATGTATGAAATGGGTATAAGTACAATAATATATCATTCTGAAAGAGAAAAGCCAAATGCTAAAGTGGGAAATAACGAATTGAGAGAAAAAATAAACAATGAACTCAAGGTCAAAAATGCTTTTGAAGCTTTGCTTGTAAATAAAGAAGGTCTAATAACAGAGGGAAGTAGATCAAATATGTTTTTTATTAAAGGAGAGTTTATATACACTGCTCCGCCTCAAAACGTATTATTAGGAGTTACTAGAAATATAGTAGTTGATATATGCAAAAGATTAGATATAAAAATAAAAGAAATTTGCATAAATGAAAATGATATATATTGCTTAGATGGTGCATTTATGACAGGTACTTCTGTTGATGTTTTGCCCATTAGAAATATAGAAAAATACAATTTAGATTCTGCCAATAATCCCATAATAAACAAAATAATCAAAGAATATGATAATAGTGTAAGCAAATACTTATGTAAAAATAAGGCTATCAATTGATAGCCTTGTTTTTATTAAGTATTTGCTAAATTGGTAAATATACCGATTTATTATTACAAAACAGTGAAGTTAATTAAAAAAAGTATTGACTAAAGTCAAAAAATCTATTATTATCTATATGCGAACGAACTATAAATTAATTAATTTATAGTTCGTAAAAAAAAGATAATTAGTTGTATTAAGAGGAGGAAGAATGATGCAAAAGACAAGCGATGTTGTATCTAAATCAAATATTGAGAGGATATTTAAATTAAGTGAAAATAATACTAATATAAAAACTGAAATAATAGCAGGTATTACAACTTTTATGACAATGGCATATATATTAATAGTAAATCCGGGCATATTATCTGCTACTGGAATGGATTTTGGAGCTTTATTTACAGCAACAGCTCTATCGTCTATTATTGCAACTCTTATAATGGCATTTCATGCAAACCTACCATTTGCTTTGGCTCCTGCTATGGGTCCAAATGCTTTTTTTGCGTTTACAGTAGTTTTAACTATGGGATATTCATGGGAATTTGCACTTACGGCTGTATTTTTAGAAGGTATTATATTTTTGATACTTACATTTTTTAATATTAGAGAAGCAATTTTAAATTCTATACCTATACAATTGAAAAAAGCTGTTTCTGTTGGAATAGGGCTATTTATAGCCTTCTTAGGTCTTGTAAACTCAGGTATAGTTATTAGTGGTAAATTTATAAATGATCAAGGACAGTTAGATGGACTTCCAGTAGCTATAGGAGACATATCGTCTGGTTCAGCTTTACTTGCTTTAATAGGATTAATTATAACAGGATTTTTATTATCTAAAAATATTAAAGGGGCTTTATTAATTGGTATAGTGATTACTACAATAATAGGTATTCCTATAGGAGAAACTGTTGTACCAGAAGGATTCAAAATTTTTAGTACACCGCCGTCTTTGTCTCCTATACTATTTAAATTTGAGTGGAATAATATATTTTCTGTAGATATGATTATTGTATTGTTTACATTTTTATTTGTAGATTTATTCGATACTGTTGGAACATTAGTAGGAGTTGCTACAAAAGCAGATATGTTAGATGAAAAAGGAAATGTACCTAATGCAAAGCAAGCCTTGTTAGCTGATGCTATAGGTACGACTGTAGGAGCTATGTTTGGAACAAGTACCGTATCAACTTTTGTAGAAAGCGCAGCTGGAGTTGCTGACGGAGGAAGAACTGGTCTTACAGCTTTATCTACAGCTATTATGTTTGTAATAGCATTGTTTCTGTCTCCCTTATTTATAATGATACCTTCGGCTGCAACAGCTCCTGCATTAATGCTTGTTGGACTGTTTATGATATCTCCTGTAAAAGAGATAGACTTTGATGATTTAACTGAAGCAATTCCTGCTTTTTTAACTATAATAATGATGCCACTTACATATAGTATATCTGAGGGGATTGTATTTGGAATATTAAGTTATGTTATACTAAAACTACTAAACGGAAAACAAAAGCAAATAGCACCTTTATTATACTTAATCTCATTGTTGTTTATAATAAAAATAATATTAGGATAAATACATAAAAAAAGTGTAGATGATTTCAAATACATCTACACTTTTTTTATGCAATAGAAAATATAGTCACAATGTATTCCTAGTAGAATATAAAAGCAATAATATTTTACAAAACAAATTAATATGATAAAATTAAAAATATATAACAAACAATACATAAACGAGGAGGAAGAATTTTGACAGCAATTGAAAAATTAGAAATCTTAAAAAATAATCTGAGGAAATTAAGCAATTTAACTGTAGCCTTTTCAGGAGGGGTTGACAGTACTTTTCTTTTAAAAGTAGCACAAGATGTCTTAAACGAAAAGGTATTGGCCGTAACGGTGAATGCATTTATTCACACTAATAAAGAAATTAAAGAATCTATAGAGTATGCTAATAAAATAAATGTTAAACACATTGTTCTAAATATAAATGATATAAATATTAAAGAATTTATAGACAATGTTCCAGAAAGATGTTATTTTTGCAAAAAAGATATCTTTACAAAAATAATAAAGGTTTCTAATGAAAATAACATAATTAATATAGCTGATGGAAGTAATGTTGACGATTTAAGCGATTTTAGACCGGGTATGAGGGCTTTAAAAGAATTAGGAATAATAAGCCCTTTAAAAGAAGCTGGTCTTACAAAACAGGAGATTAGAGACTTATCCAAGATGTTAAATATACCGACTTGGAATAAACCATCTTTTGCATGTCTTGCATCTAGAATTCCTTATAATCATAAAATAACTCAGCAAAAACTTAATATGATAGAGAAAAGCGAAGAATTTATTTGTGGATTAGGATTTAAACAGTTTAGAGTTAGGCATCATGGAGAAATAGCAAGAATAGAATTAAAACAAGATGAGATTTTAAAATTTTTAGAATCTGGATTATCAAATAAGGTTTGTGAGTATCTAAAGTCTTTAGGATTTAACTATGTAACTATAGATCTTTTGGGATATAGAACAGGAAGTATGAATGAAATCTTGTAAAATTAAATAGATATTCATATATAGTATATGATACAATTAGTTGGTAATTATATATAATAATATATACAGCAGGAGGAATATAATGAAAGATGTAACTTTAATAGCACCATGCTTCTTTGGAGTTGAAAAAATACTTAAAAGAGAAATTGAAAATTTAGGTTGTGAAATACAGAATGTAGAAGATGGAAGGGTTACTTTTAAAACAGATATTTACGGTATTTGTAAATCGAATTTATGGCTTAGAACAGCAGAAAGAGTATTATTAAAAGTTGGCGAATTTGAAGCTAGGAGCTTTGAAGAACTATTTCAAAATACTAAAAAATTACCTTGGTATAAATACATAAAAAAAGATGCTGTTTTTCCAGTGGCAAAAGCTTCTTCTATAAAATCTAAATTGTATAGTACTTCAGATATACAATCTATAGTAAAAAAAGCTATAGTTGAAAATTTAAAACAAGAATATAAAGTTAATTGGTTTGATGAAAATAGTGATGAAAAGTATCCTATATATGTATTTATACATAAGGATAAAGTTACTATATCAATAGATACATGTGGTCAAGCTCTTCATAAAAGAGGATATAGAGAAAAGGCTAGTAAAGCACCTATTAGGGAAACTTTAGCTGCTGCTCTTGTCTCATTGACCCCTTGGAAACAAGATAGAGTATTAGTAGATCCATTTTGTGGTTCGGGAACTATTTTAATAGAAGCAGCAATGATGGGTCTTAATATGGCTCCAGGACTTAATAGAGAATTTTTATCAGAAAATTGGAGTTTGTTAGATAAAAAACTATGGTGGAAAGCTAGAAAAGAAGCTTTTGATATGATGAAAACTGATATTAATTTTAAAATATATGGATATGACATAGATGATGATGTTCTTGAAATAGCAAAAGAAAACGCTAGGCTTGCAGATGTCGACAAGTACATTGAGTTCAAAAAACAGGATGCTAGAGATTTAGAAAGTGAATATGAGTATGGATTTGTAATTACTAATCCTCCATATGGAGAAAGATTAGAGGATAAAGAAAGTGTAAAAAAATTATACAAAGAAATATCTCTTCCTTTTAATAAATTGGATACATGGTCATTTTACATAATAACGGCGTATAATGAATTTGAAAATGAATTTGGAAGAAAAGCTAATAAAAAGAGAAAATTATATAATGGTATGTTAAGAAGTGATCTATATCAATACTTTGGACCTAAACCCTTGAAAAAGTAAGTATAAAAAAAAGTAGTTATTAAAATTTAATAACTACTTTTTTTGCTTGTCTAAGCTGCTTGCTTATTCTTATTTTTAGAAAGTTTATAACCTGATATTTTGTTAACCATGATAGCTATAGCTCCATCACCGGTTACATTACAAGCAGTTCCGAAACTATCTTGAGCAAGATATAGTGCTATCATTAAAGATATTAAAGTTTGATCAAAACCAAGCATAGTCTTCAAAAGACCAAGTGCAGCCATAACAGCTCCCCCAGGAACTCCAGGGGCTGCAACCATAGTAACACCTAACATTAATATAAACCCAAATATAGAGTTAAAAGTAACTGTCATTCCATTTAACATCATAACTGCCATAGAACAACTTACAAGAGTTATTGTACTTCCTGATAAATGTATAGTTGCACAAAGAGGAACAACGAATTCAGCAACACCATCATTAACTCCATTTTTCTTAGTTTGTTCAAGTGTAACAGGTATACTAGCAGCTGAAGATTGAGTTCCTATAGCTGTAAAATAAGCTGGAATCATATTTTTAACTAAAACAAATGGATTTGCTCCAGCTAATGTACCAGCTATAAAATATTGTACAATTATCATAGTAAAATGTAAAAGTAGTATAAGAGCAAATACTTTTGCAAATACAGACATTATAGTAGCTACTTGACCAGCATATGTCATATTAGCAAATATACCTGCTATATGGAAAGGTAATAAAGGAATGACTATATTAGATATTAAACCTTCAACAATTCCTTGGAATTCCTTCATAAATTTCTTTATAGTATCGCCTTCAGTTGCTGCAATACCTAAACCTAAAGTAAATGCAATTAAAAGTGCAGTCATAACACCCATTATAGGTGGCATATCTACTTGGAAAAATCCTTTTACTAAAGAATGTTCTGGATTATCCGCATTAACTAAATTCATGCTACCAGGAGTTAATAAGTAAGGGAACACAATGCTATTGGTAAAAAATGCTAAAGAACCAGCTACCACTGTAGAAATATAAGCTATTCCTGCTGTAATACCAAGTATTTTTCCAGCTCCTTTACCTAAATCACCAATACCTGGAGCTACGAAACCTATTATTATAAGTGGAATCGCAAATCCTAAAAAGTTACCAAATATTCCATTGAATGTAGCTAATAGTTTTACTAAAAACTCATTATGGATAGAACCTACACCGATACCTAGGATGATAGCGATGATAAGTTTAGGTAATAAACCTAATTTTTTCATAAAAATTTCCTCCTCTTTTAAATAAAGTTATTATATAAATATAATCATTCCTATTTCGACATGATTATAACATGAAAACAGTTTCCTTAACAATGAAAAAGATAAAAGAAATAAAATTCTGAATTTTATTCAAAAAAAACAAACTTAAAAAAGACGAATTTATTCAATTTTCAGAGTTCACAGAAAATAATTGCGATAAAAATTTCATTTTTATGATATTTTTATATACTTTTTAAATGATAAATTAGGAATAATATCTAGATATTATTCCTAATTTAGGTTGACAAAACTTAACAAAAGTTTTAAAATTATAACCTGAGTTTATTTTTAGGAAACAAAAAGTTTACTATGAATAAATATGAGACAATATATAAATTGAGTAATGCTTACTTTAGAGTTAAGGAGGAGTTTATTGTTGAATAAGAACATAATAGAACTTAAAAATATCAATAAAAGATATGAAGATAAAGAGGTTCTTCATGATATAAATTTAAGCATACAACCTAAAGAATTTGTAACTTTATTAGGGCCTAGCGGTTGTGGTAAAACGACAACATTGAGAATAATAGGAGGTTTCGAAAATGAAACCCACGGAGAGGTTTATTTTGAAGGAGATAAAATAAACAATGTCCCTCCATATAAAAGACAAATAAATACTGTATTCCAAAAATATGCATTATTTCCACATATGAATATTTTTGAAAATATAGCCTTTGGATTAAAAATCAAAAAACTAAGTAAAGACGAAATAGATAAAAAAGTAAAACGCATGCTTAAACTTGTAAATTTAGAAGGTTTTCAAAATAGAAGCATTGATTCGCTAAGCGGAGGTCAACAACAAAGAATAGCAATAGCTAGAGCTTTAGTATGCGAACCTAAGGTACTTCTTTTAGATGAACCTCTTGGAGCACTAGATTTAAAACTGAGAAAAGAAATGCAACTAGAACTTAAAAACATGCAACAGCAATTAGGCATAACTTTTATATATGTAACACATGATCAAGAAGAAGCTCTTACTATGTCGGATAGAATCGTTGTAATGAGTGAAGGTGAAATTCAGCAAATAGGATTACCTGAAGATATATATAATGAACCTAAAAATAGGTTTGTGGCAGACTTTATTGGGGAAAGTAATATTATAGAAGCTATTATGATTGATGATTATAAAGTGAATATAAAGGATACTGTATTTAAATGTTTAGATAAAGGTTTTGATAAAAATGAGGAAGTTGATGTAGTAGTAAGACCAGAAGATATACAAATAACAGATATAGAACATGGAATGCTTAAGGGAACAGTAAAAACCGTTGTATTTAAAGGAGTGCATTACGAAATAATAGTAAATGATGAAAAAAATATAAATTGGATGGTGCACACCATACATATGTCAAAAATCGGAGATAATGTGGGACTTGTTATAGAACCAGATTCAATCCATGTAATGAAAAGGAGAGGATAGATATGAAAAAAAAATGCCTTTCTATCCCTTATGGAATATGGGCAATCATATTCACAATTGTTCCACTGTTATTAATCGGAGTATATAGTTTTTGTTCAAGATCTACTTATGGTCAAATAGTTTATACTTTTACATTAGAAAATTATATAAAATTTATGGAGCCTATATATATAAATGTACTTATAAACTCTTTGATGCTTGCACTAAAAAGTACACTTATATGTTTTATATTAGGATATCCTATGGCTTATATACTATCTAGATCAGATATTAAAAAAAGAAACCTTATGATGTTATTATTTGTATTACCACTTTGGACTAATACTTTGTTGAGGACTTATGCTTGGATGGGAATATTAAGAGAACAAGGTATTATAAATCAACTTTTAATGTTTCTTAATATAATAGACACTCCTTTAAAACTGCTTTATACGGATACTGCAGTTTTATTAGGCATGGTATATAATTTTTTACCATTTATGGTACTTCCTATATATTCAGTTTTATCTAAAATTGAGCATAGCTTAATAGAAGCATCATCCGATTTGGGTGCAACAACTTTTTATACATTTAAAAAAGTTATTTTTCCACTTAGCCTTCCCGGAGTTGTATCTGGAATAACCATGGTATTTATGCCTTGCGTAAGTACTTTTGTAATATCAGACTTATTGGGAGGCGGGCAGTCTATACTTCTTGGAAATCTTATTCAAAACCAATTTTTAGTAGCTAGAAATTGGCAATTTGGTTCAGCTATTTCTATGATTATGATGTTTATAATAATTATAAGTATGAAAATCTTAGGAAATAAAGACAGAGAAGACGGAGGGAAATTATGGTAAAAAATATTATAAAAAAATCTTATTCATTGTTGATATATTTATTTTTATACCTACCTATATTCCTTCTTATAATGTATTCATTTAATGATTCTAAATATAGAGGAAATTGGAATGGATTTACTTTAAGATGGTATAAAGAGTTATTTAATGATACATCTATAATGGAATCTCTATATTATACATTTATAATTGCTGCATTAGCTTCAGTAATAGCCACTATAATAGGAACTATTACTGCTCTTGCAATAAATAAAATGAGACCTAGGAGCAAAACTGCTTTTTTAAATATAACTTATATACCTGTTGTTAATCCTGATATAGTTATAGGCGTTTCTCTACTTGCCCTATTTACATGGTTAAAAATGACGTTGGGATTGACCACTATTTTAATAGCTCATATATCATTTACGATACCTTATGTTGTTTTATCTGTATTACCTAAGCTAAAACAACTAAATCCTCATCTTGAGGAAGCTGCGCTTGATTTAGGAGCTTCACCATTATACGCTTTTTTTAAAGTGGTACTTCCTGAAATAGTACCTGGAATTGTAACTGGAGCTTTATTTGCGTTTACATTATCGCTAGATGATTTTATAGTCAGCTTTTTCACAACAGGTTCAGGCGTAAGTACATTGTCTATAAAAATATATTCTATGACAAAAAGAGGTGTAAGTCCTAAAATTAATGCATTATCTACATTGATGTTTTTAGGTGTATTAATATTATTATTAATAATAGAAAAAAGAACAAAAAAATCTAAATAAAAAGGAGTGCTTTTATTGAAAAAAATATTTAGCTTTTTAATCTGCCTCACTTTAGTTTTTGCTCTTTCTGGATGTTCAGGAAAAGATGGATTAACAAAAGACGGATATTACAACAAATTAAATGTATACAACTGGGGAGATTATATAGACCCTCAAGTATTAAAAGATTTTGAAAAAGAGTATGGAATAAAAGTTAATTATGAGGAATATGGAAACAATGAAGAAATGCTTGCAAAAATACAAGCAGGTGGAACAGATTATGATGTAATATTTCCATCTGAGTATATGATAGAAGCTATGAGAAATCAAAATCTATTACAAGAATTGAATATGAACAACTTAAGCAATTTTCAAAATATAGGTGAAGAATTTAAAAATTTAGATTATGACAAAGAAAATAAATATTCTGTTCCATATTTTTGGGGAACTATGGGAATCGTTTATAATACTAAAAAAGTCGATACTAAAATAGATAGCTGGAATGCATTGTGGGATGCTAAATATAAAGGAGATATTTTAATGCTTAATAGTTCTAGAGATACTATTGGTATTACTCTTAAAAAATTAGGATATTCTTTAAATACCAGAAATTTAGATGAACTAGAAAGTGCAAAAAAAGCTTTAATGGAACAAAAGAGTTTAGTAAAAGCTTATGAAGTTGACACATATAAAGATATGATGATTGCAGGAGAAGGTGCCATGGCTCTTACTTGGTCTGGAGATGCAATGATGCTGATAGAAGAAAATCCTGATTTAGCATATGCTATTCCAAAAGAAGGAACTAATTTATGGTTCGATGGTATGGCCATACCTGTTACTAGTAAACATAAAAAAGAAGCTGAGTTATTTATAGATTACATGATGAGACCAGATGTTTCTGCTAAATGTGCAGAATATGTTGGATATTCAACACCTAATAAAGAAGCTATAAAACTTTTATCTGAAGAAGTTAGAGAAAATGAATTAGCATATCCTAAAGGTGATGTTCTTGAAAATGGAGAAGTATTTATTGATTTAGGCGAATTCACAACAGAATACGATAGAGTTTGGACAGAAATAAAATCTTATTAAAAAAAGAGAGCCTTAGAATCGATTCTAATGGCTCTCTTTTTTAATAACATTAATAATAGTATGTTTATATTAATAATTGTAGGGTAACTATATAATATGAAATAAAAATTTAGGAGGTTTTATTAATTATGAATAAAAGAACAGGAATTATAACTATGGGTTCAAACCCTATGACACTTGTAGGAAATGAAATTAAAATTGGAGATAAAGGATTTAATTTTACAGCTTTTAATAATGATTTGACTCCATTTGAATTAAGTGATATAAAATCTAAAGTTAAAATTATAAGCGTAGTTCCATCTATAGATACAGGTGTATGCGAACTTCAGACAATAAGATTTAATGAAGAAGCATCTGAATTAAAAAATACATCAATAATAACTATAAGTGTAGATTTACCATTTGCTCAAAGTAGATTTTGTGCAAATAAGGGAATAGAACAATCTATAACCGTATCAGACTATAAAGATTTATCATTTGGGCTGAACTATGGATTTGTAATTGAAGAACTTAGATTATTAGCCAGAGGAATTGTTGTTTTAGATGAAAATAATGTAGTAAAACATGTAGAATATGTATCTGAAGTAACTAATCATCCAGATTATGATAAAGCAATTGAAATTGCTAAAAATATATAATAAAAAAATCCGCTTAAGCGGATTTTTTTATTATATATTAAACTATCTTAGTAGTCCAATCTTCACAATTCCATACATCAGTTACAATATCTCTATAAAAATCAGGTTCGTGGCATATAAGCAGTATACTTCCTTTGAATTCTTTTAAAGCTCTTTTAAGCTCTTCTTTAGCTTCTACATCAAGATGGTTTGTAGGCTCGTCTAACAACAATATATTAGTGTTAGTATTGATAAGCTTACAAAGTCTTACTTTTGCTTGTTCTCCACCACTTAAAACTTTAACTTTACTTTCTATATGTTTTGTAGTAAGACCACATTTAGCAAGTGCTGCACGAACTTCATACTGAGTAAGTGAAGGGAATTTTTGCCAAACCTCTTCTATACATGTATTATTGTTGCCATCTTTTATTTCTTGTTCAAAATAACCTATATTTTGCTCGTATCCAAGTTCTACAGTTCCGGATAGAGGTTGTATCAGTCCTAATATACTTTTTAACAAAGTTGTTTTACCAATTCCATTAGCACCTACTAAAGCTATTTTTTCTCCTCTTTCCATTTTGATATTAAGAGGTCTTGTTAATGGTTCCTCATATCCAATTACAAAATTTTTGGTTTCGAATATCAATCTACCAGAAGCTTTAGCTTGTTTAAAATTGAATTCTGGTTTTACACGTTCTTGTGGTAATTCAATTCTATCCATCTTATCTAATTTTTTTTGTCTAGACATAGCCATATTTCTTGTTGAAATTCTAGCTTTATTTCTAGCTACAAAATCTTCAAGTTCAGCTATTTCTTGTTGCTGTCTTTTATATTCTGCCTCAAGTTGGCGTTTTTTAGCTTCATATATTTGGATGAAATTATCATAATCTCCCACATAACGATTGAGTTCTTGGTTTTCCATATGATATATTAGATTGATAACGCTGTTTATAAATGGTATATCATGAGATATAAGTATAAAAGCGTTTTCATAGTTTTGTAAATATCTTTTCAACCATTCTATGTGCTGCTCATCTAAATGATTAGTAGGCTCATCTAATAATAAAATATCTGGTTTTTCTAATAATAATTTTGCAAGTAATATTTTTGCTCTTTGACCTCCACTTAAATCGTTTACATCTTTATCTAATCCTATTTCTGTAAGACCTAAACCTTTTGCAACCTCTTCAATTTTTGCATCTATAACATAAAAATCATTATTAGTTAATATATCTTGAATAGTGCCTACATTTTCAAGCATATCTTCTAGCTCTTCTGGTGTTGCTTCACCCATTTTATCATATGTTGAATTGATTTCTGCTTCTAAGTCAAAAAGATACTTAAATGCATCTTTTAATACATCTCTTATAGTCCTTCCTTTTTCCAAATACGTATGTTGATCTAAATAACCAACTCTTACACGTTTTGCCCATTCTATTTTACCTTCATCTGGCTCTATTTTGCTTGTTATTATATTCATGAAAGTAGATTTACCTTCTCCATTTGCACCTATAAGTGCTATATGCTCTCCTGGTAAAAGTCTGAATGATACATTGTTAAATATAGCTCTATCTCCAAAACCATGACTTAAATTTCTTACAGTTAATATACTCATTATAAAATCTCCTTTAGTAAAGTTTTAAAAAATAACACAATTAAAATTATATAATAGAGTGAGTTTTTTTGGAATACAAAATTTATGTATTTTCAAATATATATTAATGTAATTTTATAAATCTAAATTTTAAGAATATAAAATCCGTATTTGAAGATTCGGAAAAATTAAATTTAAATCTTTGTTATAGATTTAATTTAAAAAGCATGATATTATTAATTTTTGCGACAAAAAATAGAAGGAGGGTGTATCTTTGAAAAACAATAAAACAATCAATTTAAAAGACGAAGTACTATCGGGACTTACAGTAGCATTAGCACTTGTACCAGAAGCTATAGCATTTGCATTTGTTGCCGGAGTTCAACCATTAACTGGGTTATACGCAGCATTTATAGTAGGTTTTATAACTTCTATTTTCGGAGGAAGACCGGGAATGATATCAGGAGCTACTGGTGCTTTAGCTGTGGTTATAGTTGATCTTGTGAGTGAACATGGAGTAGAATATTTATTTATAACAGTAGTTTTAATGGGAATTATACAAATACTTGTAGGATTATGTAAGTTGGGTAAATTTGTAAGGTTTATACCTCACACTGTAATGATAGGCTTTGTAAATGGATTAGCTATGGTTATAGGTATAGCTCAATTTAATCAATTTAAATTTATTGATGAAAGTGGAAATATGTATTGGATGCAAGGTAAAGAATTGATTTTAATGGTAGGATTAGTAGTTTTAACTATGGCAATCATATATATTATACCTAAGATTACTAAAATAATACCAGCGCCATTGGCAGGAATAGTGTTTGTTTCATTAATAGTTAATGTATTGGGAATAGAGGTTAAAACCGTAGGCGATATAGCTCATGTAGGTGGTGTTTTACCAAAGTTCCATGTACCTAATATACCTTTAAATATTGAAACTATAGAAATAATATTTCCATATGCATTAATCCTTGCATCTATAGGACTAATAGAATCACTTATGACATTAACTCTTATAGATGAAATTACACAAACTAGAGGTAGAGGCAACAAAGAATGTGTTGGACAAGGAATAGCTAACATAATAACTGGGTTCTTCGGTGGAATGGGTGGCTGTGCAATGATAGGTCAAAGTATGATAAATATAAAATCGGGTGGTAGAAATAGATTATCAGGTATATCAGCTTCTTTATTCTTACTAGGATTTATACTATTTGGATCAAGTTTAATCGAAAGAATTCCAATGGCTGCACTAACAGGAGTAATGTTCATGGTAGTAATTGCTACATTCGAATGGTCTAGCTTTGAAATAATGAGAAATATCCCAAAATCAGATGCTTTTGTTATAATATTAGTTTCTGTAGTTACTGTATTTACAGATCTAGCTATTGCTGTTGGATTAGGAGTAATTGTATCATCACTTGTCTTTGCATGGGAAAAAGGGAAAAGAATAGATGTAGATTCATATATAGATACATGTGGGTCGAAAGTTTATAAAATACGAGGGGCTGTATTCTTTGCTTCTGCTAGAAATTTTTCTGACTCATTTGATATAAAAAATGATCCTGAAGATGTTATTATAGATTTTGCAAATGCAAGAGTATTTGATCATTCTGGAATTGAAAGTATAAATGCATTAACAGAAAAATATAAATCAGAAGGAAAAACGCTTCATTTGAAACATTTAAGTGTAGAATGCTATCAATTTATTAAGGATGCAGAAAAAATACTAGAGGTTAATATAATAGAAGATCCTAAATATCATATTGCTATAGATAACTTAGCTTAAAGTTATAATTGATATATATTGATAATCAGTTACTTATATGAGATACTTAACATATTATTGATTTAAAGGAGTTAAAATATGGGAAAATATACATTCAAATTTGATGAAAATCTATACAGTATAGATATTTCTAATTGTCTAGATTATGAAAATATTAAAAACAATTTACCCCTTGGACTTACTCATGAAGAAATAATCCATTTATTAAAACAGCAAAAGAATATAGAATTTGATGTAAGTTATTACGATCAAGCTTGCCAAAATTGCTTAAATGGAGTAGCAGAAAAATCTAAATACTTCAAATTTCTTGAATATTATTTTTATGCATTTACTAAAAATAATAAATATGTAATGAGTAATATCTCTGAAGAATATGCAAATACATCTTTTAATAAAATGTTGAAAAATAGAATTGTAGATAATAGTTATATAATCAGCATTATAGTATGTATTAAATGCGGAAAGTATAGTATTGAAATAGAAGAATGTGAATGTTAGTAACAGAAAATTATATAATTTACCTATAAATAAAAAAATCTAATTGAGATTAATAATTTGGGATTATTAATCTATAATTAGATTTTTTTTAATAATAAAACTTTTTGAATTTCATATACATATGTTGATATATAGTTTTGAATACTATATTATATAAGAGAGGTGATTTAAATGATAGATGAAACTGAATTAATTAAACTCATAAAAGAATTATGTTTAGGAGATAAAGTAGAACTAAAAGATATACCCGATTTAAATTTGTATATGGACCAAGTGACAAATTTTATAGATGAAAGATTGTCGAATTTAAAAAGAAATGATTATGATAAAATATTAACCAAAACAATGATTAATAATTATACAAAACAAGGATTGTTAATGCCATCTAATAATAAAAAATATAGCAAACAACATATAATACTAATGATTTTGGTATATTATCTAAAACAAGTATTATCTTTAGATGATATAAAACTATTATTTGAGCCTATACTTAAAGATATGACAAATACAGAAGATGATGTACTGTCTTTAGATGATATATATTCAATTTTTTTAGAATTAAAAGATAACGAGACTCAAGATTTTGAAAATTTTATATCTTCAAATATAAGATCTATAAAGGAAAAAACGAATGATATCGAAAAAGAGAACCAAGATTTATCACAGTTATTTTTAATTGTAATAATGCTAGTTGCACAGGCAAATGCGCAAAAAAGGCTAGCTGAAAAAATAATAGATATTCATTTTAAAAATAAATAAAAAATATTTTAATAAGAAATGGACGATTAGTAAAAGATAATAATATAAGTTTAAAAAACATAAAAATTAACAACACAAAAGTAACATATGTTACTTAATAGATACAACCTTTATTTTATAATGTAAATAATAAAAATAAATTTTATAATGGAAAGGGGAAATAAAATGAATAAGCATTTTATAAAAAACATAGATTTTTCAAAACCAATTGATACAACATCACTAGTTGAATACCAGAAGGGAACTGTTATTAGTAAGACTTTGAGTCAAAATAAGTATGTAAATATAACTTTATTTGCTTTTGATAAAGATGAAGAAATAAGTACCCATAAATCTGAAGGCGATGCCATGGTATCTATTTTAGATGGAGAGGCTATGATTACAATAGGTGAAGAAAGCTTTAAAGTTAAAAAAGGTGAAACTATAGTTATGCCTGCTAATATAAATCATTCTTTACTAGCAATAGAGAGATTTAAAATGATATTAACAGTACTATTTGATGTCGAAAAATAAAATTTTATTTTACATGTTTTAAATTTTATTTTTTAGCAAATACTCTGAATGTAGATTGTAAAAGATTGATTTAAGGAGTGTTTGTAATATAATGAAGAATGAATATTTTAAAAAAAGGTTCTTATTGTTCAATTCTATATCTAATAAGTTAGATTCTATATATTTTTATGATGAACAAAAGTTTAATCAAATAAAAGATTTATTAGATTCATATATACATGAATACGAAGAGCCTGAATGCTGCTTAATCAAAAAATTTTATTTAATTAAAGATTGTATTAAAGATTCAGCACAAAAACATAAATAACTATTAAAATTAAAAAGACTTAGAATCTAAAAAGATTCTAAGTCTTTTTAATTTTAATAAAAATACCTATCAAATATAGTTTATAATATAGATTAGAGGTGATTAAAATAAGAAAAAAAATCAATTTAATAGCGCTAATAATATTTGCTTTTTTAATAAAACCTGTATTTTCACAAGAAAATTATTCTATTGAAAATTTAAGAATGTATATAAATGTAGATGCTAAAGGTGATGCTCATATTATAGAGAATATAACATATAAATTCCATTCTCAATCTGAGGGAGTAACAAGAAGTCTGTATTTAGGAGATGATACTAAATTAGATAATTTAAGAGCATATGAATTATATCCTAATAAAAAACAATTACAATTAGATTTATTCAATAATAATTACAATTTAGATTTTAGAGTCTATAACAAATCTAATGTTGAAACTAAAATATATAAAATAGAATATGATTTAGAAGATTTTATTATCAGACATAATGGTGGTGATGAATTAAAATTTAAAATTTTCGATATTGATAATAGTTCACCTGTAGAAAAATTAACCATATCTATATATTTTGCCGATAGTAAAAGATACAAAAATATTAAAGCTTTTCAACATGGATATCTGTATAAAAATATACATATTGAAAGAAATAAAGTTAGTTATAATATAGAAAACTTTCCACAGAATATGAAATTAGAATTAGCAATATTTTTAGAACAAGATATACCTGTATATACTATTGAAGAGAATAATGAGTACTTATTATATGAAAAACTAGTGAATGAACAACTTAATATTGAAAAAATATATAAAAACACAATATCTAGGATTGATAAAATTAACATATTATCTATTTCTATATTAATTATAGAGTTTTTTTATGTAATCGTTTTATTTTTTGATAGACTGCTTTTTCAAAAAGGTAAACTACCTAGAAATTATAATTTAAAGTTACCAGAAGATTGTACGCCAGCAATTATGATTAGCATAATGAAATATAAAAAAATAACAAGTAGAGATTTTCTTATAACTATACTTGACTTGATAAGAAAAGGATATATCTCAGAAATGAATGATGAAATTAATAAAAAATACAAATTATTATTAACAAATAAAAGCGATGAAAATTTGAAAATACATGAAAAGTATTTATTAAACTGGTTATTTTGTTTTAGTGAAAATGATAAAATCGTTTGTTTAGATGATATAAAAAAATATAATCAAGATGAAAAAAAATTTCTAGAATTTAAGAGGTTTTATAATACTTGGAAAAGAAAAGTATATGAAGAGTGTAAGAATTATGGATATCTAAAAAAAAATAAAGTAATAAAACTTTTATTATATTTATATTCATATTTTAAAATTTTATTGGGAGTTTTTTTTATATTTGAATATTCTCCATACCTTCATATTTTATCTATCACTCTTATTATATCTGGGCTTATAAATAATATATATATTATTAAATCTAAATTAACAAGATTAGGATATAAAGAGCGAAAAAAATGGATTAGCTTTAAAAAATTTATAATTAACTTTAAAAATACTAAAGCTTTAAATTCGGATAACGCAAAAATTTGGGAATCTTACATTATTTATAGTATATCTTTAAGTGTACAAAAAGAACTATTATACAAACTTAGAAATAATAAAGAAATAATAAATCTTATATATTTAAATAAATCTAACGATAAAAATTTTATACAATTAATAAACAGAGCTTTTAGAACTAATGAATTAGATTACATTTTCATATTTAAAAAAAGTAATAAATGACATGTTATACTAGAAAATTAATAATTAAATGATATAATAATATAAAAAGAAAAGGGGGATACAATTGAAAATATATTCAAAGAATATTCATTCTAATTTAGATTCTCTTAGAATAAAAGATAGCGAGATGCATTTTTATGAAAATTGTATAGACTCTTTAAATGGCATAGGAATAACAAAAATAGTTCCTGTAAACGGCATTAATATAGATTTAATGTATGTTAAAGACAATAATATTCTTTTTATTAAATTCATGGATACTACTGAAGAAATATATTCTATACTGGAAGATGAGTTAATAGAGGTAATGGAAGAAGAATATTTTACATTAGAAAAAAAATTAAAAAGTTTTAATTTAGATATTAAATATAATTTAATATATATTATGCCATATATTGAAATAAATAATAAAAAGAATGATTTTATAAATAATCATATTATTGATAATACTAAATATAATGAATTAATTAATGATACAATCATATTAGATAAGTATTTTATGGGTGAAAATGATGATGTTATTTTAAATCTATTTAGATTTTATATTTCACCTGAATACCATTTAATAAAGAAATGTCGTAAAGAAAATTCAAAAAATGAATTTTTCAAAAATATTTTATTTTCTAAAGATCAATATAAATATAATTCAGTTTTTTTAAGTCCTTCTCAAATTGAAAAAATTAATTCTATTAAATATGGAAATACTTTATTTATAGGCCCTAATGGAAGTTCTAAAACGACTATATTAATATCAAGAGCTATAAAACTTACTAAATTATATCCAAAAGAAAGATTTTTATTTATAACATATAACAAGCAGTTAATGAATGATATTAAAAATCAAATTAGTTTATTATATAAAACGCCTGAAAATTTAGACATATACAATTATCATGGATTTATATTTAAGTTAGCTAAGGATTTAAATTTAGTAATAGATTACAATAAACTTAAATTAGACTTTTCTAAATATTTTAAAAATGTTTTTTTACAAGTAAAAAATACATTAAAAGAAAAAAAAATATACAAAGGAATTTTTATAGATGGTTGCGAAAACTTTGATGAAGAAGAAATAAAATTCATTCAAGGGATATTGTTTAAATCTAAAAATATTTTCAATATATCAGTGGATAAATCCGCAGATATACAAAATAATATTAAATCATTTAAAGGGTTTTGGGAAAATATGAATTTAGACCATGTCATAACACTTGAATATAATTATAAACAGACACAAAAAATTTCTTCGTTTGTAAATAAATTTAGATGTAATATAAAAAATTATGTAGGAAATTTTGCTATTAATATTCCTGATGATTATTATTTAAATACAAAATCTTTAAGAAGTGAAGGCGAAGATGTAGAAATTATATTTGTAGATGATATAGAAGAAAAAATTAAATCTATAATATGGGAGATAGAATATTTAATAACAAAAAAAGGATTTGATTATTCAGATATAGTAATTGTATATCCGTATAATAAAAGAAAATTAAAAAATGGAAATATGATATATTTTCAATATATTTTAAGAAAAGCATTAGAGGAGAGCAATATACCTTATGTATATTCAAATGACGAATTAACTAATTTAAGCAATAAAAATGGAGTAACAATATCTAACATATATTCTATAAATAATCTAGAGTATAAAGCCCTCATACTATGTCAGATTGAAATGTTATATGGGCATCATCTGAATGATTCTAATTCTAATAATGAAATTAACAATTTTATAAAAAATTTAAATATGATATGTACGGCATTAACATGTGCTTTGGATAAAATTATAATAATTACAACGTTTAAAGAAGAGAATAGTGATATAATAAAAATGATTGCAGGTTCCCTCTAAAATGGTATAAATAAAAATTAAATTTTAAAAAATTATTAGAAGATCTTTTTATTGTATATTAATATACTTATAAATACATATTAAATAAAATAAGAATGTAGGTAATTACCCACATTCTTATTTTATTTAATAAAGTAAGAAAATAGTATTATTACAGAAAGAATTATTCTGTAGTATCCAAATATTTTGAAATCCTTTTTTTGTATATAATTCATAAAAAAAGATATAACACAAGTAGCTATTATAAACGAGCCTATAATTCCTATTAATAATACCATCCACTGATTAGATGTTATTGTAACCCCACCTTTAATCATCTTAAGTACAGAATAAGCTGTCGCACCTGCCATTGTAGGTATAGCTAAGAAAAATGAAAATTCTGCAGCTATTTGTCTTGATGTTCCTAAAATCATTGCTCCTATAATTGTAGCAGCTGATCTTGAAGTTCCAGGAATCATTGCTAGACATTGAATCATACCTATTGAAAAAGCAGTTTTATAACTTAGTTTATCAAAAGTATTTATTTTAATTCTTTTAGAATTATTTTCTAAAACTAATATAAAAATACCACCAACAAAAAGCATTACAGCTACTACTATAGGATTATTTAAATAATTTTCTATTATATCCGCAAATAAAAAACCTAATATAGCAGCTGGAATAAATCCAACTATTACTTTTGACCATAAGCTAATAGTCTGTTGTTTTTGTATATGTGTTTTAGATTTCTCAAAAGGGTTTAGCTTTTTGAAATACAAGACTACAACAGATAAAATAGCCCCGAACTGAATAATAACATTAAAATAAAATCCAAAATTACCTTCAAAATTTATCCATTGATTAACAAGGATTAAATGACCAGTACTGCTAATAGGCAAGAATTCTGTAATCCCTTCTACTATAGAAAGGATTATAGCTTTTAAAATATCGCTCATAGTAAAACCTCCTTCAAATTATCTATTTTAATACATTCTATAAAATTAACATATAAAGTATATCAGTTAAATTGGATTTTTTCAAAGGATTTTAATTATTAAATTAGAAATATTATAATTTAGTGATTTTTATATTTGAATATTTTAAGTATAATTAATATAACCTTAAAAACATTAAAGGAAGTGAGTATTTATGAATGGTTTATCAGAATATGAATATGAACTATTTAAAGAATTTTCTAGAAAGCTTAAACCTTTAAGCAAATATGATTATTTAAATAAAATAGTCTTATTTAAATCAACTTTAAATGATAAGAATTTGCTAAATATAAATATTAATGAAAGTAAACAATTCATAGAACATATTAATAATATATATGCTAAGTCAACTTGTGAAAAAATATATAGTTACTTACATAGTTTCTATAATTTTTTATTAAAAGAAAATTATATACAGAATAATCCTTTTGCTAATATAAATAAACCTTACGTATCTAGAATTAAAAATAAAAATGATGTATTAAGTCTTGATGAATTAAATAAATTAATATCTATATTTCCTCATTTAAAAAAAAGAGATAGGGCTATAATTTCTTTTTTAATTAGCACAGGATGTTTGTTAAATGAATTAATAAGCTTAAAATGGAAAGACTTAATAGTTGATAATGGAAACATTTATTCATGTAAAATAGGAACTCAAAAAAAGGAACGTATAGTGCAACTACCGGAATATTCATGGAATCTAATTATGGACTATAAAGAGTCTACAAATATTACTAGTATGGATGATTTTGTTTTCAAAAGTAGGAATAGTAATACTATTACCGATAGAAATGTTAGACTTATAGTAAAAAATGCTTTATCTATAGCTAATCTTAGTAATTATTCCGCAAAAGATTTTAGACATTCATACGCAACATTTTCTTTAAAATGTGGAATAAAAGATGAAAATCTAAAAGAAAAACTAGGTTGGAGTGATAAAAACTATGCATGCAGATATAAGTATGTAATTAATTTTGTAGATAGTGATAATATTGACTATATTATAGATAATGATGAATCTAATATATATAAATCAAAGAAATAAATATACAGTTCAATTTTTAAAATTGATAAAAAGAGGTGAACTAAATGAATTATAAAATAATAGATAGCCATTGTGATAGTATAACTAGAATAAAA
The DNA here is from genome assembly GCF_002724055.1 of Tepidibacter mesophilus. Taxonomy (GTDB): domain Bacteria; phylum Bacillota; class Clostridia; order Peptostreptococcales; family Peptostreptococcaceae; genus Tepidibacter_A; species Tepidibacter_A mesophilus. The sequence goes on along the minus strand of NZ_BDQY01000006.1, from coordinate 16,360 downwards.
GACAATAATCTGTCTTTTTATGATAATGATATCACTCATATAAACTTAAAAAAATTATTAAAATCCAATGTAAAAATTCAATTTATGGCTGTATATATAGATTATACTATTCCTTTTCCAGAGTCGTATTTTAAAGCTATATTGTATATAAACAAATTACATGAATATGAAAAAAATAGTGGTAGTATAAAAATAATAAAAAATAAGAATGATTTATATTATGTTATGAATAATGACAATATAGTAGGAATTATTATTTCAATAGAAGGGGCTCATATAATAGATGACAATATAGAAATAATAAAATCATTAAACATATTGGGTGTAAAATCATTAACTTTAACATGGAACTATAAAAATAAGGTGGCTTGTGGAACAATGGAAAATACTGATTTTGGATTAACCAATTTTGGAAAGTCTGTTATTAATGTTATGAATAACATGGATATGATAATAGATGTCTCTCATGCATCTTATAAAACATTTTATGATGTTCTTAAATTAACTAAACAACCTATAATAGCTTCTCACTCTTTAAGTAATTATATAAATGAACATAAAAGAAACCTAACAGATGATCAAATAAGAGATATTTCTAATATAAACGGAGTAATAGGAATTAATTTTTATGAAGAATTTGTTGGTAAAAATAAAGACATCCCTTCATTGGTAGATCATATAGAAAGAATAACCACTATAGGTGGAGATAAATGTATAGGATTTGGATCAGACTTTGATGGGTGCAATGTTATAAACCCTTTAAAAGACTGTACTTATTTGTACTTAATAATAGATGAACTATTAAAAAGAAATTATACTGATGATTTTATAAAAAAAATATGTTATAAAAATTATTTAGATTTATTATCTAAATTTTACTAACTTTTGGTATAATGATATTAGATTTAAATAAAGTTATATATTAGATAGGAGCGATATTATGGAACTTTCAATTAAACATAGTAATATTTCACCATCATTGACTTTAGCTATTAGTGCTAAAGCTAAAAAAATGCAAGAAGATGGCATTAATGTGATAAGTTTTAGTGTAGGAGAACCTGACTTTAACACTCCTGAAAACATAAGAAACAAAGCTATTGATGTAATTAAAAACAACAATATAGGATATACAGCAGTATCTGGTATACCTGCTCTTAAAGAAGCTATATGCAATAAGTTAAAAGTAGACAATGACCTTATTTATAATCCCAAAGAGATAATTGTATCTAATGGTGCAAAACATTCTTTATATAATATATTTCAAGCTATTTGTAATCCTGAAGATGAAGTTATAATATCTACTCCGTACTGGGTAAGCTATCCTGAATTAGTCAAAATGGCTGGAGCTAAACCTATATTAATTGACTGTAGTGAAGATAATGACTTCAAATACAATATTGATGATTTAAGGAAAAACATAACTAATAAAACTAAGGCTATAATACTAACTAGTCCATCTAACCCTACTGGATCGGTATATACACTAGAGGAATTAAAAGAAATCGCAGAGTTAGCTGTAGAAAATAATATAATAGTAGTTTCTGATGAAATTTATGAAAAGCTTATATACGATAATCAAAATCATATAAGCATAGCTTCATTAAATGAAAAGATAAAAGAATTAACTATAGTTGTAAATGGATTATCAAAGTGCTGTGCTATGACAGGATGGAGAATAGGATATACAGCTTCTAATGAAAGAATAGCTACTATAATGTCTAATCTCCAAAGTCATGCTACATCAAATCCTAATACTATAGCTCAATATGCTGCAATTGAAGCTTTAGAAGGAGATCAATCTGAAATTGAATATATGCGAAATGAGTTTGATAAAAGAAGAATAAAAATGGTAGAGCTTATAAATGCTATACCTAATATTTCGTGCAATACCCCTAAAGGTGCATTCTATGTTATGGTTAACATATCAAAGCTTATAGGTAAAAAACTAGGAACTTATAATATAAAAGATTCCATGGACTTTGCAAATTATCTATTAGAGAATTCTTATGTAGCTGTTGTCCCTGGAGTAGCTTTTGGAAATGACAATTATATTAGATTGTCATATGCAACTTCTCAGGAAAATATAATAGAAGGATTAAATAGAATAAAACAAACTTTATCTAATATATAAAATTTGATTCATGCTATCGCATAGTTCATATCGCCAACGAGTCCTATACGGACTCCGTTGCTCAAAAATAATTGTAAATATAGCCCTTTCATCAAAGTTATTAAAATATAGGATTTTTAAAATCTGTACTTAATATAAAAAATTAATAATATTTTTTATCAGTTAGAAGTAAAATAAGCTTAATGCTATTTAAATAGTATTAAGCTTATTTTTATTTTGCCTTACATTTAACATAAAAACATTTGTTAAAGTTCGCATTATATTGTATAATACTATTGTGATATGAAAAAAATAAATATTTCAAGGAGGATATCATGCAAAAACACGATTGTTATCAAAATCCTTTAATTCAAAGATATGCAAGTAAAGAGATGAGTTACATATTTTCTCCACAAAAAAAGTTTAAAACTTGGAGAGAACTATGGGTTGCTCTTGCTGAATGTGAGATGCAATTAGGAATTAATATAACTAATGATCAAATCGAAGAACTTAAAGCAAATATAGATAATATAAATTTTGAAGATGCGAAAAGATTTGAAAAGGAAACAAGACATGATGTTATGTCTCATGTTAAAGCTTATGGACTTTTGTGTCCCAATGCTCAAGGTATTATACATTTAGGTGCTACTAGTGCATATGTAGGAGATAATACAGATATTATAATTATGAAAGATGCAATGGAATTAATATTAGTTAAACTTGTCAATTTAATTAATAATTTAAAAAAATTTGCTTTTAAATATAAAAATCTACCTACGCTTGGATTTACACACTTTCAAGCTGCTCAACTAACTACTGTTGGAAAAAGAGCTTCTCTTTGGATTCAAGATTTATTAATAGATTTTGAAGATTTAAATGATAGATTTGAAAACTTAAAGTTAAGAGGAGTCAAAGGTACTACAGGTACTCAGGCAAGTTTTTTAAGTTTATTCGAAGGAGACCATGATAAAGTAAAAAAATTGGATAAACTTGTTACAGCTAGTATGGGATTTAAAAAATCATATGCAGTAACTGGACAAACATATACTAGAAAGTTAGATTATCAAATTTTATCAACTCTATCATCTATAGCTCAGAGTATGCACAAAATGACTAACGACATAAGGCTACTTCAAAGCTTAAAAGAAATAGAGGAGCCTTTTGCTAAAAATCAAATAGGATCTTCTGCCATGGCATATAAAAGAAACCCTATGAGAAGCGAAAGAATATCTTCATTATGTAAATATGTAATCTCAGAAACATTAAATCCAGCATTGGTTCACTCTACACAATGGCTAGAAAGAACTTTAGATGATTCTGCAAACAGACGATTAAGTATAGCTCAATCATTTCTTGCTATAGATTCAATACTAGAAATTGGTATTAATGTTACTGATGGATTGGTTGTATATGAAAATATGATTAAAAAGCATATAGACGAAGAACTTCCTTTTATGGCTACAGAAACTATATTAATGGAGGCAGTTAAAAGAGGTGGAGATAGACAACATCTTCATGAAAAGATAAGAGTCTATTCAATGGAGTCTGCTAAAAATGTAAAAGAATTAGGTGGAGAAAATAACTTAATAGAAAAAATAATAAATGATCCTGAGTTTAAAATGACTAAAGATGAAATTTTATCGATAATGGACCCAATAAACTTTATAGGTAGATCGTCTGAACAAGTAGTCGAGTTTATAGAAATTGAGGTTGACCCTATAATTGATATATTTAAAGATAAACTTGGATTAAGTATAGACTTAGAAGTATAAAGTAACCTTCTTATACAATATTATAAAAAGCAGTAAAAAAGATTAATCTTTTTTACTGCTTTTTATCTCTACTATAGGCTTTCTAAATAATATATTTAAAAGAGCATCTTTATTAAATGGAATTAAAGGCCATAAATATGACTGATTTGCAAAGCCCTTAGTTGTACAAATTATAGTACATACTATAGCTAAGGATATAAAAAATCCTATATTTTTAAATATGCCAGTTATAATAAGTATAAATAGCCTAAATATTCTTATTGCCATAGCAAATTCTATACTAGGTGTAGCAAAAGTTCCAATAGCCGCTATAGCCATATAAAGTATAGTCTCTGGAGTGAACCAACCAACCTTTACTGCAAACTCACTCAGAATTAATCCTCCTATAATTCCCATGGATGTAGATAATGAATTAGGTGTGTGTATTGATGCAAGTCTTAGTGTATCAAGTCCTATTTCTAATAAAATAAATTGTATAAATAACGGAATGTTACCAACTTCGGATGGACCTATAAATTTTAACGAATTTGGTAATAACTCTGGATTATAAACCAAATATAGCCATAACGGACTTATTATCATAGAAGAAATCATAGATATAAATCTAACCCATCTTAAATAAGTACCTACCATTGGGTTTTGATAATAGTCTTCTGCATGTTGAGTAAAATGAAAAATTGTTACAGGTAGCAACATAACACTTGGAGAATTGTCAACTATAATAGCTATATGTCCTTCTAATAAATGAGCAGCAACAACATCGGGCCTTTCTGTAAAGCGCACCTGAGGTAATGGATTAAACCATTTTTTCTTAATAAGTAACTCCTCAAGCGTTTTTTCGCCCATAATCAAAGAATTAGTTTTAATTTTATCTAATTGACTTTTTAATTGTTCTAAAAAATCGTGGTCAACAACACTGTCTATATAAGATATAGAAACATCAGTTTTGGATTGAGAGCCTATAGTTGTAAGTTCGAATATTAAACCTGGATCTCTAAGTCTTCTTCTGATTAAAGCTGTATTAAAAATTATAGTTTCAACTAATCCATCTCTAGAACCTCTCGTAACCTTTTCCAAATCAGGCTCTTGCGGTCCTCTAACAGGGTATTCTCGTACATCTAAAAGTATACCTTCTGATTGTCCATCTATAAATAAAGCTGTATTCCCGGAAAGTACTGCCCGCTCCATGTCTTCAAAATCAGAAAAAGTAGAAACTTCTATATAAGGAATATCATTTTTTAAAAGAGTTTTTATTACATCGATATTGACATGTTCTATATCTATAGATTGAATCTTACCCATAATAAATAACATTATTTGATCTTTAGTAAATCCATCTATAAACACAAAATTAGCCTTTGTGTTTCCTATAGTCCATTCTCTGTTAACAATATCAAAGCTTTTATCTATAGGAAGAGTTTTTTTCAATGTTTTGATATTATCATTCAAACTAGAAGATACTTTCATTTTTAAACCTCCATGTAACTATTTAATTTATACAGTTATTATCTTCTAATTTAGTTTAAATATTCTCTTAATATAATATCTAATCTAAAGTACAAATTATTTGACATTTAATACAAAACTGTAATATTATATTAATATAATTGAAAATGAGTTTTACTTTCAATTGTGCTAAATTTATTTGAAAGGTGGTTTATATATATGAATAATAACTTGAATAACTGTTTTTGCATAAGCGATAATACACATTCTTTTACAAAATGGCTATTACAATTGCTAGGCCCTGTAATATTTGGTGTTAAACCTGCTGAAATAATAAGTTTTCCTTACTCTGACAAACAAAATTCATATAGATTAACAGAAATTAAACGTATTTTAGATAAAAACAATAAGATATTCTACAAAGAATTTAGTTATTGTAACAAATGTACTAAAATATTGTTTTATAATTCAACAGAGTTAAATAATATATTATCAGAATATAGAAATTTAAAATTTTTACAATCAATAGGGTATCCTAATAATTACAATCTTAATATATACCTTGATTTTATAATAGGAAAAATGAAAACGGGTGATATCCCAGATGAAATAGGTATATTTCTAGGGTATCCATTGAAGGATGTACTAGGGTTTATTGGTCACCCTTCATTGAAACTTACAAAAATAAATGGTTGGAGAGTTTATGGAGATTCTAGAATATCGGATATTAAATATATGCAGTTTATAAATGCAAAAAATAAAATGAAAGAATTATTGAATCATCATAATGTTGACACTGTTTTAAAAGCAATATAAGCATACCGATTAAGTAATATTAATCACTTATAAGCATATTCGTAAATATAATATATAAAAAAGTTAAGGAGGAATTAATATGCTTAATTCTATATATGTGTGGATAATGTTTATTCTTTTAATCAGTTCTGGATATATATATTATATTTACAAGATATTTGGTGAAAAAATAGCTATAAAGGAAGCAAAGGAAATAGCATATAGACTTATGCTTTATGCTGAGAAAAACTTTGAAAATGATGATGAAAAATTCCAATGGGTAGTACAAAAATTTTACGAGACAATACCTTCATCTATCAAAAAGCTAATCACACAAGATATGATAGAAGATTTCTTGCAAAAGACATATGATGAAATGAAAGAATCTTTAAATAGTTAAAAATAAATATACAAGTTCTTGGGATTAAGTCTCCTTTATTATATAATATATTTAACCTAATATAGTAAAGGAGACTTAATATGATATTAAAAAGATTTGTTGTAGGTAAAATAGGTACTAATGCATATATAATTCACGATAAGCGCACTCTTGATGCTGCTGCTATAGATCCTGGTGATAATTCTAAAGTATTAATAGACTATATAAATAAAAATAATTTAAAGTTAAATGATATAATACTTACTCATCACCACTATGATCACATAGGAGCTGTAAACGATTTAAAAAAACAATATAATAGCAATATATCAGTTCATAAAAAAGACTTAAAAGGTCTCAAAAATCCAAGCATAAATTTATCTAAGCAATCAGATAGAAAACCAATATCAATTGATGCAAATAAAGTACTTTCAAATGGCTCAATTATAAAAATAGGTAATATCTCTTTAGAAGTAATCCATACTCCTGGTCATACAAAAGGTGGAATTTGCTTAAAATCTAGACACCAAAATGTAATCTTCACAGGAGACACCCTATTTAATGATGGAATAGGCAGATTAGATTTGCCAGGAGGTAGCGAGGAGGATATGATAATTACTATTAAGAATATAGTCTCAAAATGGGATGATAATATTATTATATACCCTGGTCATGGCAATTGGGATACAATGAAAAACATACGACGTAGAAACGAAGAATATAAGTATATAATTAATCTCTGTTAATATATTTTTTTAAATATATATATTTATAACTAATCTAAAAACAATAGGCTTTTCTATCAATTAAAAAAGCCTTGTTTTAAAGATTTTTTTAGTTTTATTCATAATTCATAATAATAATTAATATTTTGATAATAATTATATATAAACTATATTAATTTTATTAGAGGTGAATTATGAATAATAAGTTAGATTATATAAAATACTATTTGAAAAATGGATATAAAATAGAAAAACTAAAAAGAAAAAATAGACATATAGGTAAAATTATTCTTTCTAGTCAAAATAGACAAAAAAAGATTATAGCTTTATTTGGCGAAGAACTCGATAAAACAGCTCAATTTTATTTTGAATTACTTGATAAAGGATGTGATTTATTGTAAAATATTAACATGATATGCTGTTTAAACTAGGGGGAAATCTATTGAATAAAATATTTACACTAATATTAATAATAGGAATATCAATAGGACTATTAATAGGATCTTCTATAAATATATTGATAAATAAGGATTATCACCAAACTGAAAATACAAAAAAAAATCAACTTAATCAGACAATAAATAAAACAAAGAACAATTCCCAAAATCAAGAAGATAATAATCAAGTTACAAATAAAGAATCTTTAAACGAAAACAATAAAGAAGAGTATATAAAAATAATTATTCAAAATGGATTTACTTCCAATAAAGTGGCTGATATTTTATATGAAAATGAACTTATACTTAATAAAAATGATTTTTTAATACTACTAAAATCCTTAGATTTAAGTTCCAAACTCAGAGTAGGAGAAAAAACTATAAAAAAAGGAAGTAGTATGATAGAAATTATAAATATTATAACTAATTAAACTACTTATACAATAGGTAGTTTTTTATTTCTAGGAAAATTATATTCTATATTTTTTTAAGTAAGCAAGAATATTAGAATTAGTCTACTATATACGTATATAAGCATTATGAATTTTTTATTTTTGTTATAATAATAGTAAAAAAATGTTATGATTAAAATATAACTATATTCTACAATAGAAAGGAATACTAAATGATGAGAAATATTAAAATTACAATTAAATATGATGGAAGTAAGTATAAAGGATGGCAAAGACTAAAAACTTCAGATTCAACTATCCAATCTAAGATTGAAGCCGTCGTTTCTAAAATGACAAATGAGGAAATAGAAATAATAGGATCTGGAAGAACGGATGCTGGCGTTCATGCGATTGCTCAAATAGCAAATTTTAAAACTAATTCCAAAATGAATCTTTCTGAAATGCATGAATATTTATATAACTACTTACCTCAAGATATAGTTATTATTAATATAGAAGAGGTAGATATTAGATTTCATTCAAGATATAATGCAATATCAAAAACCTATTTATACAAAATAGATAACAATAAAATACATGATCCTTTCTTAAGAAAATATACAACTCATATTCCACATAAACTTAATCTTGATAATATGAAAAAGGCTAGCGAACATCTTATAGGTGAACATGATTTCTCTAGCTTCAAATCTTCTAAATCAAAAAAGAAATCTAATATTAGAACTATAAATTCTATAGAAATAGAAGAAGAAAATGGTTTTATCAATATTAAGATAAATGGAAACGGTTTTTTACATAACATGGTTAGGATTATAGTTGGAACCTTAATAGATATAGGTCATGGAAAGTTCAAACCTGATTATATGAAAAATATACTGGAAAGTAAAGATAGATCAATAGCAGGATCTACTGCATACTCTCAAGGTCTATGTCTATATAAAGTAAATTATGAGAAGGTTATGTAGTTGTTTACCCCTGATTCTAAAAATATTTTAAATTCCGGAAAAGCTTTTTAATATAAATACATATACAATTTAAAAAACCTCCTTAAGTTATAATTCTTAGAATAATTATTAATATTTAAGAATATTATTTATAGAATAAGATAGTTAGAGGAGGTTTTTTTATGAACTGTGTGTTAAGAATAACAACGAAATCAAGAGATCTTAAAAATACATTGAAGATATTTATACAGCTTGAAAAATCCGGATTAATACCTAACGAATTATCAAAATGGGGAAGTGATAAAAAGTAATGAAATACTTTTTATCACTTCCCCATTAAAATTACATAAACATATATCTATCCAAATAAATTATAAACTAGTGGTACTAATACTGGCACTAATATTGATAGTACGGCTCCATTTATAAATGCCATTACAACAGTTTCTTCATCTGTACACTTTACTATAATAGGTAGAGTAGAATCCATAGAAGTAGCCCCTGCAGGTGCTATTGATGTTATATGATTCATACGTTTAGCTATAATAGGTATTAATATAACAGATAACATTTCTCTAAAAACATTACTTAAAAAAGCTATAGTTCCTACTTGAGCACTACATATTTTAGACAATATGACAGCAGAAAGACTATACCATCCAAACCCACATGATATAGAAAGTGATACATTTATAGGAATTCTGTATATAAACGAACATATAATTCCTCCAATACAACTTCCTATAACAACTGAAAATGGTATTAAAAGAATTTTAAATCCTCGTTCTTTTATTTTTTCAAAAACAGCTTTATTTTCTCCAAGGTCAATTCCAACAGATAAAATTAACAAATTCAAAGCTAAAGTTGATATTAAGTCTATATTCTCTAATATATTCTGAGGTACTATGTAATATCCTGAAAATATACCTAATAGTAGAGCTGATAAAATGTAATATATCATTCTTTAGTATCCTCCTTTTGAGATTCTTTTGTATTAAAAAATAAATTAGTTATTAGATACAACACCAATGTACTAAATATTATAGTCATAGTAGAAAAAGATATGGCTTGCAATCCTAATGTATTAATTGAATTAAACATATCTTTATTAGATCCTATTGATATCCCCATTGAAAACAAAAGTAGTATAAGTGCAAATAATTGAAATTTTGAATTTAGTTTAAGATATTTATTAGGAATAATTTTGAAACTTCCTAATAAGATTCCTATTAAAAGACTTAATATAAGAATTTTCATTTTATCATCTCCTTTTAAATGATTATACCAATTTTTTGAATTATATGTAAGTTCTATTTATATACAAAATAAAAAACCTCTAATAAATATAGAGGCCCTTATTTTATATAACTATTCCCATCAAGAGGTATTAAAACTTGTAGAGGAGGTTTGTCATTTAAAAAACCAACTGCATATATACTATAGAATCTGTTAGGTTTAAGGTTAATATTAGGTACTATTAAAGCTGTTTGATCAGTTCCAGCAACTTTTGCTTCAACTGTATAATTTCCTGGTGGAACAGGTATATATTCTGTTACTTCTTCATATTCAACATCTTCAAATAATATAGCTCCATTTGGTAAAGTTATGTCTACATTAGGAGTGTTTGGAGATAAATGAATAAATCTAATCATAGTTTTATTAGTAGGTATAGGCTCTATAGGCTCTAGTATAGGTAATAAATCTAAATCAGATACATAACCAGTAGCAGCAACAGTTGCTATAGTATCATTTGGAATCTGAATGTTTTTTACTAAAACTGGATTTTGTTTAGTTCCAGATGCAAAAACAGATATCACATAATTCCCAGGAGGTACGCTAATATAGGGAGTGAAACTTTTATAAGGTATATTTTTAGCTATTAGATTATTATTTGCATATATGTCTACAGGTGGAGCATCTGGAGAAGCATGCAACACTCTAATATGAGAGGGTTTAACCTGCCTAATATGCGGCATATATGGATATAAAAAATTATTAATCATAATCTCAACACCTTTCAATTGTCTTCCATATAATATATGATTTTATTTAAAAGATGTTAATTTATCTATTTAAAATTTATAGGGTGTCCATTGTTAATATCATATCCAAGTCCTATTAATCCACCAATTATTATTAATGTAAATATTGATATCGTAACTATTTTATCAAATTGATTTTTCTTAAAACTATTTCTAAGAGAATACATACAAAATAATAATATAGATCCGACTATAAATATAAAATAGGGTATTATACCAAAATTATCTATAAACCATTTTATAAAATAGTGAAATACAATAAATTTAGGTGAAGGAAAATCATAATCAGAAACATTCATACTAAAACTCCCTTCCATTCCATTGAAAAAGTTAAACTTTTCTAAATATTCTTAATTTTATTATATAACAAAATTTAATAAAATCAAATAAAAAACATCAACTTTAAAATTAAAGTTGATGTTTTTTATTTATAAACAAACTATGCATTTTAAAATTTATATATGCAGAATTAATCTAAAGATAATAATTAAATTTTATGTTGTTTTTTTCGTAGCGGACTTCGTAGCGGACATTGTAATTATAGATCCTAATATAGCAGGTAGTATCCATGCAAATCCAGAACTTGCTAAAGGTAATTTAGATATTAAAGAATTAATATTTGATATTTGGAAACCTATAGCACTTAAAGCATCAAATAAGCTTACACATAAAGCTCCATATACAGCTCCTGAGTACGCACTGTTATTAGGTATATAATCATCAAATATATTCATAACTATTAATATTATTACAATGGGATATACTGTTACAAGAAGGGGAACTGCTATCTTAACTATAGTTTCAACTCCAAAATTAGAAATCACTGCACTAAAACAAGCAACCCCAATCACGATTGACTTATAGCTTAGTTTACCTTTTGTTAACTTAGAAAAATACTGACCACATGTTGCTGTAAGTCCTATTGATGTTGTAAGACAGGCTAGAGATACAGCTAATCCTATTATAATCTTACCTGTACTACCTAATATTCTTTCTGTAATACTTATAGTAAGTTGAGTCTTTGTAATATCAGGGGAGAATACAGTATTAGATGTAGCTCCTAAATACATCAATCCTCCATAGATAACAGCAAGCCCACTAGCTGCTACAAGACCAGCGAGAGTTGATAACTTGACTTGATCTTTAATATTCGTATACCCTTTTTGAATTAAAGAATTGATTACTATACTAGCTAGTATAACAGACCCTAATGCATCCATAGTTTGATATCCTTCTGTAAATCCACTAGAGAATGCATTTTGGATTCGTGTATCAGAAGGCGTTCCTATTGGATTGATAACGCCTTTAACAATTATTATAAGTAGTGAGATTAATAGGATAGGTGTAAGTACTTTTCCAATGTTATCAACTATGTTGGATGGATTCATAACTAAAAATAGTGTTATTCCAAAGAAGAGTATAGATACTAATAGGGGACTTACTTGAGGAAATAAGGGTCTAATTCCCATTTCAAAAGTGGTAGCACCAGTTCTAGGTATAGCTAAAAGTGGACCTATAGCTAAAACTATAATAGTACCTAATATTTTACTAAACGCTGGGCTAATTTTATCAGCTAAATCACTTAAGCTACCCCCAGCTTTAGAAGCAGCTATAATTCCGAGTACTGGCATTCCTATCCCTGTTAATAAAAATCCTAAAAACCCAGTAACCCAAGAAGTACCTGTTTGCATACCAAGAGCAGGAGGGAATATTAAATTTCCTGCACCAAAAAACATTGCAAATAATGCAAATCCTACTACGATTACATCTTTAGATGTTTTGTTCATATCTTCACACCCCTTTTAAAGAATCTTAATTCTAATCCCAAAATTGAATTTAATTGAAAAATTCAGAAAATTAAAGTTAAAAAAATATGGTTTTTAAAAATCCTTATCGCCTGTATAGACGATAAGGATTTTTTTATTTATTATACATTTTCTTGTTTTTTCTTCATAGTAGCCATGGCAATTACAGATCCCAATATAGCTGGTAGTATCCATGCAAAGCCCGAACTAGCTAAAGGTAATTTGGTAATCAATTCGCTAACAGCTGATATAGGAGTACCCATAGCATTTAAAGCATCGAATAAACTTATACATACAGCTCCAAATACTGCACCTGTATATGCAGCCTTATTAGGTATGTAATCATCAAATATATTCATAACTATTAATATTATACCTACAGGATAGACAGTTACAAGTAGAGGAACTGCTATTTTAACTATAGCTTCAACTCCAAAGTTAGACATCACAGCACTAAACACCGTAATACCAATAACTATCGGTCTATAACCAACTTTACCATTTGAAAGCTTAGAGAAATATTCTCCACATGTTGCTGTAAGACCAACGGCAGTAGTTAAACATGCTAATGCTACAGATATTCCAATTAAACCTTTTCCAGCATTACCTAATATTCTTTCTGTAATACTTATAGTAAGTTGCGTTCTTGATATATCTGCAGGGAATACTCCACTTGAAGTAGCTCCTAAATACATTAATCCGCCGTATACAATAGCAAGTCCAGTTGCTGCTACAAGTCCAGCCATCACAGTTAATTTAATTTGGTCTTTAGTATCAGTGTATCCTTTTTGAATTAAAGAACCAATAACTATTCCAGCAAAGACCATAGAAGCTAAAGCATCCATAGTTTGGTATCCCTCTGTAAATCCTTTTGAAAATGCATTCTGCATTCCTGTATCAGCAGGAGCTCCTATAGGATTAATTATTCCTTTGATTATAATAACAAGTAAAGATACTAATAAAACAGGTGTAAGTACTTTACCAATCTTATCAACTATTCCAGATGGATTTATAACCAAGAATAACGTTACCCCAAAGAATATAATAGATACTAATATAGGACTTATTGATGGGAATAAAGGTGCAAATCCCATTTCAAAAGTAGTAGCACCAGTTCTAGGTATAGCTAAAAGTGGTCCTATTGCTAACATTATAACAGTTCCTATGATTTTACTAAATGTTGGATTAACTTTATCAGCTAAATCACTTAAACTACCGCCCGCTTTAGATGCAGCTATAATACCAAGCACAGGCATCCCTATTCCTGTCAATAAAAATCCTATTAATCCAGGTACCCAAGCATCACCTGTAATAAGTCCAAGAGCAGGTGGGAATATTAAGTTTCCAGCGCCAAAAAACATTGCAAATAGTGCGAATCCTACTACGATTACATCTTTAGATGTTTTGTTCATTATGTTTCCTCCTTCGATTTCATGTAAATAATTTTTCTTAAAAATAATTACATTATAAAATATTTTCTATATTAAAGACTATAAAATTGGAGCTATAATCTTTTAATATACTTATGAAATAGATTGTCTTGAGTGAATTTTATGACAATTCATCCCAAAGCTTTACGAATTTAAAGTAATTATAACAACATTCATTATAAATATCAATAGATTAAAGCTTGCGCAAATATTTTGATGATTTTATATATTCAAAAAACAGAAATAATTATTTTTTATGTATTCAAATAAAAGAAGCATACACTTTTGAATGTATGCTTCTTTTATTTGAATTAAAAACCGTATTAGATTACTAATATATCTCAAATCATATGTTATAGTAGTGAAAATATAAAATCTTATAATTTAATTGAAACTTCAGAAAATAAAAAAAAAAGAATTTTGAAAGTTTGTTTTTTTAAAGTTGTTTAATGTTTATTTATTGAACAATTAATTCCAATAAAAAATAATTATATATTTTATAAAATATAATTTTATATTTTTAACAAATATAATATCCGTATATATTCGCATTTAAATTATTATTTATACTAGAATTATTATTCATTTCTATATTCATTATTCTATTAGTTTGTTTTACAGGAGAGAGTAGGGAAAACAAGCCAACTATACTGAGTATAATTATGAATATCATTAATAAAACCTTATTATTTTGGAATTTTATTTTTTTAAAATAATTATTTTTATTTTGTTGTTTGTTTTTAATCTTTTTTTTAGCTAAATTAAAATCGATAACCTTAGACATACTCTAACCCCCTTTTAAATATAAGCCTATATTATATTATTATAACAGATAAACAACGTGAACGGTTTAAATTTTTAGAAAATTCAATATTTTAAGTTTGTTTCTTTTTTACTATAAAGATTAGATTTTTTAGAAAGTGGTACTAATAAAATCAATATATATTAGTTTTATTAAATCTTATGATTTGTTTGGCGGATTAATAACTAAAACAGAAGATATATTAAAACTCAAATTTAATCCAATATCAATCAAAAATAAACAAAATATTAAAGAAAGCAAAGTGTTAGATAGTAAAATTATTACTAAGAGTATCATTGGGAAATTATTAACATTTTTTTAGATGAGCTTAGATTTTGTAGTGATAGAATTATATATACATATTATTTGATTATATAAATTGGTAAAACAACCACAAAATACACAGACTATTAAAAAGTGTAATTCTGTGGTTGTTATAAAATAAAGTTTATATGTAATAAACTTATGTGAATAGATAGTAAAATACTGATATTTGTATTCCTAAACTTAACTATTCCCTAAATATACATTTAAAGACTAGTTGTATTTTGCTTTTAAAGCTGCCCTATGATTCCTTTTATATTAAATTGAATGATTTTATATACTATATTCTAATAGTTAAATCTATATTTTATTTCTTTCAATAACTAATCAATTATATTTATCCAATTAAGTTTTTAATATTTGAAATAATTTATTATAGAAATATTCCTTATCTAGAATAGCTATTTATTTTTGATGTTTTTATTAATAATATTTATCAGTATACTTTTAACAAAACTTAATTCACTAGTCGTTCCATGGCTTACATGTATAAAAAACTACTAACTTCTCTTACTTTTTATTAATAAAGCAGTTCAAGTTTCTTGAACTGCTTTATTTTACACTTCCATATGATTTACTCTTACTCCACTTATTTCACTCAAATCATTCATCATATTTTTTATCCTATTTTTTTCTGCTCTTAAGTTTAATGTTATTAAACCAGTATTTACTTCTATAGGATCATGCATACCAAACCTATTTAAAATCATATCTCCATTTTGTGTTAATATTTCTTGTACTTTAGTAGCAGCATCTGTTCTTTGATCTATTCTTATACCAGCAATACTTAAATTATCCATGATATTCCTCCTTGTATAATGTAGTTATAACATTTGATAGAAAACTTTCTAATTATCTAACGAACATTAATAACTTTTCTAAAATTTCAATAATGCATAAAATCCTATCAGATTTCAAAACATTTCATACTATCGT
>NZ_BDQY01000005.1 GCF_002724055.1 Tepidibacter mesophilus | reverse complement strand
TGAAACATTTATGCAACACCACCTGTTATGTTTTTGTGTAGGAACTTAATTATAACAAGGTTTTGCATAAATGTTTTTTTGTTTTATTTTAATGGAAAATTATTGAAGTGTTTTTGCACTTTCATAGGTAATACTAGTAATTGAAATAAATAGTATTAGGAGGGAAAATATGTTTAAACATGATAAAAAATTATTAAGAGAAGTAAAAGTAGAAAAAGTAAATCCTCAATATGCAGCATTATTACAAGAACAATTAGGGGGTCCTAATGGAGAATTAAAAGCAGCACTTCAATATTTATCTCAAAGTTTTCGAGTAAAAGACCCTACACTTAAAGATTTATATTTGGATATAGGTGCTGAAGAATTAGGGCATATGGAAATGGTTGCACAAACTATTAATTTATTAAATGGACATGATTTAGCTGTAGAACAAGTAACATCAGGATCAATTGAAAGTCATGTACTAGGAGGATTAGCGCCAATGCTTACTAATGCATCGGGAGAACCCTTTACAGGAAATTATATAAATGTAACAGGAGATATAGCCGCTGATTTATTATCAAATATAGCTGCTGAACAAAGAGCCAAAGTAGTATATGAATATTTGTATCGTCAAATAAACGATAAGTATGTAAAGGAAACGATAGATTTTTTATTAAATAGAGAAGAGGCACATAATGCACTTTTCAGAGAAGCGTTGAATAAAGTAAAAGATACTGCATCTAATAAAGACTTTGGAGTTACAGAAGATTCTAAACTTTATTTTGATTTATCAACACCTGGTACGCATTTTATGCCTCCTAACCCTACTCCACCAAGTTTTGATAATCCTAGAAGAAATTAAAATTTAATGAAATAAAATAAGTTTATCCATAATAATATACAATATAATTATTTATTTTTATTTAATATTAGTATGGATAAAAAATTTGAATATTAATTTACTAGTAACAAAATTTTTGTAAAGGATAAGGTTATGAAAAATACTATTATTACAATTATATTAATGATAATAATAGTGACTGCAATAGGTATATATTTTTTAAATTTAAATAAAATTTTTAATAAAAATGATTTTATTAAAAATATAAATATGGTAGAACAATATGCACTACAATCGGATTGGTATAAGTAATATTACGTTAGTTCTATAATGGAAAATCATAAAAAGGGGAATCTTATTTTAAGATACCCCTTTATTTTATAATCTAAGGTTGCTTGGATCATCAAAAACTCTTACAAATTTAATAGAATATATATCACACATAAGCAAATCATTTGTTCTAGATTCTCTGATAACAACATAACTTATTCCGACTTCTACTAGAACACCTTCTCGATCAATTAGCATACTTGTTCCTATTAAAAATTCGATTTTTACAGATTTTCTTAGGTGTCATAAAAAATAATCCCTCTTTGAAAATCAAATTACTTTTAGTGATGAAATAATAAAAATTATCAAGTTTTTGAAATATAGAAAGAATTACTATTATGATAGAAATACTAAGTTTATATTCAGATAGAAGAATTTATTGGTGACATGAAATATACACCAATATAAAATAAAGTTTGCGGTTAAGTAGATAGAGCCTCTTCTACATCTTTTTAAATGGTAAAAAATGTATTTTAAAATTTAGAACTAGATTTGTCTAAATAAAATTAATAAGTACTATAAATGGATATCAAAATTCAAAAATTTGTTATAAGCAAAGTCTTGTTAACTCAAGGTTTTTTTATTATTCAATAGATATGATAAGTTGTTCTTTGTCAAGTAGTCTAAAAGATATTAAAATGTACAGAAGCATATCTGTATTATTAAAATCTATATTTATAAGTTCCTTTATTCTCTCCAATCTATATAAGAAGGTACTACGATGGATGAATAGAAGTTTAGCAGATTTAGCTGCATTAAGATGGTTTTCTAAATAGGTGCGTAGAGTGTGGTAATACTGTGTTTTATTTTTTTTATCATAAGTTTTCAAAGTAATTATTTTCTTTGAGCAAATTAAATTAGCGGGAAGATGACTTGTACAGCATTCAAGTAAATAAGAATAAGCTATGTCGTCAAATCGATGAATCCAGTTAAAAGGATGGTGATTTATACCAAAATTCAGGGCGATATGCGATTGAGTATGATATTGAAGAATCTCACTAAATCCAGTAAAGCTATTACTAATACCTGCTTTAAGGTAACAATCACGTAAAAAATAAATAAATCTATTACTTACATCATCAATAGTAGTATTAAATTTTGTAAGATTAACAAAAACTACAATTTCATTATTATATGAGCAAGCACAGGAGTCTTTAAGTAGTGATTCAATACGATTGCAAATAGAATTTATTGTTAGGTTATTAACATCGAATGGACTTACTTTTATATTTATACAAAAGTATTCATGATTAGGCAACCAATCAAATTCAGAAAAGCTTTGCTCTATAAATCTGACATCTGATATCTCCTTTGAAAGTATTCCTAAAATAATATTATCTAGGTTATAGAGTTTATCAGATTTCAATAGATTAAGTCTTGAAAGTGCTAATTTAATATACTTTGAAAAATGTTCTAAAAGAGCAGCATCTTCTTCATGTAATTTAGATAGACTTTCTGAAACGATAATGCGATGAGAATACTTTCCGTGGTTAAAGAGATTAATACATAAAGAACGTCTACCTGTCACATGGCTAGGAAATATAAAAGGGTCAATTAAATCTTTAGCAGCATTATACTTAGGATCTAATTTAAATAAATTTATATACTCAAAAAAACTATCCGAATTTATTAATTGAGCAACATCAGGAAGTTTATTTACTATATCAGAATAAGCAAACATAGTAAAATCTGCAGTTTGTAGGAGAATAGGATTATTAAATACATCAAAGCTACAGTCTATCATAGATTGTAGCGTTCCATCTTCATTAAGAATCTTCTGAAGTGAAGAATTCCATTTATCATAAATATCAAAAATGCTTTGAACTGTGTTAAAAATCTCAAATGGAGAAATATCTTCTCCTAATTCCAATATATTATCAGATGAAAGCTCACTATCCCTTAAAGTACGTCCAAGACTTATTATAAGTGTGGATTTAGGTATATTGTCTAATATTGAATTCTGACAAATATAAACTTTATTACTAAGAATATCATCACCATTGTTGTAATATAGAGGACGTTCTAGGCACAATTCGTGAGATAAACATCCTTTATAAGTAAAGGAATATAAATTCTGCAGTTTTCTAATCAAAATTGCTATACTAATTTTCATAATACACCCCCATAGTAATCTTAGTACATATTGTAGGAAAAAATAACCAAAATATCAATATAATTGTAGTATTTTTTCAGAATATTCTATCATTTATAATTATATTAACAAAGAAATATTTAATATTGTATAACTTTAGGGGGGTAAGAAATGATTATAATAGGAGAAAAAATTAATGGATCAATTCCAGCGGTGGCGAAAGCTATATCAGAAAAAGATGCAGACTTTATTAGAAACAGAGTAAGAATACAGGCAGAAGCAAATTCAACATATATAGATGTATGTGCATCTGTTGAAGAAACTATTGAAGTAGAAACTTTAAAATGGTTGATAGACTTAGTTCAAGAAGTTACTGATGTACCAATCTGTATAGATAGCCCAAGTCCACAGGCCTGTGTAGCTGCAATTCCTTTCTGTAAAAAGCCAGGTCTGATAAATTCAGTTTCATTAGAAGGAGATAAAATAGATTTAATATTCCCTGCTATTGCAGATTCAAAGTGGGAATGTATTGCTCTACTTTGTGATGACAAAGGCATTCCTAATTCAGTGGAAAGAAGAATGGAAGTATTTGAGGGAATTATGAAAAAAGCAAAAGAATATAATATAGATCCTTCTCATATACACATAGACCCACTTGTAGTTACTCTTGGCACTGATGGGGAAGCATTAACAACATTTGTAGAGTGCTGCAGACAAATCAAAGCACAGTACCCAACAATACATATAACTAGTGGATTAAGTAACATTTCATTTGGTCTGCCTGCTAGAAAAAATATAAATCAAGCTTTTATGGTATTAGCTATGAATGCTGGTATGGATAGTGCTATTGTTGACCCAACTAACAGAGATATGTTAGGCATGATTTATGCAACAGATGCATTACTAGAAAATGATGAGTTTTGTTTAGAATATATTGGAGCATATAGAGAAGGACTTATAGGGCCTCTTGCTAAAGTTAAACAATCTTAGTACTTTTAATTAATCAAATGATTACGAGCTTTTTATTAAGTAATTATAAAAGTTTTATCATAATTTAAATTAAGAGAGGTATCCAATATATGAAAAAAATTAATAGTAAGATAAAAAGGTTTTGGGGAATAAGTGAAGTTGGTTTTTCTTTTATGAGTACGGTTGAAACTGCATTTTTTATGATTTTTTTAACCGACGTAGCAAAACTTCCTTTAGTAATGTCTGCAGCAATTGCTTCAGTTTCAGGAATAGCTGATGCAGTAACAACAATGCTTGCAGGTGTCATTATAGATAAAGTAAATTTCAAGAGTGGTAAATACCGTCCATGGCTAATCTACTGTCCTCCAGTTGTAGTTGTGTTCTTTATCCTTATGTTTACAAAAATAGGTGGAGATGCGACCGCTGCTCTAATATGTGGATCAGGATATATTATAAGTCATGGTGTATGGAATATATGCTGGACAGCAAATAGAGCCTTAGTTGGAGCACTTACAGATGATGCTGAAGAGAGAGCATTTCTTTCAGCAAGACTATCTTCAGGTTCAAGTGCAGGAAAGATTATAGCATCATATTTTGTTCCAGTACTTAGTGTATTTTTCCTGGGCCTTTTCTCTAGTTCAAATAGTGAAGTTGTTGGGTATACAATGACCGTATTAGTTGCAGCATTGACTTTCTCTATATGTTATGTAATTCACTTTATAATCACAAAAGGCTATGATGAGCCTTTGACTGAAGAAGAAAAATCAACTGCTTTATCTAGTGCAAATATGATTTCCTTTGGTGATATGTTGAGAGGTGTTGCATCAAATCCACAATTAATACTAGTTCTAATATATGATTTCCTAAAATTAATAGCCTACTATACCATAGTAGCATCTATTGCATATTACGCAAAAGTAGTTCTAGGAGCTCCAAATAGTATGTCATTTATACTAGTAGTATTTAATATGGCAACATTAATAGGTACTTTATTTTCACAAAAAACAGTTAAAAAATTAGGCAGTAAGAATACAAATTTTGTTGGGATGATTGGTTTTATAGTATGTCATGGAATATGCTACATACTACCAAATAGTACATTTACATTTCTAGTTTTATTAGGTTTAGGGCAAGTATTCTTTGGAATAGCTTATGGAAATACAACAAGCTTATATTCTATGTGTGGAACATATAGTGAACACAAAACAGGAAAAAATACAAAAGGTGTAATAATGTCATTTTGCTCTTTGGCTATAAAAATTTCTATTGCAGTAAGAGGTGTTGTTATAACATCTGTATTAGGATTCATCAATTATAGCCCAGATCTTGCAATTACAGCATCAACTCAAAATGGAATAAAAACACTATTTTTCTTAGTACCGATAGCTTTCCTTGCATCATCTTTAATACCATTAATTTGGTTTAAAATCAAAGATAGTGATATTGCGATAATGGAAAGAGAGATTGCACAAAGGGCTAAAAATATAAATGTATAAATATATTTATGGGGGGGCTTTATAATGAGAAAATATCCTTTTAACAAAGAAAAAGAATTAAGAGATATAGGAACAATACCTGCAATTCCGTCATTTTATGGTATGCCATCGCACCCAACTAGAAAATTTGATACTCCTATAACAGCAAGAGAGAACTTTTTAAGAATATGTAATAATGAAAAACCAGTTTGGTTACCAACTATGACAACTGATTTTAACTGTATCCAACCTATAGTAATGCCAGACGCAAAAGCAAGAGTAGAAGGTGGATTTGACTGGTTCGGAATAGAGTGGGAATATGAGCCATTAACTAATGCTGCCATGGTAAAGCCGGGGACTAGAAGACTTAGTGATATTACAAATTGGGAAGATGAGTTAGTATTTCCTGATTTAAAAGAAATAGATTGGAAAAAGGATTATGAAGAAAACTACAAGTCAGTGTTAGATAAAAATAGACCAACAATATTTATAATTGTAAATGGATTGTTTGAGCGTACTGCAGATTTAACAAGTTTTGAAGATGCTTTCTGCTATTTACTAGAAGAACCAGAAGCTCTTGAAGCTTTTTATACTAAGTTAGCTGATTGGCATATAGAATTAATAAAAATAGCAAAAGAAGTTTATGGTGCGGATATAATCACTTTCCATGATGATATGGGTACTCAAAAAAGTTCTTTCTTCTCTCCAGCAATATTTGAAGAAGTAATGCTTCCACATTATAAGAAAATAGTTGATGCAGCTCATGAAATAGGGCTTTATGTAAACTTCCATTCATGTGGATCAGTTTCGAATCAAATTGAGAATTACTGTAAAGTTGGGTTTGATTTCTGGGAAGGCCAAGATTCTTGTAATGATAAAAATGCAATAATGGATAAGTATGGAGATAAACTCGGTCAAATAGGAGCCTTTGCATTAGAGCAAACTTTATCAGATGAGGAATTTGAAAAAGCTTTAAAAGAAAGAATTCTTACTTTAGGAGCAAGTGGACGTTATATTATGTGGTTCCGTGAGCCTAATTTAGAGCGTATGGCCAAAGGATATGAAATACTATATTCAACATCACGTGAAATGTTTAGTAAGTAGAAATATAGGGTGGATAATAAATCTAATCAAAATAATGTTAAGGGGGGATTAATATTATGTCAAAGATACAAGAAATATCAAATGCTGTTCAAAGTGGTAAATCTAAAATAGTTGGTGGATTAGTTCAAGAAGCACTAGATCAAGGGGTTAATCCATCAGAAATACTAAATATTGGTATGATTGATGCTATGAGTATAGTTGGAGAAAAATTTACGAAAAATGAAATATTTGTACCAGAAATGCTTGTTGCAGCCCGTGCTATGAAAAAGGGAGTAGAGGTTCTTAAGCCACATCTTGCAGGAGATGGGTCATCATCTGTAGGTAAAATGGTTATGGGGACTGTATCAGGAGATTTACATGATATAGGTAAAAATCTAGTTATTATGATGATGGAAAGTGCTGGATTTGAAGTAATAGATCTTGGAGTAGATGTGGCAGTTGAAAAGTTTGTAACATCTGTAAAAGAAAATCCAGATGTAGTTATAGTTGGTGTTTCTGCACTGCTGACAACTACAATGCCTGCCATGAGGGATACTGTTAAAGCACTTTTAGAATGTGAATGTAGAGACAGAATAAAAATTATGGTAGGGGGAGCTCCTATAACCCAAGAGTTTGCAAATGAAATAGGAGCAGATGCATACACAGAAGATGCAGCATCTGCGGCTCAAGTAGCTAAGTCATTTGTTACATTCGCATCAGCTTAAGAACCTATGATTAATTAAAATAATAAGGAGTATTTGGATTATATATGATTGTATATCTCTAGATACTCCTTATTATGTTTTTGAAAGCCAATAGCAATAAATTAATGATCGGGAGTGTATAGTGTGAGTGAATTTAGGTTATTATTCAAACCTCAAGATATAGAGATTAAAGTAAGTCAAGGAATATCCATATTAGAAGCACAAAGTAAAGCAGGTCTTAAACCAGATGCACCTTGTGGTGGACAGGGTAAATGTGGTAAGTGCCTTGTTGAAATAATCAAAGGAGAAACTAGAGAGACTGTAAAATCGTGCGCTACCTATGTAGATGCAGATATGGTAATAGATACAGCTTCTAAATTTAATAATCATAAAATTTTAATTCAAGGTATTGAGAGAAAATTTGAAGTAGACCCTATTATTAAGACTATTGATGTAAAGGTTGAAAAGTGTAAGGTAGGAGATAATAGCTCAGATTGGAAAAGACTAAAAGATGCAGTAGCTATAAATACTAATATTGATGAAAGTTCAATTCCTGTGAATGTTTCAACGGTATTAAATTTATCAAAATTCCTAAATAAAAATAACTATGAAGTAAATGTAGTAATGAGTGAAAATGAAATAATAGATTTGAGATTAATAGAAGAGTCTTGGTATACAGTAGCATTTGACATCGGAACTACTACTATTGTGGGCTATTTACTAGATGGGAAAACAGGCGAAGAATTATGTGTAGTAAGTATGCTAAACCCCCAATCTAAATTTGGTGCAGATGTAATTATGAGATCACATTATGCTATAGAACATGGTGTTCATAATTTAAGCAGTTTAATTAGAAAAGCCTTAAATGATTTAATAGAGGAATCAGTTAATAAATCAGGAATAAGTAAAAGTAAAATATACCTTATATCTATTGTAGGAAATACTTGTATGCACCATCTACTTTTGGGAATTTCACCACAATCTTTAGTTCATTCTCCTTATAATGCTTCTCTTAGTGAAGGATTAATATTAAATGCAAGAGATTATGACATTACAATAAATAATAATGGAAAACTTATTATGCTTCCAAATATTGCAGGATTTGTAGGAGCAGATACTGTGGGGGTATTAATAGCAACAGAGTTTCATAAGCTAGATGCTTTAACACTAGTTATTGATATTGGCACAAATGGAGAATTAGTTATGGGAAATAAAGACAGAATGATTACCTGTTCCACTGCGGCAGGACCTGCTTTTGAAGGTGCTAAAATACAGTGTGGAATGAGGGGAGCAGAGGGAGCAATAGATCATGTAGGATTTAATGCAGATAAGTTAGAATACACCACAATAAAAGGAGCAAAGCCGATAGGTATTTGTGGATCCGGGCTTATAGATATTATAGCAAATCTTTTTAAGGTTGGTATTATAGATGATAGTGGAAAATTATGCTCAGCAAGAGAGATTGAGGGAAGTAGCAAGATAGATAATTGTAATCGAATTGTAGAAATAGATGGGATGAAATGCTTTGTTATAGTCTTTGAAAACGAGTCTGGAAATGGGGAAAAAATATTTTTAAGTCAAAAGGATATTAGAGAAGTACAACTAGCAAAAGGGGCAATATCAGCTGGAATAAATCTTATGGCAGAGAAGCTAGAGATTGAGTTAAGTGATATACAGCAAGTATTTATTGCAGGGGCTTTTGGAAACTATATGTCACCACAAAGTGCATGTGATATAGGATTAATACCATCCTGTCTAAGAAATAAAATAAAGCCTATAGGGAATGCGGCAGGTCAAGGATCTAAGATTTGTGCCCTTAATAAGTATGAATACAAGACAAGTTTAAAAATAGCTAGGGATATAGAGTTTTTAGAACTAGCTACAAATCCTAATTTCCAAGAATACTTTATTGATGAATTAGAATTTCCCCAAATATAGAGAGATAAGGTGAAAAGAATGGAAAATATAGAATATATCAAAATGAGAGCACTAGAGGTAGGTTTCACTGTATCAGCTAATTTAGACTGTACGACAATAAAGCCAATGAAGGAAGTAAGAGAAATGTGTTCATCAAATAAATGTAATAAGTATGGTAAAAACTGGGCGTGTCCTCCGGGATGTGGAACTCTAGAAGAGTGTACTAGGAATATAAGTAATTATAAATATGGTATAATTGTTCAGACTGTAGGAGAACTAGAAGATTCCTTGGATTATGAATCTATGATGAAAATACAAGGAAAGCACAACCAAATGTTTAAGAGTATGACAGAAGAACTAAGAGAAGAATATCCTAATTTAATAGCACTTGGAGCAGGTTGTTGCCTTCAATGTGAAGAATGCACATATCCTAATAGTGTATGTAGATTTCCGCAGAAAGCTATTTCATCCATGGAAGCCTATGGAATATTAGTTAGTAAGGTTTGTAGTGATAATAATATACCTTATTATTATGGAGCGGGAACAATATCTTATACTGGATGTTTTCTTCTAGACTGAATTTAATTTATGTCTAATTAAATTTTTTTAATTTTATATAATTGCAATCCACAATATAGCTGTGTGAAGGTTATGGGATAGCTGTAGGAAATTGGGTTGCCATTTGGGGGATATAGCTTCTGCTATATCATGTGTAACCATTATAGTAGTCTTATTCTCATTCTTTATAATCTGAGCGATATCATTACAAACCAAAAGTCTAGTTTGATAATCAAGCGCTGAAAAAGGCTCATCTAAAAGAAGTATATCGGGGTTAACAGCTAGTGTTCTAATCAAAGCAACCCTTTGCCTCATGCCGCCCGAAAGCTCTTTTGGGTAGTTATTTCTAAATTCCCAAATACCGTAAAGCTTAAGAAGTCTTTCTATCTTTTGTAAAGCTTCATAAGTTAATTTCTTTTGTATCTCTAGTCCTATTTTTATATTATCTATTATAGTCCTCCATTCAAGTAGATGATCTCTTTGAAACATATATCCTATTTTGCCATTCATAATGACTTTTCCTTTGGTAGGAATTATAAGGTTAGATAATATATTCATAATTGTGGATTTACCGCAACCAGAAGGACCTACTAGTGCCAAAATTTCTCCTTCTTCTAAAGTTAAATTAATATCTTTTAAAACTTCAAGTTCTCCCTCTAATGTGTAGTAATTCATAGAAAGATTGTTTATTTGAACAATAGGGTTCATATATGCACCTCCTAGAAGAAAAAATCTATGTCATATAATTTATATTATTAAAATATGAAGAATTTTGTACCTAGATAATAGATATATAAGTTAATGATAGCAATATTAAGAAAGCAGGTATATTTAAAATTGTAGATTAATAATTAGAAATTAAAATACCTGATTTTAAATCTAAAATCTAATGCATTGATATTATTTATAAAAATTATTTTATAAATAAATAGCAAAAATAGTATATAAATCTAAAGATATAAATTAAATGTTAGGCAAAGAGATATGTATAAATAGGGGTAAATTTATACGCTTAAAGTTGAAAAGGTAATTGTGCTTAAATAAAAAGTATAAAAAATAAAAAAAAGTTCATTTATTAACATTTTATGGTATTATTTGCAAAAAAATGTTGTATATTTGTCAAAATATATGTTATTATGAAATGACGTAAGGGCATAAATTGAAATTTATTATTTTGATTTTAAAAAAATATATAATATGCATTAGAACAGATGATGTATGGGTAGACTTGGACGCTTTATCCCATATTGATGTAGTAGCGTAACCGGCTAATTATAACTTTGTTATAATTAGCTTTTTTTTGTAGTTTAATATGTATGATTTAAGATAATTAAATTAAGTTAGAGTAGTAAGAATACTATTTTATACTGGTTTGTAATAGTGAAACTAGCAATATTAAGGGTTTTAAGTATATTGATTTATTGAATTAATTATATACAATTCTGGAAAAAAGGAAGGTGACTCTTGTGAACTTGATGACTGTTAAAAATAAAATATTAGTTGTTGTTACCGTAATTATGTCCTTGATATATTTAGGATGGAGAATTTTTTTTACAATACCGTTTGAATATGGAGTAATTGCAATTGTATCTGGGTTTTATCTTTTAATTATAGAAATTATAGGTATGTTTGAAGCTGGAATACATTTTTACAATATGACGAATATTCAATTTCCAAAATGCCCTGAAATTAAAAATAAGGAATATCCGGAAGTGGATGTATTTATAGCTACATACAACGAACCTGTGGAACTATTATATAAGACAATTAACGGATGTTCAAATATGGATTATCCAGATAAATCTAAAGTTCACATATATTTATGTGATGATGGTAACCGTCAAGAAATGGAAGCTCTATGTGAAAAAATGAAAATAAAATATATAACGAGGATAGAAAGAACACATGCAAAAGCAGGAAATTTAAATAATGCAATGTCTCTTACCTCATCCCCTCTTATTGTTACAATGGATGCAGATATGATCCCGATGCATGATTTTTTAACTGCATGTGTGCCATATTTTTTTACAGGTGAAAAGGTTGGGTTCGTTCAGACTCCTCAAAGTTTTTATAATCCTGATTTATTTCAATTTAATTTGCATTCAGAATCTAGAATTCCAAATGAGCAGGATTATTTTTATCGAGATATCCAGGTAGGGAGAAATAAATCTAATTCGGTTATATATGGAGGTTCTAATACGATTATTTCTAGGGAGGCCTTAAATGAAATTGGAGGATTTTGCACCGAAGTGATAACTGAAGACTTTGCAACTGGCATAGAAATTCAAAGTAAAAAATATAAGTGCTATGCATTAAAAGATGTCCATGCATCAGGTCTATCTCCTTCAGACTTAAAAAGTTTGATTAAGCAAAGAGAACGATGGGCAAGAGGCTGTATCCAAACAGGGCGAAAGCATAACATACTTTTCAAAAAAGGTCTTAGTATAGCTCAAAGGTTAAATTATATTGCATCTGTACTGTATTGGTTTTTTCCGTTAAAAAGACTAATATACATAATGGCACCGATTTTATTTACTGTCTTTAATGTTATTGTTGTCAAGTGCACATTGTTTGAGGTTCTTATATTCTGGTTACCTATGTACTTACTTACGAATACATGTATTAGGAAATTATCAGGTAATATTCGTAGCAACAAATGGACAAATGTATATGAAAATATTTTATTTCCATCTTTATTCATTCCTGTTATTTTAGAAACACTTTGTATATCACAAAGAAAATTTTTAGTAACAAGAAAAGAGAAGGTTGAAGATGATAAAAAATACAAATTGATGCAAGTTTTACCTCATGTTTTTTTTGCTATTTTATCTTCTGTTGGAATTATAAACTGTATAAGATGGACTTTTACAACTGGTTCAATTGGAATGATAGTGGTTTTATTTTGGTTGTTAATAAATTTATACAATATTCTAATGTCTATTTTTTTTATGATAGGAAGAAATGTTTATCGAAAATATGAACGAACTATGGCAAAAGTGCAATGTATAATCGAAAATAGCAATTTTAAAATTAATTGCTTAACTAGAGATATTTCTGAAAGTGGATTTTCAATTATATTAGACTTTCCAAAATATATTGATTATAAAGAAGAATGTGAAATAGTTTTAAAAACGGATAGGTATTTAAGTCACTTTAAAGCTAAAATAGTTCACGTAGATAGAATAAAAAAACAGTGGAAATTTTCTTTTTATATTTGTGAAATTAAAGAATTAGAAAAAAAACAACTTTTACAAATTATTTATGATAGGAAGCCATCTTTACCTCAAGTTTTAGATACAGACGGAAGTACATTTGAAGATTTAAAAATAAATACATTTAAAAGAATAAAAAAAGAAAAAATGTCAAATAGGAAATTGGCACGTTTTGTTATAGATGAGTCAATTGAAGCTGTGGGCTATGGAATTGTAAAACTAAAAGATTTTAATTATGAATATATGAGAATTAGAATGGGACTTAGAGAGTCGGAACATTTAATTATACCATTAGAACATGGAATTACATTAAATTGTACATTTATTCAAAATATTAATAAATCACATGAAAGGCTTTATCGAATTGTAAACTATGAAGATATTGCACAGAATAAAAACTTTGAAGTTATCTTGAAAAAATGGATTAATAATTTTAGTAAAAAAACGAAAGAAAAGATGGAAGGAAATACAGGAATTGAAAATAACCATTCTGATGAATTTGATGAAATGCATTATATATAAGATGGAGGTAAGTATGCCATATAGAAAAAAACACATGAAAATTTTATATTCTTTATCTATTATGTTATTATTTTGCTTCGTTTTACCATCATATGCCATGGATTCTAACTTGGATCTTGAACCTAACAGTTTGACTTTAAAAGATAATGGAGGCAACAATAAATGCCAAGTAACTGGAAATAAAAAGATAAAGATAAATACAAATACAATGAAGTTAGAAAAAGGTTATTACACATCTCAATTTTATATTAATTCTAAAGTTGATTGGTCACCTTACAAAGAGCTAGCTTTTCATATAAATAACTTGTCAGACTCACCGATTAAGATAAATTTATTTGTTGTTCTAAACGATGGAACATACATTATGCTAGAAGAAGGTAAATCTGTATTTTTACAAAAAGGAAAAAACAATAATATAAAAGTTACAAATATTCAAACAGATGGCTTTGAAGTAAACAATGATTTTGAAGGAATAGTTCATATACCCTTAGAAAATTTTGAGATTTCTAAAAAAAAGCTTGAAAATATTATTTTCTTCGGTATCCAGACTACCACTAAAGAAAATATTATTCAAAAAATGGAAATCGATAATTTGAAATTAATTTCTTCAAATAGTTCAACGTTACCAGAAGAAATTTTAAATTTAAAAATAGTTGGTGATAAAAATATAATAAAACCTATAATGGGAGAATCCATTGTACAATATGAATTAGTAACTAAGCATAAACAAGAAAATAAAGTAACTTTTTACTTAGAGGAAGAAGTTGAAGGTGTATCGATTACAGAAAATGGTAGATTAACAGTATTACCAAATGCTGTTGTTGACAAAATTAATATTAAAGCTGTAATCAATAATAAATTCAATCTAATATTAGAAGTTATTTTGTCAGACTCGTTGATATTGAATTTGAAAGACATGGAAGGATTTAGTCTTACAATCCCAAAAGATTACGAAGTGAGAAAAGTAATAAGTTCACAGGATATTTTTAGTCGTGAAGATGTTATTGTTTTATTTAGGTTAATTATTGCTTTAATAGCTATTATAATATTAACTACTTATTTTGTATGGAGGATAAAATGGAAAAAAGAAAATATAAATCAACGAGAATAATGGTGGTATTTATAGTTATAATTATATTTTGCTTTATATTTATCAAATATCAAAACCAAGACAAAAGGACATTACCTTTTCATAAGTGCATGAATATAGGAAATGCTTTAGATTCTCCTAAAAACATTGAATGGGATGTACAAATTAAGAATGAGTACTTTGACTTAATAAAAAATGCAGGATTTGATAGTGTACGAATCCCTATAAGATTTTCGGATTATGCAAAGGATCAACCAAACTATATCATTGAAGAGAGTTTTATGAAAGAAGTTGATGAGTATGTTGATTATGCTTTAAGCAATGACTTAGTAGTTATTTTAGATTTACATCATTTTCTAGAGTTAATGGAGGAACCAGATAAGTATAAAGATTGTTTTTTACGAATATGGGAACAACTTGCACAAAGATATCAAAATTATCCAGATAAACTTGTTTTTGAAATACTTAATGAGCCAAATAAAAATCTTAAATCTAATATATGGAATGAGTATTTAAATGAAGCAATAAATATAGTTCGTAAGAGTAATAAAAGTAGACTTATAATTGTTGGAGCAACTGAATTTTCCTCTTTAGATAGTTTGAAATATTTAAAATTGCCTGAAGATAAAAATCTTATAGCAACGTTTCATTTTTATGAACCAAATGAATTTACATTTCAGGGAAATGTATACCATAAAGGGTTTGAAGATTTAAAAAACATCCCATGGAGTGGTACTGATTCAGAAGTTAAGTATATTAAAGAAAGATTTTCTACTGTAAAGACATGGGCAGATAAAAATAAAATAAGAGTTTTTTTAGGAGAATTTGGAGCTAATAATAACGCTCCTGAAAAAGATCGTGAACTATGGATCAAACAGGTAAGAAAAACTGCTGAAGAAATGGGCTTTGCTTGGGGATATTGGGAGCTGTGTTCTGAATTTGGTATTTATGATACTAAAACATCTTCCTGGAATGAATTTCTTTTAAATGCTCTTATAGATAAGCAGTAGGTAATGAGAGAGGTGGTATTTTATGCTTTTTTCGAGTATAGTTTTTTTATTTTATTTTTTTCCGGCGGTATTATTGATTTATTATATTCTAAGATTTTCAAATACACTTAAAAATATATTTTTATTATTTGCAAGTCTGTTTTTCTATGCTTGGGGTGAGCCGTGGTTTGTTTTAATTATGATTGTATCTATTATATGCAATTATGTATTTGCACTATTAGTTGATCGATATCGACATAAAAAATCGATTTCAAAAATTATTCTTGTTTTGATGTGTTTTGTTAATTTAGGTTTGCTTTTCTTTTTTAAATATCTTGGATTTGCTGTTAGAACAATTACTCAAATTACTAATTTTAAAATACATATACCAAATATAGCGCTGCCGATAGGAATTTCATTTTTTACATTTCAAGCAATGTCTTATGTAGTAGATGTTTATAGAAAAAATGGAAATGTACAAAAAAATCCATTTTATGTTGCTTTATATATTTCATTTTTTCCACAGCTAATAGCAGGGCCAATTGTACGCTATAGTACAATTGCTAATCAAATAATTAATAGAAAAGAAACTTGGCAGAAATTTTCTATAGGAACTTGCAGATTTATTACAGGTCTTTCGAAAAAAGTATTGATTGCTAACAATATGGCAGTTGTTGCAGATCGTATTTTTGAAATGAATATAGTTGCTGGGGTACCTTCAAGTCTTGCTTGGCTTGGTTCTGTTGCGTATACGCTACAAATATTTTTTGATTTTTCTGGGTATTCCGATATGGCTATTGGTATAGGTTTGATGTTTGGATTTAAATTTGAAGAAAACTTTAATTACCCATATATATCAAAATCTATCACAGAATTTTGGCGTAGATGGCATATGTCATTAGGATCATGGTTTAAGGAATATGTTTATTTTCCATTAGGAGGTTCTCGAATTAAAAATAAAGATAAAGTCATACGTAATTTATTTATAGTTTGGCTACTTACGGGTATATGGCATGGGGCTGAATGGACTTTTGTACTATGGGGGCTTTGGAACTTTACTTTTATAGCAGTAGAAAAGTTCTTTGCCATTGATAAAAGAGTATCAAATAAAATAACGCGTAATTTGTATGTTTTATTTGTTGTTAATTTAGGTTGGGTAATTTTTAGAGCTGACAACTTAGTGGAGGCAGGTAGATTTGTTTCAAGTATGTTTAAGTTTTATAAAAATGGTTTTTGGAGTGACTATACAGCTATGTTTTTAAAAGAATATATCGTTTTTTTCACAGCAGGAATAGTATTTTCGACTCCAATAGCAAAAAGAATGAATAAGTTTATTGTGGATGGTGAACCAGGTAGCAAAATCCTTGATTTTGGATACACGTTTGTAATTATATCGCTGTTTCTAATATGTGTTTCATATTTAACAAAAGGGACTTATAATCCATTCATTTACTTTAATTTTTAAAAAGGAAAGTGGTAATGAATATGAAGAGGCTATTAATAAAAAAACTTATAACAACTATATTTTTTTTAGTGATTTTGTTTGGTTTTTCATTTATAAATATATTTACAAACTACAATGTTATTAAATCAGCAGTCGAAAAAAAAGAAGGTGTACCTTTAAAAGAATACATTATTGGTGTTGAGAATACAATTAATGAAAATATTTATGGGAAATACAAACTAATTGAAGCTTATGGATATATACAAAAACTTATGGATAAAAATGAGGTAGCTAATTTTGAAGTTGTAAAAGATACAGAAGGTAAGCTACATTTTACTTATTTTACAGATAAACCAAATCCTACTAAATCTCTTACAGAAAAGTTAAGTAGATTTGATGATAATATAAAAAACCCTCAAACTAAGCTTGTCTATCTGATGACACCAGATAAGTATATTAAAGGTCATACTGAATTCCCAAAAGGTATACCTTATCACTATAATAATGAAACGGCAGATCAATTTTTAAGTAATCTAAACTTAGTAGGCATTGATAGTATAGATTTACGTAAGGGTATTTTAGAAAGTGGAATAAAAGGTAATGATTTATTTTTTAATACTGACCATCATTGGAAAATCGAAACCGCTTTTTGGGGATTTAAGCAGTTAGTGATGAATATTAACGATAAATACAGTCCGAATATTGATAATATAAATTTGTATACTGACATTAATAATTATAATATAATTAAATATAAGGATTCATTTATTGGTTCTATGGGAAGAAAAACAGGAAAATATTATGCACAGGTAGATGATTTTTCTTTGATTTATCCTAAATTCAAAACGAATTATGACTTTTATTTTGAAAATAAATTTACAAGAGGTACTTTAACTGGAAGATTTGAAGAAGCACTGATAGCCATAAATCCCATTAGAAAGCATGATACATATGGTATTGTATCAGACAAATATTTTTCTTATCTTTATGGAAATCAGCCATTTGCTCATATTAAAAATAAAGAAAATCCAAATGGATTGAAGGTATTATTTGTGAAAGATTCCCTAGCTGTTCCTTTGGTATCCTTTTTTTCTTCAGTATGTTCTGATGTGTATTTAATGGATCCGAGATATTATAAAGGCGATACTTTGAATTTTATAAATAATACAGAGCTAGATTATGTTTTTATATCTTTTTCCCCACAGAATCTTGTTGAAGAATTTTTTGAATTTACAAAAAACTAATAAATAATTAGGGAAATAGAAAGTGTTAATTCGATATTTTGATTTTGAAGTAGTAGACCTTTTGATCTGATTAAAGTGAATGAACTATATTTGCAAAGTAAAAGGTATTAAAATATTTATATTTTAATACCTTTTACTTTTATATTAAGAGATAAATTAAATTTATTATACAAATAAAAGAGATATAATACTATTCTTCAATAAGATTAAAAGACCAAGTTATATTTGATTTATATGTATTTGCTACACCACTTTCTACTGAAAAAGCAGTTTCTAGTATTTCTTTTAGCATATCTGAATTCATTTTTTTACCTTTGATATTGTAAATAAGATGCATTTTATTGATTGGCTTTGGAGCTACACAACCTCTTTCTCCGGTAACGATTACTTCGTATTCGGAAATTTCAGCTCCTTTACTCTTTAACATTGCAATTGTATCTACACTTGTACATGCTGCAACGGCATGAAGAAGTACTTCGATTGGTTTAGGTCCTAATACCTTTCCGTCATTCATTTCTGATGGGCCAGCCATAACTAATTTTGCCCCTTCTGGAGTAGTACCTTCAAATACAATTCCTTCCCCCATCCATTTTACTACTGCGTTTAGTGCCATAATAAATTCCTCCTAGTTTATAATTTTGTATGCGTTTAACTAAATAATAACTCATAGTATAAAAAAAGAAAAATTGATATAATAAATCATAATCATATAAAAAATTTATGGATGTAGAAAGGAGAAGTATATGGAATTTCGTCAACTAAAAACCTTCATTACGGTAGCTGATCTCAACGGGTTTACTAGAGCAGCGGATGTATTAGGATATACTCAACCTACTATTACATCACAAATACAGTTGTTAGAGATTGAGCTTGGAGTTTGCTTGTTTGAAAGAATTAGAAAGAATATTTCTCTTACTCATGAGGGGGAGAAATTCCTTATTTATGCAAGAGAGATTATTAATCTTTGTGAACAAGCAAAAAATATAGTCACAGATAGATCTATGACAAAAGGGGTTGTAAAAATTGGTGCATTGGAATCAATATGTACAACACGATTACATACCCTGCTAAAAGTATTTCACCATAAATTTCCTGATATTGAAATAATATTAAGAACTATAAAATCTAATGAGCATAAACAACTTTTAATAGATAATCAGATTGATGTAGCTTTTTGCCTAGATAATATGATGACAAATTCTGAATTTATTGTTGAATTAGCTGTACCTGAACCGTTAGTATTACTAGCAGAACCGAGTCACTCTCTTGTAAAATATTCAGATGTATATCCGCAAAATATTGTTAAGTATCCTCTTATTTTAGCAGAGGAAGATTGTAGTTATCGCAGAACTATGATTTCTATATTGAGTGATTATGGAGTGACTCCTAAAGCAATTATGGAAATAGGAAATATTCAAGCTATGAAGCAGCTTGCGATGAGTGGATTGGGTATAATACTTTTACCAAAGATTACAGTTGAAGAAGAGTTATCAAAAGGGAAGCTTGTTGAATTAAACTGGTCTGGTCCTTCTTTTGAGTTTTTGACACAGGTAATTTACCATGAGGATAAATGGATGTCGCCTGCCTTACAGACTTTTTTGAAGGTCACTAAGGAAATTCTTCCGATACAGTATTGTATGAGTGGAAAAATATAAATTTAAAAAGTCAAAAAACAAAAGAAAGAGGTCGGATATGGAGAATAAAGAATTAGCTATTGTAACGTTCAAAAATGAAGCTGCAAAAATTTATTCTAGACAAATAAAAGATTTTTTAGGTGATAATATAAAAATAAAATTATATGCATTTGAAAATGAGAAAATTGAATTTATAAAAGAAAAATTAGTTTTATTATCAACATACTTAAAGTACGATGAAGTAAAAAAACATACACATAAGGATGCACAAATAATAATACCTCGAATTACTCTTACAAAATCGAGTATTGATAAGGTCAAGGACATTGAAAAAGGAAAAGATGTGTTATTATTCAATTTAACTTTAGATATGTCGTTAGAAACTATTTCATTAATATATCAATTAGGTATTGACCATATAAATCTAATACCATGTTACCCTGAAATGAAAAAACTACCTGAAGTTAATATTGCTATAACCCCAGGAGAAACAGGGCTAATTAAAGATAAGGTTGAAGAAGTTATAGATATAGGGCATAGAGTGCTTGATTTGAGTACTATAGTCGATGTTGCAGTAAAACTAAATTTAGATCATTTAATGGGTGATGAAAAGATACAAAGGTATTTTAAAAATACTATAACTAACAGTTATGGATTAGAAAAATTATTAGGAGAAACGAATAAACTTGAAAATCAATTTGACATACTTATGAAAGTTTTAGATGATGGAATTGTTTGCACTAATACTAAAGGTATAGTGTATTTTTATAGTCATATAGCTAGAAAAATCATAAATATAGATGAAAATGAAATGATTGGTAGATATATAGGTGAATATATAACTGGAATAAATTTTGATGAAATTATTGATAAAAAGCAGTCTTTGAATGAAAAACTTATTACAGTAAATGGATGTGATGTCTCTTTTGAAGTGAAATACGTTAAATTCAATAATTTTGATGGATTTATAATTAAATTAAAAACGTTTAGTTATTTAGAAAAAAAACAGACAAAATTAAGAGCTCAGCTTCTTAAAAAGGGTCATGTGAGTAAATATACTTTTGATAATATTATAAGTGTTAGTGAAGAAATGAATAAGACTAAGGAAATTGCGAAAAGAATGGCTAAATCTAATTCTTCTATTTTAATAATAGGTGAAACTGGAACGGGAAAAGAACTATTTGCTCAAGCTATACACAACGAATCTTATAGAAAAAAAGGTCCTTTTGTGGCTATAAATTGTGGGACTTTTCAAGAGAGTTTATTGCAAAGTGAGTTGTTTGGCTATGAAGAAGGAGCGTTTACGGGAGCCAAGAAAGGAGGAAAAGTAGGTTTATTTGAAATTGCACATAACGGCACTTTGTTTTTAGATGAAATAGGAGAAATGGATTTGAATTTACAAGCTAAGCTATTAAGGGTAATACAAGAAAAACAAGTGAGGAGACTAGGTTCTGATGGATTGTTAGATATAGATGTTAGGATTATTGCTGCTACAAATAGGGAATTAAAAGAACTAGTAAAAGAAAAAAAGTTTAGAAAGGATTTATATTTTAGATTAAATGTGCTACCACTAAACATTACCCCTCTAAGAGAAAGAAAAGAAGATATTATTCCTATAATTGAGGACATAAAAAAAGGATTACAATCAATATTTTCGTTGAGTGATGAAGTTGAAAAGTTAGTTTTAAATTATAATTGGGAGGGAAATGTAAGGGAACTTGGAAATGTAATAGAATATTTAGCAAATCTAAATGAAAAGAGGATACAACTACATCACCTTCCTAAATATATGATAGAAGATATTGATTGTTTTCAACATAGTGATGTTAAAGAATATGAGTTTAATCGAGATAAAAAAGATTATTTATTTGTTTTAAATGAGCTTAAAAAATCTTATGAAAAAAAAGAAAGAATCGGAAGAAAAAAAATATATAATATTGCTTTGAAAAAGGATATATTTTTATCAGAACAAGAAATAAGAGCTATTCTATTGGAATTGAATGAGTTAGGATTAATTCAAGTGTTGAAAGGCAGAGGCGGAAGTGTAATAAATGAATGTGGTCTAAAATTTTTAGAAAATAATAAAATGGGTTAAATGGTGAATTGGGTTTTGCTGTTTAACCCATTTGTCATTTAAAATAATTTAAATTAGTGTGGGATTAAGAAAATTTAAAAAATTATTATTAATGAATATTGAAAAACAAATAGGTTCAATAAAATATAAAAGTTTTTGTAGTTTTGGCATCATATTTGCTAATTATATTTATATGAAAAATATTTATTTTTAATTAGGAGGAGTTTTTAATATGAAGTATGATTTTGATTGTATAGTTGATAGAAGCAATAACTTTTCAGCCAAGTGGTCTGAAATGGATAAAAAATATGGAAGTAACGATTTACTTCCTATGTGGGTAGCGGATATGGATTTTAAAACAGCTCCTTGCATAGTAGATGCTATTAGGGAAAGGCTTGATCAGGGGATTTATGGTTACACAACTAGACCTGATTCTTATAACGAATCTATAGTTAACTGGGTTAAAAAAAGACATAATTGGGATATTAAAAGTGAATGGCTTATCTACAGCCCTGGAGTTATACCTTCAATAAGTCTTTTGATACAACAGCTCACAAATGAAGGTGATAAAATAATAATTCAACAGCCTGTGTATAGTCCTTTTGCTAATGTTGTCAAGGATAACAATAGAGAGTTAGTTGTAAATCCATTGAAACAAGATGAAAGTGGAAGATATATCATGGATTATGAAGATTTAGAGAGTAAAATAGATGAAAATGTTAAATTATTTATTTTGTGTAATCCGCACAACCCTGTTGGAAGAGTATGGGAAAAAGAAGAACTTATAAAATTAGGAGAAATCTGCTTGAAGAATAACATAAAGGTTATTTCTGATGAAATACACAGTGATATTATTTTTAAAGGCTATAGACATATACCATTTGCTTCTATTAGTGATGAGTTTGCTAAAAATAGTATAACTTGTATTGCACCAACTAAAACATTTAATATAGCAGGACTTCAAACTTCAGTAGTAGTTTTACCAAATGAAGATGACTATAAAATGTTAGATAAAGCTTTTACTACAATAGACATAAAAAGAAACAATTGTTTTAGTCTTGTGGCTAATGAAGCTGCTTATAATCATGGAGAAGAGTGGTTAGAAGAATTATTAGAATATCTTGAAGGAAACATTGATTTTTTAATTGATTATATCAAAACAAATATTCCTCAGATAAAGGTAGTAAAACCAGAAGGTACTTATCTAGTATGGTTAGATTTTAGTGATTTAGGATTAGATGATAATGATTTATCCAATTTAATTAAGGAAAAAGCAAAAGTTGCACTTAATGGAGGATTAGCTTTTGGACCTGAAGGAAAAGGTTATCAAAGAATTAATTTAGCATGTCCAAGATCTATGGTTAAAGAATCATTAGAAAGAATTAAAAGCGCTGTTGATTCATTAAATAAAAGTGTTTCTGTATAAAAAAACTATAATAATAATTTGATTAAAAATAATAAAGTCTAAGGAGGACGTTGAAATGAAAGAAAATGTAAAGCAAAAACCAACCTTTGGATATTCGCTAACTCTTATACTTGCAATTATAACGTTAGTAATGGTAGGTATGATTGGATTTGGGGCATCTATTATCACTATGTTTTTATTATCTTGGTTAATTGTTATTCCTGCTTCTATGAGGTTGGGGTATAAAAATTCCGAATTAGAAGAGTTTGCATATGATGTGGGAAAGGATGCATTTCAGTCGAATATTATAATATTATCTGTAGGAGTATTGATTGGTGCTTGGATTGCATCTGGGACTATTCCTTCTATAGTTTATGGTGGACTAAAGATTATTACTCCTAAATATTTTTTACTTACAACTTTGCTTTTATGCTCTCTTACTTCGCTTGCAACTGGTACTTCTTGGGGAACGCTTGGAACTGCTGGTCTAGCTATGATTAGTATTGGTTCTAGCCTAGGAGTACCAGCAGGATTAACAGCAGGTGCAATTATTTCAGGAGCTTTCTTTGGAGATAAGATGTCACCATTGTCTGATTCTACGAATCTTGCTCCAGCAGTTTGTGGAGGAGATTTAATTACCCATATTAAGCACATGATATATACGACAGGACCTGCATATGTTATTTCAGCAGTTCTTTATACGGTAATTGGATTTAAATATGCAGACAAAACTATTGATTATAATCAAATAAATCAAGTTTTAAGTATTTTAGATTCAAATTTTAAAATAGGATTTATTGAATTTATACCTATTATATTTTTATTTGTTCTGTTACTTATGCAAAAACCAGCAATTGTTTCTATTCTTAGTTCGGCTGTTGTCGGTTGTGTCCTTGCGGTATTTAGACAAGGGGAAACTATCTCTGATATTTTAAATTATCTTTTATCAGGATATTCGATTGATACAGGTATGGTTTATGCTAATAAATTATTAAATCGTGGTGGAATTATGAGTATGGCTGAAACTGTATTACTAGTATTTATAGTATTTTTAATAGCTGGAATTTTACAAAAAGTTGGATTTCTAGAAGCTCTTTTACATCCAATGATTTCAAAAATAGGGAATTCAAGAGTCAAACTTGTTGGTTGTACATTTATTGTAAGTTATTTCACGAATGCTTTTAGTTCTTCAATGATGTTTACATCTGTACTTGTAGGAACTTTAATGACGCCTCTTTATAAGGAATTTAAACTTAAACCAGAAAATTTATCGAGAATTATAGAGGATACAGCCACGCTTGGAGCACCATTAATTCCTTGGAATTCAAATGCTATATTTGCAAGTCAAACACTTGGTGTAAGTCCATATGAGTTTATCCCATATTGCTTTTTAAACTGGATTACACCTATTATTTCATTTTTCTATGGAGCAACAGGAATTACAATGACTACATTTGATGATGAATTAGAAGTTCAAAATATGAGCGCATCTTGCTTAGAAAATAATGAATAGATATGGAATTTCATTATTATTATATAATTCAGGATATTATTGGGGTTCTTCTTGTTTTTATTAATTTAAGAATGACTTATTTATGTTTGAGAATAATAAAAATAAAAGGTATTTCAAAGAACTCATTAGTTATATTATTTCATTATGTTATTTACTGTATATGTGGGTTTAATTTATTGATTTCCCCTTTTGGGTTAAGAGCATGGATTATAAGTTTAGGAATATTCTCTGTAGGGTTATTCTTAAGGTTTATAGCTAATTTGAGAATTTTAAAATAGAGATTTTTATATGAAATACGTAAAAACTTTTGCGGTATCCAATCTTTGGGTACCGTTTTATTTTGGTTAAAAAGTAAAATATAAATTAGATTATAAAAAAATTTTATACAGGAATAAAATGGTATAAGAATAATCGATTTGTAAAAATAAGGCATACAATGTAGAATCTTTACTT
Organism: Tepidibacter mesophilus; assembly: GCF_002724055.1. GTDB lineage: Bacteria > Bacillota > Clostridia > Peptostreptococcales > Peptostreptococcaceae > Tepidibacter_A > Tepidibacter_A mesophilus. Next base: position 132,584 of record NZ_BDQY01000005.1, on the reverse strand, counting down.
GGAGATAGTTTTGAAAAACATTTAAATCGGTAGTAGATAAAGTAGATTATATATTATAAGGAGGACTTTAAATGAGTTATATTATAAAACCTGATGAAATGACTCCCTTAGAAAGGATGCAAGCGTTTTCTGAAGGAAAAGAAGTTGACAGGATTCCTTGTTGTCCATTTTTAGGAGAAAGCTGTTCTTCTATGTTCGGACATTCAATTAGAGAGTACAATCATTCAATAGAAGCACTTGTAAATGTTGCTGTTGGAAGTTTCGAAAAGTTTAGACCTGATAGTATTGGATTTGGGCCAGGACTTCAAGGAGTACCAGAAGCTATGGGTAGTGGGGTTGTTTTTCCTAAGGATAGCACACCATACATAAGTAAACCTGCTATAAGTGATTACAACGATATTCATAAATTGAAACCTATAGAGCCTTATAAGGATGGAAGAATATCATATTTTTTAGAAGCACTTAAAATAACTAATGAAAAGATTAGTCATGAGGTGGGTGTAGGAAGTTCTGTAGGAGGACCTTTTACAACTGCAGCTTTCTTAAGAGGGACAGAAGTATTTTTAAAAGACTTAACTAAAAATCCTGAAATGGCACATAAACTTTTAGAAATTTCAACACAAAGTATTATAAATTATATTGATGCAGTGTGTGACTTAGGATTAAGTCCAAGTCTTGCAGAACCAATTGCATCTTGTACTATGATTAGTTCTAAGAAATTTAGAGAATTTGCAAAGCCGTATTTAAAAAAATGTATGGATCGAATTATAGAAAGAAGAGGAAGTGGAACTACTCTTCATATTTGTGGAAAAACAAAAAAAGTTTGGGGAGATATGGTTGATGTAGGAATAAGTAACTTAAGTTTAGATAACATAGAAGATATAGGTGAACTTAAGGAACAATTTGGAGATAAAGTATGTTTAATAGGGAATGTAGATCCTATAGAAGCGATAATGAGAGGAACAAGAGAAGATATATATAATGAAGCTAAAGAATGTATACGTAAAGCGTATGATAGTCCTAAAGGATTTATTTTAAGTACTGGATGCGATGTGCCTATAGGAACAGATCCAGATAAAATATTGGCTCTTATGGATGCAGCCAGAATATTTGGTAGGTATCCTATTAATATTAAGCAATTATAAAGTGAAAAATATTATATTAAAAAGGAGAAATTTTAATGACAAATAATAATTTTAAAAAGGGAAATCCTTTAGCATTACTACCTCTAGGAGTATTTCTACTTCTTTTTATAGGAACTGGGATTATTACAAAAGATTTTTACAAGATGCCTGTTATAGTTGCATTCACTATATCAGCAGCAGTTGCTTTGTTAATGAATAGACAAGAAAATATAGAAAAAAAAGTTGAGATTTTCTGCAAAGGAGCAGGAGAAACAAATGTTATACTTATGATTATTATTTTGATTTTAGCAGGAGCTTTTGGACAAGTTGCAAAGGAAATAGGCGGAGTAGAATCAACAGTTAATTTAGGGTTATCATTTTTACCTCAGAATTTATTAATAGTTGGAGTGTTTTTCATAGCTTGTTTAATATCATTATCAATGGGAACTTCTATGGGAACTATAGTTGCGTTAGCTCCAATTGCTGTAGGAATATCAGAGAATACAGGAATTCCTGTTGCACTAGCATTAGGAGCAGTCGTTGGTGGAGGAATGTTTGGAGATAATTTATCTATGATTTCAGATTCAACAATTGCTGCTGTTAGAACCCAAGGGTGTAAAATGGCAGATAAGTTTAAAATGAACTTTTTTATTGTACTGTTACCAGCTGTAATTACAATAGTTTTACTATGGATTTTAACACCAAGTGGACAAACTCAGATAAGTGGATCTCACCCATATGAAATCGTGAAGGTATTACCATATATAGGCGTTCTTATAGCAGCTTTATCAGGAATGAATGTAATGTTAGTGTTAGCTGGAGGAATTATTTTTTCGGGATCTATAGGAATTATTTGTGGTGACTTTGGAATATATGAACTATTTCAAGCCATGGCTACAGGTATGAGAAATTTACAAGATTTATCAGTAACAATTATAATCATTGGTGGAACTGTTGAACTTATAAAGTATAACGGAGGAATTGACTACCTATTAAATCTAATAACTAGCAAAATGAAAACTAAAAAAGGTGCAGAATTAGGAATAGCAGCATTAGTTAGTTTAGTGAATTTAAGTACAGCTAATAATACTATTTCTATATTAATGGCAGGACCTTTAGCGAAAGACATATCACAAAAATACGATATTGACCCAAGAAGAACAGCTAGTTTACTAGATATTTTTGCTTGCTCTTGTCAAGGTATTATACCGTATGGAGCTCAATTATTAGTAGCGGCTGGAGTTGCATCTATTACACCAATCGAAATTATGAAATACTTATATTATCCAGTACTAACAGGTATATTTGGAATAATATCGATATATCTAGGTTTTCCTAAACTGAAAAAAAGTAAAAACAGTGAAGCAGAAAATATTGCATAAAGAAATAGTTTAGATAAGGAGGATAAATTATGGAAGAATTGAAAGAAAAATTATTAAAAGAATTATGCGCTTGTGTTGTAGATATGGAAGACGAAAGGGTAGCAGATGTTGCTAGAGAGTATGTAAAAAACAATTTTGATGGATATGAAGGAATAAAGGATGGATTAGCTGTTGGTATGGAAGAAGCTGGGCAACTGTATGAAGAGGAAGAATACTATATACCAGAATTGCTGATATGTTCGGATGCTATGTATGCTGGAATAGATATTTTAAAATCAAATATAAAATCTGATTCTAGTGAAGAAAAATTTAAAGCAGTTGTAGGGGTTGTTGAAGGGGATACTCATGATATAGGGAAAAATTTATTTAAAATTATGTTAGAAACTGCGGGATTTGAAGTTTATGATTTAGGAAGGGATGTACCTTCTATTGAATTTGTAAATAAAGCAAAAGAAGTAGGAGCAAGCTTAATTGGACTTTCTACACTTATTACAACTACTATGAAAAATATGGAAGAAGTTATTGAGTTGTTAAAAGAAGAAAGTATACGCGAAGATATAATTGTTATGGTTGGCGGAGGGGCTATATCTCAAAGTTATGCTAAAAAAATTGGAGCAGATGGTTATGCCCGAGAAGCATCTAAAGCGGCTAAACTAGGAAGAGAATTGGTGAAAAAACTAAAAATCCCAAAATTTGAATTGTAAAATTAGTAAAATTTACACTTACAGTAAAGACCAGTATAAGATTATTTTATACTGGTCTTGTTTATATATTAGATAAAGAATCTTACATTTTTATATATGAAGAAGTTATATAAATTTTAAACTATAAATAAAATTAATGGAAAAACTGAAATAGCGATTATTTTTAATCAGTAAATCAATAGAAAAATTTTTTAATATTCATATTATGATAAAGAATAAAAATATTATAGGCTTTCAATAATACATTATAAAAAACTATAAAATATATAAGAAATAATATATAAATATATGTATGTATTTCATGGAAAATATTGTATAATTAGGTTTGGAAAGGTATTAATACCTAAGTATAAAAGAGGGGGATAAGTATGGGACTATTAAAAAGAAATAGTAAAAGTACTATAGCTATCATATTAAGTGCATCTATGGTAGTTGGATCTATGGGAATTTCTTTTGCTGCTAGTTTTTCAGATGTTAATAATCATTGGGCAGCAAATCAAATTAAATCATTAGTAAATAAAGGAGTTGTAAGTGGTTATAGTGATGGTACATTTAAGCCAGATAATCATATTACAAGAGCAGAATTTATATCATTAATAAACAAAGCTTTCAATTTAAAGTTAGTTTATGATATTAATTACAAAGATGTATCATCTAAAGATTGGTTTTATGAAGATCTGAGAAAAGCAAAAGCAAAAGGCTATATATCAGGATATGAAGATAATACTATAAGACCTAATAATAAAATTACAAGACAAGAAGTAGCTGTAATTATGGCTAAAGTACTTAATAAACAATATGATAATAAGGGATATGTATGCGAGAACTTTAAAGATTCAGATAAAATTGCAGATTGGAGCAAAAAATCTATAGGTTCATTAGTAGATTCTAAAAATATGAGTGGATATCCAGATGGAACATTTGGACCAGAAAAATATATAACTAGGGCAGAAGCTGTGACTGTAATTTATAAAAAATTCAAAGGATCAGGATTTTCATCCTCATCTTCAAGTAGTAGTTATAGTTCTAAAGATGACAAAAAATCAAAAAATAAAGATGAAGATGTAGTAATAGATGATAAAGGTGATAGACTAAAAAATAAAACAATAGATGGAGATCTTACAATATCATCAGATGTAGGAGACGGAGAAGTATATCTTGAAGATGTTACAGTAAAAGGAACTACATATATATATGGTGGTGGAGAAAAAAGTATATATCTTGAAGATTGTGATTTAGGAAAAGTAGTTGTTGATAAAAAAGATGATAAGGTAAGATTGGTTGCACAAGGAAGTACAACTATAGATACAGTTACATTGAAATCAGGAGCAATACTTGAAGAGGATTCATCAGGAAGTGATAAATTAACAAAATCAGGATTTGATGACGTATCTGTTGAAGACGATCATAAAGTTACATTAAAAGGTGAATTCGATGATGTGTATATAGAAGTAGAAGACGCCGATCTTTATTTAGAAGAAGGAGAAATATCTAAAGTATCTATAAAAGATGATGCAGAGGATGCCTATATATATGTAGCTAGAAATACCAAAATTAATACAATAGATGCTGATGAAAGAGCTAAGGTAAGCGGAAGTGGAGATGTAAGAAAGATAGAAGGGTCAAAATCTAGTTCTGTAAGTAGAACATCTTCATCAAGTAGTAGTTCTAGTTCAAGCCATAATTCAGCACCAGTAGCTAGCTCAGTATCAATTACTGGTACAGCAAGAGTAGGAGAAATATTAACGGGAAACTATACATTCACAGATTCCGAGGGTAATGCAGAAGGAACATCAACATTTAGATGGTTAGTAAATAATGGAGTAGGAGATTCATTTGTAGCTATAGCGGGTGCAACTAGTAAGACATACGTAGTAGATAAAACATTAGAGGGAAGAACAATTAAGTTTGAAGTAACTCCAAAAGCATCATCAGGAACTACAACAGGAACTGCTAGACAAAGTAGTGCTACAGTAGCAGTACAAGCAAGTGGTGTTGCCGAAAGTGTACCAACGAATTTAGCAACAGGATTAACATTTACAGATGGAGACAATAAAGAGAATAAAATATCAGGAGATGTAACAATCACAAAAGCAGCAGATGATTCAGATGTAGAAAGCTACAAAGTATACTACTTAGATGCATCAAATGCAAAAGTAGGAGATGCAATAGGAACAGTAGCAAAAGATAAAACAGAATTAAAAGTAACAATAGTAGCAGATACAGACCTTCCAGCAGGAGCAACTCAATTAGGAGTTTATTCAGTAAATGCAGGAGGAGAAAGTGCTGATTGTACAAAAACTGTATTGACAGATGATAAATCATTTGTAGTATTACCAACGAACTTAGCAACAGGATTAACATTTACAGATGGAGACAATAAAGAGAATAAAATATCAGGAGATGTAACAATCACAAAAGCAGCAGATGATTCAGATGTAGAAAGCTACAAAGTATACTACTTAGATGCATCAAATGTAAAAGTAGGAGATGCAATAGGAACAGTAGCAAAAGATAAAACAGAATTAAAAGTAACAATAGCAGCAGATACAGACCTTCCAGCAGGAGCAACTCAATTAGGAGTTTATTCAGTAAATGCAGGAGGAGAAAGTGTTGATTGTACAAAAACTGCATTGACAGATAATAAATCAGTATTATAAAATTTGAACTAACTAAAATCTAAAATATATATTATTAAATAGAACTAGTCTAGGAGAGATAAATTTTTCCTAGGCTTTTTTATACTTTGCTAACTTTTTAAAGGAGTCAGCAAAAGTGAAAGGAGATGAAAGTAAGTGAAAATAGATTTAACCAGCAGGGCAATTCCTAAAGATTGTCAAGTAAAAATAATAAAAAATACAAAATATATAAAATAGTATATCAATAAGTTACAATTAAAAAACTTAGTAGTATGTTGTAATTACAGTAACTATTCATCAAAAAAACACGAGTAAGATAATAAAATCTTACTCGCATTTTAAAATACAATATATTTTTAGTGATTTGTTATAAACTCATCTTCATCGCTATAAATAACCTCTTTATTACCAATTAACGGAATAATTGAACCGGTAATTTTACCAGTAACAAAAGCAATTATAATTGTAGTTATAATTCCTCCTAGTTGAATAGCTGTATTTCCAGTAACAAAGACTGCACTAAGACCACCTAAGATACCTGGCATTCCATGTAGGTTATTGATTCCACAACTATCTGTACCTTTGATTAGTTTTTCTACTTTTGGAGCAAGTATGCTATATCCAATTGTACTAAGTGCTCCTGCGGCAACTCCTATTAGCATTGAATAACCTGGTGTAGTAGTATCGCATAATGAACCAATGGCTACACCACCAGCTAAAGCAGCATTTGCAATATCTTCAATCTCTATTTTACCGCGAATAATTTTTGAAAAAATATAAGTTGCCAAAGTTGCACCGCAAAGAGCAAAGACTGTGTTAATCACAGTAAGAACAACTCTTTCAGGGGCAACAATTGCACTGGTAAATGATGGCCAAAATATCCAAAGAATCATACTTCCTAAAAGGCAGAATTGATTGCTTATAGAATCACTTTTAGAATCACTTTCGCAAGTTGGCTCATCTTTAAACCTATAGATTGTGTTGCTGACTACACCTAGTCCGAAATATGCACCGAATGCATGTATGACTACTGAACCACCTGTATCAAGAAATCCGTGAAAATAGCCACTTTCAAGAATTAACCACTCATTAAATATATATGCTGGTATAAATAATAAGCCCATTAATAGATATTGATCCATTTTAAGTCTACCTAGGGGAGCTCCAATGGCGATTAAAAGACTGGCTGCAGCGAATTCTGCAAATAAAAAAGTTTTGATATCAATAGTTGACATTACAAAATGCTCTCCGCCAAAACTTTTAATTAACATGTATAAGGGGATTGCAATACTAACAGCTAAAAATGTAGCTGTAATAGAACTGAAACCATGTTTTCTTATAAAAACCATTAAAAATCCAAAACCAACTAATAACATTGCAAGAATATGTATAGATTGTCCATAGTTCAATATGTTAAGGATTGTTCCATATTCGGTTGAAGAATTATATGTATGACTACTGTTAGCATTAACATTAGCTATATCAGTTGCAACATTGTCATTTAATGCAGGAATAAAAGCAAGAGCAATAGAAATTATAGCAATTAAAAAAAATATAAGTATACCTTTGTTTGAAGCTGATTTTGATGAAACCTCATGTTTTTCTATTCTAAGTTCTTGTGGCATACGTTTTCCTCCTCCTGGTTTTTAAGTAATATTTTTCTCTACACGGTTAATTTTGATTATATTTAACATTATAAAACTGTAAATTACACCTAATGATGACTTTGATTGATTATATGTTATAATATTAACAAAATATGCGATATAAAAATACAGAAACATTATTTTCTAGTATGTTTTTATAATAACACTAATACTATATAAATAAAACTAAAAATTTACAATAATATACATAAAACCAAAGAAAAGATGCAAATGTGCACCTGTTATTGTAGTTTTATTTTCTTTTTTTGTATATTGACGTTAAACAAGCATAATGATAATATAAAAATATACTAGATATAAAAAATTAAGGAAATCACATGACTGGCGGATTACGTGGAATTAACTACGAGGGAATGTGGTTTTGAATTAAATAAGCCGACCGCCTGGGCACTACTATGTCCAGATGGTCTTTTTGTATACCTCTGGACAAGTAACTAATGTCAAGGAGGTATTTTTTATGTTAAGAAAAGAATGGAAAGAATTTAATAAAGGAAGTTGGACTAAAAGAATTAATGTAAGAGATTTTATTCAAAAAAATTATAATCCTTATGAGGGCGATGAAACATTTTTAATTGAAGCTACAGGTAGAACTAAAAAATTATGGGATAAGGTCTCAGGTTTGATTAAACAAGAGATTGAAAAAGGTGGAACTCTTGATGTTGATACTAAAACTGTTTCGACTGTAAATTCCCATAAAGCAGGATATATAGATAAAGAGTTAGAAATAATCGTGGGGCTTCAAACGGATGCTCCACTTAAAAGAGCTGTAATGCCTTTTGGTGGAATAAGAATGGTTGAAAATTCATGTAAAGCTTATGGATATGAACTAGATTCTTCTATAAAAGAAGCTTTTACTAAATACAGAAAAACTCATAACGACGGAGTATTCGATGCTTATACTCCAGAAATGAAAGCAGCTAGAAGTGCTGGTATAATAACTGGTCTTCCAGATGCTTATGGTAGAGGGAGAATAATAGGAGACTACAGAAGAGTAGCTCTTTATGGTATAAATAGATTGATAGAAGACAAAGAAAATCAAAAACAATCTTTAAATGTTATGTCAATGGATGAAGATACTATAAGATTAAGAGAAGAAATATCTGACCAGATAAAAGCTTTAAAAGAATTTAAATTAATGGCTATAGAATATGGTTTTGATATAAGCAGACCTGCTGAAAATGCTAAAGAAGCTGTTCAATGGACGTACTTTGGTTACCTTGCAGCAGTTAAAGATCAAAATGGAGCTGCTATGAGTTTAGGTAGAGTTTCAACTTTTCTTGATATATATTTTGAAAGAGATATAAAAAATGGAGTTTTGACAGAAGAAGAAGCACAAGAAATAATTGATCATTTCGTTATGAAGCTTAGAATGGTTAGATTCTTAAGAACTCCTGAATATAATGATTTATTCTCTGGAGATCCAACTTGGATAACTGAAGTGATAGGTGGTATGGGTGTTGATGGAAGAACGCTTGTTACTAAAAACTCATTTAGAATGTTAAATACTTTATATACTTTAGGCGCTGCTCCAGAGCCAAACTTAACTGTACTTTGGTCTAAAAATCTTCCAGAAAACTTCAAAAAATTCTGTGCTAAGGTTTCTATAGATACAAGCTCTATCCAATATGAAAATGATGATTTAATGAGATCTTATTGGGGAGACGATTACGGAATAGCTTGTTGTGTTTCTGCAATGAAAATAGGTGAACAAATGCAGTTCTTTGGAGCTAGATGTAATCTTGCTAAGGCACTTTTATATAGTATAAATGGAGGTAAGGATGAAAAGAAAGGAATTCAAGTAGGTCCTAAATTAGTCCCTATTACTTCTGTATATCTTGAGTACGATGAGGTTATGGAAAAATTCGATATGGTGTTAGACTGGCTTGCTAATTTATATGTAAATACATTAAATGTAATTCACTATATGCATGATAAGTATTCGTATGAGAAAGCTCAAATGGCGTTACATGATAGAGATGTATTCAGAACTATGGCTTGTGGTATAGCTGGACTTTCTGTATGTGCTGACTCGTTATCAGCTATAAAGTATGCTAAAGTTAAGGTTATAAGAGATGAAAATGGTATGGCTGTTGATTTTGAAACAGAAGGTGATTTCCCTAAGTTTGGAAACAATGATGATGCAGTTGATTTAATAGCTAATGATTTAGTAGAAAGATTTATGAATAAGATAAGAAAAAACAAGACTTATAGAAATTCTGTACCTACTCAATCAATACTTACTATAACTTCAAATGTAGTCTATGGTAAGAAAACTGGAAGTACTCCAGATGGAAGAAAAGCTGGAGAACCATTTGCTCCAGGTGCAAATCCGATGCATAAAAGAGATACAAAAGGATGCTTAGCTTCTATATCTTCTGTTGCTAAACTTCCATATGAACATTCTCAAGATGGAATTTCTTACACATTCACTGTTGTGCCTAAAGCTATAGGAAAAACTAGAGAAGAAAGAGTAAACAACTTAAAATATTTACTTGATGGATATTTTATTCAATCAGGACATCATATAAATGTTAACGTATTTGACAAAGAAACACTACTTGATGCTATGGATCATCCAGAAAACTATCCTCAGCTTACAATCCGTGTATCTGGATATGCAGTTAACTTTATAAAATTAACAAGAGAACAGCAACTAGATGTTATAAACAGAACTTTTCATGGAAATATGTAATTTAAATATAAGAAAGATAGTGGTTATTCTCTATCTTTTTTTTATTTGGTGAAAATTCTATATGAATTAGGTTTTATTTTATGGATAATATTAATAAGTAAATAAAAATAATATTTTTTATAGTTGCTATAAAAAAGCTTGACTTGTAAATTATAATATTGTAATATTGTAATTTATAGATGGATTATAAAATATAAATAAAAGAGGTTATTAATTAATGGATAAATTATATACAAAAGATAGTATTAATAATTTAATAAAAGAAAATGATATAGTTATAGCTTATTTTGGGAATGAAGGGTGTGGTGTATGCAATATAATTAAACCTAAAGTAAGTGAACTGTTAAAGTTATATCCTAAGATAAAATTAGTAGAAATAAATGTAGATAAAAATTTAGAAGCATCAGCTCAGTTTAATATCTTCACCATACCAGCTATTCTTGTATTCATTAAAGGAAAGGAATCAATAAGAGAAGCTAGATATATTAACTTAGAAAAAATTGATTATAGTATAAAAAGATATTATGAGTTATTTTATTAAAAATATAAAAACAGGGAGTTGAAATTATGAATTTTATGCAAAGGTTATTTGGTAGAAAATCTAATTTTCAAAATATAAATGGAGAAGAAGTACAAGCATTAATAAAAGAAAATAAAGATATGCTCATATTAGATGTTAGAACATTGGATGAATATAAATCGGGTCATATACCAAAAGCAAAAAATATACCTGTTAATGAATTGAATCTAAAAATTAATTCTATAAAAAAATATCAAGATAAACCTGTTTTAGTATACTGTGCATCAGGAGTTAGAAGTAAAAGAGCATCTAACATACTTAGCAAGTCAGGATTTAATAACCTATATAACTTAAGCAGAGGAATACACAGTGCTATAAAATACAAATAATAAAAATATATTAATATAAAAGTATATTGGATATTCGATTGATAATGTACAATATTTGTTGTCATTTTTTATTGTAATCAATTTGTAATATACAATTAAAGTATTTTCAATTTAAATTGTGCCAAAAAATGTGTATAATTGATGCTATAGAAGTAGTTTGGATATTATAAAAAAGCATAAAAAAATATAATATTCTGAGAAAATATCTTAATTACCATATAAATAACTGAAATTTAGTTTATAGGAGGGTTACATAATGAAAAACACTAAAAGATTTAAATCTTTAGTATTAGCTGGAGTAGTTACACTTGGATTAATTGGAACATCATACGCAGCAATGCCAGAAATGGGTCAAAATACAGATGAAAAAGTAGTACAGGCTGTAGAAAGATTATCAGCTTTAGGAGTAGTAAATGGTATGGATGATGGGAAGTATCATGAAGAAATGAAAGTTACAAGAGAGCAATTTGCTAAAATATTAGTTGAAACTTTAGGCATTGGGAATTCAGTAGCTAAAGCTAATGGAGTTACTAATTTCAATGATGTTGAATCATCAAGATGGTCTTCAGGATACATAAATGTAGCTGTAGAGCGAGGATTAATCAAAGGATATCCAGATGGAACTTTTAAACCAGCAGCAGAGGTATCTTATGCAGAAGCTATAACAATGTTAGTTAGAGCATTGGGATATAAGGATGAGTTATTAAAGGGAAGTTGGCCAGAAAACTACATATCAAAAGCTACTGATGTAAAGATAACTTCCGATGTTAAGTTTACAAGTGCAACAGAAAAAGCTGATAGAGGAGCTGTGGCTTTATTAGTAAATAATACTTTAAATGCTAAAATATTTAAATAATATGTAAATAACAAGGTATTATATATAATAACCTAAAATGCTTACATAAAAATAAAATAATTATATAAATTATTAAAACCAATGGATTAATCCATTGGTTTTTTGCTTTGCTAAGTAAAAATATAGTAATATAAGAATATGCTACATGTTAGTATAAATTACAATAAAAGGGGATAAATGAATATGAATAATTTTACAAAAAGATGGGACGAGGTAAATAATCAAAAAAAAGTATGGGATAACATTGCGATTGACGATAATAAATTTTACTATCAATTTGAAAGAGAAAAAATATTTTTAAGTAGCTTTAAAGATAAAGATCTTCCAGAATCTCAATATAAACTTACAGCTTTAGGAAATATGATTACAAAACTTAGTTCGTGTGCAAACATAATGAGCAAAAGACCTGGAACAGAAGAGGTTACTTTTTATTGTCATTTAAACAAGTCACATGGAAGTGGATTAAATAAAATAGTAGATAAAAAAATGCTTGAAAAAATAGCACCTCCTATTAATTGGAGACGAGATATTGTTATTGAGTTTGTAAATAAAGTTTTACATGATTATGTATTTAATATTAAAGAAGATTTTGCAGTTATAGATATAGGTTGTGGAGGAGGATTTGATAGTCTTGAGATTGAAAGGATAATGAAAGGTATAGATAGTGACTTACATTACAAAATAGTTAATGTAGATATAGATAGAGAATGGCTTAAAAACAATGAAAATTTAGCTTCAAAAATGTTTGGTAAAGAATCTAAAATAAGTAGATACAATGTGTCTATATTTGATTATTTTGATGAGTACATATACAAAAATGATTTTGAAGGTTTTGATAATTTAATAGTTCTGTGCAACGGATTTGCAGAATTTTTTGATGATAGTAATTTAACAAGACTTTACAAATGCATATACAAAATCACAAAAGAGTTCAAAGGAAAAGTTGATATTGTATTACCTTTTTCAGTAAAAAATAAAAAACAAGAAAAAATAGGAGAGAAAATTGGTTTTAAATATAGAACTAAGTCAAAAGATTATATGTTAAATTTGGTTAAAGATATATTTGAAGGATTTGAAGTTGATTTTGAAGAAAAATATAGCCAAATAGTACTTAAATTAACAAATTAAATATAAGGTATGATATAATTATTGAACATAATGACACGGGAGAGATAAGCTATGAAAAAATTTATAAATACAATTAGTACTTTATTATTTGGATTTATAGTGTGTTCAATAGGAATCATACTTGAAGTTAATGCAAATATAGGGCTTGGGCCGTGGGATGCTTTTCATATAGGAGTCATAAAGCATATACCAATGAGTTTGGGAAGTATACAAATATTTACAGGTGTTGTAATAGTATTATTTACTACGTTTAAGGGACAAATACCAGGATGGGGAACTATACTTAATATGATCCTTATAGGCGTATTTACAGATGTAATAAATGATTCTAATATAATACCTGTTAGTGACAATATGTTTAAAGGCATTATTATGATGGTTATAGGCATTATATTTATGGCATTTGGAACTTATTTGTATATGAAGGTTCAGCTGGGAACAGGGCCAAGAGATGGACTTATGGTGGTTATGGTTAAAAAAACAGGAAAATCTGTTAGCTTTATAAGAAATTTTATAGAGATGTGTGCTTTAATTATAGGTATTATTCTTGGAGCGCCTGTGGGCATAGGTACTGTAATTTATGTATTTGGAATAGGGTATGCTATACAGTGGATATTTGAATTATTTAAGTTTGACACAAGTGATGTCGTTCACAGATCTATTGTAGATGATTATAGATTAGTAGCCCATAATGTGGACTTGAGGAAAGGAAAATAAGTAATGTATTATTTTTCAATTATGTTAGTTATATTGACAAGTGTTATGTATCATATATGCTGTAAATACATAAATGAAAGTATAAATCCTGCAGTATCTATGGTAGGAACTTATTCTATTGCACTTATATTATCTATATTATCTATATTTATTTTTAAAAACAAAGATATTATATTGGAGTTTAAGAAATTAAATTGGGCTAGTTATATACTGGGGATTGCAATATTTGGTATAGAGATAGGTTTTTTACTAGCTTATAGAAATGGATGGAGTATAAATGTAGTTCCTTTATTTGTAAATATTATAACGTCTATTATATTGATAGTTATAGGTATATGTTTTTTTAAAACTAGATTATCGATGATTAATGTATTAGGAATATGTATAAGTGTATTAGGGTTAATTCTTATGAATAAAAAGTAATTTTAAAACGGTAGGTATTATATTGTTAATGAAAAAATGAGGCTTATTAAATTTAATAAGCTCCATTTTTTTATAAGGAAAGTACTAAGGCTTCATGTGGATTAAGTTTGGCTTTATCGTAGCCAATCTGGGTTTCCGGGGACGAATGGTCTTTTGCCGTATTTTTTTCTGAATTCACCTAGTACTTCTCCTATCAATTGTTCATTATTTTTAAATGTGTCTATGTTTTTAATTGATTCCATTTCTTGACTGAAAGGGCAGCTTGCTATACACATACCACAATCAGTTCCTATATATCTCCACTTTATGTAGCATGTTTCTTGATTTATAACCCAGTTTAATTTATCCTCATTGAATTTTTGAGTTTCATTAGATAGTGACTGAGATGGACATGTAAAGGAACAGTTTTTGCATAAAGAGCAAAAATCTTCAAGTCCAAATGATATGGGTTTATCTATTTCAAACTCTAAGTCTGTGCTTACAACCCCAAGTCTTACTCTAGAACCATATTGTTTTGTTGTTAGTATTGTGTTTCTTCCTATTTCGCCAAGTCCCGCATCTTGTGCAACTAAAGCAGGCATTAATAAATAGTTTGAATCCATATGATTACGAGCGTCATATCCTAAATTTCTTATATAGTAACTAAGTATCATGCCTACTATAGCTGTGTCAACATAACATTTAGATGTTTCTATAACTTCGGATATCATAGGACCTCTATTTATCATATCCTTGTCCATTTCACATGCAAATACTATTGCGTATTTATGGTTACAATTTATTTTTTCTCCATAGTCTTCTTCGTGTCTTCCTCTATGCGTATAGAAATGATAATCTTGAAGTTTAGTTATTCCAATCAAATCCGCACCGTATTTTTTAGCAAGTCCTTTTATTCTTTTTGTTATTACTTTTTTACTAAATATAACTTTTTCTGAATTTATATGGCCTTCACACAAGTGAATTATATCTCCTAGGAATTGAAATGAAGCTTTAGGTATAGCACTATTGAGTTGGTTGTAGGTCATACCTCCTTCTTCACATAGATTGGGCCTACTTCGTATGCTATCATCTATAGATTTTTTATCTGGGTTTTTAGTATAATAATCCTCATAAGCGAATGACCCCTTTTTATAATTTGCCCTTGCAAATATCGTGTCTCTTTCATCAACTTTTTTCATAAAAGTCTTCCCCCTTTTGAAAGAATAGAGTTATATAGGTCAATTATACTATATAATTACATGTTTTTACCATTAATCTATAGTGTAAAATTAGTATATATAATATAATGAATATATAGAAAATTTGAGTCAAGGGGGATTTATTGTGATTAAAAGGATAAAGGTTAAATTAGATGTTATAGAGAGTATGCTCTATTTTTGGCAGGCTACAAGTGAAAAAGAGAAGGTTGGCGAAAATTATATAAATGATATATCGCAGTACGATGATATGAAGCTTATATATGATGAGGAATTTAATGATGAAGCAGTTAGGTCTGTTTTAAGTGCAATATCAAATGTAGAGTTATTAAATACTAAAAGCAAAAAATCTAGAAAATTTTGGAATAATAATATGTGGATGATGGAGGATTTAGATTATACTAATATGATGGTAGCGCCTGTTAAGATACTGAATCTAAATTCTATAATAGATGAATTGAATGAAAATAATAATTCTGACTACGAGGAGCTTGAAGTAGTATTCGTACCTTGGAACCATGATGTATATAAAATAGAAGGTGAAAAGCTTATAGTTAATTTTTTTAGAGTAAAGCCTGATTTATTTGATGAAACTAAAGTGACTATAGAAGATATGGATATAAAGGATTTCATAAAGGAAAAGCTTATAGAAGTAATTAAATAGGGACTACATTTGTAGTCCCCCTTTAGCATTAAGCGAATTTTAGTTTTTAATGTAGTTAATCATCTTGCTATATGAGCTTGAAGCATCTTTATATCCTAGATTATATAAATTATTTATATTTTTATGATTTTTATCTATTGTATTCAATTTTATAGATTGGCTTGGAGATATAACAAATGCTTTACCATCTTTTTCTTGCTCATTAACATATTTTAATGAATCGTTATATATATCGTAGCAATTATCTATAGCTTGTATTAGAGCATTGTTGTCTGAATAAAATTTTTTAGCGAGTTTTTTTATATATTTAGGTTTTCTACTTGAATCATCTTCACTAGTAAGAATTACTATATTTTTAGTATTTCCATCATTTTGAGATTTTTTTATAGGTATTGGATCTGAAAGTCCGCCATCTAAAAGCTGCATATTTGAATATTCTACAATAGGACTGACAAAAGGCAAACTACAAGAAGCTCTTATAGCTTTTAATAAGTCATCACAATTGTGCCTATCTATATATACAGATTTACCGTTTACACAATTAGTAGCAGTTATAATTAATTTTTCGGGAGCCTTATTAAAAGAATCGAAATCGAACAATTCTAGATTATTTGGAATTTCATCGAATATAAAATCCATACCTAGAATTGATTTATTTTGTACAAATAAATTCTTAAAATTTAGATATCTTTTATCGTTTAAATATTTAGTGTAAAATATTTTTCCAAATCCATGTTGATTAGAAATATAAGCAGAGCCATTACAAGCTCCAGCTGAAACACCTATAGTATATGGAAATCTTATTCTTTTTTCTATAAAAAAATCTATAACACCTGATGTATAAACACCTCTCATTCCTCCACCTGGTAGTATTAAACCTATATTTTTCACAATATCACCTTCTTTTGTTAATATATCATATACATATTATTTACTTTTTGACAGAAAATATGATAAATTTTAAAATGAACATTTAGTTCTATTGAATAAAAAATGTATGTTTGCTAATATTTAACGTGGGGAACAGTTTATGCATTATTGAGGAGGATAATTTATGAATTGGGTATTGAAAAAATTTGAAGAATTAAAGATACAAGAATTATATAAAATTTTACAAATTAGAAGTGAAGTTTTTGTCTTGGAACAACAATGTCCTTACCAAGATTGCGATGGGAAAGATGAAAAGTCATATCATTTGTTTTTAGAAGATAATGGAGAGATATTATGTTATTTAAGAATAATACCTAGAGGAATATCTTATGATGAGGTATCTGTAGGAAGAGTTCTAGTATCAAAAGATAGACGAAAAAAAGGTTTATCTAGAGAAATGATGTTAATAGCCATTGACTATATAGAGACAAAACTAAAAGAGAAATCTATACGAATATCTGCACAAAAGTATTTGGTTGATTTTTATAAATGTTTAGGATTTAAAGAAGTATCTGATGTTTACTTAGAAGATGAGATTGAACATATAGAGATGCTTTATAGTAAGTAGATATAAACCCGCTGTTATACAGCGGGTTTTTAGTTTGCGAGGAAACTAAAATTATTTTGAATTGGGAAAACATTACATGAGAAATGAAGTTGACATCATAATGATAATGAGTTATTATCATTATGAAAGGGAAATTGATAATTAATATCGCTTAAAAATAATTATCTATACTAATTACATAAACTAAGGAGGAATTAAGGTATGAAAAAGAAATTATTATTAACTTTTTTAACTGTGGCATTTTCAATAGTATTGCTTGTAGGTTGTACTACGAAGCAAGAGAGTACAGGGGGTAATGAAGAAAAAGTAGTTAATGTATATACATCTAGACATTATGACGCAGATAAAGAACTTTATAAATTATTTACAGAAGAGACAGGTATAAAGGTAAATGTTGTTGAAGGAAAAGATGACGAATTAATTGAAAGACTTGATAGAGAAGGTGAAGATACAGAAGCTGATGTACTTATAGTAGCAGATGCTGGAAGATTACATAGAGCTAAATCTCAAGACTTATTACAGTCTGTAGAAAGTGAAGTTTTAAATAAGAATGTTCCAGAAAATTTAAGAGATAAAGATAATTCGTGGTATGGATTGACTAAAAGAGGAAGAGTTATAGTATACTCTAAAGATAGAGTTAACCCATCAGAATTATCTACTTATGAAGATTTAACTAACCCTAAATGGAAGGGGAAAATATTAGTAAGATCATCATCAAATACTTATAACCAATCTTTACTTGCATCTTTTATTGAAATAAATGGAGAAGATAAAGCTAAAGAATGGGCAAAAGGATTAGTTGATAATATGGCAAGAGAGCCAGAAGGAAATGATAGAGATCAAGCTAAAGCAGTTGTAGCTGGTGAAGGTGATATAGCTATAATGAATACTTATTACTTAGGTAAATTACTAAATTCATCAGATCCAGAAGAAGTAAAAGTAGGAGAGCAAGTGAGTGTGTTCTTCCCAAATCAAGATACTACTGGTACTCATATAAATATAAGTGGTGCTGGAGTTACTAAAGATGCTAATAATAAAGAAAATGCAGTTAAATTTATTGAATTTTTATCACAAGAGAAAGCTCAAAGTGTATTTGCTGAAGCAAACTACGAATATCCTGTAAATCCTAATGTAGAGCCTTCAGAATTATTAAAATCATGGGGCGAGTTTAAAACTCAGGATATAAGTTTGAATAAATTAGGAGAGAACAATAAAAGAGCAGTAGAGATATTTAATGAAATTAGTTGGAAGTAATTAATATAAAGCCGCATATTGTTTTTTACAATATGCGGCTTTTAATAATATGTGAAAAGGAAGTGTGCTAATTTGATTAAATGCAGAAAGCAAAATCTCAATATATGGTCGTTATTAAGCTTTGTATTCATAGCTTTGATTATAATGCCTAATATAAATATATTTATGAGTATTTTTCAAAAACCAAATGAAAATTGGTTTCATATAAAAGAATATATGTTGAAGGATTATATTTTAAATTCTATGACTTTAGTTATTTTTACGGGTTTATTTACAGTTATTATAGGAGTAAGTTTGGCATGGATTATATCAGTATATGAATTTCCTATGAGATCATTTTTTAAATGGGGGCTTATTTTACCTCTTTCAATACCATCTTATATAGGAGCATATACTTATAATGGAATACTTAATTATACAGGTATTGTTCAAACATCTTTGAGAAATAGTTTTAATATGCAAATAGATCAGAAATACTTTGATATTATGTCTATAAAAGGAGCCGTATTTATATTTACAGTATCGTTATTTCCGTATGTATATATAATTACTAGATCTTTTTTAGAAAAACAATCAGCAGCTTTAATAGAAAATTCTAGAGTTCTAGGAAGAAATTTAATAGATATTTTTTTATTGGTAGTAATGCCTATTTCTAGAGGAGCTATAATAGGTGGAACAAGTCTTGTTGTGTTAGAAGTTTTAAATGATTATGGTGTTGTTCAATACTTTGGAATACCTACATTCAGTACAGCTATATTCAAAACTTGGTTTGGTATGGGAGATACGGATTCTGCAATTAGATTATCTGGTGTATTGATGTTAATAGTTATAATCATACTTGTATCTGAAAAATTTTTAAGGGGAAATAAGAGATTCAGCTATACAACTACTAAAATAAAACCTATATCAAGAATAAGGCTTAAAGGATTTAAATCTAATTTAGCATTTGGATATTGTTTTTTTATATTTAGTATTGGTTTTCTAATACCTGCGAGCCAGTTAATTTATTGGAGTGGATTAACTTATAAAAAAATATTAAATATTCAATTTTTAACGCTTATATTTAATTCATTCTCAGTAGCAGTAATTTCTGCAAGTCTTGTTGTTGCAATGGCTGTAGTAATAGCTAATTACTGTAGAATAAATGAAAATTTTATTTCGAAAGTATACTCAAAGGCTACACTAATAGGCTATTCTATACCAGCTGCTGTAATAGCTATAAGTGTAATAATGTTTTTTATAAAAATAGATAATAATTTTTACTGGATATACAAAATAATAGATAGTGATTCGAAAAAAATGTTACTAAGTACTAGCCTTGTTATGCTTATATTTGCTTATATGATAAGGTTTTTAGCTGTTGGATATAATTCTATAGAGTCTGGTTTTGAAAAAATAGGTAAGAAGTTTTTTGAAGCATCTAGAATGTTGGGAATGAGTGTAACTCAAACTTTTTTTAAGGTTGATTTAAAAATGATAAAGCCGGCCGTACTTAGTGCTTTTTTATTAGTTTTTGTAGATGTTTTAAAAGAATTATCTCTTACTTTGATTTTAAGACCTTTTAATTTTAATACATTACCTACAAAGGTTTTTGAATATGCAAATGATGAAATGATTCCAGAATCATCTATACCGTCTCTTGTAATAATTATAATCAGCTTTGTTTCGATTTATTTATTTTATAAAATAGGGGATAAGGAGAGTGTCTAATGTATATTGATATTAAAAATATAGACTTTAATTATAAGAATTCAAAAGAAAAAAATATAGATAATTTTAGTGTAGGTATAAAGAAAGGAGAAATAATTGCTATTTTAGGACAAAGTGGAAGTGGAAAAAGTACAATTCTTAGATTGATTTCTGGTCTTGAAACTCCAAGTTTAGGGTATATAAAAGTAGATGATAGGGTTCTAGTTGATAAAGATTATTTTCTACAACCAGAAAAAAGAGGTGTTGGAATGGTATTTCAAGATTATGCTCTATTTCCTCATATGACAGTTGGTCAAAATATAAAGTTTGGTCTTAAAAATATGCAATCAAAAGAAAAAGAAATAAGAGTAAAAGAAGTCTTAAATTTAGTAGAGTTGGAAGGTTACGAAAAAAGGTACCCGCATGAATTAAGTGGAGGGCAACAGCAAAGAATAGCATTAGCTAGAGCTTTAGCACCACAACCATCTCTTCTTTTAATGGATGAACCATTTAGTAATTTAGATGCAGATTTGAAGAGTAAAATAAGAAAAGAGTTAAAAAAAATAATAGATAAATCAGGAATAACATGTATCTTTGTTACACATGACAAAGAAGATGCAATAAATATAGCTCACAGAGTAATACTTTTAGAAGAAGGGGAGATTGTTAAAATAGGAAGTCCAGAAGATATACTATAATCAATTTATAAATTAGAGATTTAATAAAACAATTAAAAAATATTGTTGACTCTTGGTATAATATCTGTTAGAATTCTTTTAAGCAATTAATCAGAAAATATAAAAAATTTTCTTGGAAAGATTTTAAATGTAAATTTTTTTGAAATTCGTAACGTAAATTATATTTATCTGCAATTTAAATAGGAATATAATTTCCTACTCATTATAAAAAATAATATAAACAATGTGATATAGAGGCCGCGGTTGTAAAGAGTAAAGTATATAAATTATATACAGGAAAGGGACAACCGCCGAAATACATAGATTTATGTATTGGGACTATGTTGAATAAGCATAGTACTGTCTTTAGGAAATAGCCCAATTTTCTAAAGGAGGACTTATCATGTTGGGGCAAAAGGAATAGATGTTTTCTTATAAAACAGTATTTTAGTTTTGTATAAAACAGTTATGAGTGCCTTTTGCTCATAACTGTTTTTTTATATCTAAAAATAAAATAATGTAAACAATATGATATAGAGGCCGCGGTTGTAATTAGTACTATGTGCATAGAGATGCATAGGAAAGGTCCAACCGCCGAAATACATATGATTTTATGTATTGGGACTATGTTGAATAAGCATAGTACTGTCTTTAGAAAATAGCCCAATTTTCTAAAGGAGGACTTATCATGTTGGGGCAAAAGGAATTATTGTTTTTGTATAAAATAAATTTTTGTTTTGTATAAAGCAGTTATGAGTGCCTTTTGCTCATAACTGCTTTTTGTTTATAAAGAATTAGGAAAAGTGAAAACATATATGAAAGAGGTGACTGTATAATGGAACTATTTGGAACAATGAATATAAATAACAAAGGTAATTTAGAAATTGGTAATTGTGATGCTGTTAATTTAGTAAAAGAATTTGGAACCCCATTATATGTGGTAGATGAAGAATTAGTTAGAAATAATTGTAAATTATTTAATGAAAGTTTTTCAGTCAAAGAAATTGATACTGAAGTAATATATGCTTCTAAAGCATTTTTAAATTTAGCTATATGCAAAATCATAAAAGATGAAGGCTTAAGTTTAGATGTTGTATCTGGAGGAGAACTATATACAGCATTAAAAGCAAATTTTCCTCCAAATAAAATATATATGCACGGAAATAATAAAACAGAAGAAGAATTAACTATGGCTATCAAATCGGGTGTAGGCAGAATAATAGTAGATAATAGACAAGAATTAGACTTATTAGAAAATTTATGTGAAGAATTAGATAAAAAAATAGATGTATTATTAAGGGTAAATCCCGGGATAGATGCACATACTCATGAGTATATTCAGACTTCTAAAAATGATTCAAAGTTTGGGGAATCGATATTTAGTGATGAAATTCATTTTATAATAAATAAATTTCAAATGAGTGATAGAGTGAAATTGAAGGGGTTTCATTGTCATATAGGTTCTCAAATTTTTGAGGAAAAGTCATTTTATTCAAGTGTATTAGTTATGTTTGAATTTATAAAAGAAATGAAGGATAAGAATGATTTTGCTACTGAAGAATTAAATTTAGGTGGAGGATTCGGGGTACACTATACTGATGAAAATGAGCAAATTGATATAAAAAAATGTCTTAATAATATGCTTCTGTTAATAAAAGATGTAACACAAAAAAATAATATAAAGCTTCCAAAGATAATGATAGAACCAGGAAGAGCAATAGTAGCTAATGCAGGAACTACACTCTATAAAATAGGAGGAACTAAAAAAACATATTCAGGAAAAGAATATATATTTGTTGATGGAGGTATGACTGATAATCCAAGAACAGCATTATATGATGCTAAATATGAAGCGGTTGTTGCCAATAAAATGAATTACGAATATGAAGGAATATATACTGTTGGAGGTAAATGTTGTGAATCTGGAGATATTATAATAAAAGATATTGAATTACCAAAAGTTGAAAGAAATGATGTGTTAGCTGTTTTAAGCACTGGTGCATATAATTATAGTATGTCTAGCAATTATAATAGAATTTTAAAGCCATCGGTAGTGTTCGTTAGAGATGGTCAATCAAGACTTGCAGTTAAGAGAGAAACATACGAAGATCTTATTAGAAATGATATATTATTTTAAAATTAAAGGGGGCAATTGATATGGCTATAATAGTTCAAAAATACGGTGGAACTTCTGTAGGAAGTATAGATAGTATGAAAGATATTGCAAAAAGAGTAATAGATGAAAGAGAAAAAGGAAACGATGTGGTAGTTGTAGTTTCTGCTATGGGGAAAAGCACTGATAAACTTGTTGAAATGGCTAAAGAAATTTCACAAAATCCATGCAAAAGAGAGTTAGATATGCTGATGGCTACGGGAGAACAAGTTTCTATTTCGTTATTATCAATGATATTTAAAGAACAAGGACACAATTCAATATCACTAACTGGTTTTCAAGCAGGAATAAAAACAGAAGGACTTCATACTAAAAATCGTGTTGCAGAAATTAATATTAATATTATAAAAAAACATTTAGAAGAAGGAAAAATAGTTGTTGTAGCAGGATTTCAAGGTATAAATGAAAATGGAGATATAACTACTTTGGGAAGAGGAGGATCTGACACTACAGCGGTTGCTTTAGCTGCAAAACTTAATTGTACTTGCCAAATATATACTGATGTAGAAGGTATTTATGGAGTTGATCCTAGAGCTTATCCAACGGCTAAAAAATTAGACTATATAAGTTATGAGGAGATGATGGAATTGTCAAGTTTAGGAGCTGGTGTAATGGAGACAAGAGCAGTTGAAATTGGATTTAAGTATAATATACCTATTTATGTAGCACTAAATAAAGGAAATATAAAAGGAACTTATATAAAGGAGTATGATGAAAATATGGAGCAAAAAGTAATAACGGGTCTAACGACTACTGATGATGTTTTGATGATTACTATCAATAATGTTTTATATAGTTGTAAAAATATAGCGACTATATTTGATAAATTATCAAAAAATAATGTTAATGTAGACATGATAAGTCAAACAGCACCTAATGATGGATATGTTAATGTTTCTTTTACTACATCTAAAGAGGATATATATATTATTCATGAGGTAATAAATGAATTGAAAAAAGAAATGCAAGACATAGAAATATCCGAGGAAGATAATATAACTAAGATATCTGTTGTTGGGATAGGCATGGTGAATCAATCTGGAGTTGCAGCTAAGGTATTTAAAATATTTGCAGACAATGATATTGAATTTAAGCAAGTTACAACTTCGGAGATAAGCATATCCTACACTATAGATCCAAGGGACAAAGGGAAAGCAATAAATGTAATAGCAAAAGGATTTGATTTATAAAATAGAACTATTATTTATAATTAAAATAAATTTTAATAGGGGTGAAGGGTTATGAAGAAAGTCAATGTTGCTGTAGTTGGAGCTACTGGAATGGTAGGAAGAACATTTTTGAAAGTTTTAGAAGAAAGAGATTTTCCTATAGAAAATCTATACTTAATGGCATCAAAAAGATCAGCCGGTAATATTGTTAATTTTAAAGGTAAAGATTACATAATCGAAGAACTAAATGAAAATTCTTTTGATAAGAATATAGATATTGCTCTATTTTCTGCTGGTGGAGACCTTAGTAAAAAATATGCTCCAATAGCTAAAGAAAAAGGAGTAGTTGTAGTAGATAATAGTAGTGCTTGGAGAATGGATAAAGATATTCCACTAGTAGTTCCTGAAGTTAATCCAGAAGATGTTAAAAAACATAATGGAATAATAGCAAATCCTAACTGTTCTACAATACAAGCTGTAGTACCTTTAAAAGCATTACATGATAAATTTAAAATTAAAAGAATAGTTTATTCAACATATCAAGCTGTTTCTGGATCTGGAGTTAGAGGTATTATGGATTTAGAAGAAGGCTTAAAAGGAAATGAGAACAAACTATATCCACATCCTATAGCCTATAATGCTCTACCGCATATAGACGTTTTTATGGATAATGGATATACAAAAGAAGAAATGAAGATGATAGATGAAACTAAGAAAATATTAAATAATTATGATCTTAAAATAACAGCTACAACAGTAAGGGTTCCTGTATTATATAGTCACAGTGAATCTGTTAATGTAGAATTTGAAAAAGAATTTGAGCTTGAAGAAATATTTAATACTTTAAAAAATACTGAAGGTGTAGTATTAGTAGACAATCCAAAAGAAAACAAATATCCTCTAGCATTAGATGTTGAAGGAAAAAATGAAGTATTTGTAGGTAGGATTAGAAGAGATTTTAGTGTGGATAATGGAATTAATATGTGGGTGGTTGCGGATAACATAAGAAAAGGTGCGGCAACTAATACAGTTCAAATAGCTGAGCTTTTAGTAAAATATAATTTAGTATAGAAAGGATGTTTTTATGATTAAAGTTATAGTTAATGGTTCTCTTGGAAAAATGGGAGAAGTTTTGACAAAGTTAATAATGGAAGATGAGGATTTTAAATTAGTTGCAGGAGTATCTAAGTATAAAAATGATAATATAAATTACCCTATATACTCGAATATATTAGATGTAAAAGAAAAAGCAGATGTTGTTATCGATTTTTCAAGACCGGATAGCTTAATTGATTTATTGTCTTATTCTAAAAACACAAAAACTGCTTTAGTGATCGCTACTACTGGATATAGTGATGAAGAGCTGAACATGATAGAAGAAACATCTAAAGAAGTTTCTATATTCCACAGCTCTAATATGTCAATTGGAGTGAATCTAATATTAAAGCTGGTAGAAATTTCAGCTAAGGCTTTAGCTGATTTTGATATAGAGATAATTGAAAAACATCATAATAAGAAAGTAGATGCTCCTAGTGGGACTGCTTTAATGATAGCGAATGAAATACAAAAGGTTTTAAATAATGAATTTAATTATGGAAGATATGGTAAAAATGCAAAAAGAAAAGAAAATGAAATAGGAATACATGCTGTAAGAGGTGGAACTATAGCAGGAGACCACTCTATAATATTTGCTGGTAAAGATGAAATAGTAGAAGTTAATCATATAGCTTTATCAAAAGAAATATTTGCACAAGGCTCATTAAAAGCTGCTAAATTTATTGTAAATAAAGAAAATGGGTATTACAATATGAAGGATGTAATAAGTATATAACTTGAAATAACTTTAGGCTGAACAATCTAAGGTTATTTTTATATAAGTGAACTACAGAATGAAGCAGATTTTTATTTTAAGTTAAAAAAGTAGTTGTGTAAAATTTATTAAGATGTTATAATATGAATAATAATTTAGCGGTTTAATGAATTAAAGTGATAAAGTATATTTTGTGAAAGGGGTACTTAATATGAAAAATTTAGTTTTAGAAAAGTCGAATTTAAACTTAAGACATCATCATAGATTTGTGGGGTTTGTAATAATGAGCTAAAAATAGTTCATAGATACAAGTCCTAGTTATTTTGCAAAAAATACAGGATTTGTATCTATGATGGTTTAATATAATTCTTCACAATATTAAAAAGCCATGTAGGTATATACCTATATGGCTTTTTTATTTATAAGGAAAGGTAGGGGTTGTAATGGAATTTTTAAAAGTTAAAGATGAAATAGATTATTCAAATAAGAGATATAAAATAACAAGAGAAATAGAAGATATGTTTATGAATGATGGATGTATTAATATAGAACCTTCAATTTTTGAAGACTATGATTCTTTTATTTTTGTTAACAAAAGAATAAAAAAAGAATCTATGGTTAAAGTTTTGAATGGAAATTCAGATATTTTAATTTTAAGACCCGATATCACAATGAACATAATAAAAAATTTGATTCCAAGATGGGAAAATGATTTGAAACTTAAATTGTTTTATAATTCTACAATTTTCAGAAATAAAACTGATTCAAATATTAAAGAATTTAGACAAATGGGAGTTGAATATATAGGAGAATCCTCTATAAAAGCAGATAGAGACGTACTTGGGTTAGCTTTAAATGTCTTACAAAAATATAACAATAATTTTATTTTAGAAATTGGAAACAGCAAGTATATTGATGAATTATTAAGAATTACTGGGTTAGAAGAAAGTATTGAAAAAGAATTAAAAAGTCTAATTTATAAAAAAAATAAGATTGAACTAATAGATTATGTCGCAAATTTAAATGTAAAAAAAGAAATATATGATTTATTATCTAATATTTTAGATTTCCAGGGAAATATAGAAGAAATTATAAGAAAAGCTCAAAACTTTTATATGAATTATGAAATGAGAAAATCTATAGATGAGCTTAGAGTTTTGAATGGATTTATTAAAGAGTATGTATATTTAAAAAATATACATTTTGATTTATCTATAGTTTCAGAGTTGGATTATTATGAAGGTATAGTATTCAAAGGCTATTATACAAATTCATATAGAGAAATTATAAGTGGAGGAAGATATGATTCTTTAACAGAAGTATTTGGGAAAAAAGTTTCGGCAATAGGTTTTTCAATAGATATAGATGAATTAATTAAAGTTATAAATAAGAAAGGTGATGGAGATTGGATTATATAACTATAGCTCTTTCGAAAGGAAGAATAGAAAAACAAGCTAATGATTTATTTAAAAAAATAGGATTAGGAGATTGTATGGATTTAGATTCTAGAAAGCTTATTTTTAAGGATGAGAAAAATAAAATTAATTTCATATATGTTAAACCATCTGATGTGGTTACATATGTAGAAAAAGGAGTCGCGGATTTAGGTATAGTAGGTAAGGATACAATTTTAGAAAGTGATACAAATGTATATGAAGTTTTTGATTTGGGATTTGGAAAGTGTAAATTTTCAATAGCGGGTATAAAAGGGGAAAAGATATATAAGAAAGATTATATTTTAAAGGTTGCAACTAAGTATACTGAAATAGCTAAAAAATATTTTAAAGAAAGACAGCAAAAAATAGAAATAATAAAGCTTAATGGTTCTGTAGAATTAGCACCTTTAGTAGGACTTTCTGATGTAATAGTTGATTTGGTTGAAACGGGAAATACTTTAAAAGCGAATGGGCTTGAGGTAATAGAAGATATGTTTAATATAAGTGCAAGATTAATATCTAATAGAGTAAGTTATAGATTTAAGTTTGATAGAATTCAAAATATTATTAAATCATTAAATGAAAATATGGAGGGATAATATGATAAGAATAATAGATTCAATAAAAGATAGTGGTTTTTTAAAAAAACTTTTAGATAGAAGTCAATTTGAATTTGAAGAAGTAAATAAAGTAGTTGATGAAATTTTATTTGATGTAAGAAAAAGAAAAGATGAAGCTTTAAAAGAATATACATTAAAGTTTGACAAAGTAAAAATAGATGATTTTTTAGTGTCTCAAGAAGAAATAGATAATGCATTTGAAAATATAGATGATAATTTAAAAAATGATCTTTTAAAGTCTAAGGAAAACATTGAAAAATACCACACTAAGCAATTAAAAACCTCGTATACACTACATGATGGAGAAAATGTAATTTTAGGTCAAATTATAAGACCTATAGAAACCGTTGGTATATATGTTCCTGGTGGAAGTGCAGCATATCCATCTACTGTTTTAATGAATGCAGTACCTGCAAAAATAGCTGGAGTTAAGGAAATAGTTATGATAACTCCACCTAATAAAGAAGGAAAGTTAAAAGACTCTATTCTTGTAGCAGCTTCTATAGCTGGGGTAGATAAGATATACAAGGTAGGAGGAGCTCAGGGAATAGGGGCACTTGCTTTTGGAACAGAAAGTGTACCTAAGGTATCTAAAATAGTTGGGCCTGGAAATATATATGTTGCCATGGCTAAAAAGAAAGTTTCAGGATATGTAGGAATAGACATGATTGCAGGACCTAGTGAAATTTTAATAATTGCAGATGAATACGCAAATCCAAAATATATAGCTGCTGATTTAATATCTCAAGCAGAGCACGATGAAATGGCAGCATCAATACTTGTTACAGATTCTCCGAAAACAGCAAAAAAAGTAAACGAAGAATTGAAAATACAAGTTGAAATGCTTGAAAGAAAAGAAATAATAAAAAAATCTCTTGAAAATTATGGAGCAATAATAATAACAAGTTCTATTAATGAATCAATAAAAATAGCTAATGAAGTAGCACCAGAACATTTAGAAATACTTACAAGAAATCCTTTTGACTTATACAAACAAATAAAAAATGCTGGAGCAATATTTCTTGGAGAATTCTCTCCAGAACCATTAGGAGATTATTTTGCAGGACCAAATCATACGTTGCCTACTAGTTCAACTTCTAAATTTGCATCACCTTTAGGAGTTGAGGATTTCTTAAAGAAAACTTCTTTAATATATTACAGCAAAGAAGCTTTAATGAAGTCAAAAGATTCTATTATAAGAATTGCGGAGGATGAGGGATTAACAGCACATGCCAATTCCATAAAAGTAAGATTTGAATAGGGGGTATTAATATGGAATTAGTAAAAGAAAATATAAAAAATCTGAAAGAATATAAGACGAATAAGATTGATTTTAAAATAAAGCTCGATGCTAATGAAGGTAAAAATATTTTATTACAAGACATATATAAAGAAGGAATCAAATTTGATGAAGATTTTAACCTAAATTTTTATCCTGATAATGATTCATATCTTCTAAAACAAGAAATAAAGAAATATTTAAATGTGGATATCTCAAATATTATAGTTGGAAATGGTTCAAGTGAGATGATAGAACTTGTGATAAAGACTTTTGTAGATAAGGGTGAAATTATTTTAAGCCACATTCCTACATTTAGTATGTACTCAGTATATAGTCAAATATATTCAGCAGAATTTGTAGGAGTTAAAAGTAATGAAGACTTTGGGGTAGATATAGATAAGTTAATAAAAAAAGCAAAAGAAACAAATCCTAAAGTTATAGTTATATGCAATCCAAATAATCCAACAGGAAACTTAATAAATAAAAATGATATCAAAAAGCTTTTGGAAAATACAAATGGATTAGTAGTTATAGATGAAGCTTATATGGAATTTGCAGATGGATCAATGGTTGATGAAATTTTAAATTATGAAAATTTAATAGTTTTAAGAACATTATCAAAGGCATTAGGACTTGCAGGTATAAGGCTTGGATATATGATAGCTAATCAAAGGATAATAAATCTTATAAATAAGGTTAAATCACCTTACAATCTAAACTCTATTTCTCAATATATAGGAGTAAAGGCTCTTGAAAATAAAGATAAAATTTTTGAATACATCAAAGAAGTAAAAGAAGAAAGAGAACTTTTACATAAAGAGTTAGATGATATGAAAATAAAAGCCTATAAATCTTATGCAAACTTTATATTTTTCAAATCAGATATAAACGATTTATATAAAAAGCTTATAGATTATGGAATACTAATAAGAAAATTTTCTGATGAACTAGAAGGCTATTACAGAGTTAGTGTAGGAACTAAAAATGAGAATAGAATGTTTATCAAAATATTAAAGGAGATAATGTCAAATGAGAAAAGCTAAAGTACAAAGAAAAACTCTTGAAACTGAAGTTTTGGTAGAAATAGATTTAGATGGAAGTGGAAAAAGTGATATTGATACAGGTATAGGATTTTTAGATCATATGCTTACTTTGATGGCTTTTCACGGTAGTTTTGATTTGAAAGTAAAGTGTAGTGGAGATATATATGTTGATGATCACCATACAGTAGAGGATATAGGAATAGTATTAGGGGAAGCTTTTATTAAGGCTTTAGGTGATAAAAAAGGAATAAAAAGATATTCAAGTATTTATATTCCAATGGATGAGAGCTTATGTCGTATAGCTTTAGATATAAGCAATCGACCTTATTTAGTATTTGATGTTGATTTTAAAAGAGAAAAGCTTGGAAGTATGGATACTCAGAATTTCAAAGAATTTTTTAAGGCTTTCATAAATGAAGCTAAAGTAACGCTTCATATCGATGTTCTATACGGTGAAAATGACCATCATAAGATAGAAGCGGTATTTAAGGCATTTGCAAGAGCATTAAATGAAGGCGTGCAAATACTTTCTGACAAAGTATCATCATCAAAGGGGGTTTTATAGTTGAATATAATAATTGATTATGGACTTGGAAATTTAGACTCTATATCTAGGGCATTTAAAATGGTAGGAGTAGAAACAAAAATTTCAAATAATATAGATGAAATAAATAATGCCAACTCAATTATTTTGCCTGGAGTTGGAGCCTTTAGAGATGCTATAAATTCACTTAAAAATATGGAATTAATACCAGTAATAAAAGAGCATGTAGATAAAGGAAAGTTTTTAATAGGTATATGTCTTGGAATGCAGCTTCTTTATGAAAAAAGCTATGAGAATGGAGAATATGAAGGGTTAGGTTTTATAAAAGGAAATGTTAAAAAATTAGATATAGATTTAAAAGTTCCTCATATGGGTTGGAATAATATAAAGTTTAATAAAAATGATGAAATATTAAAATATATAAATGAAGATGATTATGTGTATTTTGTACATTCTTATTATGTTAATTCTTCAAATGAAGAACTTGTAGCATACACAGACTATGGAACAACTATTCCTTCTATAGTTAGAAAAAATAATATTTATGGTATTCAATTTCATCCAGAAAAAAGTTCTGAAGTGGGTGCAAATATACTAAAAGCATATGGGGAGATGATAAAATGATAATTTTTCCGGCAATAGATATAAAGGATAATAAATGTGTAAGACTTTCTCAAGGGAATTTTGACAAAGTTAATATATATTCTAATGAGCCATTTGATATGGCAGTTAAGTGGGAAAATGAAGGAGCTTCATTTTTACATTTAGTGGATTTAGATGGAGCTAGAAGTGAAGAAATTATTAATAAAGAATCTATAGAAAAAATAGCTAAAAATATAGGAATACCAGTACAAGTAGGTGGAGGAGTAAGAAGTGAAGAAAAGGTTAAAAGTTTAATTGATATAGGAGTAGAAAGGGTAATAGTTGGAACTATTGCAGTTGAAAATAAAGAACTTCTTAAAAACTTAGTTTCTAAATATAAAGAAAAAATAGTAGTTTCTATAGATGCTAAAAATGGTAAAGTTGCTCTTAGAGGGTGGGAAGTAGTAAGTGATGTAGATTCTATAGATTTATGTAAAGAACTTGAAGAAATAGGTGTGAAAACAATAGTATATACAGATATATCTAAAGATGGGATGCTTGAAGGTCCTAATTTTGAAATATATAAATTATTATCTGAACAAACGTCTTTAGAAATAATAGCTTCTGGAGGTATAAGTTCAATTGATGATATAAAAAAGCTTAAGAATATGAATATATATGGAGCTATAACAGGAAAAGCTCTTTATGATAACAAAATAGAACTTAAGGAGGCCTTGGAATGCTCACAAGAAGAATAATACCTTGCTTAGATGTAAGAAGTGGAAGAGTAGTTAAGGGTAAAAAGTTTGAAAATATAGTAGATGTAGATAGTCCAGAGATTCTAGGTAAATATTATAGCGATTGTGGAGCTGATGAACTTGTATTTTATGATATAACAGCATCAAATGAAGAAAGAAAAACGTCTTTAGAATTTGTATCAAAGGTTGCTAAGAATATAAATATTCCATTTTGTGTAGGTGGAGGAGTATCTTCAATTGATGATTTCACAGATATATTAAGAAGAGGAGCAGATAAAGTATCTATTAATTCTTCGGCTGTTAAAAATCCAGATTTAATTAAAGAAGCCTCTTTGAAATTTGGTGCACAATGTGTTGTTTTATCTATGGATGTTAAGAAAAATGAAAAAAATTCTTGGAACGTATATATAAAGGGTGGAAGAGAAAAAACAGATTTAGATGCAGTAAATTGGGCTATAAAAGGAGTTGAACTTGGAGCGGGAGAAATAGTTGTAAATAGTATAGATGAAGATGGAATGAAAAATGGATATGATATTGAACTTTTAAAAAGAATTACTAGTGTAGTAAATGTACCTGTAATTGCATCAGGAGGAGCTGGTAATATGAAGGACTTTTATGATGCTGTAGAATACGCAAATGTTGATGGAATACTAGCAGCTTCTGTATTTCACTTTGGAGAAATTAAAATAAAAGATCTTAAGAAATATTTAAAAGATAAAAGGATAGAAATTAGAATTTAGGAGTGAGATTTATGAATGTTGATAATGTAGTAAAGGAAATGAAATTTGATAATAAAGGATTAGTCCCCGTAGTAGTACAAGATGTAAATACTAATAAGGTTTTAATGCTTGCATATATGAATGAAGAATCTATTAGAAAAACTTTAGACGAAAAAGTAGCTTACTATTATAGTAGAAGCAGACAAGAACTTTGGAAAAAAGGAGAAACATCAGGAAATATACAGAAATTAAAGGGATTTTATTATGACTGTGATAAGGATACTATTCTTATTTATGTAGAACAAATAGGAGTAGCATGTCATACAGGAAGTTATACATGCTTTTTCAATGAAGTAATAAAAAATGAAAAAAGTAAAAATGAGGTTTTAAAGGATTTATATTCACTTATAAAAGAAAGAAAAAATAATCCTAAGGAAGGTTCTTATACTAATTATTTATTTGAAAAAGGATTAGATAAGATATTAAAAAAGGTTGGAGAAGAGACTAGTGAAGTTATAATAGGTGCTAAGAATCAAAATAAGGAAGAATTAGTTTATGAAATAAGTGATTTGATATATCATATGTTAGTACTTATGGTAAATGAAGAAGTTACTATTGAAGATATAAAAAATGAACTTGAAAAGAGAAAAGAATAATGAAATTTATAATAGATAGCCATATTCATACGGAATATTCACCTGATTGTGAAGCTAAAATGGAAGACATTGTTATAAAAGCTGTTGAATTAGGGTTAAAAAAAATTATTTTTACAGATCATGTGGATTACGATAGCCCGGATGAACTTTTTGACCGAGAAATTGATTATAGTGAATACATGAAAGAAATAAAATACTTAAAAGATAAATATAAAGAAATTGAAATTTTAATGGGTGTAGAAATAGGATATCAACCTCATTTGAATAACAGGTTAGACCAATTTATAAAATCATATCCTTTTGATTTCGTAATATGTTCTATGCATTCATGTGAAGGATTAGACTTATATAATGGTGACTTTTTTAACGGAAAAACTCAAAGACAGAGTTATATGAGATATTTTGAAAGTATAAAGTATTGTATAGAAACTTATGATAATTATGATGTTTATGGACACTTAGATTATATAGTTAGGTATGGAAATTTCGATAATAAAGAGTTGAAATATGAAGATTTTAAAGAAATTATAGATGAAATTTTAGGTCTGATTATTCAAAAAGGAAAAGGTATTGAAGTCAATACCGCAGGTTTTAGATATAATCTTAAAACAACTCATCCTAATACAAATATATTAAAAAGGTATATTGAAATGGGAGGAACTGTTATAACAATAGGGTCAGATGCACATAAAGTTGAAGATATATGTAGAGCTTTTGAGCAAACTATAAAAACACTTAAATCTATAGGAGTAAAGAAAATTGCACAATTTAAAAATAGAATACCGAGTTTTATTGAAATTTAAAAACTCATATAAAACCTCTTTACAAGAGTTGTATAACTTTTGTAAAGAGGTTATTTAAGGTTAATATAATAATTTAATGATATAATAAAAGTACTTATTGATTATAATAGGAATATGTTTGACGGAGGAACTTTCGGATGAAAAGAAAAATCATAGTAGCTTCATTAGTAATGATATTACTCATAATTTTTTTTATTGAAAGCTATATGAGAATAGAATATGATATAAATCTTTATGAATATTTTAAACACTCAAATCAGATAACGAAAGAAGAAAAAGAATGGCTTAAGAAGCATGGACCAATAATTTATGGTGCAGATAATAATTCTCCACCTCTTAGATATGTTGATGAAGAAAGTAAGCAGTATCAAGGTCTTGTAATTGATTATTTAAGAGCTCTTTCAATTGAACTTGAAACTGAGATAAAGTTTGAACCTCTTGTTTGGAATAAGGCTCTTGAAAGTCTTCAAAAAAGTGAAACTGATATTTGTGATATGTATCCATCTGAAGAAAGATCAAAAAAATATCTTCTTTCTAATCCTATATATTACCAAAGAGCGGTTATAGTAGTTCCTAAAAATGAAAAAAATATAAAAAATTATATAGATTTAGTAGGGAAAAAAGTGACTGCACAAGAGGGGGATTATGTAATAGAATTTCTTTCTTCTAAGTCGGGAAAAATAGATTACAATTTAACTAGAGATTATTTCGAAGGAATGAATCTACTTAAAGAGGAACAAGTGGATGCAATGGTTGGAGATGAGTCTGTTATAAGTTATTTTATGGAAGTTCTAAATTTAAAAGACGACTATAAAATACTTGATAAACCGCTTTATGAAAAAGAGTCTGTACTTGCAGTTCCAAAGTCTGAAAAAATTCTTCTAGGAATATTGAATAAAGGTATTTACAATTTAAAAAAGAAAAATACAATGATCAAAATACAGCAAAAATGGTTTGGAATTTCAACCCCAATAATAAAGGAAACTACAAAAGAAAGATATGGACTTATTGTTTTATTTTTTATATTAATAATATTTATAGCTTCATATTTATTTTTTTCTTGGAATAAGGAACTAAAAAAAGAAGTAGATAAAAGAACAAAAGAACTTTATATAAGCAGAAATGATCTTGAGATTACATTTGATGGATTATCTCATTTTATGATAGTACTTAATAATGAGTGCAGAATAGTAAATGTTAATAAGTCCTTTAGTAATTATATTAATTCTAATAAAGAAAATATAATAGGAACATACTGTAAAGATTATCCTGGAATAT
This sequence comes from Tepidibacter mesophilus, assembly GCF_002724055.1. Classification (GTDB taxonomy): domain Bacteria; phylum Bacillota; class Clostridia; order Peptostreptococcales; family Peptostreptococcaceae; genus Tepidibacter_A; species Tepidibacter_A mesophilus. The sequence continues at coordinate 96,492 of NZ_BDQY01000005.1, read as the reverse complement.
TGAGCATGGAATGTGGAAGCTGTATAATAAAAAAGACTTTTGAAGAAGGAAAAAATTATAATATGGAGTTTAATTATAAAAAAAATATTTATGAAATTAATACATTTCATCTTGTAGATGACACAAATTCAATACACAGGGTTCTTGTAATGATAAGGGATATTACAAAAATTAGAATAAGTGAAAGGCAGCTACTCCATTCAAATAAGATGTCTGCAGTAGGTCAGCTTGCAGCTGGAGTTGCTCATGAAATTAGAAATCCTCTGGGATTAATAAGAAGTCATTGCTATGTTCTAAAAAATAATATAAATGACGATATAGAAAAGATGGGTAAATCAATAAAAGTTATGGAAAAATCAGTTGAAAAAGCTAGTAATATAATAGATAATCTTTTAAACTTTTCTAGAATATCTAATAATAATATTGAGAATATTGATTTGAGGAGCATTATAGACAATATGCTTGAATTAAATTTAAAAAAAATGGAAAAACAAAATATTAATTATAAAGTAGAATGTGAATATGGACTAAAAATTTACTTTAATGAAGAGTCTCTTAAACATATATTAATAAATCTTATATCAAATGCAATAGATGCAATGCCTAATAGTGGAGTTCTTAGTATATCATGTTTAGAAACTGATGATTCTATTACAATTTTATTTTCAGATACTGGGCATGGAATAAAAAAAGAAGATATTGAAAATATATTTAATCCTTTTTTTACAACAAAATGTGCGGGTGAGGGTACTGGTTTAGGGTTATTTATAACTTACAATGAGATTAAAAAATTTGGTGGAGAAATAAAGGTATCTAGTCAAATAGGACAAGGGACAACTTTTAAAATAATTTTGCCTTTGAGGGGAGTTGAAGAAAATGGACAAAAACAATAGTCATTTTAAGATACTTGTTGTAGATGATGAAGAAGAATACAGGGAAGTTATTAGGATGATACTTGAGAGTAAGGGATATTATGTAGACGATGCTCAAAGCGGGGAGGAAGCTTTAAAAATATTAGAAAAAAAAAGCTATAATCTTGTCTTAACAGATCTTATAATGAAAGGAATGGATGGGATAAAGCTTATTGAAGAAATAAAAAAAGAAATTTCTGATATAGAAGTTATAATAATAACAGGATATGGGAGTGTGAAAAATGCAGTAGAGGCTATGAAAAAAGGTGCATTTTCATACTTTGTAAAAAGTCATGATCCAGAGGAACTTCTAATTGAGATTGAAAAACTAAAGAAAATAGAAACTCTTGAAAAAGATAATGAGGTTTTAAAAAATGAACAAAAATATTCAAAATTTATGCTAAAAACAAATAATAAAAAGTTCACAAAGATATTAGATATAGGAAAAAAGGCGGCAAATAGTAATGTCAATATTTTGATTTTAGGAGAATCAGGAGTTGGAAAAGAAGTATTTTCAAGATATATTCATAATTGTAGTGATAGAAAAGATAAACATTTTATTCCCGTTAACTGCCATGCTCTTTCTCCTAGTCTTTTAGAATCTGAATTATTTGGTCATGAAAAAGGTGCATTCACGGGTGCTTTAGAAAGAAGAAAAGGAAAGTTTGAAGCAGCGCACAATGGTACTTTATTTATGGATGAGTTAGGAGATACTTCTTTAAGCACACAGGTTAAACTTTTAAGAGCAATTGAGGAAAGAACAATTGAGAGATTAGGAAGTAATAAGTCAATAGATGCTAATTTTAGGTTGATTTGTGCTACTAATAAGGATTTGGAGAAAGCCATAGAAGATGGAGAATTTAGAGAGGATTTATTTTATAGGATAAGTACAATAACTATAGAAATTCCTCCTTTAAGAGATAGACAAGAAGATTTGCCAATTCTTATTGATTTCTTTTTAGAAAAATCAAAAGTTGAATTGAAAAAGTATGTAAATAAAATTGAAAAGGAAGTAATGGATTTTTTACTTTCATATGATTATCCCGGAAATATTAGAGAACTTAAAAATATAGTTGAAAGATTAGTTGTTTTATCTGAAAATGGTGTTATAAGAGAAATGGATATACCAAAGTATAAAGTTAAGAAAAAAGAAGTTGAAACAAAAGAAAATATAAAGTCTTTAAAAGATATAAGAAAAGAGGCTGAAAAAAAATATATTGAACAAGTCTTAGAAAAATGCGAATACAATATTTCACAGGCTGCAAAAGTTATGGATATAAGTAGAAGACAGCTTTTTAATAAACTAACAGAATATAATTTAAAATAATGTGGAAATAAATTTCACACTAACGTGGAAATTTATTTCCATGTATTAAATATTTAAGAGAAAGATAAGTCAAGAAAGAGGACTTATCTTTTTTTTGAATATTTTAAAAACTCAACTAGGACAACGTTTTCATTGGTCGTTTCGTATAATTTCAAAATATTTTGCAAAAACGGCATGGAAATTGCTAATAATTAATAATGAAATGCTAGTTATTACATTTCTATAAAAATCATCTTATTAAGGGAGGGCTAAAGTTTTATGAAGAAAAAAATAAAATTACCATCTATGTTTCAGGTGAGTGTTGTACTAAGTATTTTCCTTGCACTTGCTTTTTCATTTACTACTGTATTTGAATTACCAATACAGTTAGCATTATTTATTTCATGGTTTGTTATAATTGGTCTTGGAATTAAGTTAGGTCACAGCTACAAGGATCTTGAACATTCTATAGCAAAGGGCATATATAATGGTATGGATGCAATATTGATTCTTATAGCAGTTGGTGCATTGGTTGGAACTTGGATTGCAGGAGGTATTGTACCAAGTCTTATCTATTATGGTTTAAAAGTAATAAGTCCTAAAATTTTCTTATTAGCTACTCTTTTCATATGTGCGTTAACATCTATTGCAACTGGAACTTCATGGGGAACTGCAGGAACTGCAGGGATTGCCATGATGGGTATTGGCCAAGGTCTTGGAATTCCTCTTCCACTTGTTGCAGGTGCTGTATTATCAGGTTCGTATTTTGGAGATAAGATATCACCATTATCAGATAGTACTGTTCTTACTGCTTCAATGTCAGGTATTGATGTTATGGATCATATAAAAGGTATGGCTCCAGCTAGTATTCCTGGTTTTTTAATTACATGTATTCTTTTTACTATTACTGGTTTAAAGTATGGAGGACAGAATGTAGATCTTGGCAGAATCGAAATGTTTATGAATGCGTTAAATAGCAATTTTAATATTAGTGTATTTTGTTTTTTACCTATGCTTATAATAATTGCGCTTCTTGCAAAGAGAAAGCCTTCTCTTCCTGTTATTGCATTTGGAGCATTTTTAGGAGCTCTTTGGGCAGTAATATTTCAAGGAATGGATCCCGTTTCGGCTTTAGCAACATTATATAATCCATTTGATATAAGTACTGGAGTTGATTTTGTTGATAATATACTAGGTCGTGGAGGAATTTCTTCTATGCTTGGATCTATAGTAATTATCATATTTGGTCTTGGAGTTGGAGGGCTTCTAGATAAAATTGGATTACTTGAAGTTATAGCTAAAAAGTTTGAGAACTGGACTACAAACACAGGAAGACTTGCTACAGCAACAGTAGGAATCTCAGTACTGGGTAATGTATTCGGAAGTGCAATGTATGTTCCTTTAATACTCACTCCAAAAATTATGGCAAAAAATTATGATGAATTAAAAGTTCACAGAAGAGTTCTTTCAAGAAATACAGAATTTGGAGGAACATTAACAGCTGGTATGGTTCCTTGGAGTGATAATGGTATATTTATGGCTGGTATATTAGGTGTTCCTACACTTCAATATTTGCCTTATATGTGGCTTGCATTCACATGTTTAGCAATTACAATAATTTATGGTTATATGGGTAAATATCAATGGATTGGAGAAAAAGTTGAGTTTACAAATTATGATAATAATCAAGAAATGGAAGCATAAGAGCAAAATTAATTTTATTTGTATAGGAGTGTTCATATGAAAAATATACTAATAATTGCAACAGGGGGAACAATAGCATCATCAGATAAAGGAGATGGACTTGCTCCGAGCTATGATGTAAACGAACTTTTAGAATATATACCAAATGTATCTAAACTTTGCAATATATCAGGCGAACTTATAATGAATATCGATAGCACTAATATGAATCCTTCTAGGTGGATTCACATAGCTGAATGTGTATATGCAAATTATGATAAATATGACGGATTTGTAATCACACATGGAACAGATACAATGGCATATACATCAGCAGCTTTGACGTATATGCTTCAAGGGGTTAATAAACCTGTAGTAGTAACAGGATCTCAATATTCTATAGAAGAATTTGGAACGGATGCTTGTCAGAATTTAAGTGATGCAATAATGTTTGCAATGGAAGATATATCGGGAGTATTTGTAGTATTTGATGGAAAATTAATAAATGGAACAAGAGCTGTTAAAATGAAAACACGTAGTTTCGATGCTTTTGAAAGTGTTAATTTTCCATATATAGCAACTATAAAGCATGGTAAGATTAATTACAATTATTCAGTTATGAATTATTATGTAAAACAACAGAGACAAAATTACTATGTAAAACAACAAGAACAAATAAAATTTAATAATAATCTTTGTGAAAAAATATTGGTTTTGAAGTTATTTCCAGGAATAGATTCAAAGATATTTGATTATATAAAAGATAATTACAAGGGAGTTATTATAGAAAGTTATGGAATTGGTGGAATTCCTTTTGAAAATTATGATATTACATTAAAAGTAAAGGAATTGACAGACTCAAATATTGCAGTAGTTGTAACAACACAATGTATGGAGGAAGGTGTTGATTTTGACATTTATGAGGTTGGAAAAAAACTTGCTCAAAATAAGATTATATATGCAAAGGATATGAATACAGAAGCGTTGGTACCAAAACTCATGTGGGCACTTGCAAAATCAGATAATATGAATGAAGTGAAGAATTTAGTTGAAAAGCCTTTCGTAGGAAACGTAGGTATTGATAATAATGATTTAGACAATCAAAAAATGGCTTAGAGAGTAAGAAACTAAGACATTATGAATAAGAGATTAGTCTTTATACATTTATATTCCTCTTTTCATAAGTCTTGTAGTTTCTATTTCATATATAAAGGAGAAGAATAATGATGAATAAAAAATTATCAGAAAAAAATATAGCAATTTCACCGTCAGTAACTTTAGATATTACAGCAAAAGCAAAAAAAATGAAAGCAGATGGTGAAAATGTAATAAGCTTTGGAGCTGGAGAACCAGATTTTAAAACTCCAGATTATATAAGAAATGCAGCAATTCATGTTATTGCAAATGGAAATATAGGATATACTGCAGCATCAGGACTTCCTGAACTTAGAGAAGCTATATGTGAGAAATTTAAAAAGGATAATAATCTAGAATATATTTCAGAAAATATAGTTGTGTCTAATGGAGCGAAGCATTCACTATTTAATGCACTACAAGCTATATGTAATCCCGGAGATGAAGTAATAGTTCCTCTTCCATACTGGGTTAGTTATCCAGAACTTGTAAAACTAGCAGATGCTGTACCAGTATTTGTTGAAGCATTAGAAAAAGATGGATTTAAATATACTAAAGAAAATCTTTTAAAAGCAATAAATGAAAAGACTAAAGCAATAATATTAAATAGTCCAAATAACCCAACTGGAGCAGTTTATACTAAGGATGAATTAAGAGAAATAGCTAAAATAGCAGTTGATAATAACATTTATGTAATATCTGATGAAATTTATGAAAAACTTATTTATGAAGGAAAACACGTTAGTGTAGCATCATTTGGAGAAGAAATAAAAGATTTAACAATAATTATAAATGGAGTTTCAAAAGGCTATGCTATGACAGGCTGGAGAATAGGATATACTGCAGCTAATAAAGAAATAAGTAATATAATGACAAATCTTCAAAGTCATGCTACATCAAATCCTAATACAATTGCTCAATATGCAACGATTGAAGCTTTAAAAGGAGATCAAGATATGGTGAATGTCATGGTAAAAGCTTTTAATGAAAGAAGAAAATATATGGTAGATAAGATAAACTGTATTTCTAATTTATCATGTAAAGAACCTAAAGGTGCATTTTATGTAATGGTAAATATATCTAAAATAATAGGAAAAGAATTTAATGGAGTAAAAATAAATAACTCGATGGATTTTGCTGATTATCTTCTTGATAAAACTAAGGTAGCGGTTGTTCCTGGTATTGGGTTTGGAGTTGAAAATTATATAAGACTTTCTTATGCAACTTCTATTGATAATATAAAAGAAGGACTTGAAAGAATTGAAAATGCGATTAAATAAAGAGGTGAATATCGTGGATAGGCTTAAAATAACGGAAACTGCATTAAGGGATGGACACCAATCACTTATAGCAACAAGGCTTACAACTGACGAAATACTTCCAATACTTGAGGTTATGGATAAAGCTAATTATTATGCTATGGAGGTTTGGGGCGGAGCAACATTTGATTCATGTCTTAGATTTTTAAATGAAGATCCATGGCAAAGATTAAGAGAAATAAGAAAAAGAGTAAAAAATACAAAGCTTCAAATGCTTTTAAGAGGTCAAAATCTGTTAGGATATAAGCATTATCCTGATGACATAGTTGAAAAATTCATACAAAAATCTATAGAAAATGGGATAGATATAATTCGTGTATTTGATGCTTTAAATGATACAAGAAATTTAGAAACTTCAGTAAAAGCTATAAAAAAAGAAAAAGCTCATTGTCAGTGCGCTATATCTTATACAACAAGTAAAGTTCATACACTAGATTATTATATAAATTTAGTAAAACAAATGGAAAGTATAGGGGCAGATTCTATATGTATAAAGGATATGGCAGGTATACTTACTCCTTACAGCACATATGAACTTATAAATGAAATAAAGAAGAATACAAAACTTCCTATAGAACTTCATACTCATGCTACTAGTGGAATAGCATCAATGACATATATGAAGGCTGTAGAAGCTGGAGTTGATATTATAGATACTGCTATATCTCCTTTTTCAGGAGGAACTTCTCAACCAGCTACTGAGTCTTTGGCTATAGCATTTTCAGAAAGTGAAAGAGACCCTAAGCTTAATATAAAAGCTTTAAATGAAATAGCATCGTATTTCAAACCTATAAAAGAAAAATACTTAGAAAATAAAGTTTTAAATCCTAAAGTATTAAATACTGAACCTAAGACTTTAAGCTATAAAGTTCCAGGAGGAATGCTTTCAAATCTTTTATCTCAACTTAAAATGCAAAATGCAGAAGATAAATATGAAGAAGTTTTAGCTGAAGTTCCGAGAGTTAGAGAAGACTTAGGATTTCCACCACTTGTAACTCCACTTAGTCAAATGGTAGGAACTCAAGCAGTATTTAATGTTTTAACAGGAGAAAGATATAAAATGGTACCTAAAGAGATAAAAGATTATGTAAAAGGTCTTTATGGAAAATCACCAGCCCCTATAAAAGAAGAAATAAAGCAAAAAATTATAGGAAATGAAGAAGTTATAACTATAAGACCAGCAGATCTTTTAAAACCTGGATTTGAAGATATTAAAAAAGAGATAAAAGGTTTATATAAAAGTGAAGAAGATATTTTATCATTCGCTCTTTTTCCTCAGGTTGCTAAAGATTTCTTAGAAAATAAAAAAGATGATATTTGTAATATAGAAGTTATTATGTAAGGAGGGCAGTATTATGGAACATATAACTATTTTAGAAGGTATTAAAATCACTTTTTTAAGTATGAGCGTAGTATTCATAAGTCTTTTTATAATTTCTCAGATTTTAGAACTATTTAAAGTCATTTTCTATAAAAAAGATTTAAAAAGAGAAAAAAAATTAGAAACGGCAGTTATTGCATCTAAAAACAATGAATATAAAGAAATTAATGAATTAGATGAAGAAATAGATATTATAGCAGCAATTACAGCTACAATTTTAGTAAGCAATAATAAAAATAATTCAAAGATTAGAATTAATAGCATAAAAAAAGTAGCATAAGGAGGTCTTTCTATGAAAAAATATAAAATAAATTTAAATGGGAAATCATATGAGGTTGAAGTAGAAGAAATTACTGAATCAGATGGTAGTAAAACTAAAACAGAATCCAAATCTGATTTTAAAAAAGTAGAAAAGGTAAAGTCTGTTCCTGCAGACAAAACTACTACTAAGGGTGAAGAGGTAAAAGCACCTATGCCAGGAACGATTGTTTCTGTTAAAGCAAATGAAGAAGATAATGTTAAAGCAGGAGATGTATTACTTGTTTTAGAAGCTATGAAAATGGAAAATGAAATAGTTGCTCCGGTCGATGGAAAAATAACTTCAGTAAATACATCAAAGGGAGCAAGTGTAGCTGGTGGAGATACTTTAATTACTATCGGATAGATACAGCTAGAAAGGACGTGATTAATATGCTAAACATGCTGCAAGATTTTTGGTTTTCTACTGGATTTTCAGCTATTACTTATAAAGAATTTATTATGATTATGATATCATTTATATTTCTTTATTTAGCTATAAAAAAAGGTTATGAACCGTATTTATTAATTCCAATATCATTTGGAATGCTTTTAGTAAACTTACCAAAGGCTGATTTAATGAGCGATACTGGGCTACTACATTATTTATATATGGGAACAAAGCTTGGGATTTATCCACCATTAATATTCTTATGTGTTGGAGCAAGTACTGATTTTGGACCACTTATTGCAAATCCGAAATGTATTCTTCTAGGAGCGGCAGCACAATTTGGGATATTCTTTGCATTTATAGGAGCAATATTGCTTGGATTTACTGGACCTGAAGCTGCATCAATTGGCATAATAGGAGGAGCTGATGGACCTACAGCTATATATCTTACTAATCAGTTAGCAAAAGATCTTTTAGGACCTATAGCGCTTGCCGCTTATTCATATATGGCTTTAGTTCCTATTATTCAACCTCCTATTATAAGACTTTTAACTACAAAAGAAGAAAGAATGGTTAAAATGGAGCAGTTAAGACCTGTATCTAAAAAGGAAAAAGTAATATTTCCAATTATAGTAGCTGTTTTTACAATTTTACTTTTACCATCTGCTGCACCTTTAATAGGTATGCTTATGTTCGGAAATTTAATTAAAGAATCAGAAATGGTTCCAAAGCTTGTTGAAACTGCTCAAAATTCTATGATGTATATGATTACTATTATATTAGGTCTTACAGTTGGAGCAAAAGCAGATGCAAACACTTTTCTTACCGTTCAAACACTTGGAATAATAGCACTTGGGCTTGCAGCTTTTTCTATTGGAACTGCATGTGGAGTTATATTTGGAAAAATTATGTATAAATTAACTAAAGGGAAAATAAATCCTATGATAGGAGCAGCAGGAGTTTCTGCTGTGCCAATGTCAGCAAGAGTTGTACAAAAGATGGGTGTAGAGGAGAATCCTTCGAACTTCCTTCTAATGCACGCTATGGGGCCTAATGTAGCTGGAGTTATTGGATCTGCTGTTGCCGCGGGGATACTTCTTAATATGTTCTAATAAATACTAAATATATATAAAAAAATGTTGGTAATAATTGACAAAATTTTTATTGTTTTGTTATATCGAAAAATTATATCCAAATGATATAAATATAGAAAAATACTATTTTACACACATATCAAAATTATAGTGTGATTATTATGACAAAGCTTGGCAATTAATACCGAAAATTAATTTATTTCAAATATGAAGGTTAAATATGAAAAGAATTGTCACTATGTTAGTAAATGGAGAAACATATTATCATTCTTATATAATAGCTCCGAATGATTCAAAATTAAATAATTTAGATGATTTAATTAATAATGCCAAAGATTTACACTTTGTATTTGTAGATATAAACTCTACATCAGGATCATTAATTCCAGGGATATTATTAAAGGAAAAGGACGTATTTGAAAATGAACAAGAACATGACTTTAAACAAGTAACTTATACTGGTGGATATGATTCAATAGCATTAGCAGTTCAAAATAAAAAAGTAGATGCTGGAGCAATTGATAGTGCTATATTTAAATCAATGAAGAAAAATAAAGTTGTTGACGAAGATAAATTTAAAGTGATATGGGAATTAGATAAGTTATTCCAGTATCCATCGGCTGTAAAAAAAGATACTCCTAAGGAGTTAAAAGAAAAATTACAGAAAGCTTTTCTTAGTATAACAGATAAAGAAATATTGGATATATTTGGGGATGATGGTTTTACAAAAGCTAAAGAATCTGATTATGAATCAATAAGAGATGCAGCTAAATCAGATGGAAGAATATAGTTAGGTGTTGATATAATGGATAAGTCAATAAAAGATGAAAAACAAAACAAATGGTTTTGGATAATATTTAGTATTGTGTTTATTTGGAGTGCAGTGGGTAGTAATTTTAACCCACTGCTTTTTAAAGATATAGGGAATACCATAGAATTTATAAATAAATAGTTTCTTATACCCTTTTTAAGTATTCATTTTAAAATATTTCAGTATGAAAAAGTATCAGTAGACATATAGAGAAGTAGTTCAGATTTATCAAGGAATAGAAAATAAGCTATCAGCAATATAAAGTAAATACTTAGTTAAAAAACCAGTCATAAGTAGTTCTATAGAATGGCTGTTTTTTTATTATTTTGTAACTTATGATACAGAATAATTAAAATTAATGTATTAATATATAGATATAAGATAAACATAATGAGGATGAGAATAAATTAAAAACAATATATAAAAGGAGACGATAATATGAGTAGATTTTTAGGACCGATACACCATTGGTTATTTAATAAGATTAAATCAAATGAGGAGTTAGAACTTAATATTATAGATAATGTTCAAACTAAACTAAATGTAAATATTGATGATATAGTGACAGATTCAAGAACTAAAATAGCAGATATTATGGAAGATAAAAATCTTGAAGAAATAATAGACACGGATAATATCCATGGCTGGCTTCAAGATAAAATAACGCTAGTTGAAACAAGACAAGCATATGTTATAAAAAATATAGTAGACAAATTTAAAGATAAGGGTTTTGATGTTATAAAAGAAACTTACAAAAATCAAGCTATAAAGTGTGCTGAGGATGCGAAATTAAATTCTGATGTATCGAGTCCAGAAGCTATATACAAATCTTTAAACAATTATATATTAGATGGTATGCCGTGTGATAATGTGAACAATATAACTGTTACTGAAGAAGATAGACTTGAGTGGAAAGTTGGAAGATGTCTTCATAAAGGTTATTGGGAAAAGGTAGGAGCGAGTACAGATTTATTATATGAACTTCGTAAAATATGGGTTGGAAATTTCGTACAAAATGCAAATGAAGATTATAGATATGAATTTAAGATAGAAGATGGAATAATGGTTCATGAAATAAAAAGATAATTAAACTTAAAGTCTGCTGACTCAAAATCAGCAGACTTTTTATGTTTGTCGTTAAATGAAAATATTGTGAAGGCTTTAAGTGAAACCTTTATAATCTAAATTCAGAATTTAACAAATATTTTCTTGAAAAAGGTCGAAAAATGAAATATAATTAAATAAAATATCAAAATGATAATATCGCAAATAGGAAATCGATTTCACACTCTATTTATATTGAATTGCTGATAACTACATGTTACTTAATGTGAGTATATAACAAAACATTGTGGATTAAATTGTGATTTAAATTAAAATAGAAGAATTATAATCCCGGATAATACCTTTGAATAAATTGAAACATACAAACATACGTGGAAGGAGGGTAGATATATATAGTAATTATTAAAAAATAGAATACATAAATTAGGAAGAATGCATCTAAAGTAGGATAGTAAAGGAGAAAACATTATGAATTTGAAGTCTAAAATGATAATTCGATTTTCTATTATGGCATGTGTAGTACTATTAATTGTTTCAAGTGTTATTTATTCTTTTACAAAGAAACTTGTTTCCGATGGAATCGATGAGGAGATGAAAGCGATTGTAAGTGCAGGTAATAAAGAATTAGATGGATGGTTGATTTCTAAAACAAAAGTATTAGATACAATTAATGTTATTTTAAAAAATGTTTCTGGCGATCAACCTATTACTAATGAAGAATTAATGAAATATCTGCAAGTTTATAACCAGGATTCGCACATTTCTGAAATTTATGTTGGGTTTGAAAATAAAAAGTTCATTGCAGGTACAGGATGGATTCAACCAGAAGGCCATGATCCTACGCAAAAAGGATGGTATAAAAAGGCTATGTCAGTAGGTGACGTAACATTTTCTGATGTTTATGTAGATTCAATAACAGGAGGAAATGTTGTATCTGTTGTTGCACCAGCTCAATTTATTGGATCTGGAGGACATGGTGTTATTGGTGGGGATATTGCACTAGATAAGTTAACGGAGGTAGTCAGCAAGATAGACATGAAAGGAAAAGGATATGGTTTTTTAATGGACAATAATGGTATGGTTCTTTCTCATCCAAGTAAAGAACTCTTAAATACAAATCTTCTAGAGAATAAAGATTTAAAATCTTTAGGAGAAGAAATGCTTTCTAAAAAAAATGGAAAAATAAATTATACTTTGAATGATGAAGATAAAATTATGGTATATCAAGAGATTCCATCTGTGGGATGGATTTTAGCTGTAACTCTTACCAAAAGTGAAGTTTATAAGCCTCTAGAGACTCTTATGTCAACACTTCTTATTATAAATATAATAGCAATTGCTTTGATGATTTTATTTACTTCATTTGTAGCATCTATGTTAACAAAACCTATTATAAACTTAACAGAAAATGCTAAAAAAATAGGAAATGGAAATTTGACTATTAAAGTAGATGTACATGGAAAAGATGAAATTGCAACACTATCTTCTGTATTTAATGATATGGTAGAAAAAATCAGAAATTTAATTGTGAAAAATCAACAAATGACAGAAAGTATAATGAATACATCTGAGAGTATTACTACTACTGTAAGTGAAGTAAGTGTTGCTAGTGAAGAAATTGCTAAAACTATCGAGGAAGTTGCAATTGGAGCAAGTGAACAAGCTTTAGAAGCAGAAAAAAGTGTAAAAATAACAGATGAACTAGATGAAAAAGTTCAAAATATGGCAAATAGAATGGCTATGGCAAATGAAGAAGCAATAAAAATGAAAAATAAAAATGAAACTGGTATAAAAGCGATGATTGAATTAGATCATGAATTTGAAAAAAATATTAATATTATTAGAGCTGTAGGAGATGATGTGGGAAATCTTGCAAAAAACTCAAAGTCTATTGGTTTAATTATAGATACAATTAAAAATATAGCAGAGCAAACTAACTTACTAGCTTTAAATGCAGCCATTGAAGCAGCTAGAGCGGGGGAACACGGAAGAGGATTTGCAGTGGTTGCAGATGAAGTAAGAAAACTAGCAGAGCAAACTAGTCACTCTACAGAAGAAATACAGCATATAATCACAGATATAACAAATGTAATTGATAAAACAAGTAGTACTATGCAAGACGCGAACAATACTGTAGAAAATTCGAATAGATATTTAAAACAAGCGAATACAAATTTTAATGATATATCATCTTCCGCAGAGGAAGTAATGCATCAAATTGAAATGTTAAGTCAGAATATTATGGAAATTAATGAATCAAAAGAATCTGTTTTACAGTCTACAAATAATATATCTTCTGTTTCAGGTGAGGCAGCAGCAGCTACACAGGAGATTAGCGCATCGACAGAGGAGCAAAGTGCATCTTTAGAAGAAGTGCTTCAATCTGTAGAAAATTTAAAAGATATGATTGCAGATTTATCAAATTCTATGAATATTTTTGAAGTATAAAGAAAAAAGACAACACTTAAATTTAAGTGTTGTCTTTTTTTATATACTAAAAGATTATAAAATTTTCGCTTTGTGCATAATATTGATGGGAGATCTACACTTGCAACTATTTTGAGCAACGGAGACTGTAAGAATCGTTGGCGATATGAGTCAGTGCGATAGCCAGTAGACGGATTTTTTATTAAAAAAATCTATAATCAAAATTGACTATATAAAAATATTTTATGAGAAAAATGTAAATATATTAAAATAAATACAAACATGGTAAAATATGTAGTGGATTGACGTAAAAGGGGGATGCAAAATGTTTGTTTTTGTAGAATTTATAAATGCATGTGCATGATGTAATAAGTATGAAGGCTTTGTTAAAGCTTTGAGTGATGAGTTTGATAATGTAAAAGTCAAAGTATATAACGTAGGAAAGGATTTTGATTATATAAAAAAATACGGAATGATTACAAAGAGTACAGTTATTATTAATGAAGAGAAAAGGTTAAATGATTTATCTGAAACAAATATTTTAAATGCTGTCAAAGAGGAAGTGGAAAAGCTTAATGATTATAGTTGATTACATAAAAAATAGTATTATGGCTGGTATTAATATATTAAATGGAGCTTCTGTATGGTTGGTTGCAAGTTTTGTATTGGCTGGAATAATGCACGATGTATTATCTCCTGATAGATTACAGAAAATGCTTGGAAATAAGAAGTTATCATCTCTATTTAAGAGTACATTATCTGGTATGTTTCTTCCTATATGTAGTTGTGGTGTAATTCCTTTAGGCTTAAGTCTTTATTATTCTGGAGCTTATTTAGGGCCAACGCTTGCTTTTATGTGTGCAACCCCTATTATAAATCCTATTGCTATGATAATGTGTTTCGGGCTTTTGGGGTGGAAAATCAGTATTATTTATTTAATTACAGGTTTTGTACTTCCATTATTTGTTGGAATATTGGCAAATACATTCGGAGGAGATGAAATAAAAGCATATGGTGTTGAAGAAAATATAAATCAGAAGGCCTTGAGTTTAGAAGATAATAGAACTTTAAAACAAAAGTTTGTTTCTGGACTTAGATGGTCTATAAATGATTTGGCACTGTCTGTTAGTAAATATGTTATACCTGGAATGTTTATTGCAGGTATATTATTAACTTTACTACCACAACAATATATTCAAATGTACTTGGGAAATCCTAGTGTTATATCTTTGGGAAGTATTGCAATTTTGGCAAGTTGTATGTATGTCTGTGCTGTAGGTCATATTCCGTTTATAGCAGCACTTGTTGCAAGTGGAGCAGCTCCTGGTGTTGCAATTACATTTTTAATAGCAGGAACAGCTACTAACCTTCCTGAACTCATAAGTATTTATAATATTATAGGTAAGAGAACAGTAATTATTTACACTACTACTACTATTTTATTTTCTTTATGTGTTGGATATATAACTAACCTAATTCTGATGCCAAATTTTAATCCTGTTTTGGATTTTGATAAAGTGAACAATTCTATAAATGTAGCAAATAAACTTATATTTTCAGCACCGCAACCATTAAAATATTTATGCTCATTCATTATATTTTTATTTTTTGTTAAATCTATAATTCCAAATCTAAATAAAATATTTTTAAAACAAAAAGTTGAATTATAGAATTGGAGGAACTTATATATTATGACTAAAAAAATCACTTTAAATATAGTATTTATGGTTTTAATTTTAATAATTTTAGGGGGATGTTCTGAAGTAAAAGAAAATGACATAGGGATTGAAAAAGATAATCCTCTACTTAATTACTTTGAAGAATGGAATCCAGATAACATGGTTATAAAGTGTGCTTATGAAGATGTTGATAATAATAATACTAAGGATTTAGTTGTTGTATACAGCGTTTCTAAAGATAAAAATAAGATGAAAATCGTCATAGATAACAATGGAAAGTACGAATTTACAGAAGAAGTGGATGCACCACGTGAAAATCAAAATATAAAATTCAAAAATATAGATGCTAAAGATCAAATAGAAATAATAGTATCTGGATCTAAAAATGGAGCTGTTGGATATGCAATTTTTAGAGTAGTGGATATGAAGATTATAAATTTATTTGGTCAAGATATGGAAGATTGCTGTTAATTAAAAATTTTAATACATATAAAAAAGGAGACTAAAAACATGAGAAGATTTAATAAAAAGCTATTATGTATATTAGTATCAGGGATGCTCGCTTTTTCTTTAGCAGGGTGTGGAAGTACTAAGGAAACTGCAAAGAATGAGGATGATTATAAGATAAGTCTGGGATATTACAATTGTGATCATATGACAGCAGGACCTATTGCAAAGGATGCTGGAATATATGAAGATTTGGGTCTGGATGTAGAGGTAACAGGAAATGGTAAGGTTCCACAAGCCATGGCAGCAGGACAAATGGATGCAGGATATATAGGAATTAACGGACTTATGTCATCTTCTACAAAAGGAGCTCCTATATTAGTTGGGGCTAATAATCATAAAGGAGGGGCTTATTATCTAGTGGTTTCAGATGATATAAAAGAGCCTAAAGATTTAATAGGTAAAAAACTTGGCATAGGAACTAAACCAGAAGAAAACAGTGAAGCTTGGATACAATTTGCTAAAGAATTAAATATACCTGTAGAGGGTAGTAATTATGAATGTGTTGATTTTGGATCTGACAAAGATGCATACCTTGCTTTAAAAACAGGACAAATAGATGGATACACTTGCTGTGACCCTTGGGGTTCTATGGCAGAGTATGAAAAAACAGGACATATATTAGCTGTTAATTCAAAATTAGAAGGTGAATGGGGCGTTTGTTGTACATTTTCTTTAAATAAAAACTTTGTGAAGGATCACAAAGAACTTGCTGAAAAACTAGTTTTAGCTCATACAAAAGCTATGGAGTATATATATACTAACCCTGTAAAATCAGCTAAAATATTTGCAAATAATTATGATGTTCCAGAGGAAGTTGCTTTAATGACTATATACAAAAAAACTGTTGAGGAAGGAAGAACACTTACTTGGAAGATAAATCCTGAAGAGATAAATCGCGAAATGAAATGGAAAAAAGAACATGGATTTGCAGATGAATCTTTAAAATACGAGGACATAGTAGATGCAAGTTATTTAGAGAATTCAGGAGCAGATGATTTTGACCAATTTATAAAAGAAAAAGTAGATCCAGTATTCCCTGTTGGAATGAGCTATGAGGATTGGAAAGAAAAAGCATTTGAAGTTGATAAATAAAAAAATAGTTATTTTATTTGCTGGTATAACTATTTTATTTTTACTATACATATATCTTCCTACTGAGCAAAAAAGTGAAAATATAAGAATTGGAGTATCTGATGATATTTCTGGTTTTGTAGTAGATTATATGATAAAAGAAAAAGAATTAAATGCATCTTTAGAAAATAACTTTGAATCATTTTCAATAAGGGATTGTTGAGGAAGTTCTACTCAATGGGCATTGAGTTCGAATCAAATGGATTTAGCTATTATATGTGAAGATGCTGCTAAGAATTTTGTAAAAAATAATAATGAATTTAAAATAGTTGGAAGTTGTGTAAAAAACTCAGACGTATTTATATTAAAAGATAATAAAATTCCTAAAAAAATAGGTATAGCACAAAATAGAAAATATCAAAAAGAATTAGTAAAATCTAAATTTGGCAGTAGCTGTGAGGTATATCCTATGACAGCTACTGCTTTAGGATATGCACTTGAAAACAATACATTAGATGCTATATTGATAGATGCTTTAAAAAGTTGGAAATTAAATGGTAAAAAAGAAATATCTAATTACGATAAAGACTATATTACATATGTAATGGTAGTAAATAAAGATTTTGAAAAAAAAGATTTATATAAGAAATTTATAAAGAGTTACAATGAATCAATAATTGATTTAAAAAGTGAAAAATTATTAAAAAAACACCTTAGTAGTTATATAGATACTACTATTTCAGATGAGGAGGTTCGAGAATGGAAAAAGTTGAATGTAAAACTAGAGCCTATAATTCGATAATAAGGAACAAAGATTTAAGTAAGCAAAATATCAAGGACTTTATATATAAGTTTATTATGATAATTATTTTATTATTTATATGGCAGATTAGTGCTATGCATTTTGACAATGGACTTTTGATGCCGTATCCAATAGATACTTTAAAAGCGTTTATATACTGTATAACAGACAAAGAAACTGTTATCAATATTTTAATTACATTACAGCGTGTATTAAAAGGTTTTGTATACGCTATGTTATTTGGACTTCCTATAGGATTTTTAATGGGCTTTTCCAAACTTGCCCAAAAACTTTTAGGAAGTTTTATCGATTCTATAAGACAAGTTCCTATCATGGCATGGGTACCTTTGACTATTGTATGGTTTGGAATAGGGGATGGACCTACTATATTTTTGATTGCATTTTCAGGAGTATTTCCTATAATATTAAATACAATACAAGGGGTAAGAAATATATCAAAAGATTACTATAATGCTGCTGAAAGTATGGGAGCGAGTAAACTTAGTATTTTTATACATATTATAGTTCCGGCATCGATACCATATATATTGACAGGAGCTAGAATTGCAATAAGTAGTGGCTGGATGTCTGTAATCTGAGCTGAGTTTATAGCTACGAGTGCCGGTCTTGGTTACTCTATGGTACAAGCCCAAACTAGAATGCAAACAGAGATGCTAGTTGCTTTAATGTTTTTTGCAGCTTTAGTAGGGTTTGGGATTGATAAAATAATTCAATCTATCAACAAATCTTTAACTCGATGGAGGATTGCTGATTAATGAAACTTAAGATTAATAATATAAATAAAATTTTTAATAATGATAATGAAGAGCACCATGTGTTAAAAGATATAAGTATTGATATTGAAAAAGGACAGTTTGTATCAATTCTTGGACCTTCTGGATGTGGAAAAACGACATTACTTACTATAGTGGCAGGATTTCAGTCATGTGATAGTGGAGAAATCATAGTTAATTCTAAAATGGTAAGTAAGCCTGGTCCAGATAGAGCTTTTGTATTTCAAAACTATGCACTTTTCCCTTGGATGAATGTAGGAGACAATATTAGATATCCTATGAAACAGCAGAAGATAGCTAAGAAACAAAGAGAAGAGAGACTTAATGAATTATTAGAAATGGCTCAATTGACTGGTAAAGATAAATTGTACCCTCATCAAATTTCAGGAGGAATGAAGCAAAGATGTGCAGTGGTTAGAGCTCTTGCGTGCAGTCCTGAAGTTTTACTTATGGATGAACCGCTAGGGGCAATAGATTTTCAGATGAGACAAAATCTTCAGGAAGAATTAGAAAGCTTATGGTTAAAAGATAAGACTACTGTTTTGATGGTTACTCATGATGTAGATGAAGCGGTTTATTTGAGTGATAGAGTGATTGTAATGGGAACTAATAAAGGTAAGATCTTAGAGGATATTTATATAGATATTGATAGGCCTAGAAATAGAGATTCAAAATTTTATCTAGAGTGTAAAATAAAACTTACAGATATATTGAAAAAATGTAATAAGAAGTAGTTAATAGAATGGGTGTGAAATTAGATGTATAATACATGTGAGATGTCATTTAAATACTATCCTGTAGAAAAACTAATTATAGATAGTATATACTCAAGGCTTACTAAAGAGGAAAATGATATTAGAATTAATATAATGAAATATATGATAGATAATAATAAGGCTTATAATTTAGAAGAGTCTTATGAAGAGATACAGAGTAGAATAAATATTAAAAAATATGATTTAAATAAAGTTATAAAAAATTTGATTCAAAAAAAAGCTTTAGTAGTTGATGAAAATGACAATGTAAACTTTATATATCCTGTATCTGCGCTTGAAACTAATCATAAAGTAAAGCTTGAAGATGAAAGTGTATTTAATGCGATGTGTGCTGTTGATGCCATGGGAAGTTCTTTTACATTTAAACAGGATATAGAAATACAATCTAAGTGTAGTTTATGTGGAGAAGAAATATTTGTAGAAATTAAAAATAGGGAGATTGTAAATTTGGTTCCTTATAGCACACATGTACTTCACGTAGACTTAAATAAAAATCAAAACTGGTCGGGAAACTGTTGAAATATAATGAATTTCTTCTGTACGAAGAATCATTATGATGAGTGGGTAAATAATATGAATTTATCAGAAGACAATATATTTTGCTTAAGTGCACGTGAAGCTTTAAATGTAGCTTATATGATATTCAATGTTGAATAATTTAGAGTGGGAGGGCAATATTATGAAGGATTTACCTCAAATATTTGATGAATTTAGTGAAGCTAGAAGAGATGGATTTTTGAAAATAAAAAAATTAAAAGAAGATGGAAATAAGATAGTAGGAGTATACTGTGCATATACACCAAAAGAGGTAATTGTGGCATCGGGTGCTATACCTGTATCTTTATGTGGAACTAGTGAAGAACCTATTAAAGATGCAGAAAAGCATCTTCCTAGAAATTTATGTCCTTTAATTAAATCAAGCTATGGATTTAGCATAACGGATAAATGTCCATATTTTTATTTCTCCGATCTACTAGTTGGAGAGACTACGTGTGATGGAAAGAAAAAAATGTATGAACTTTTATCTGAAATAAAGCCTATGCATATTATGTATCTTCCTCAAAACTATAAGACAGAGGATTCTATAAATTCATGGCATAAAGAATTAATTCTTTTAAAGGATAGATTAGAGTCTGAATTTGAAGTTGAAATTACAGAAGATAAATTAAAAGAAGCTATAAAGTTGTGTAATGAAGAAAGAAAACTATTAAAAGAATTTTATCAGTTAAGCTCATTGTGTCCTCCTGCTATAAAGGGATTTGATCTTATAAAAGTATTGGAAGGTACTAGCTTTAAACTAGATAAAAAAGAGTATGTAAAAGAATTAAGAGATTTGATAGATAAAGTTAAATCTGATTATAAAGATGAGAACAAGAGAATATCAAAAGATTTAAAAAGAATACTAATAACAGGATGTCCAATCGGTGGTGTTGCTGAAAAAATAATTAAAACTATAGAAGAAAATAACGGAGTAGTTGTATGCTTTGAAAACTGTGGAGGAGCTAAATCAATTGAAAATTTAGTAGATGAAACTATTGATCCTATGGAGGCTTTAACAAAGCACTATCTAAATATTCCGTGTTCTTGTATGACTCCTAATAACGATAGGTTAGATTTATTATCAAGACTTGTAGATGAGTACAAAGTTGATGGTGTAATTGAAGTAGTTCTTCAAGCTTGTCATACATACAATGTAGAGACATATAATGTTAAGAAATTTATAAATAACGATAAAAAGATACCTTATATGGCTTTAGAGACTGATTACTCTCAAACTGATATAGGTCAGATAAACACTCGTATAGGTGCATTTATAGAGATGCTTTAAAAATAAAGTCCTTATTTAAAATCTTTTTAAATATATGAAAAAAGAGTATAATATCTAATACATATCTATTTTTCTATTTAGAAGGGTGTGATTATATTGTTTGAAAACATGGATATTTTCTCAAATATAGATAAAGAAATTATAGAAGAGATGAAATATAGAGGACTTATAAAGATTTATGAAAAAGATGAAATAATATTTAGTGAGGCTGAAGAACAAAATTATGTGTATTTAATATGCCAAGGAAAGATAATACTTTATAAATCATCAGAAGAAGGTGATGAAAAAATCATATACATATTATCAAAAGGAGATTTTTTAAATGAACTTTGTATAGATGATAAAAAAACATCAGCTAATGCTAAAGTTATGGATAATAGTAAAATAATATGTTTTTCAAAGAATGATATCATTTCTTGGATGAGAAGAGATTTTAATTTTAACATGATAATTATGAATTCACTAAGTAACAAGCTTAGAAGATCTTTTAGACAGATAAAGAATTTAAGTCTTAAAAAAACTAACTATAGAATAGCAGCAAGACTTTGGAAACTTGCTAGAGACTACGGATATTCAAGTGATGAAAATATACATATAGATATAAATATGACTCATTCTCAACTTGCATCTATGGTTGGTACTTCTAGAGAATCAGTAAGTAGATTTTTAAAAAATATAGAAAGAAAGAACATAATAAAGCAAAAAAATCAAAAGATAATAATATGTAGTTTAAGCAAACTTGAAGACTATACTAAATCCCTTTCATAAGGGATTTTTTTTATATGTGATAAATGTCACAGATTTTAAATTAGTATATTGTTAAAATATTAATAACTAAAAAATATCAATCTAAGGAGATGAAAGAATTTATGAAAGAAAACTTAGAAAAGTTGTCTGTTGCAGCAACGGTAAAAAAGAAGCTTTTAAATGATAGTTTTATTAAATATTTTATACTTTCAATGATGGCTGGGATTTATGTTGGATTCGGAATTATGCTTATTTTTTCTGTAGGAGCACCACTTAAAGCTGCAGGTTCTCCGGGACTTAAGGCTTTAATGGGAGTGAGTTTTGCAATTGCATTAACATTAGTCATATTTGCTGGATCAGAACTCTTTACAGGAAATAATATGGTAATGACAATAGGTGCCTTATCAAAGAAAGTAACATGGATAGATGCTATAAAAATATGGGTTGTAAGTTATTTTGGTAATTTAGCTGGTTCTTTATTAATGGCGTGGACATTAGTTCAAACAGGACTTATATCTAAAGCTCCATTAAGTGATTTTGTCTTAGGAGCAAGTGCTGGTAAGATGGGAGCACCATCTATGGAACTATTCTTTAGGGGTATATTATGTAATATGTTGGTATGTTTATCAATATGGATGGCTACAAGAACTAAGGAAGATATAGCAAAAATTGCATTAATATTCTTGTGCTTATTTGCTTTTATAGGATCTGGATTTGAGCATAGTGTAGCCAATATGACACTTCTTGGAATGGGTTTATTTATTCCACATGATCCTAGCTTAATATCTTGGGCAGGGTTTGCTCATAATTTAATACCTGTAACACTTGGAAATATGGTAGGAGGAGCAGTCGTAATAGGAGCTATGTACTTTTATGTTGGAAATGAAAAAGGGGGTAAATAGATATGGGATTTGAAATTAATAATAAGGATTTTAACAAGATATTAGAATCTTTAAAAGCTGAATATAAGATATATGCACCAAAGAGGTTTTCTAAAAGAGGACGTTTTTCAGATACTGATTTAATAAGATATGATGAAATAAATAATGTAGAGGAAATAGAGTATAAGGAAAAATCACAATACTCACCTAAAGAAGTTGTATATCCTATAACTCAAACTTTATTTTATTTCAACGAAGATGAATTTAGAGAATCTACTGTAAGTGAAAAGAAAATATTAATATTTTTAAGAGCATGTGATATAAATGGAATGAGAAGACTTGATACAATATTTTTAGAAAATGGACCATATAAAGATGTATACTATCAAAGGCTTAGAGAAAAAGTTAAATTCGTTCTTATAGAGTGTAGTGAAAGCTTTGAGAATTGTTTTTGTGTATCTATGAATTCGAACAAGACAGATAACTACGATATAGGTATAAGATTTGGAGATGGCAAAGTTACTTGTGAAGTTAAAGATGATGAATTAAAAAAAGTATTCCAAACTGTTGGAGATGAAGTTGAATTTGAAATGGAGTATGTTAAAGAAAATAAATTTAAAGTAGAAGTTCCAAATAAAGATGATTTGAGTGTTGAATTTTTCAATAATAAGATATGGGAAGAATATTCAAAGAGATGTATAGCTTGTGGTAGATGTAATACAGTATGTATGACTTGTAGTTGTTTTACTACTCAAGATATCGCTTATGAAGAAAATAGAAATAGTGGAGAAAGAAGAAGGGTATGGGCTGGATGTCATATAGATAAATTCACTAACATGGCAGGTGGACATGAGTTTAGAAAAGATTATGGATCTAGAATGCGTTTTAAGACAATGCATAAAATATATGACTATAACAAACGTTTTGGTGAAAATATGTGTGTTGGATGTGGTAGATGTGATGATCAATGTCCACAATATATATCTTTTGCAAAATGTATTAATAAGGTAAGTGAGACTTTAAAGAAGGGAGAGGCTACTAATGAATAATCCTTTTATTCCTCAAAAAAAGAAGGTATTAGATGTAATAGCACAAACGGATATAGATATAACATACAAGGTTGAATTTGATCAACAACTAAAAGGTGGGCAATTTGTTCAGGTATCTATTCCTAGAATTGGAGAGGCTCCTATATCTGTTAGTGATTTTGGTGATGGATATATTGAAATGACTATAAGAAAAGTAGGAAAATTAACTGACGAAATATATAATCTACAGCCAGGAGATTACATGTATTTAAGGGGTCCTTATGGAAATGGTTTTCCAATAGAAAAGTATGAAAATAAGCATTTGATAATAGCTGCTGGAGGAACTGGACTTGCTCCTGTTAAGAATATAGTTAATCATTTTAATACAAATATAAATAAGGTTAAGAAATTTGATTTGTTATTAGGATTTAAATCGCCTAAAGATATACTGTTCAAAGATGAAATTGAAAACTGGAAAAAGAATATAAATCTAACTTTAACAGTAGATAATGCGGATGAAGATTGGACTGGAAATTCAGGCCTTATTACAACATTTGTACCCAATGTAGAAATAGAGAATATGGGAGATGTTCAGGTTGTAATAGTTGGCCCCCCTGTAATGATGAAATTCACAGCTCTAGAATTCTTAAAACTTGGGGTTCCTAAAGAACAAATATGGGTTTCTTTTGAAAGAAAGATGTCTTGTGCAATAGGTAAATGTGGGCATTGTAAAATAGATGAGACTTATGTGTGCCTTGAAGGACCCGTGTTTAATTATACAAAAGGTGAAGAATTAATAGACTAGATGGGGAGGGGAATAAATTGTCATTAGATTTAAATGTTAAGAAAATAAAGAAAAACGCATATAGAATAACTAAACATAGGAACACTACATCTCTTCGTGTTCGTGTACCTGGAGGAGAGATAAGTGCAGATCTTTTAAGTATAGTTAATGATATAGCAAATGAATATGGAAACGGAAAAATTCATATAACTACAAGACAAGGCTTTGAAATAATGGGTATACCTTTTGATAAAGTAGATGAAGTAAACCTTATGGCAAAATCTTTAATAGAAGGTCTTGAAATAAATGCTGTAGATCCTAAAAGTGGTTATCCAGCAGCAGGAACTAGAAATGTGTCTGCATGTATAGGAAATAAGGTCTGTCCATTTGCAAACTATAATACTACTGAGTTTGCAAAAAAAATAGAAAAGGCAATATTCCCAAATGATCACCATGTTAAAATTGCTTTAACAGGATGTCCAAACGACTGTATAAAGGCTCATATGCAAGATTTTGGAATAATAGGAATGGCAGATGTAGA
Organism: Tepidibacter mesophilus; assembly: GCF_002724055.1. Lineage (GTDB taxonomy): Bacteria > Bacillota > Clostridia > Peptostreptococcales > Peptostreptococcaceae > Tepidibacter_A > Tepidibacter_A mesophilus. The sequence goes on along the minus strand of NZ_BDQY01000005.1, from coordinate 71,232 downwards.
GTATGATATGGATAGATGTATAGGTTGTGAGGCCTGTGTTAAAAACTGTAAAAAAAGAGCAACAGGTGCACTTACTATGAAGGATGGAAAGGTAAAAAGAGATAGTAGAAGATGTATAGGTTGTGGAGAATGTGCTCTTAAATGCCCTACTAGTGCTTGGTCTAGAAATCCTCAAAAAAAATATAAATTAGTTATAATGGGTAGAACGGGAAAGAAAAATCCTAGAATAGCAATGCCTTTCATGGAATGGGTAGATGAAGAAACTATAATTAAGGTTATACTTAATACTTATGACTATATAGATGAGTATATAGATAGATCTTTACCAAAAGAGCATATAGGTTATATTGTTGATAGAACAGGTTACCCTATATTTAAAGAGTATGCTCTAAGAGGAACTAATCTTGGCCCTGAAGTTAAGGTTGCTGAATTTATAGATTTTGGTGGGTATAAATACGAAAAAGATGCTTTTATGGATAATATAGAATAGATTAAAATACAAAGAAGACGATATCGAAGAAGATATTGTCTTTTTTTACGTTATATTAAACTACATGATTTTTTAATGTATGGATAACATTGATTAAAGTACTACAGCATCAACTATTTTGAGCAACAGAGCCTGTAGGACTCGTTGGCGACATGAGCTATGCGTTAGCATAAAGCGAATTTTTTATTCTAGTAAAAAATTAACAAATTCTTAACTTAATACATATATTCATTTGGATTGAAATGTTATATCATATACTTGAAGTATATGAATTTTTTACATGACTTGAGGTGAAATTATGAAGGTAGTTAATGAATTTGAAAATATAATCAAAAACGGAAGTATAACTACATTATTTCAACCAATTATAAATTTAAAAGATGGAGAAATAATAGGATATGAGGCCTTAAGTAGAGGTCCTAGGGACTCTATTTTTTCTTCACCTATAGAGTTACTTAAAATGGCTGAACAGCAGAATAAAACGTGGGAACTTGAACTTTTGTTTCGTACAAAGGCGATAGAAAAAGCACAAAATATTGATAAAAGTAAATTGTTATTTTTAAATGTAGATCCCAATATTATACGAGATGATAAATTTAAAAAAGGATTTACTAAAGAATTTTTAAGAAAATACAATATATCTCCAGAATATGTTATATTTGAAATTACAGAAAGAACTGCTATTGAAGATTATAAAAGCTTTACTAAGGTACTAAAGCATTATGTGGATCAAGGATATAAAATTGCAGTTGATGATGCAGGGGCAGGTTACTCTGGACTGAAAACAATTAGCCAAACAAGACCTCATTATATAAAAATAGATATGGAGCTTATTAGGGATATAGATAAAGATTTATTTAAACAAGCTTTAATTAAATCTTTGGTTGATTTAGCAAATACAACTAATACAAAGTTAATAGCTGAGGGGATTGAAACAAAAGAAGAACTTCAATGCTTAATAAAATTAGGGGTATATAGTGGACAAGGATATTTTTTGCAAAAACCAGCTGATACATTTTTAGATATATGTGAGAATATAAAACATATTATAAATAAATACAATGATAAACCAAATGGATTTTTTGATTGTAGAAACAGCCATAATTATATAGGCGATGTAATGGAAGAAACTATAATCTTTGATATTTCAACGTCTTGTGAAAAAATTAAAGAGTATTTTGATAATCATTCTGTAGAGGGTGTATGTATAGTTGAAGATAATTATCCTGTAGGTTTAATGATGAAAAATAACTTAAATTCAATCCTTGCAAAACAATATGGGTTTGCTATGTATTCTAAAAGACCTGTTAAACTTACTATGGATAAAAGTCCGCTTATTGTTGATTATTACACTCCTATAAATAAGGTTTTAGAAGTTGCCATGGCAAGAGATGATAATAAAGTATATGACAATATTATTGTAACAAAAGGTTCAAATTATGGAGGAATTGTTTCAATAAGAGAGCTGGTTAAATATTCTAATGCTTTAGAAAAGAATTATGCAAGAGAACTAAATCCTCTGACCGGTCTTCCTGGAAATGCAATTATCAATAGAGTATTAACAGATACTATTACATATAATAATAATGCTTATGTTTTTTATTTTGATTTAGATAATTTTAAAATATATAATGATATATATGGATTTGAAAATGGAGATAATATTATAAAATTAACTGCAAATATAATAAAAAAAAATATTAAAACTTTATTTCCTCTTAATAGTTTTGTAGGGCATATTGGAGGAGATGATTTTGTATCAGTTGTAGAAGCTTCTAGAGATGACTGTGAAATTCTTTGTAAAAATATTATTTTTGAATTTGATAAAAATATATTAGATTTCTTTTCTGAAAAAGATAAAAATAATATGAGCATAGAATCTGAAGATAGGAATGGGAAAAAAACGATTTTCAATTTAACATCTATTTCTATAGCTGGATTATATAAAAATTTATATAACTTTAAAGATGCTGATTCTCTTGCTAAATATATGAGTGTTATAAAAAAGAAAGTGAAAAAAATTCCTCATAGTAGTTATATTATTGAAAAATAGGAACGATTTTATGTCGTTCCTATTTTATTTAAATTTATAGACTGAATATGAATGAATTTTAATGAAAATGAATAACTTTGATTGATTTTGGTATAAAATGATTGATTTTTGAAATGTTCTGAATTATAATGATTATATAAAGAGGTGATTAAATTGTTAACTGAAGAAAGACATGAATTGATATTAGATGCTTTGAAAGAGAAAGGATCTATCAAAATTAACGAATTGGTAGAAATTACAAATGCGTCAGAATCTACCATAAGAAGAGATCTTACCTTTTTAGAAAGCATAAATACTTTAAAAAGAGTTCATGGGGGAGCTACTTTACTTAAAGGAAGATTTAATGAACCAAGCTATAAAGAAAAAGAGGTACAAAGTATAAGTGAAAAAACTGAGATAGCAAAATATGCAGCAAGTCTTATAGAACAAGGAGATTGCATATACCTTGATGCAGGAACTACTACGTTTGAGATGATTAAATATATAGATAAAAAAGATGTTGTTATAGTTACTAATGGACTTAAGCATATCAATGAACTTATGGAAAACGATATCAATGCTTATATTCTAGGTGGTAAGGTAAAGTCAAGAACTAGGGCGGTTATAGGAACAGATGCACTGAAGAACTTAGAAAAGTTTATGTTTGATAAAGCTTTTATCGGTATTAATGCAATTCATATTGATTATGGATTTACAACTCCAGACTCGGAAGAAGCAATACTTAAAGAAAGGGCTATAAACTACTCAAGAGAAGCATTTATATTAGCTGATAACTCTAAATTTGGAGAAATTGCATTTGTAAAGGTAGCTAGTTTTGATAAGGCCAGTATAATAACTGATTCTAAGTTTGAGGATTATGATAAGTATTTAGAAAAAACTAAAATAAAGGTTGTGAAGAAGTAATGATATATACAGTAACATTCAATCCAGCAATAGATTATATAGTGAATGTGAATGATTTTAAAACAGGAGAAGTTAATAGATCTAATAATGATATTAAATATCCTGGAGGAAAGGGAATTAATGTATCTAGAGTTCTTAATAACTTGGGTGTAGATACAATAGCATTAGGTTTTATAGGTGGATTTACAGGAAATTTTATAAAGACCTATATAGAAGATGAAGGAGTAAAAACTGATTTCATAAAGGTTGAAGAAGACACAAGGATAAACATTAAGTTGAAATCTAATGAAGAAACAGAGATAAATGGATATGGACCCACTATAACGCAAGAAAATTTAAATTCTTTATTCGATAAAATAAAAAAATTAAGTAATGAAGATATATTAGTTCTTGCAGGTAATGCTCAAAAAAGTGTTCCAAGAGACATATATGCTCAAATACAGAATATATGTGTTCAAAATAATGTGAAAGTAGTAGTAGATACTACGGGTGAATCGTTGTTGAATACTTTAAAGAACAAACCTTTTTTAATAAAGCCAAACAATCACGAACTTAGTGAAATGCTAAATGTAGATATAGATAATATAGATGAAACTATACACTACGGAAAGAAACTTATAGATATGGGGGCACAAAATGTAATAATATCAATGGCTGGTGATGGAGCATTACTTATCTGTGATAAAGGTATATATAAGGCTACAACTCCAAATGGAAAGGTTAAAAATTCTGTTGGAGCAGGAGATTCCCTTATAGGTGGATTTTTAGCTAGCTATTATGAGGAAAAAGATATTTTAAAAGCTTTTAAGTTTGGAATAGCAACTGGTAGTGCGACAGCCTTTTCTCTTGATTTGTGTACAAAAGAACACGCTATGAGTTTGCTAAATCAAGTTGACATAAAAAAAATAAGCTAAAGGAGATGACAGTCATATGAAAATAACAGATCTTTTGAAGAAAGATACAATTATTCTGGATTTAAAGTCTAAAACTAAAGAGTCAGTTATAGACGAACTTGTAAATAAATTAAATAAAGCAGGTAGACTATCTTATAAAGATGAATTTAAAAAGGCTATACTAGATAGAGAAAAACAATTTTCAACTGGTGTAGGTGAAGGAATAGCAATACCTCATGCTAAGACCAGTGCTGTTAAAACTTCATCATTAGCATTTGGGTATTCAAAAGAAGGTATAGACTATGATTCTATGGACAACAAACCTGCACATATATTCTTTATGATAGCAGGTAAGGATAGTGCTAGTAATGAGCATTTAGATACTTTATCTAGGTTATCATCTATGCTTATTGTTGATGGTTTTAAAGAAAAACTTATTAATGCTAAAAGTGAAGATGAATTATTAAAAATAATAGATAAACAAGAAGAAGAATATTTAACAGAAAATAAAGATACTCAAACTAGTAGCGATGATTTGATTTTAGCAGTAACTGCTTGCCCAACTGGCATAGCTCATACTTATATGGCAGCAGATGCTCTTAAGAATAAAGCAAAGGATATGAATGTAAATATAAAGGTTGAAACCAACGGATCAACTGGAGTTAAAAATGAACTTACAGACGATGATATTAAAAATTCTAAGGCAATAATAGTTGCAGCTGATAAGAAGATTGAAATGGCAAGATTCGATGGTAAAAAAGTAATTCAGGTACCAGTTGCAAAAGGAATAAAAGATGCTGAGAACCTTATAAATAAAGCTTTAAATGAAGATGCTCCTGTTTATAAACATTCAGGAACAACAAAAGCCAATGATAAGACTGAAAGAACTGGTTTTTATAAACACCTTATGAATGGAGTTTCAAATATGTTACCATTCGTTGTAGGTGGAGGTATATTAATTGCTATATCTTTTATGTTTGGGATAAAGGCATTTGATCCGAGTGACCCTCAGTACAACGCCTTTGCTAAATTACTTATGGATATAGGTGGCGGATCTGGTGCATTTGGACTTATGATACCTGTACTTGCAGGATTTATTGGTATGAGTATAGCTGATAGACCCGGATTTGCGCCTGCTATGGTAGGTGGACTTATAGCTAATAGTAATGGTGCAGGGTTCTTAGGGGGACTTATAGCAGGATTCTTAGGTGGATATGTAATACTATTCTTAAAGAAAGCATTCTCTAATCTTCCATCATCACTTGAAGGTATAAAGCCGGTACTGATATATCCTTTATTTGGAATGTTTTTAACCGGAGCAATAATGCTGTTGGTAGTTGTTGGTCCTGTTCAAGCCTTAAATTTAGCTATGCAAAATTGGTTAAGTTCTATGGGAACAGCTAACAAAGTAATACTTGGATTAGTGCTTGGAGGTATGATGGCAGTAGACATGGGTGGTCCTATAAATAAAGCAGCATTTACATTTGGAATAGCAATGATTGATGCAGGAAATTTTGCACCTCATGCTGCGGTAATGGCTGGTGGAATGGTTCCTCCTCTTGGAATAGCAATAGCTACAACAATATTTAAAAATAGATTTACTAAGAGTGAAAGAGAAGCAGGGAAAACTTGTTATATAATGGGAGCATCATTTATTACAGAGGGAGCTATACCTTTTGCGGCAGCGGACCCTGCAAGAGTACTTCTATCTGCTATAGTTGGATCAGCTCTTGCTGGAGCATTAACTATGATGTTTAATGTTATGTTGCCAGCGCCTCATGGTGGGGCATTTGTTATACCTGTAACTACTAATCCTGGGTTATATGTTGTTGCTATATTAGCTGGATCATTTGTGACAGCATTTATGTTAGGGTTACTAAAGAAGCCTATACAAGAATAAAATTAAATTTAAAAATGTAGAGCCAGAATTGGCTCTATATTTTTTTGCGTTAGAATAAAGCGAATTTATTTGTAACATTAATGTAACAAATAAATTGTATATTAATATTACAAACTATGTAGATAAATAGAATATATTGTTGAGAAAATACAATCAGAGCATTGTAAATGTTTCAAATTATAAGGGGGATAAAAGTGAAAAAATTATTAAAGTATATAGTGGTTATATTTTTTATAATAATATCAATAAATGTATTGAATTATTTTAAATCTATAAATGATCATATTAATTTAGAAGATTTAAATATTAGGTTTTATATCGAAGGTGCAGATGAGGTTAGCAAAGGAAGAATTCAAGTTAATTGGAAGTATTTAGCGGCTATTGATGGAGTTAGATATAAAAATGATTTCTCCAAAATAAGTAAAGAAAGTTTGAAAAATTTAGGTTATATGTTTACTGAAGAACAAAATATATTAGGTAGTGATAAAAAATATAGATTGAAAGATATAGATGAAGTTTTAGCTGAATTAGAATTTGAGGATAAAGAAAAGGAAAGTGTGTACAAGTACTTAGAAGATTTGAAACATGAAGGGATAGTAAGTTCTAGATTAAATGAAGATTCTGAGTACGTAAAATTCATTGATGAAATTTCAGATGAAGCCATAATTATGTACAAGAAATATAAGATTCTACCATCTATAATTATAGCTCAAGCTATCTTAGAATCTGGTTGGGGAAAATCAGAGCTGAGTAGAGAAGCTAATAATTTATTTGGAATAAAGGCGGATACAAGTTGGAATGGAAAAACTATAAATATGAATACATCCGAATTTTATAATGAAAATACTACTGCTCAGTTTAGGATGTATGAAAATAAAAGTGAATCTTTACAAAATCATGGTGAATTTATTTATGAAAATAAAAGATACAGAAAAAATGGAGTATTTGATGCAACCTATTATGTAGAACAAGCGCAGGCATTAGAGGATGCAGGTTATAGTACAAAGGAAAATGAAAATGGAGAAAGAATTTATGCAGATTTACTAATAGATTTAATAAGACAGTATAATCTTCAACTTATAGATAGTCAAATTCAGATTAATATATAAAAAAGGATTACATACTTTTTAAAAAGGAAAAAATAAATTTATTATTGCAATATTAGATGGAAATTCAATAATATACTATAAGAACTTATGATAAAATAAGTAATAAGTATTTTGAAGGGGGGAGTGATATGAAAAGGATTTTGACATTTATCATAAGTGTAGTCTTTACTATTGCTTTTATTAGTGGTTGCAGTATGAATAAAGCCACTCTTAAAGAAATGGGAAAATACAAACAAGAAATTTTATTGAAAAATAATCAAAATAAATACAAAGAAAGTAATGTACTTGAAGATATAACTTATAAATCAGTAGATGGACAAGAATTAAAGTTAGACATTTATATGGCGAATTCAATAAGCAATGAAAAAAAACCTGCTATTGTTTATGTGCACGGAGGATTTTGGGCATTTGGTAATAAAAAAGCAGAAATTCCATATTTTAAAGATTTAATTAATATTTTAAACAATAAAGGGTTTACGTTTATAAGTATAGACTATAGATTAGCTAATAAAAATATTAAATTTCCAGAGCCTGTTAAAGATGTAAAAGATGCTATTAGATGGATTAGAAAAAATGCTGTTAATTATAATATAGATGAAAATAAAATAGGAATATGCGGAAATTCAGCAGGAGGACATTTAGCTTTACTAGAGGGTCTTACAGAAGATAGTATGTACTTAGGTAATGAAGATTTAAAAAATATATCATCTAAAGTTAATTTTATAATATCGTTTTTTGGACCAACTGATTTGAGTTTAGTAAAAGGTAAAAAATATACAGCAACTACTAAAAATTTTATAGGAGGAACTATAGATGATATGAGAGAAATTTACGTAAATGCAAGTCCTATGCATTACTTGTCTGAAAATACTCCTCCGATATTATTAATTCATGGAGAAAAAGATATCATAGTTCCTATTTCTCAATCTCAGGCTTTATATAATAAGGCTAAGAGTCTAGGCGTAGATATTGAATTTGTTTGTGTGAAAAATGCTAGCCATGGCCTTATTTCTACAGTTGGAGAAATTAACCCATCATTAAATGATATAACTAATAAGGTTATATTATTTATAGAAGATAAGTTCAAAAATGATAATTAAATAGTGAAGTCCTATGTTATTTAATTTAAAAAGGTTGATAATATAGGACTTTTTTTAGTAGAACAAAATAATGTGAATATAACTAAAGAGAGAACTTTTTGAAAAAAAATTCAAATAGATTAATAGTGCAGGCTGTTTTTTTAATAATGATACAAAAAACGATAAAATATGATAAAATAACATGGTTGACTATTAGAAGGAGAGATGAAGATGAATAAAAAGAACCAACCATATATTTTAGTATTTGGAGCCTCTGTTGTTGATATATTTGGATTTTGTAGTTCTTGTTATAAACCTTATAACTCGACACCTGGAAATATAAAAATATCATTTGGAGGAGTATGTAGAAATATTGCTGAGAATATGGCTAGAGTGGGTGTAAATACAAAATTTATATCTATACTAGGTGATGATTCAAAAGGTCGTAGTATGATGGAACATTCAAAAGTTATAGGTTATGATATGAGTGAATCATTAGTACTTGAAAATGAAGGAACACCTACTTATATGGCTATTTTAAATGAAAATGGAGAAATGGTATCTGGTATTGCAGATATGAAGGTTATAGATAAAATGGACTTTGATTTTATTGATTCTAAAGAAGAGATTATAAATAATTCTGAGTATATTTGCTTAGATGCAGATGATCCTGAAAAACTTGAATACATACTTAATAAATTTAAAGGTAAAACAAGGTTTATACTAGATCCTATATCTGCTGCTAAGGCTGAGAATATAAAACATTTAATAAATAAATTTCATACAATAAAGCCTAATAGACATGAAGCGGAAATTTTGGCTGGTTTTAAAATAAAAAATGATGAAGATTTAAAAAAGGCAGGAGTTTATTTCTTATCTCTGGGAATAGAAAATGTATTTATAAGCCTTGATGCTGATGGTATCTATTATTGCAATAAATCGGAATGTGGAAGAATTAAGGCTAATGATGTTGAAGTGAATAATGTAACTGGGGCAGGAGATTCTTTTGTAGCAGGTCTTGGATATGGGTATATGAATAATATGTCTATGGAAGAAATGGTTAAATTTTCCATAGCTATGTCTATAATAACTATATCTCATGAAGAAACTATTAATCCAAGAATGAGTAAAGAATTGGTACAAAAGGTAATTAAAAATACTAATTGGGAAAAAATACAATTATAATAATACAGAAAATTCATAAAAACACAAAAAAATATAATAAAATACAAAAAAATATGTAGAAAATACGTGAAAACGGTTGCAGGTCATTAATTATTATGTTATTATGTGTTTATAAAATAAAAATTAATATTTTTTAATAACTTTGTGTGTTACTAACTTGATTAGGCATGAGCGAAAGTTATAAACATTATTGTTTTAGGCAATAATATTTATGACTTTGCTTATGCCTTTTTATTTTGTAATATACTACTTAATCATTTTTACTTATTAAATAAAAATATGAGAGGAGAAAGAAACTATGAAAAAAATATTCGGAATCTTACAACAAATTGGTAAAGCTTTAATGCTTCCGGTTGCAATATTACCAGCTGCTGGTTTGTTACTTGCATTTGGTAATGCATTTCAAAATCCAGCAACACTTCAAAAACTTACATTTTTAACATCACCTTGGATTCAACATGTTGCTAAAATAATGGAGCAAGCAGGTAATGTTGTATTTGCAAATCTTGCGTTATTATTTGCAGTAGGTGTAGCAGTAGGGCTTGCAGATGGAGAAGGAGTTGCAGGTATTGCAGCTATTATAGGATTTTTAATAATGAATGTTACTATGGGAACTGCTGCTAACATAACAGCAGATATGGTAGGAAATAATCCAGCTTATGCAAGTGTTTTAGGCATACCAACACTTCAAACTGGAGTATTTGGAGGACTTATAGTAGGGGTTTTAGCAGCAACTATGTATAAAAGATACTATAATATGGAACTTCCTCCCTATTTAGGATTCTTTGCAGGAAAAAGATTTGTTCCAATTATAACTTCTGTATGTGCTTTAATATTAGGATTCGCTATGTTGGTTGTATGGCCTCCTGTGCAAGGTGGACTTAACTGGTTCTCACACAGCTTAATAGATGCTAACAGAACTTTAGCAGCATTTATATTCGGGGTAATAGAAAGATCATTAATACCATTTGGCCTTCATCATATATTCTATTCACCGTTCTGGTTTGAATTTGGAGAGTACACGAACAAAGCTGGAGAACTAGTAAGAGGAGATCAAACTATGTTCTTTGCGCAATTGAAAGATGGAGCAAGACTTACAGCTGGTACATTTATGACTGGTAAATTCCCGTTCATGATGTTTGGGCTTCCAGCAGCAGCACTTGCTATGTATCATGAAGCAAAGCCTGAAAAGAAGGCTTTAGTTGGGGGAATAATGGCATCAGCAGCACTTACATCTTTTTTAACAGGTATTACAGAGCCAATAGAATTTACATTCTTATTCGTAGCACCAATATTATACGGAATTCACTGTATATTCGCAGGTTTATCATTTATGTTGATGCAAATATTAAATGTTAAAATAGGTATGACGTTCTCTGGTGGAATTATAGACTTCCTGTTATTCGGAGTTATGCCGGGGAGAACTGCTTGGTGGTTAGTAATATTAGTGGGAGTTGGATTCGCAGCTTTATATTACTTTGGATTTAGATTCGCTATTAGAAAGTTCAACTTAAAAACTCCTGGTAGAGAAGATGAGGAAGATGTAGTAGAAACTAAGAATACTAAAGGAGCAGAACTTGCTCAAGGTATATTAAAAGCTTTAGGTGGAAAAGAAAACGTAACTAAGTTAGATGCTTGTATAACAAGACTTAGAATAAGTGTTAATGATATTAAAAATGTAGATAAAAATGAATTAAAAGCTTTAGGAGCGGCCGGTGTTATGGAAGTAGGTAACAACTTACAAGCTATATTCGGACCAAGATCAGAGACTTTAAAAGGTCAAATAAAAGATATAATGAATGGTAAGACTCCTGTTATAGAAGACGTAGAAAAGAAGACTGTAGCTAAGGATTCTAGTAAAGAATTAAATTTTGTAGCACCTTTAAATGGTAAGGTATTAGATATAACAGATGTACCTGATAAGGTATTCTCTCAAAAAATAATGGGAGATGGATTTGCTATAGAACCTACAAATGGAGAAGTTGTATCTCCTGTAGATGGGATTATAACTACATTTTTTAAAACAAAGCATGCACTAGGATTTACGGCAGATAATGGACAAGAAGTATTAGTTCATTTTGGAATAGACACTGTAAACTTAAAAGGGGAAGGATTTGAAGCTTTAGCTAAAGAAGGCGATAAAGTTAAAGCCGGTCAACCTGTTCTTAAAGTTGATTTACAAAAAGTTGAAAAATCAGTACCATCACTTATAACTCCTATAGTATTTACTAACCTTGAAGAAGGTCAACAGGTAAGTGCTCAAATAGGTAAAATGGTTAAAGCAGGAGATACAAATATAATTACTGTAAAATAGGTTAATTGGATATAAAAAATAAAGGCTACTGCTTAGGCAGTGGCCTTTATTCTTTTATAGAAAACCAATGAGTTATATTTTTTTCACTAGATGGGTTTTTATAAGTATGGGGAGAAAATTTACTTATGTATATACTGTCTCCCTCGTGTAACAAATACGTTTCGTTATCTACTTGTATTTCTAAACAACCTTTTATAACTATACCTAACTCATCGTAGTTATGTCCCCATGAAACGTCACTATACTCACTATTTCCATCTATTGTTATAGCTATTGAATTTAAGTTCTTATTACCGTTTGTAAGCATTTCGAACTTTATGTTATTGTCTTCCGTTGTGAATATTTCCTTTCTTTCATCTTGTCTAACGATAAAATCCTTTTCGCTAGAAGATTGCAATATGTCCATTAAGTTTATTCCTAATACTTCACATATATGCTGAAGGTTACTCACAGAAGGGCTATTGAGATTTCTTTCTAGATTACTGATAAATCCTATTGATAGATTGGTAAGATTAGACAATTCTTTTATTGTCAATCCTTTTCTTTTCCTAAAGTGTTTTATTTTTGCACCTAATTCCATATCTCTCTCCTCATATAATAATCATTTAATAAATTATAACATAAAAAATATAATTTATTTAAATAAATTATATTTTTTACGACAAATATACAAATGTGGAAAAGAAAAAAATGAATAAAATGAATAAAAAAATGAAAAAAATATAATGCGAATAAAAAAAATAAGATTTGAATTTTAATTCAATATACAAAATATTGAAATTAGTATTCATAAAATAGTATATTAATACTAATTTATGACGTTAAATGCAAAAAAATAAGAAAACGCTTTAAAATCGTGAAAAAAATAATGAAAAAGTGAAAAAAACTATAGACATTATTCTGAAATTTGGTATACTAAGAAATGTATTTAAAATATAAATACCGAAAATATTTATAAAATAAATTATAAATACTAAGTTTACAAAATTTTAGGAGGTAAATCAATGGAGTTAATTAAAGGTACAATGTTGTTATTATTCTGTTTATCACTTTTTACTTTATTTAGTTTAAAAATGCCAAAGGGAATGAAGGCTATGGGAGCATTAGCAGATGCTGCGGTAGCAAGTTTCTTAGTAGAAGCTTTTCAAAGTTATGTTGGTGGAGATATGTTACATATTCAATTATTAAAAGATACTGGATTAGCTGCAGGTGGCATGGGTGGAGCTGCTGCTGGTATTTTAGTGCCGTTAGCATTAGGTGTTAGCCCTGTTTACGCAGTATTAATAGGATGTTCTGTTGCAGGTATGGGTATATTACCAGGATTTATAGCGGGTTATATTCTTTCTTTTATAGTTCCGAAAATAGAAAAAAAGGTACCAGCGGGATTAGATTTAATAGTATGTGTTGCTTTTATAGCACCTCTTGCTAGGCTAATAGCTACTGCTGCTGATCCTGTAGTAACCTCTACATTACTTAATATAGGAGGCATAATAACTACAGCTGCTAATGGAAATCCTATGACTATGGGATTCATATTAGGAGGAGTTATAACTGTGGTTGCAACAGCGCCACTTAGTTCTATGGCTTTAACGGCAATGCTCGGACTTACAGGTCTTCCAATGGCTATAGGAGCTTTATCGGTTATGGGATCATCTTTTATGAATTTTATATTCTTTGATAGAATGAAATTTGGAGATAGAAGTACAACTATATCAGTTGCCATAGAGCCTTTAACTCAAGCGGATGTAATATCTGCAAATCCAATACCAGTTTATATTACTAACTTCTTAGGTGGAGGTCTGGCAGGTATGATAGTTTCTGCATTTGGACTAGTAAACAATGCGCCAGGAACAGCAACTCCCATAGCTGGTCTTATGGTAATGTATGGATTTAATAATGCTAAGACGGTTACTATAGCGGCTGTACTTTGTGCACTTGCAGGAGCGTTATCTGGCTTAGTTGGTTCTATAATGTTCAAAAACTACAGGATAAGAACTGTTGCAGAAATAAGAGGAGAAGTTAATACAGAAGAAAAAGCTGCATAATATAAAATGAAAACTAAAAGACAATGCTAACTAGCATTGTCTTTTTTTCATTTTAAAGTATAATATAATGTATGATTAAATCTAATTTTGAAAAACTATGTTTTGATTGAGTTTATTTTATTATGGAAATAGGAGGAGATTATGAATAAAACAAAAAAAATGGTATTTATGTCTATACTGATATCCCAGAGTCTGGTTATGTATATAATAGAGACATATATAGCGAATCCTCTTGTATTTATAGCGCCTGGTGCAAAACTTGGTCTTTCTAATATAATTACGTTAATATCTTTGATTTTTTTAGGATTTAAAGATACTTTTGTTATATTGATTGCGAGAGTGATAATATCATCTATACTTGGTGGTGGTTTTTCAGCGTTTTTATATAGTGCAGCAGGTGGAGTATTAAGTTTGATATTTATGTATATATTTAATATATTTAGCAAAAAGAAGTCTAGTCTAGTAGGGGTAAGTATAATAGGAGCTGTATTCCATAATATAGGGCAATTGATAATGGCATCTATAATAATACATAATATTGGTATATTTATATATATGCCTATACTTTTATTTACATCTATACCTACGGGAATGTTTATAGGGATTGTATGCAGATATCTTGTACAGAATAAAAATATATATAAATATATGAATATAAACAATACTGACTATACTATAATAAAATTCCAAAGAGGAGACTATATAATAATATTAATAACTTTAGTTTTGAGTATAGGAGTATTGTATTTTAATAATATTGACAATAATGATACTGGTTACAAAAGGATACAAGTGGTTGTTGATAATAAAATATATGAAGACATTGTTATAACTAATGAAGATTATAAAAAAACTATAAAAATTGAAACTGAGAAAGGATATAATTATATTTATATACATGATGGAGGTGTAGAAATTAAAGAAGCTGACTGTCATGATGAGGTTTGCGTTAGAACTGGTTTCATAGATAGGCGGGGTCAGATGATAGCTTGCCTTCCTCGCAGATTGTATGTTAAAATTTTGGGTGAAGATTCGCAAATAGACAACGTGTCTTATTAGAAATATAACTTCAATATAATACATTATATTTTCAATTATTCTAAATGATGAATAATTATTATGTTGCATATTGACATATAATCTATTTTTTTGATAGAATCAAGGTGTAAGGGGTTTAAATATTCTGGAATAAGTGGTGATAATTAGATGGAAAAAAAATTAAAAGAATTAAAAAAAGATATAGAGGAATTAAGAGAAGAGATAAATAGATATATAGAATATCCAGATATTTTTAGAGATGAAATATTAAGTACAAGTCAGAAGATAGATATATGCATAAATGAATATTTAAAACTACAAAATTTTTAAATGAAAAAGAAGCGATGAATGTCGCTTCTTTTTGTTTATAATAAAAGTATATTGATTATTATATATGGAGATAATTTAAATATTAATCAACAGATATAAGGTTAAGGAGAATGTGTATGATTAGGTTTATAAATTCTATATTGATAATAATATCTAGTTACGTATTTATGAAAATTATAAAGTATATAACTAAAAAAGTATTTGATATAACTAAATTTGACATTCAAAGAGAAAATACGTTGAGGAGTATAATAGTATCTATATCTTATTATTTATCGTTTTTTACAGCTTGTATATTGGTATTAAAAGAATTTGGAATAATTGATTTGAATCAGTCAACTATACTAACTGGAGCTGGTATATTTGGAGTTATAGCTGGATTTGCATCTCAGAATCTTATAAAGGATGTACTGAATGGCTTTTTTATACTATTTGAAAAGCAGATGAAGGTAGGAGATTATGTTTATATAAATGGAGATTTTAGAGGAACTGTAGAAGAAATAGGACTTAGAAGTACGAGTATAAGAGATTGGAATTTGAGAAGAATAAGTCTTCCAAATGGTGAAATAAGATCTATTATGAATTATAGTAGAAAAAAAATGAGAGTGATAGTTCATGTTAGAGTTTCATATGAATGTGATCCTGACCTTGTTATACAAACTTTAGATGAAATATGTCAAATGTTAAATGAAAAATATAAAGAATTTTTAATTAATAATATAATGAATGAACCATCTCGCCCATTTTCTGTATATGGCATAACTGATATAGAATCTAGTAGTGTAGGTGCTAAGTACACTATTACTGGTGTTGTAGCTCCTTTTAAGTACTTTTCTATAGCAAAGAACGCTAGATTAATGATTTTGGTTAAATTTAGAGAAAAGGGAATTAAAATAGCTTATCCTAAGAGAATTAACATAGATGCCGATGAATATGAAAGTTATATATAGATATAGTAAAATTCAGATGAAGATTTGCTCCATCTGAATTTTTTTGGCATGAATCGAATGTTTACTTTGAATGAAGGGTATTGTCTTGTGCATAAAAAGTTCCTGAAGTTTTTTTTGTTATTATTTTTTGAAGGTTTTTTATTTCTAAGAAAGTTTGAGGATAAGCGTTTTTCAGTATGGATACCTCACCTTCACCTTTTGAATGTAGATAGTCAGAAAGATATTTTCGTCTTTGTTCTAAATCTGACAACTCTTCCATTAATTTTTCGTGTATATTGTAGTAATATTCGTATTCTTTGATTTTTATTAACTCAGCAAAGTTTTCAACTCTGCCTTCAAAAACTTTCATTTCTTTTTTATTTTTCTCTACCTCTAATAAGCAATTTTTATATTTTATTAAAAGTTCATCTAACTCGTGCTTTATCTTTTTTCTATCGAAGCCTTTAACGTTTATTATTGTTTTTCTTTCAGAAGTGTTTCCGATTGCACCTGTTACTATTTTTGCATATGCGCTAATTTTTCCACCTATTATTCTACCTTTTTCGGGGTTTAAGAGTATACTTTTAGATTCCAGAGTACTGTCTAGGGAATAAAACCCTATATTTATAGTATCTTCAGCTATTATTGTACATGAATTAGCATATTTAACAAAAACACTTTTTTTAGAATGAATTAAAGTTTTTCCTTTTCCGCAAACTCCTCCTTTTATATAGATATCTCCGTTTGTAGATACTATCTTTTCGGCAGCTCCTATTCCCATTATGCTGTCTATAGAAATATCTTCTGTTGCTATAACTTTAAAATCATCACAAACGGTTCCTTTAATTGTAACTGATCCATCGAAAAAAATATTACCTGTTTCATAGCCAACATCACTATCGATTACTAGGTGTTTTATAACAGATACTTTTCCATGGTTGTGAGAAAGAGCACCATGTGTTAAGGATCTCAATACTATTTTGCTATCTTCATCAAATTCTGCAACTGTTTTTCTATCATAACTTAATCTTTTATCTTTTCCGGGTTTTGACGGTATTACATTGCCTTTTATATTTAAACCATCTATACCTTCAGTGGCTGGTATTTTTTCTCCTAAGTAGTCGTTTTTATTTATTTCATATATTAGGTTCATCTCATAATAATTAGTTGAACCGTCTTCTCGTACATCTGGCTTTTTATCTGGCAAATCTAAATATTTTATTATAGCGTCTTGCCCATTTACAGCTGGTGTTGATTTTGCTATTAGGATATTTTCTTGTGTTTTTATATCTTCATCAAGTACAGTGTAAATTACTCCATGTACTATATTGTTTGATTCTAGCTCGGATAATATAGATTGGACTATTTGTTGTTTATTATTTTTGAATTCATCCTGTGAGATGTTTAATTTAAAATACGCTTCGCTATCATCTGGTGATACATTTAATTCTATTTTAGGCTTTAATACACCTATCTCTATATTATCATCTAAATTGTTTTCTAAAGCGTTTTTGAGGTTTAAAAAATATGTTATACTGATTTGTGGATGTGAGGTTAATAGAGCTGAAAAGTTTGAAATATCAAACCCTTGTTTTTTTGTCTTTATATAAACCTTGTCGTTATCTTCAAAAATATCAAAAAATTCATTTTGTATTATGTACATAAATCACCTCGTATTAATTTGAGCATATATAATATATCGGATAATAATAATTATATATTTAGTTAAATATAACATTTTTTTGAAAGTAATGAAAGTGGGAAAAATAATGCTTACATATATTGTAAAGGAAAAAAATATATGTTATTATAATAATTAAGAAAACTTAACAAAGTATACAGGTCCTTATTTAAAGGATAACAGGGAAGAGCGGTTAGAATCCGTCGCAGCCCCCGCTACTGTAATTGATGATGAAGCCTATAAAACCACTGTGGATTATTCTGCGGGAAGGATAGGGAGTAAGATGAATCATAAGTCAGGAGACCTACCTGTATAAAGTTTTCAGCCTTCGGAGGGAAGGGTCAGGAAAAAAGAGATTATTCCTGTCCTAGTACGTCGCTTAGGCAGGTTTTTATATATTTTTCTTTCCCTAAATATTTTTTTTTCGCCCCAGGCCTGTATTAGGCCTGTTTTTTTTGATATATATGAATTTAAATGATAATATAATAAAAAAAGAGGTGATTCAATGACGCATAAAGAAATGATATTTAGGTTATTACTTGCGCTTTTTATAGGGGGGATAGTTGGCGTTGAAAGGGAAAAATCTCATCAATGGGCTGGGTTTAGAACTCATATATTGGTTTCGATAGGTTCTTGTGTTGTTGCGGTTACATCTTTGATGTTATTTAAAGAATATATACAATATGTAAATCTAGATCCTGCTAGAATGCCAGCTCAAGTACTTTCCGGTATTGGATTTTTAGGAGCTGGAGCGATACTTAAAACATCAGATAGTATAAGAGGGCTTACTACTGCAGCTGGTATTTGGGTGACTGCTTGTATAGGGATAGCTATTGGCTTTGGGTATTATTATTTAGGATTTGTGTCTTGTTTTTTGCTTGTTATGACATTATATACTTTGAAATTTATAGATAAGAAAATATTACTTAGTAAAACTAGCACCTTGTATATTAACACAAAAAATATTTCAAATGTAACATCAGAGGTTATAGATATTGTAGAAGGTAATAAGATTTTTATAAAAAATATAGATATATCTCATGATGAATATAAGTATTGGGATATGAAAATTACTGTAGTGTATAATAGTAAAATAGAACTTAAGGAAGTTGTAAAGAATATTTTGGATGTGGATAATGTTATAAAAGTTGGATATGAATAGAGTATTTTTATTTATAAAAAATATAATTGGATTAATTCTACTATTAAATAAACGTATAAGGATGTGTTGTGTTTTGAATAATATAAAATTAATAACTGATAGTTCGTGCGATTTACCTGAATATATAATAAAAAAATATAATATATCTGTTATTCCTTTAAATATTTTATTTGATGAAGATTCATATTTGGATGGGGTAGATATAACTAAAAAAGAATTTTACGAAAAAATGAGAAATGAACCTAATCTTCCAAAAACATCTAGTCCATCTCCAAATAGATTTGTAAAAGAATTTCAATGTGAACAAGATAATATTATTGTTATATCTTTATCTTCTGGGATGTCTAGTACGTATAATAATGCTTTAATAGGTAAAAATATGTACTTAGAAGAGGATGCTGAGAAAAGGATAGAGATAATAGATTCTAAAAATGGATCTATGGGAGTTGGATTGTTGGTTTTAGATGCTGCTAGGATGATTGAAAATGGAAAAAGCATAGATTATATAGTGGATAAGATAAAAAAAGATGTAAAAGATATTTCGACTTACGTTGTACTTGAGACAATAGAAAATGCGGCTAAGGCTGGCAGAATAAGTTCTTTTAAAGAAAAAATAGTTCAAGTCTTAAATTTAAAAATAACAGTAAAAGTTGAAGATGGTCTTGTTAATATATTCAGTAAGGCTAGAGGAGACAAAAAAAGTTTAAATAAATTAATTAATTTTATAGAAGCGGATGGAATTAACATCTCTGACAAAATATTGGCAATATGTCATTCGAATGCACTGGATAAAGCTTTAAAATTCAAAGAAATGGTTAATAATAAGTATAACTTTAAGGAAATAATAGTATCTGAAATAGGAGCAACTATAGGTTCTTATGCATCAGAAGGAGCTTTATTAATTAGTTTTTAGATAAAATAAGGAGGAATATATGTCAAATAGTAGAAATGAGATTAAAGATGAGTTTAAGTGGGATTTAGAAAGTATATATATGAATGAAGATGAACTTAATAAAGATTTTGAAAAAATTAAAGACCTTTTAGAAAATATAAAAAAATACAAAGGTATTTTAGGTCAATCGGAAGATAATTTATATAAAACTTTGAATTTGTATGAACAAATATCTAGATTAGCTGAAAATACGTATGTATACTCACATATGAAACAACATGAAGATACAACAAATACGAAGCAACAGTCTTTATCTGGAAAATCAGATATGCTCTCAACTCAAATAGGAACTGTTACATCTTTTATGATTCCGGAGATAATAAGTATAGATGAAGATAAGATGAATAGCTATTTAAATAGTGATAAATTGAATCCGTATAAAAAGCTTATAAATCAGATTTTAAGAAAAAAGCCTTATACATTATCTTCAAAAGAAGAAGAAATTTTAGCCATGAGCTCTGATGTTGCAAATGTTGCTGAAAATGCATTTGATATGCTATCCTTTGCAGATATTAAATTTCCTGAAATAGAAGATGAAAAAGGAGATAAGATCAGGCTTACTCATGGGAATTTTTCTAAGTTCTTGCAAAGTAAAAACAGAGAAGTTAGAAAAAATGCTTTTAAAAATATGTATGATACCTATAGTAAGTATAAAAATACATTTGCAGCTACACTAGAAGGAAGTGTTAAAAGAGAGATTTTTTATGCAAAAGCAAGAAATTATGATTCTGCTATAAAAGCGTCTTTATTTGAGGATGATATAAAATTAAATGTTTATGATAATTTGATAGGTGTTATAGAAAAAAACTTAGATACTATGCATAGATATTTAGAATTAAAAAAAGAATTTCTAGGGTTGGATGAAATACATATGTATGATATGTATACTCCGTTAGTTGAAAAGTTGGATATAAAAATACCTTATGAAGAAGCTAAAGAAATAATACTTAAAGCTTTAAAGCCATTAGGAAATGAGTATATAGAGTTGATAAAAAGGGCTTTTGATGAAAGATGGATAGATGTTTATGAAAATGAAGGTAAAAAAGGAGGAGCTTATTCATGGGGAAGTTATGATTCTCACCCATTTATACTTCTTAATTATAAAGATGACTTGAATTCTTTATTCACATTGGTTCATGAACTTGGGCATTCTATGCATAGTTATTATTCAAGAAAAAATCAACCTTACCTATATTCACATTATAAGATATTTGTAGCTGAAGTTGCATCTACTTTAAATGAACAGCTACTTATGGATTATATGCTTAAAAATAGTAAGACCGATGATGAAAAATTATATATATTAAACTATTATTTAGAACAGTTTAGAACTACTGTATATAGACAAACTATGTTTGCTGAATTTGAAAAAATAATACATGAAAAATCTGAAAACCAAAAAGCACTTACTAATGAAGATTTTTGTGATATATATTATGATTTAAATGTTAAGTACTACGGAAAAGGCGTATGTATTGATGATGAGATTAGTATGGAGTGGGCTAGAGTACCTCATTTTTATTCTAATTTTTATGTATATAAATATGCTACTGGATTCTCTGCTGCTGCGGCTCTTAGTCACAATATATTGAATGGAGATTCTAAAGCTATAGAAAGATACCTGGAATTCTTAAAAAGTGGAGGGTCTGATTACCCTTTAAATCAACTTAAAAAAGCTGGTGTTGATATGGAAGATGAAAAGGCAATACAAACAGCGCTTGATACCTTTGAAGAATTAGTAAATGAGTTGGAAAAATCTAAATAGATGTTAATTAAAAAAGAGAAATCAATTGATTTCTCTTTTTTAGTTAAAATGAAGACTTTATCCTCATTGATATAGAAAATATACTTTGATAATATATATATTGGAACTTATAATAAATGTAGAAAAATTTGTGGGGTGGATAGGATGAGACTTGTAAATGTTAACTATATAGATGTTGAAAAATATGAATATTATGTAGCTAAACCTATATATTCAAATGGCATAGTGTTACTTCAGGAAAATGTTAAGTTAAATATTAATTATATTACGCAACTTAATTCAAAAAACATACAATATATTTATATAAATGATGAAATATCAGAAGGGATAGATCCTAGTGATACAATATCGCTTGAAAAATATAGAGAAGTAAAAGAAGTTATAAAAGATCAATTTAATATGGCTAAGAAGGGTAAAGATATAGGGCTTAATATGAATATGATAAATAATACTATATCTGAATTGTTAGATGTAATAACATCTAAAAGAGATATATCTTATAGTATAAATGAAATTAGAATGGTAGATGATTATTTATATGAGCATAGTTTAAATGTTATGGTTTCGTGTCTTTATACTGGTATTCTTATGCAATATGATAGAATTAAACTTCAAAAATTGGCCTTAGGAGCTCTGTTGCATGATATTGGAAAGGTTTTTGTAGATACTGAAATTCTAAATAAGCCAGGAAAGTTGACGTTTGAAGAAAGAATTGAAATTGAGAAACATCCTGAACTTGGATATAGATATTTAAGTGATAATTATGGAAATGAAATATCTTCTATGAGTAAGCAAATTATTTTACAGCATCATGAAAAATGGAATGGGAAAGGATACCCAAATCAATTGGGAGGTGATAGTATATACGAGTTAGCTAGAATATGTTCTGTGGCAGATGTTTTTGATGCTTTAACTAGTGATAGACCATATAGAAAAAAGATGCCTATATATAAAGCTTCTGAGTATATATATAGTTTGGGCCACAATGACTTTGATTTTGATATAGTTAAATTGTTTTTGTCTAGAATAGTAAAATTTAAAGAAGGGTCTATAGTTAAATTATCTGATAGTTCTAAGGGAATCGTATACAATCAAAATAAGCATATGCTAGACAGACCTATTCTAAGATTGGTTGTAGACAAAAATGGTAAAAATGTTAATCATAAAAATATATTTATAGATTTAATAGAGGAAAACACTTTGTTTATAGAGAAACAATTAGAAAATATATTTTCTAATTAAGGAGATAAAATGTGAAAGAGTTAAAAAAATATATACTTATAAGTTTAATTATAGCTTTTGTGTCTCAAATATATATAAATATATTTAATGATGCTTTTAGAGTATCTAGCGGAATAATATTCTTGTCTATTATTTTTATATTCTTTAAAAATGTAGATATACTAATAACTAGTATATTAACGGCAAATGTAGTATTTTTTTTGAGAGTTATTATATCTTATTTTGATGGAAATAGTTTTTATTATTCTATGGGAGTTAATTATCCTGTAGTATTTTTTTATTTGAGTTTTGGGATGATATTTAATTTGCTGAATATTAGATATCGAAAGAATATATATTTTTTATTTGCATCACTATGCATGAGCGAATTTGTTGGCAATATGGTCGAAACTGTATTTAGATATAATGTTGATTTTGATATACACAATATAAAGGTTTTGATTATTGTTTGTCTAGTTCGGAGTTCTATTACTATTATATTTATAAATATAATAAAAGAATATAATATTTTAATAGAAAAAGAAGAACATGATGAAAGATATAGAAAACTATTATTTTTAATATCTAGTCTGAAAACAGAAATATATTTTATGAATAAAAATATGGATAATATAGAAGGGGTTATGAGTAATTCGTTTAAATTGTATGAAAAGTTAGATTCAATGGATATAGATTATAATATAAAGTCTATATCTCTTTCAATAACTAAAGATATACATGAAATAAAAAAAGATTATATAAGGGTTATAAAAGGGATAGAAGAGGTTACTAATATAAAGGGAAAGCACAAAGAAATGAGTTTGGTTTATATATTTAATATACTTGAAGATAGTACGATTAAGTATATAGATTCGATAAATTCTAGTATAAAAGTCAATTTTAATACTGCGCGTGACATAAAGGTTAAGGACCATTATATTTTAATATCTATACTTAGAAACTTAATAAATAACTCTATAGAATCTATAAACAGTAAAAATGGTGTTGTCGATGTTAGCTATTTTTATAAGGATGAGAAATTTATTTTTAGAGTATCTGACAATGGAAATGGAATAAAGGATTCTGATAAAAGTTACATATTTAATCCTGGTTTCTCTACTAAGTTTAATATGGATACAGGGGATATAAATAGAGGTATAGGACTTACTATTGTGAAAGGTATGGTTGAAGGACATTTTAATGGATGTATAAGTGTTGAATCTGAATATGATAAAGGCACTACATTTGAGATAATAATAGATAAAGAAAAATTAGAAGGGTGATTGAATGAAATTTTATATAGTCGATGATGATATAAGTGTTGTAAAAGTTTTGGAGAATATAATAGAGTATAAAAATTTAGGGGAAGTGATAGGGCATTCTTTGAGTGGAGAAGAGTGTATAAAAGAAATACTAGTAAAACATCCAAATATAGTTATGGTTGATTTATTGATGCCGTGTAAAAATGGGATAGAGGTTGTAAAGGCAGTTAAGAGTATCAAACCGGATATTAAGTTTGTCATGGTATCTCAGGTATCATCTAAGGATATGATAGCTAAGGCTTATAATCAGGGAATAGAGTTTTTTATAAATAAACCTATAAATATAATAGAGGTTGAAAATATTATAAATAATATAAAAGAAAAAATTGAAATGCAAGCTACTTTAAATAGCATAAAAGGAATGTTTAAAAATTTAGATTCTAATGATAAGGTTGCAAGTAAAAAGTCGGAAATTGCAAAAATTAAGTATTCTCTTTCGAAATTAGGAATAATAGGAGAGATAGGAAGTAAAGATATAATAAATATATGTGAATATCTTATATTAAAAGGTGATAAACATTTGAATTATAAGGTTAGTGAGATATGTAAAAAGCTTAGCAATAATCCTAAAGCTATGGAGCAAAGGATAAGGAGAGCCATAAATAAAGCTTTAAATAATATAGCTAGCTTGGGAATTGAAGATTACATGAACGATGATTTTTCGACATATTCAAATTTGGTATTTAATTTTGAAGATGTAAGAGCTCAAATGGATTATATAAGAGGTAAAAATACGCTTTGTGGGAAAATAAGTGTTAAAAAATTTATAGAAGGATTATTGATACAAAATGAAATTGAATAATTACGATATTGCATTTTACTGAAAAATGAAATGTATTATTTTGAATATTTCAGTATTTTTTTGTATTCCTCTTGTATTATGTTATTATAATATAAAAATTAGGAGGGGAATATATGAAAAAAAAGCTTAGTTTAACAATGAAAATATTTATAGCTTTGGGGCTAGGACTAATAATGGGACTGATACTGAATTCTATGCCATCAGGATATGTAAAAGACATATTATTAATAGACGGAATATTCAAACTTTGTGGTAAGGTATTTATAAATGCAATAAAAATGCTTGTAGTGCCACTTGTGGCTGTATCTTTGATTTGTGGAGCATCTGCAATTGGGGACGTTAAGAAGTTGGGAAGAGTTGGGGTTAAAACTCTTGTTTTCTATATGCTTACTACTGCTCTTGCTATAAGTATAGCTTTATTAATCGGTAAGTTTATGAATCCTGGTATTGGACTTGATTTATCTAATATAGTAAAGCAAGAACCTACTATTGGAGAGTCTAAACCGCTTGTTGATGTTATTATAGCTATGGTACCTACAAATCCTATAGCTTCAATGGCAGAAGGAGATATGCTTCCTATAATAGTTTTCTCTTTGCTTATGGGAATAAGTATGGCTTTGGTTGGAGAAAAAGCAAAACCTGTAATTGGTATATTTGAATCTTTAAATGAAATAGTAATGAAGATGGTTATGGTTGTTATGGAGTTTGCACCTATTGGAGTATTTGCTCTTATAGCTAATACATTCGCTAATGTTGGATTATCTGCAATGGCAAACTTAGGAAAATACATGTTGGCAGTTATATTAGCATTAATTATACATGCAACATGTACTTATATGGGAATACTTACAGTCGTAGGTAAATTAAATCCTATAGTATTCTTTAAAAAGTTTTTACCAGTAGCTGGGGTGGCTTTCTCGACTTCCTCAAGTAATGCAACACTACCCGTTACTATAGAAGCTGTTGAGAATATGGGAGTATCTAAAAATGTTGCATCATTCACACTTCCTCTAGGTGCTACTATAAACATGGATGGAACTGCTATAATGCAAGGAGTTGCCTGTGTATTTATATCCCAGATATATGGAATTGATTTAAGTCTTCAAGCACTTTTAACTATAATAGCAACGGCTACACTTGCATCTGTTGGAACTGCCGGAGTACCTGGGGTTGGGATGATTACATTATCTATGGTTTTACAATCGGTAGGTCTTCCTGTTGAAGGTATAGCTCTTATAATTGGTATAGATAGAGTATTAGATATGTCTAGAACTGTTGTAAATATAACTGGAGACTCAGTATGTACAATAGTTGTAGCTAAAACTGAAGGTGAATTTAGTGAAGAAATGTATTATAACCAGAAAGTAGTAGAAGAAGTTTTAAATTAAAATTCGCTTTATGCTACCACATAGCTCATGTCGCCAACGAGTCCTACTGGATCCGTTGCTCAAAATAGATGAAAGGTTACCTATCTTAATGAGTTATATATAATAACAATCCTATAGTTTACTAAATAGATAAAAAATAAAGGGCTTAAGCCCTTTATTTTTTATCTATTTTCTGTTTTTATTATATTTTATTCTATCGTTTTCATTTAATACTTTCTTTCTAAGTCTTATAGCATCAGGAGTAATTTCTACAAGCTCATCATCAGCTATGAACTCTAATGCCTCTTCTAGAGTGAATGTTCTAGGAGGTGTTAATTTAAGAGCATCATCAGATCCAGAAGATCTTGTATTAGTTAGTTTCTTATTCTTACAAGGGTTAACTGTCATATCTTCTTTTCTAGAATTCATACCTATAATCATACCTTCGTAAACTTCTGTAGTAGCAGGTATAAACATTGTTGCTCTGTCGCTTAGGTTGAATAAAGAGTAAGCCATAGCAACACCTTTAACTTGAGATATTAAAACTCCG
The DNA here is from genome assembly GCF_002724055.1 of Tepidibacter mesophilus. Taxonomy (GTDB): domain Bacteria; phylum Bacillota; class Clostridia; order Peptostreptococcales; family Peptostreptococcaceae; genus Tepidibacter_A; species Tepidibacter_A mesophilus. The sequence goes on along the minus strand of NZ_BDQY01000005.1, from coordinate 44,142 downwards.
TTTAATCTTTGAGGTATTTCACCTTTGTACTCTTCGAATCTCGCAAATGAACGTACTATAGTACCTTCTCCTCTAGTATCGTTTATAAATTCACTTCTATAACCTATAAGACCTCTTGTAGGAACTATATATTCAAGTTTTGTATAATTGTTTTCAGATGACATACCTTCCATAAGCCCTTTTCTTAAATTAAGCTTAGAAATTACTGTTCCAGAATATTCGTCAGGAACATTTAAAATAACTCGTTCAACTGGCTCAAGTAAAACACCATCTTCTTTATGCATTAAAACTTCCGGTTTTGAAACTGCAAGTTCATATCCTTCTCTTCTCATGCTTTCTATAAGTATAGATAAATGAAGTTCTCCTCTACCAGATACCTTGTATCCATCAGTAGTATCTAAAGGATCTACTCTTAAACCTACATTTACTTCAAGTTCTTTTTCTAATCTGTCTTTTAAGTGTCTAGTAGTCAAGAACTTACCACTTTGCCCAACGAATGGAGAATCATTAACGTAGAAGTTCATAGAAAGTGTAGGCTCTTCTATAGTTATCATTTCCATAGGTAATATATTAGCTTCGTTACAAAGAGTTTCTCCTATAGATATATCAGGTATACCAGATATAACTACTATATCTCCACTTTTAGCTTCTTTCTTAGGAACTTGATTCAAACCTTCGTATGCAAACATTCTAGCTACTTTACCTTTGCCAACAGAACCATCTCTTTTCGTTATAGCAACTGTTTGACCTTCATTTAAAGTACCTTTATAAATTCTTCCTATACCAAGTCGGCCTATATAATCATCATAACCAAGAGCCGATACTTGCATTTGAAGAGGTTCACTATCGTAATCAGGATATACATCTATATGCTCAAGTATTGTTTCGAATAAAGGCGATAAATCAGTGCTATCATCATCTAATTCCCTCTTTGCAATACCCTCTTTAGCAATACCGTATATAATTGGAAACTCTAATTGCTCATCATTAGCATTTAAATCTACGAATAAATCGAATACCATATCTACAACTTCTTCCGCTCTTTGATCTTTCTTATCTATTTTATTTATAAATAGTATTGGTCTGATTCCAAGTTCTAAAGATTTTTGAAGAACGAATCTAGTTTGAGGCATAGGACCTTCGCTTGAATCTACAAGTAGTATAACTGTATCAACAGTTTTTATAACTCTTTCGACTTCAGATGAAAAATCCGAGTGACCAGGTGTATCAACTATATTTACTTTTACTCCTTTGTATTGGATAGAACAGTTTTTAGAGTATATAGTTATACCTCTTTCACGCTCTAAGTCATTACTATCCATTACACAATCAACAACTTCTTGATTCTCTCTAAAAACACCACTTTGACTTAAAAATGCATCTACTAGAGTAGATTTTCCTGCATCAACGTGGGCAATAACTGCTATATTTACAATATCTTGTTTTTTCGACATAATAAACTCCCTTTCTTTAAAAATCGCATTCTTATATTGTACACTTAAATTGATGAATAATCAAATAAAGTTTCTAAAATACTATTATTTACAAATTATTAACATATTTAACTAAGCTATAACATCTATTTAACATTGACATAACAAAGGAATAGTATTCTGAATATGTGGGAAAAATAAGTTCTGAAATCTGAAAGGAGAATGTTTTATGGGAATTATTAAAACTAAAATGAAAAAGCTTTTATCTCTTGGTGTAATAGGGGCTTTGTCAATCGGAATGTTAACAGGATGCGGAGGAGAAACTCAAGAAACTCAAACAGGACTAAGTGGAGCTATAGCAATAGATGGCTCGAGTACTGTATATCCTATAAGTGAGGCTGTTGCAGAAGAATTTCAGAAGATGAATCAGGGAGTTAAGGTTACTGTTAACTTTTCTGGAACAGGTGGAGGATTCGAAAAGTTCTTAGTTAAAGAAACAGATATAAATGATGCATCAAGACCTATAAAAGATAAAGAAATAAATAAAGCTAAAGAGGCTGGAATTGATTATTTAGAACTTAAAGTTGCGTATGATGGATTATCAGTTGTAGTAAATAAAGATAATGAATATGTAGAGTATTTAACTTTAGAAGAATTAAAGAAAATATGGGAACCTAACAGTACTGTAAAGACATGGAAAGATGTAAGAGATGAGTGGCCAGCTGAGCCTATAAAACTTTACGGACCTGGAAGTGATTCAGGGACATTTGAATACTTTACAGAAGAAGTAAATGGTGAGGCAGGAGCTATAAGAGTGGATTATACTGCAAGTGAAGATGATAACGTACTTGTAAATGGGATAGCAGGAGATAAAAATTCTATAGGATTCTTTGGGTATGCATATTATATAGAGAATAAGGATAAGTTGAAAGTAGTTCCTATAGATTCTGGAAATGGACCTATAGAACCTACTGCTGAAACTGTAGAAAATGGAACGTATTCTCCTTTATCAAGACCTTTATTCTTATATGTTAACAAAGAAGCTTTAGAAAGAGAAGAAGTTAAAAAGTTTATAACTTATTATTTAACAGAAGGTAAAGAATTAGTTCCTGAAATTGGATACGTAAAGTTACCTCAAGCAGATTATGATAAGCAACTTTCTCAAATAGAAAAATAATAGATTAAAAAACAAACATTCAAATGGGAAAGTTGAATATGAATGTTTGTTTTTTTTTTGAATTAATTTAGTATATTAGTTGGATTAAGGGGGAAAATCATGAAATTCAATATACAGAAAAAAATATTAAAAAATACAATCATGTTAAAAAAGTTTAAATTTAATAAAATGAAAAAAAATACTTGTAAAAGAATTAATTTTAAAAAAATAAAATTTGATACCCTGAGATTTAAAATAACAGTAAGCATACTTCCAGTATTATTACTTATAGTTGCAGGGTGTACAGCTGTTACGATATCAAGTCTAAAAGATATAAGTTCTTATTTAATAGAAGAAAAGCTTGAATCGAATCTACAAACAACTGAAGATCTTATGGGATTTATAATACAAGGCGATTGGCATATAGAAAATGGAAATTTACATAAAGGGGATATCCAAGTTGAAGGCAATTACACTTTAGTAGATATTTTGTCTGATAAGACTGGTAACATAGTATCTATTTTTAAAGGTGATACAATTGTATCTACTACTGTTCGTGTAAAGGGATCAAGAAATGTTGGAGTTAAAGCACCTAAAAAAGTAGTAGATAAAGTTTTAAAAAAAGAAGAAGTTTACATAGAAGAATCAATTATAGAAGGTAAAAATTATGAGATTTTATATAAGCCTTTAAGTGATAAAGATGGGAATGTAATAGGTATGCTCTACATGGGAGTTGATAAAACACCTATTGAAGAAAAAATAAACTCTGTTATTTATTATACTTTATTAATATCATCTGTTTTATTAGCTATATCAATAATGATTATAGGGTTCATTTCTAAAAGAATAACAAATCCAATAATTAGTATTAAATCTCAACTTAAAGAAATGGCAAATGGAAAAGGCGATTTAACTAGAAGACTTAATATACATACAAAAGATGAGATAGGTCAGTTGAGTAAAGAGTTTAATAATTTTTTAGATAATCTAAATGATTTGATTTCTGATATAAAGATGTCTGCACAAAAACTGTCTTCTTTTAATAATGAAATAGCAACATCTATTGATGTATCTAATGCATCTATGCAGCAAATATACGCTGTTTCAAGTGGAATAAGCTCTAAATCCGAAGAAAATATAGATTATATTAATCAAATAGAAAATTCTATAGAAAATATATCTCAAAATTCACAGTCTACAGCTGTTTCTATTGAAGATGTACATAAAATATATGAAGATTTAAAAATAGAAACTAAAAAAGGAGAAACTAATATAAAAGAAATAGTATATTCAGTGAATGATATAAAATTACTTACTAATAATTTGGTAGATGTATTAGAAAAATTAAATTTATCATCTGAAAAAATCGTTCAGATAGTACAAGTTATAAGTAATATTTCAAGACAAACAAATCTATTGGCATTAAATGCATCTATTGAAGCAGCTAGAGCAGGAGAAGAAGGAAGAGGGTTTGATGTAGTAGCTAAGGAAATTAGAAAACTTGCTGATGAAACTAATAACTCTGCTCAAAGTATTTCTGAAATAATAAAAGAATTTAAAAGTGAAATACAAAAAGTAGTAATTCAAACATCTAATGTAGATGGAAAGGTTAACGAAAGTGTAAGTAGAGCTGAAAAAGTAAAAAATAGCATATTAGAAATAATAAATTCAATAGTTGGAGTATCGTATAAAATTGAAGAAATATCTAGTGTAGCTAATGAACAAGCAGCTAGTACCGAAGAAATATCAAGTTCTACTACATCTATCATAGATGGTATAAGGTGGACTGGAGAAGAGATGATAAGTATAGGCAATAATATCGAAAATCAATCTAAAATATTTGAGGAATTATCTAGTTCTTCTTCTGAAATCATCAATATGTCTTCTCACCTTAATGATTTGGTTGAAAAGTTCAAAACAAATCAGTTTACATAAAGTTAACGAAATTAACAAATAGATAATGTGCAGTTAACATTAGCATAACAAATAAATAGTATTCTATATATGTTATGAATAATAATAAAAAGCTAAAAATCGAGTTTTTTATTTTAGTTATTTATTATTGGAATTGGGAGGTTTTAATATGAAAAAATTAAACGAAAAGATAATAAAACATATTTTATTTGGATTTGGAATGATATCTATATTTATAACTATTAGTATATTGTTTATTTTGTTTAAAGAAAGTGCATTGTTTTTTGCTGAGGTATCCCCTATGGAATTTTTTACAGGAAAGCAATGGACTCCTCTTTTAAAACCACAACATTTTGGAATACTACCATTAGTAAGTGGAACTTTTTTAATAGTGTTTTTTTCGTCTATAATTTCAATACCTATAGGATTATTAAGTGCCATATACTTGAGTGAATATTCAAATAAAAAACTGAGAAAAATAATAAAACCTATATTGGAAGTATTAGCAGGAATACCTTCTATAGTTTATGGTTTTTTTGCACTCAACATTATTACACCTATACTTAAAAATTTAATACCTCAAACAAATATTTATAATGCGCTTAGTGCAGCTATAGCGGTTGGTATAATGACGATACCAATGGTACTATCTTTAAGTGAAGATTCCATGCAAGCGGTACCTAAAGCTTTAAGAGAAGGTGCTTATGCTCTAGGGCTTACAAGGTTAGAAGTTGTATTTGGAGTAGTAATTCCTGCGTCTATATCAGGAATAATATCATCTTTTATATTAGCTATATCAAGAGCTGTAGGAGAAACTATGATAGTAGCACTTGCAGCAGGATCAACTCCTAAGCTTACTTTAAATCCTCTTGAGAGTATCCAAACTATGACGGGATTTATAGTTCAGGTAAGTCAAGGAGATATAGCAAAAGGTACAATAGAGGCTCAAACTTTATATGCGGTTGCTATGCTTTTGTTTGTTATGACATTAGTTATGAATATGTTATCTAGGTATGTTGCTAATAGGTTTAGGGAGGAATATTAATGAATACAGTTGATTTGAAAAATAAAGAAATTATAAATAGAGATTTTAATTATAATATTAACTTAAAAAAGAGAAAATTAATAAATAAAATTTTTCATGTTATATTATTATCATCTATATCGTTTAGCATAATAATATTAGTAGCTCTTTTCTCGGATGTTTTTAAAAAAGGAATTTCCTATGTAAATATTGATTTCTTTTTAAATTATACATCTAGAATAGCTAGTAAATCAGGAATAAGAGCGTCTATACTTGGATCTTTATGGGTGAATATACTAACTTTATTAATTGCATTTCCATTAGGACTTGGATCAGCAATATATTTAGAGGAATATGCACCTAAAAATAAATTGACAAATATAATACAAGTTAATATAAGTAATTTAGCAGGAGTTCCATCTATTGTATATGGAATATTAGGACTTTCGTTATTTGTTAGAACTTTTGGACTTGGAAGAAGTATTTTATCTGCATCTTTAACTATGGCATTACTAATACTTCCGATAATAATAGTTTCATCTCGAGAAGCTTTAAAAACGGTACCTAAGGAGCTGAAGGAAGCATCTTATGCACTGGGGGCTACTAAGTGGGGGACAATAACTGGGGCTATTATTCCTTATGCTATGCCAGGTATATTAACAGGTACAATACTAGCTGTATCAAGAGCTATAGGAGAAGCGGCACCACTTGTAGTTGTTGGGGGAGCTGCTGGAATTTGGTTTTCTCCAAAAGGAATATTTGATGAATTTACAACATTACCTCTTCAAATATATAACTGGGCATCAAAGCCTCAAGCAGAATTTCAAAATGTTGCATCTGCAGGAATATTAGTTTTACTTATAGTTTTAATATTAATAAATTTAGTAGCAATACTTTTGAGAAATAAGTACCAAGATAGGATAAAACAGTAGGAGGTAAATAAAATGGCAGTTAAAATAAAAGTAAATAATTTAGATTTTCACTATGGAGATTTTAAAGCTTTAAAAAATATAAACATAGATATAGAAGAAAAAAAAGTAACTGCTTTTATAGGTCCATCAGGATGCGGAAAGTCTACATTCTTGAGAACGTTAAATAGAATGAATGATTTAATAGAAGGAACAAAATTAAGTGGTGAGATTGTATTAGATGGAGATGATATATATTCAAATATTATTGAGGTAGAAGATTTAAGAAAAAGAGTTGGTATGGTATTTCAAAAACCCAATCCTTTTCCAAAATCTATATATGAAAATATAGTATATGGACTTAGAAAACAAGGTATTAGGGATAAAAAAAAGTTAGATGAAGTCGTTGAAAAAAGTCTTAGAGGTGCAGCTTTGTGGGATGAGGTGAAAGATAGACTAGATAAATCGGCATATAGTCTATCTGGAGGACAACAGCAAAGGCTATGTATAGCAAGAGCTATAGCTATGGAGCCTGAAGTTATTTTAATGGATGAACCTACATCTGCACTTGATCCGATAGCGACATCTAAGGTAGAAGATCTTATACAAGAATTAAAAAAGGACTACACTATAGTTATTGTTACTCACTCTATGCAGCAAGCTGCTAGAATATCTGACAACACAGCGTTTTTTTTAATGGGAGAAATTGTTGAATTTGGAGAAACTAATAAGATATTTACAAATCCCCAGTATAAGAGAACGGAAGATTATATAACGGGAAGATTTGGGTAGGAGGTATACTATGGTTAGAGAAAATTTCAAAACTGAGTTAAATGAATTAAAAGAAGATGTTATTTTTATGATGGATAGGGTAGAAAGTTTGATAGAAAAATCTGTTGATGCACTTGTCAATAAAGATTTAGAGCTTGCAAGAAGCATAATAAAACTAGATGATGAAATAGATAATTGTATGTATGAAATAGAGGAAAAGGCTATAAATCTTATAGCTCTTCAACAACCTATGGCAAGAGATCTTAGAATTATATTTTCTGTGTCTAAGATAATAACTGACCTTGAACGTATTGGAGATTTTTGCGTAAATATATCTAGAGAAACTATAAAAATAGGAAAAGAAGAACATATAAAACAACTTGTAGATATCCCTAAAATTAAAGAAATAATTATTAGTATGATGAAAAATGTAAAAATAAGTTTCAGATTAGAAGATGCCGAGATAGCTTTTGAAGTAGGACAAGAGGATGAACTTGTAGATGATTTGTATAAAGATATATATGTAGATATTTTAAATATGATACATAAAAGTACAGAGTATACAAATCAAGGTACAAAATTACTCTTTGTAGGAAGATATTTAGAGAGAATAGCAGACCATATAACTAATATATGTGAGAGGATAATATATATTTCAAAAGGAGAAAGAATAGAAATAAATTAAAAAAGGTGTTAATACATTTGGTTATGTATTAACACCTTTTTATTCTGTGTATAATTTTGAAAATTCTGAATATAGTCAAGTTTGCTAAAATATGCATTTTTTAGGTTGAAAATTATTTCACAAGTTGTATAATTAAAGACAAAGGGGTATTGAAAAAGGTATTAAAAATTAAAAAATTGATTTGGGGGTATATTATATGTCAGTTATGGAAAATATTCTAGAACAAGTTAAAAAAAGAAATCCTGGTGAAGTAGAATTCCACCAAGCAGTAGAAGAGGTTTTACATTCTTTAGAGCCTGTTATAGAAAAACACCCTGAGTTTGTAGAAGCTGGTCTTTTAGAAAGATTCGTAGAGCCAGAAAGACAAATTATGTTTAGAGTACCTTGGTTAGATGATAATGGAAAGACTCAAGTTAACAGAGGTTTTAGAGTACAATTTAACAGCGCTATAGGACCTTACAAAGGGGGATTAAGATTCCATCCGTCTGTGTATCTTGGAATTATAAAGTTCTTAGGATTTGAACAAATACTTAAAAATTCATTAACTGGACTTCCAATAGGTGGAGGAAAAGGTGGATCAGATTTCAATCCTAAGGGGAAATCCGACAATGAAATAATGAGATTTTGTCAAAGCTTTATGACTGAACTATACAGACATATAGGACACGATTTAGATGTTCCAGCTGGAGATATAGGAGTTGGAGGAAGAGAAATAGGATACTTATTTGGACAATATAAAAGAGTTAAGAATGCATATGAAGGTGGAGTACTTACTGGTAAAGGGCTTACATATGGTGGATCACTTGCAAGAACGCAAGCTACAGGATTTGGCCTTGTTTACTTTACACAAGAAATGCTAAAAGAGCATGGACATAGTTTTGATGGTAAAACTGTAGTAATCTCTGGATCTGGAAATGTTGCTATATATGCTTGTGAAAAGGCTCAATCGTTAGGAGCTAAAGTAATTGCTATGTGTGACTCTACAGGATACATATATGATAAAGATGGAATAAAACTTGATACAGTTAAGAGAATTAAAGAGGTTGAAAGAAAAAGAATTAGTGAGTATGTAAAGGATCATCCAGAAGCAGAATATCATGATGGTCAAAAAGGTATTTGGACTATTAAGTGTGATGTAGCTCTTCCTTGTGCAACTCAAAATGATATAGATGTTAAAGAAGCTCAGCAGTTAATTGACAATGGAGTAATAGCTATGGGAGAGGGAGCTAATATGCCTTGTACAAATGAAGCTGTTAACTTATTCTTAGATAAGAAAATATTAGTTGCTCCAGCTAAGGCTGCTAATGCTGGTGGAGTTGCAACTTCAGCTCTTGAAATGTCTCAAAATAGCATGAGACTTCATTGGACATTTGAAGAAGTTGATACTAAACTTCACGGTATAATGGTAAACATATTCAAAGCATCTAAAGAAGCTGCTAAAGAATATGGAATGGAAGGAAATTACGTAGCTGGAGCTAATATAGCTGGTTTCTTAAAAGTTGCCGATGCTATGATGGCTCAAGGAATAGTTTAATATACATAAAAAATACTGGAGAAATCTCCAGTATTTTTTTATTTGAACTATGCTGTGTGGGTTTTTGGTATCTCGGGTATATCCTTTTGCCTATCATAATAAGTATTTACTATATTTAAGGCTTTATTAAACACACTATCGAAGTCTTTAAACAGTATATCTTGATTTTTATTAGTTATAAATCCACACTTTTTTAACAATTTAAGTGGCTGATATTGAATATCTAATATTAAAAGTTTTATTCCGTTTTTATCGCATAAATCTTGAGTTGATTCTAAGGCATTATATGCGGTAGCATCCATTGCTAATACATTGCTCATCTTTAATATCAATACCTTAGGAAGATTATTGATATTTTTCATAGTTTTTATAAATTTATCTGTAGCTCCGAAGAAGAAGGCTCCGTTTATCTCATATATATAAATATCCTTAGGAATTTGAACTTTATATTCAAATTCACTGTCATCTACTTGTTCGTAAGTATAAGATACCGGTTTTATATCTGTAACATCTGCCATTCTCTTCATAAATAAGAAAGAAGAAAGTACAATTCCAACACATATAGCTATTACAAGATCAAAGAAAACAGTTAATATAAATACTGTTAAAAATACCAAAGAATCACTCTTTGGGAACTTATGTATTCTTTTAAAAGCATCCCATTCTCCCATGTTATAAGAAACAACTATTAGAATGGCTGAAAGTGATGCCATTGGAACTAACTTTATATAAGGCATTAAAATCATCATAAACAATATTAAAGTAATTGAGTGAACTATACCTGATATAGGTGTTCTGCCTCCATTTTTTATATTAGCTGCAGTTCTTGCTATAGCGCCTGTTGCCGGAATTCCACCGAATAATGCAGAACCTATATTAGCTATACCTTGAGCTACTAACTCCATGTTAGAGCGATGATTTGAACCTACCATACCATCTGCTACTACTGCTGATAATAAAGACTCTATACCTGCAAGAATAGCTATTGTTATGGCTGATGGAATAAGAGTTATTATCATATTCATATCTAAGTTTGGAATATGAATACTAGGAAGCGTAGAAGGTATATTACTAAACTTACTTCCAATTGTATCTATATTCAAATTAAAATATATTGTTGCGAATGTAGAAAGTATTATAGCAATAAGTGTAGGTGGAATTTTTTTATTTATTTTAGGCAGTATTACTATTAATAGTATAGATATTAAACCTATTAATAAGCTTTGAGTGTTAATGGAGTTTAGATTTTGGAAATATACTATCCATTTACCCATAAACTCTGATGGAACATCAATATTAAGTCCTAAAAAATCTTTTATTTGTGTTGAGAAAATAGTTATAGCGATACCGCTTGTAAATCCTGTTGTTATAGGATAAGGTATGTACTTTATCATATTACCACATTTAAGAATACCCATTAAAAGAAGAAAGAATCCTGCCATAAGAGTTGCAATAGTTAGCCCTTCTATTCCGTACTTTTGTATAATACCGTATACTATTACAACAAAAGCTCCTGTTGGCCCCCCTATTTGAACTTTACTTCCTCCTAGTAAGGAAATTAAAAATCCTGCTATAATTGCAGTATAAAGACCTTTCTCGGGTGATACACCAGATGCAATAGCTAGAGCTATTGAAAGTGGTAGAGCTATAATTGCTACTATTACTCCTGATATAAGGTCTTTTGTGAATTGTTCCTTGCTGTATGATTTAAGACAAGTAAATAGTTTTGGAATAAACATAAACACCATCCCTTTGACGTTGAAATATTGTTATATATTGTATACAACATATAATCATACACCTAAGATAAAGATATGTCTATGGTAATTATATATAAATAATAGATTTGGAATTCATTGAAAATTAAAACAAAAGATTTGAGGTCAATCAAAAATATATCTGTGAATATATTAATATATTCACAGATATATTTTTAATAACTTAACTTATTTATCTAAATTTTCTATAGCATTTTGAGAAAATTCAGTAGTTACTATCTTATTGTATGGAGCTCTTTTATCAAGTTCCCCAGCTAAATCTATTATATCCATTAAGTGATTTAAACTCTCCTCTTCCAAAATTGTAGTCTCTGACCATGTATCTTGTGATTTATATCTTTCAACAACTATAGTTAAAGCTTCTATATCAGTATCTGGAAACTCAGGTGATATAGAACGAGCTATTTCTTGTGAAGAGTGAGTTTTTACCCATTGTTGGCTTTTGTATATAGAATTTGTGAATTTTTGAATTATATCTGGGTTCTTTTCTATATAAGATTTTTTAGAACTATAACAAGTATATGGTAGATACCCAGATTCTTTACCTATAGATGCTACTATATATCCCTTACCTTCTTTTTCTAAAGACGAAGCTATTGGTTCGAATAATGTTACGTAATCTCCTGTTCCGCTTGCAAATGCTCCCGCCATTACAGAAAATTGTATATCTGTTCTTATGTTAACATCTTTTTGTAAGTCTAGGTCATTCTTTTTAAGAACATATTCAAGTGTCATTTCAGGAACCCCGCCTTTTCTTCCTCCTAATATGCTTTTTCCTTTTAATTTATCAAATGTAAAGTTGTTATCTTTTTCTCTACCGATTAAAAAACTTCCATCTCTTTGGGTTAATTGAGCGAAGTTTATTGCATAATCTTCTTTTTCCTGGTTGTAAACATAAATAGAAGCTTCTGGCCCCATAAGACCTATATCAGCTTCGTTTGAAAGAATAGCTGCCATAGTTTTATCGGCGCCTTTTGTATTTATTATCTCAACATCTAGACCTTCTTCTTTAAAAAAGCCTTCAGTAAGAGCTACATACTGAGGTGCATAGAATGTTGAATGAGTAACCTCTGCAAGTGTTATTTTAGTCAAATTATCATTTGAACAACCTGAAGTAACTAGCATTAATATCATTAGTGATGATAATATTAGTGCTAGGTTTTTGCGTATATTCATAAAATATCACCCCTTAACATAAGATTGGTTGTATTTTTAATATATTCACCATAAAAAAGAATGGTTACAAAATTCGTCTACTCGCTAACTGGGTGACTCATGTCGCCAACGATCCCTATGGGCTTCGTTGCTCAAAACCAGTTGCAGGTGTAGATTTTTTCCAAACGTATCCACAAAACCAAAATATTATAATTCTTAGTGGTAAAAAATTGTCTATTTGTTATAACGAAATGGGATGAATATACATATTATAATGTGAAGGGGTGAAGTATATGTATAATTATTATATGAATAACTATTATATGAATTATTGTTATAATCAGGCTAAAAAATCGTATCCTGAAATATATAATGAGGTATATCCATATGTATGCAGATATTGTGAAAAGTATGATTTAGAAGATAATCCTGATATGAATCCATTTCCAAGTAAGAAAAAAATAGAAAAAATTGTTGACAATATATATGAAGAATATACTAAAAGTTGTTTATGTAGAGATGAAGATTGCGACGAAGAAGATCTCATGAGGATTAGAAGAAGAAGATATGGAAGAGATATAATAAGTATATTATTACTTAGAGAACTTTTGGATAGAAGAAGAGTACCTCAAAGGAGAAGAAGAAGAAGGAGAAGAAGAATATTTGATTATTACGGTTATTATTAAAAAAACTTGGCGATTAATCGCCAAGTTTTTTTTTATATGAAGAATATTGAGGTATAATGTAATTAGGGGGGGATTATTATGAAGGTTGGCATGAGGAATATAAAAACCGCAATAGCTGTATCGTTATCTGTTGCTGTTTCTCGTTTTTTTAATATGGAATATCCTTTCTATGCAGCAATAGCAGCTATTATATCTATGCAAACAACTGTAGGAGAATCCTTTAAAGTTGGAAGAAATAGAATACTTGGAACTATACTGGGAGCTGTAGTTGGTGTTGTGTTTTATGTTATAAATCCAAGTAGTGTAATTATTATGGGGATAGGGATAATGATAGTTATATATATATGTAATCTATTTAGATGGAATAAATCAATAAGTATAGCTGGGATTGTATTTTGTGTAATAATGAGTAATTTAGATGGAAGAAATCCTGTTTTTTATGCAATAAATAGAACAATTGATACGTTTATAGGAATTATAATAGCTGTTTTAGTTAATTATTTAATAACACCTATGGATAATTATAATAAAATAGAGGACAATCTTATTCAAATTGGAAATGATTTAAATAAATTATTAGAGAATAAAGTAGTTAAAAATTTAAATATAGATTTAAAAAAAGTTGAGGATGCTATATTTAAGTTTGAAAAAGATATAGATAATATATATATTAATTATAAGAATCAAGATAAGATAAAAAGATTTAAATGTATATTAAGAAATTACGAGAGTGCCTGTTTGAATTTAAAAATTATGGATAATATGAATCGAAATTATACATTAAACAATATGAATTATATAGAATTAATAAATAGATATGGAAAATTTGATAGAATAAAGCATCTAAAACATAAGGAAAATGAAATTGTATATAATTATCATTTGAGAAAAACAATAAGTAATATTGATGGATATGGGAAGGATATTATATATTTTAACGATGATATCAAAATACATAATTAAGGAGTGATTATTATGAAAAAATTAATATTTACAGTAGTTTTGGGATTGAGCCTTATGTTTTTTGCTGGATGTGCCAAAGAGGCTAACTTAGAGATTACATACAAAAATGGTGTTTATAAAGCTAGTGGAGATAAATGGGAATATGGAAGCGAAGAGGCTGTTGTTACTATTGAAAACCATAAGATAAAAAATATAAACTTAAAAAGATTAGACCAAAATGGAGATGAAGTAGATTATAATATGTGGACTGGGCAGAATGTAGATGGAAAGGTATTTCCTAATCTAAAAAAATATAGAATTAGTATGAAAGATGAAATGATTGAAAAGCAAACATATGAGGTTGACTCTATATCTGGAGCTACGGTTACTACTGAAAATTGGAAAATAGCAGTTGAAAGAGCTTTAGAAAAAGCTAAAAATTAATGCGATATAAGGTTTCTTATATCACATTAATTTCATTAAATCCAAGTCTAGGCAAATAGCCATCTTGACCTGTTGTAAAAAATCTAACCCTGTCATATAAGAGTGTTTCTCCGAATATATTCTTTTCATTTGTAGGACTTGGAATTGACCAATTTAAAGACATTACTTGGCTTCCAGCTGGAACTGTGAATGAATTTGAATTTAAATCTGGACTATCGTATATTCTATTTTCTACTGTTGTAACATGCATTCGTTTTGAATGATCTCTTACAAGACTTATTCTAAGCAATGTCCATCTAGCTGCATTTGATATTAATTCATTTTCGTAATCTATAAATTTTGTGAGTTCGCCTATTACTTTGTTGTTGTTAGAACCTATTCTGCCTAGGCTTACGATAGAATAGTATTTAACGATATCGCAAGGATTATTTATTAGTCTCATTAGATAAGGTATAGATTGTCTTCCTAAAGCTTCCCATGTAAAAGAGCCATTATAATATATATTATAAACTTGGTCTGGTGATAATTCATCACACTTAGAATTTCCTGTATCTTCCCATAATTTACTTAATTCATCTGGGTTTTGAAGATAGTCGCCTATAAGTATTTCATAACCTGTAGGAATCATATTAGGGTTTAATCTATTCATATAGATTAGATTGTTAACTGTAGTCTTGAATTCCTTTGATAAACACAAAAAAGTATCTCTGAATTGAACTATATAATAAGGTGGTTGACCTTGTGATTTTGGGAGAGATATGTTTGGTTCGGGAATTATAAGTGGAGTGTTAACTGTTATATAGTTAGGGTCGCAAATTACATTAGCTTTAATTATAGCTTCGCTAGGTACATTAAATCTATTTGATATTCTTTGAAGTGTATCAAATCTTCTTACATAATAAAGCATGTTTTTATCCCCTTTCTTAATTAATCTAATTTATATTATTCAACTTAAAAAGTTGTGGTTCCACAAATAACATAAATTTCAATATTTTTTTGATTTTATACAGGCGTAATTTTGATAAGTTTGAATAAATATTTATTTAAATGATATAATAATGATATTGACAAAACTTGAAAAAAATATATAATATATTAAAATGATGTAAGTTAAATATAGATAAAGGCTGTGAAAAAGAGGAGTACAAAAGTTTCACTATTAGAGAAGAAAATCCGTGGCTGAAAGGTTTTCTAGGAATGAGCTTTTGGAAGGTAGCTTTGGAGCTTCTGAGTTGAAGTAATAGTAGACTTGGTCGGCAAATTGTCGTTAAAGATAAAGAGAGTCAGATTTATTCTGAAAATAAGGTGGTACCGCGAGTTTTTCGTCCTTTTAGGGATGAAGGGCTCTTTTTTTATTATTAAGGAAATTATATAAATTTAAATATAGGAGGATTTAATATGGAAATCAAAAATTTACCTAAAAATTATGACCCTAAAGAATTTGAAGAAAGACTTTATAGTGGATGGTTAGAAAGAGGATATTTCAAAGGAGAAGTTGATGAGTCTAAAAAGTCTTATTCTATAATGCTTCCTCCGCCTAATATAACAGGGCAACTGCATATGGGACATGCACTAGACCATACTCTTCAAGACATACTTGTTAGATGGAAAAGAATGGATGGACATGCTACTTTATGGCAACCTGGGACTGATCATGCAAGTATTGCAACAGAGGTTAAGGTTGTTGAGAAGATTAAAAATGATGAAGGTAAGAGCAAGTATGAGATTGGAAGAGAAGAGTTCTTAAAAAGAGCTTGGGAATGGAGAAACATATACGGAAGAAAAATAGTGGAGCAAATGCAAAAACTTGGAGATTCTTGCGATTGGGAAAAAGAAAGATTCACTATGGATGAGGGATGTAATAAAGCTGTTACAGAATTTTTCGTAAGGTTATATAACGATGGACATATATACAGAGGAAATAGAATAATAAACTGGTGCCCTGATTGTAAAACATCTTTATCAGATGCAGAGGTTGAGCATGAGGAGCATGGAGGACATTTCTACCATGTTAAATATCAGGTTAAGGAGTCTGATGAGTTCTTAGAAATAGCAACTACAAGACCAGAGACTATACTAGGAGATACTGCTGTTGCTGTTAATCCAGATGATGAAAGATATAAGAATTTAATAGGAAAAAATCTTATATTACCTTTAGTAGGAAGAGAAATTCCTATAATTGCAGATGATTATGTTGAAATGGATTTTGGAACAGGAGCTGTTAAAATAACTCCGGCACATGATCCTAATGATTTTGAAATTGGGGAAAGACATAATCTTGAAAAAATGGTAGTTATGAATGAAGATGGAACCATGAACTCTAAAGCTGGTAAATACGAAGGTATGGACAGATATGAGTGTAGAAAACGTCTTGTTGAAGATTTAGATAAAGAAGGATATTTAGTTCATATAAAAGATCATACTCATAATGTAGGACACTGTTATAGATGTAATACAATAATTGAGCCTATGGTATCGAAGCAATGGTTTGTTAAGATGGATGAACTTGCAGGACCTGCTATAGATGCTGTTAAAGATGGAAAAATAAAGCTTGTTCCAGAAAGATTCAATAAGATTTATTATCACTGGTTAGAGAATATAAGAGATTGGTGTATATCAAGGCAATTATGGTGGGGACATAGAATACCAGCTTATTATTGTCAAGATTGTGAGGAAACTATTGTTTCAAAAGAAATGCCAAGTAAGTGTCCTAAGTGTAATTCTACTAACTTAAAGCAAGATGAAGATGTACTAGATACTTGGTTCTCATCAGCTCTATGGCCTTTCTCAACACTTGGATGGCCTGAGAAGACTAAAGAATTGGATTTCTTCTACAAGACTGATGTTTTAGTTACAGGATACGATATTATATTCTTCTGGGTTATAAGAATGGTATTCTCAGGACTTTACTGTATGGATGAAATTCCATTTAAGCATGTTTTAATACATGGACTTGTTAGAGATTCTGAAGGAAGAAAGATGAGTAAGTCTTTAGGAAATGGAATAGATCCTCTTGAAATAATAGAGCAGTATGGAGCTGATGCATTAAGATTTACATTAGCTACTGGAAATACTCCAGGAAATGATATGAGATTTTATATTGAAAGAGTAGAATCTGCTAGAAACTTTGCTAATAAGCTTTGGAATGCATCTAGATTTGTGTTCATGAATTTAAGTGAAGATTTAGTTGAAGGTTTAAATAGAGAATCAGTTAAAAGTAATTTAACTCTTGCAGATAAGTGGGTTATATCAAGAGTTAACGATTTAGCTAAAGATGTAACTGATAATATGGAGAAATTTGAGCTTGGAATGGCTAGTCAAAAAGTTTATGATTTCACATGGTCAGAGTACTGTGACTGGTATATAGAAATGGTTAAGCCTAGACTTTATGGAGAAGATTTAGATGCTAAAAAATCTGCTTTATATACTTTAACTTATGTACTTGAGAATGTATTAAAGCTCCTTCATCCGTATATGCCATTTATAACTGAAGAGATATATCAATATCTACCAACTGTAGATGGAAGTATAGTTTTAGCTTCTTGGCCTAAATATAAAGAAGAAGATAGTATGAAGGAAGAAGAAGAGAAGATGAGTTTAATAATGGAAGGAATAAGAAATATAAGAAATATAAGAGCTGAAATGAATGTTATACCTTCTAAAAAGGCTAAGGTTATAATAGTTGCATCTGAGGACAAAATATCCACTATTGAAGAAGGTAAAGATTATTTCGAAACATTAGCATCTGCATCGGAAGTTGAAATATTGAAGGATAAGGTTGGGATTCCTGAAGATGCTATGTCAACTGTTATAGAAGGAGCTCAAATCTATATACCTCTTGATGAGTTAGTTGATTTTGAAAAAGAAATAGAAAGACTTCAAAAGGAAAAATCAAAGATTGAAGGCGAATTAAAAAGAGTATCTGGAAAATTATCTAACCAAGGATTTTTAGCTAAAGCACCAGAATCTTTAATAGAAGAAGAGAAAGCTAAAAAAGATAAGTATGAAGAAATGATGAAAACTGTAGTTGAAAGATTAGAAAAATTACAGTCTAAATTAAAATAGAGTTTGTTATAAATATCCAAGTTCATTTTGAACTTGGATATTTATATTTATAAGGAAATTGTGTTAAAAATTACACAAATCAGTGATGATAAATGGTATACTAGAATAAAAAAGTTGGGAATGGGGGATTTAGATGAATTATAACGAAGCACTAGAATACATACATGGTACTTATAAGTTTGGAAGGGTATTAGGCCTTGATAATATAACTAAGCTTTTAAGCTTGCTTGATAATCCTCAGGATGATTTGAATATAATCCATGTTGCCGGAACTAATGGAAAAGGATCTACTTGTTCATTTATAAATTCGATGCTTATTAGTGGGGGCTATAAGGTTGGATTATATACTTCGCCTTATTTAGAAACTTTTACTGAGAGAATAAGAATCAATTCTGAAAATATAGAAGAAGATGAACTTGCAAGGGTCACTGAGATAGTAAAAACTAAGGTGGATGATATGGTTAAAAGTGGGTTTAATCATCCTACTGAATTTGAGATAGTAACTGCTGTGGCTTTTTATTATTATAAAGAAAAAAATGTAGATTTTGTTGTATTAGAAGTTGGGCTGGGTGGCAGGTTTGATGCGACAAACGTTATAAAAAAACCGCTTATAAATGTTATAACGCCTATTAGTATAGATCATACTGATTATCTAGGTGATACTTTGGAAAAGATTGCTTATGAAAAAGGTGGAATAATAAAAGATAATTGTGAAGTTGTTATGTATCCTCAAAATAAAGAGTCTGAAGCTGTTATAGAGGAAATTGTTAAGAATAAAAACTGTACTCTTACTAGAGCAGATATAGAATGTGCAGAGATAACTCAAATGGATGTTTTGGGACAAGTCTTTAATTGCAAGGTTAAAGATAAAGAATATAAAAATCTAAAAATACAGTTGATAGGAAAGCATCAAGTTAATAATGCCATAGTTGCTCTTAATGTAATTAGTATATTGAAGGATAAATATGGTTTTAAAATAAGTGATGAAAATGTATTTAATGGTCTTAAAAATACTAAATGGGCTGGTAGGATTGAGGTTCTGACAAAAGATCCTTTGTTCATAATTGATGGAGCGCATAATGAAGATGGAGCTAATTCTTTATGTAATACAATAGATAATTATATGGGTGATAAGGATATAACTTTGGTATTAGGTATGCTTAAAGATAAGGATGTAAAGTCTGTTTGTGAAATATTAATACCTAGATGTAAAAATATAATTACAACAAAGCCCAATAATCCTAGAAGTATGAAATCAGATGAATTAAAAGAAATAATAAATGATTTGAATAAAGAGTGTACGAGTTGTGATGATATAAAAAAGGCTGTGGAATTAGCTGTTAAAAAAACTGGTAAGAATTCAGTTATAATATGTGCTGGATCATTATATATGATAGGAGATATTAGGAAAATAGTGAAAAAAGGTGATTTTTAATCACCTTTTTTATTTATTAAAATATACTAAGCTTTTTGTTTTTTCTTATAAAGTTCTAAAGCTTTAGTAAATTGATCTGGACATGAAGTTGATTTTACTCCACAGCCTATACCTTTTAGTTTTTCGATTACATCATCTACTGTGGAACCTTCTACAAGACTTTTTATTCCGATTAAATTTCCTGGACATCCTCCCACGAATTCTACGGATTTAATAACGTCTTCTTCGATTTCGAATCTTATCTCTTTAGCACAAACGCCAGAAGTTTTAAAAACATACATATTAAAGTCCTCCTTATAGTCTAATAACTATACCCTACTATAGTATAGGATATAAAAAAAGTCAATGAAAATGTATCACAATACCGTAAATAATAATATATTATTATAGTATAAGTAGTTTGGTAAAATGTGAATGAAAGGAGGGATAAAATTGAAAATCTATGTTTCTAATTTTGGGTCAAATAATATATCTATTATAAATGAACAGTTAGAAATTGAAGATAAGATATGTTTAGATGATAATATGCACGTTCATCATTTTTGTATTGATGAAAAATATGAAAAAATATATATTCCTACTGGACTCAATGGGATACTGTATGTCGTGAATATAAAGGATAAATCTATCATAGATTCTATTTCAATAGGAGGAAATTTAAGTCAGGTTGCATTGTATTCGGATGAAGAGTTGTATATAGCGAATGAAGATTCTAATAGTATATATATAATAGATGTAAAAAATAATAATCCTGTAGGTCTTATTTGCGTAGATAGTATGCCTCATGGGATAATCATTGACGAAGAGCAAAGAAAACTATATGTTCCCTGTTTGAATTCGTTATTAGTAATAGATATTGTTAGTAAAAGTATTGTGAAAAATATAAAATTAAATTTTGCGCCATGGCATTTAAAAATAAATAAAGAAGAAAACATTATATATATAGTAGATAAAAGCGGAAATATAATATTATTAGATAGGTTTAAATTTGAAATAGTGAACGTATTGAAAGGTTTTAAATTTCCTGTAGAGATAAGCATTAGTTATTTAAAAAAAGAAATATATGTAACGGATTTTTGTAATAAAAGTATAGAGGTGCTAAACTATAAAACTAATGAACATATAAAAAGCGTTAGTATAGAAGGCAGACCTTTAGGTGTAGATATATCAAAGGACGAAAGTAGATTATTTGTATCAGATGTAAAAAACAACCTAATAAAAGTATTTGAAACTAGCTCGTTAGAATTAATAAAGAGTATAAAGGTAGATAAAGAGCCTACTACTGTAATATGTAGATAGGCTCTTTATCTAAGGTTTTTTTATCAAAACCTGTATTATATCTCCGTATAAATTAGGTGCATTTTTTTTCCAATTATCACATATGAGTTTAGCTTGTTTAGTAGAAGCTACATTTAAATCTATATTTATAAGGGGGATTTGATTTTCTATAACTTTTAAATTTACTATAAATTCATTATCTGATAATTTAGAATAATTGCACTTAACTTGTGTTTCTTTCAAAACTTTTTCCTTGTTAGTAGATATGTACTTATCTAAATTTTCTTTTAAATCAGATGGTATTCTAGAAATAAAATACTCAAGAGTTTGTACGCTTTTTTTAGTCAATGAATAATACTCTTTAAAGTCCTCTTTATAGGTTTTTAAAAAATTGGATTGAATAAGCTCTGATAAAAATTGTTGAAGAGAAAAGTAGTTCATTATTTCGTTTTCCATTACAACTTGAGTAATCTGAGAATTAGTTAAATCTATTTCTATTTTTTTCAAAATATATAATAAAACTAATTTATTAACCGCTAACTCTTCAGATGAGTTTTCAAACATAATACATCATCCTCCGCAAAATATATCTACATATATATTAAACTATTTACAAGAAAAATAAAAGTATAAAATAAAAAGGATATTCTGAATTTAGAATATCCTTTTTATTTTATACTTTTATTTTTTTCCTGCTATTTGGTTTTCTGCCATTTCAACTAACTTTTTAGTCATGTATCCACCCACATAACCATTTTGTCTTGCAGTTAAGTTTCCTTTGTCCATGCCTTCATAGTTAGATAAACCTAATTCATTTGCTGTCTCTAATTTCATTTGATTTAAAGCTGCTTTTGCCTCTGGAACTACTTTAGAATTTCTGCTTGCCATAGTATATTCCTCCTCTTTAATGTCTTTGAAATTTTGAGTACTAACATCTGTAAGATGTTGTAATATTAATTTAACCATTATTTTAAAAAATATTATGTTAATTTATGGTTATTAATATTTTTTGTGCATTTTTATTTTAATATTTTTTGTTGTATCGGTTTCTCTTACAGCGTGAGACTCTCTTAAATAATGTCTAGGTTCTAGTTTTAAGGTTTCTCTTGATGATTCTATTATTTTTCCGTTTAAATTAGAGTAATGACTTCTTATATTAGACATCAAATCACCTCCTAAAAATAATTTTCCCATTTAAGAAATTAAATCTTCTAGTAATTTTTTGAAAAACAAAAAAATATAATTAATTATAAACATTATTATTAAAGGAGGGAAATATGAGAGTAATTATTATATCTATAAAAAAATTTTTATTAAGCATTGTATTATTTGCTATATGTTCTACTGTACTTATGTGCTCTTGTTATGTTATTAAAGACGCTATGGCACAAATTCCAGAAAAAAAACTTCCTATTTACTGTGTTGATACACAAGAAAAAAAAATAGCTATAAGTTTTGACGCTGCTTGGGGAGATGCTTATACAAAAAACATATTAGATACGTTAGATAAATATGATGTTAAGACAACTTTTTTTCTAGTTGGATTTTGGGTGGATAAGCACCCTGACTTAGTGAAAGAGATATCTGATAGAGGTCATGAAATTGGAAATCACTCGACTACACATCCTAAAATGAGTCTTTTAAGCAAAGAACAAATCAAAGAAGAGCTTGAAACTACATCTGACAAAATAGAAAAAATAATAAATAAAAGACCTGTAGTTTTTAGACCTCCTTTTGGTGATTATAATGATACTTTGATAGATACAGCATCAAGTTTAAATTACTATACAATACAATGGGATGTAGATTCTCTTGATTGGAAGGAAATTGGAGTTGAACACGTTGTTGATAGAGTAATTAAAAATACAAAAAATGGATCGGTAGTACTTTTTCATAATAATGCCAAATACGTAAGCGAATATTTGCCTTTGATTTTAAAAAAGTTAAAATCACAGGGTTATGAAATAGTTCCTGTATCTGAACTTATATATAAAGAAAATTTTAATATGGATTCAACAGGAAGACAAAAAAAGAATAATTAATTTAAAGGTTTAATTAAAAAAAATGATGCTTATAAAAATAATGTTATATAATGTTATTTTTATGAGCATCATTTTTAATGTGTAAGAAAAGTATATTATTTTAAATATTATAAGTAATAAAGGAATGGTAATAAAAGAACTGTAATTACAGTTCTTTTGAGAATTTGAGTATAGATGAGTTGTTGAGAACATGAGGTAGCATGAAGCAAATTTTTTGTGTTATCATATATATTGTTTATAAATTTGATAAGAGGTGATTATGTGTTTTTAATACCAAAGAAGATATTGGTAAAAGAAGCTATGAGTGATAAATATATACAGGTTAACTACGAAGAAGAACTATCTGTATGTTTAGATAAAATGTTAAAAAATAATTTAGATGATATATACATTTTGGATGAGCACAAAAAATTAATAGGGTTACTATCTTTAACAGATATATCAAAAACTAAAAAATCTGATTTAAATGATGGTAATCCAATCAAAAATTTTATGATAAAGGATATAAATACTATATCAAAAAATGTATCCTTACTTGATTGTAGAAATATGATGATTAAGAATAAGATTGCAAGGCTTCCGGTTGTGGAAAATGGATATTTGATTGGAGTCGTACGAAGTGAACAAATAAGAGATTATTTTTATATGAGAATGGAGGAAATAGGTAGTAAACTTAATCACATTATAGATAATATATATGAAGCTGTTTGTGTAGTAGATACAGAAGGTTATGTTATAGTATGGAATAAAAACTCAGAAAAGCTGTATAATGTAAAATCTGAAATTATAGTCGGAAAAAAGTTAGAAGATTTTTTTCCAAAGGCAATATTATTAAAAGTTTTAAAAACTAAAAAAGCTGTAGATGATGTATATCATTCTCCACCAAGAAAAGATACCGATGTAATAGTTACTGCTCAACCAATATTTATAGATGGAGAGTTTGCAGGTGGCGTATCTACTGATAGAGATATAATGGAGGTTAAAAAATTATCTAATCAGCTTCAAAAAGCTAATGACACTTTGAAATTTTTGGAAAATGAAGTTAAGAAATTTTCAAGTGATGATTTTGGAAATATAATTGGAAAAAGTGAAAAACTTACAAAAGCTATTCAAACAGCAAGGCAGGTAGCTAAAACTAATGCTAGCATATTGATACTTGGAGAAAGTGGTACGGGAAAAGAAGTATTTTCAAGGTCAATACATGATTATAGTCAAAGAGAAGGGTTGTTTGTACCTGTAAACTGCAGTGCCATACCTAGTGAATTATTTGAAAGTGAATTCTTTGGGTATGAAGCGGGTGCTTTTACAGGAGCCAATAGAAAAGGGAAAATGGGTATATTTGAACTTGCTAATAATGGAACAGTATTTTTAGATGAAATTGCAGATCTGCCTATGCAAATGCAAGCTAAACTTTTAAGAGTGCTTCAAGAAAAAGAAGTGAGAAGAGTAGGTGGAGAAAAAACTATAAATGTAAATGTAAGAGTGATATCTGCTACGAATAAAGACCTAAAAGATATGATTGAAAAAGAAGAATTTAGGGAAGATTTATACTATAGACTAAATGTAGTTGAGCTTAATCTTCCTCCGTTAAGAGATAGACATGGAGATATAGTTATATTAATACACAAATTCTTAAAAGATATATGTACTCAAAACTCTAAACCTGTGCCTGAAATAGATCAAGAAGTTATGGACATACTCAGAAACTATAAATGGAAGGGTAATATAAGAGAACTTAAAAACACAGTAGAACATTTAGTTGTACTTAGCAAGGATGAAAGTATAAAAAAAGAACTAGTTCCTAAATATATACTTGACAATGTTAATAAAACTACTGATTGTAAAACTTATCCTATGGATTTAAATCAGGCGATATCAAAACTTGAACAAGACACAATAAAAAAAGCCTTGAATATGTCAAATGGTAATAAAGCGAAGGCTGCTAAGTACTTAAACATACCTAGGAGTACTCTATATTATAAGATGGAACAGTATAAAATTAAATAAGACGTCGGAAAACAGACGCGTGTCAAAAAACTGACGGAAAACATTTTCATGAATGGAATTTAGTTTAACAGTAGATAATAAGAGAGTTGTAACGGTTAATAAGTTAATAGAATTAAAAAAGTAACAGTCGAAAAATTGACACATGCACCTTAACAGATTTAATATAGAAAAAATAAAATCAAAATATATGACATATAAAAAAATTAAATACTAGGTAAACCAATCGTTACAAAAAAAAAAATAAAAAAATGTCGATTAAAATAAAAATTGGCATACTACTTGCTTTAATTAATGGCGAGAAGAAAAAATGGTAGGAGGTGAGAATGTGAATTTAACTATAAGTTTAAAACAACACGTTGGAGCACCATGCAAACCTATCGTTAATATAGGTGATGAAGTTAAGAAGGGACAGTTAATAGCTGAACCTAATGGACTAGGTGCTAATATACATGCAAGTGTATATGGAAAAATAGCAGAAATAACTGATACTGATATAATCATAGAAGCTGATGAAAATCAACCAAATGAATATGTTCAAATAAAAGAAACAGAAAATCATTTAGAGGCTGTTAAAGAGGCTGGTATAGTTGGTGCTGGTGGAGCTGGATTTCCTACTCATATTAAACTAAATGTAGATTTAAAAGGTGGATATGTTATAGCAAATGCAGCTGAATGTGAACCAGTACTTTCTCATAACGTTACAGTAATGGAGGAAAATCCAGAAATTATTGTAAAGGGTCTTAAATATGTTGTTGAAATGACTAACGCTTCTAAAGGATATATAGCTATAAAGCCAAAGTACAAAAAAGCTATAATAGCTCTTGGTAAGGCTTGCAAAAATGAAGAAAAAATAGAAGTCAAATACTTACCAGATATGTACCCAGCAGGTGATGAAAGGGTTATAATAAGAGAACTACTTAACGTAGAATTAAAGCCTGGACAATTACCACTTGAAGCAGGTGCTGTAGTTTGTAACACTGAAACATTAAAAAATATCGTATTAGCCATAGAAGATAGAAAACCTGTTATAACTAAAGATATTACAGTTGGTGGAAGAGTTAAAAACGCTAAAGATGGAAAGTGCTTCTTGGATGTTCCAATAGGTATGCCTATTAAACACTATATACAAGAATGTGGTGGGTATGAGTTACCATATGGAGAAATAGTAATAGGAGGACCTTTCACAGGTCGTAGTGGAGAAGAAGATTCTCCAGTTACTAAGACTTTAGGTGGTATATTAGTATCAATGCCATTCCCTAATGAAAGCAGAAAAGTTGGTATAATTGCGTGTGAATGTGGTGCGCAAGAAGATAGACTTAAAGAAATAGCAGCTGGAATGGGCGCTGAAGTTGTAGCGGAGACTAAGTGTAAGAGAATGACAGAATCTAATGGAAGATATAGATGTGATTTACCTGGTATGTGTCCAGGACAAGCAGAAAAAGTTTTATACCTTAAAAAACAAGGTGCAGAAGTAGTTATTACTGGAACATGTGAGGACTGAACTAACACAGTCATGAACGTAGCTCCTAGGTTAGGAGTGCCAGTATATCATAGTACAGACCATGTTTTAAGAGGTGCAGGACATAAAATATATAGAAGAAAAAAATAAGGGAGGCGATTTATATGTCAATTACTCCAGAAACAGCTAAAGCTCACGCTAAAGATCCAGCAGTTTGTTGCTGCAGATTCGAAGCTGGTACTGTAATTGAAACATCAAATTTAGAGGATCCAGCAATATTTGCTGATTTAGAGGATTCAGGATTATTAGAAATATCTGCAGATTGTTTAACTATTGAAGAGGTTTTAGGAGCTAAATTAACTAAAACTGTAGATGCTTTAACTCCACTTACAGCTGATTTATTAGAAGGTGTTAATAAGGTAGAAAAAGCTGAAGAAGTTAAAGAAGAAGCTAAAGAGGTAGCTCCAGTTGAAACTGTTGCTCCTGTAACAGCTGTTACTCCAGTTGCAGGTGGATCTGTTAAGATACACATAGGCGAAGGAAGAAACATAGACTTAGAAATACCTTTAAATGTAGCTGCTTCTATGGGCCTTGCTCCAATAGCTACTCCAGTAGCTCAAACTGTTGCTCCAGTAGCTGCACCAGTTGCTGAAGTTAAAGAAGCTAAGGCTATCAGATCATTAGCTAAGAAGCACTTTAAAATAGAAAAAGTTGAACTTGCTGATGAAACTAAAATAGAAGGAACAACTCTTTATATAAGAAAAGATATTTGTCCTGAAGCAATATCAAGCCAAGAATTAGTAGTAGATATGAAATTAGAAATAATAACTCCTGATAAGTATAACACTTACAGTGAAACTATAATGGATGTTCAACCTATAGCTACTAAAGAAGAGGGAGAACTAGGAGAAGGTATAACTAGAATAATAGATGGTGTTATCGTTATGGTAACAGGAACTGATGAAAACGGAGTTCAAATAGGTGAATTTGGTTCTTCTGAAGGTGACTTAGATAAGAACATCATGTGGGGAAGACCAGGAGCTCCAGATAAAGGAGACATATTCATAAAGACTCAAGTTACAGTTAAAGCTGGAATGAATATGGAAAGACCAGGACCTCTTGCAGCTCATATGGCTACAGATGTTATAACTCAAGAAATAAGAGAAGCTTTAAAGACTGCTGATGAGTCTTTAGTTGTTGAAACTGAAGAATTAACTCAATACAGAAGACCTGGAAAGAAAAAAGTAGTTATAGTTAAAGAAATAATGGGACAAGGTGCAATGCACGATAACTTAATATTACCAATGGAGCCAGTAGGAACATTAGGAGCTAAGCCTAACGTTGACCTTGGAAACGTTCCAGTTATGTTATCTCCACTTGAAGTATTAGATGGAGGAATCCATGCATTAACTTGTATAGGACCTGCTTCTAAGGAAAACTCAAGACATTACTACAGAGAGCCTCTAGTAATAGAAGCTATGAATGATGAAGAGATAGATTTAGCAGGTGTTATATTTGTAGGATCTCCTCAAGTTAACTCTGAAAAATTCTATGTATCTAATAGATTAGGTATGATAGTAGAAGCTATGGATGTAGACGGAGCTATAATAACTACAGAAGGATTCGGAAACAACCATATAGATTTTGCATCTCACCATGAGCAAATAGGTAAAAGAGGAGTTGCAGTAGTTGGATGTACTTTCTCTGCAGTTCAAGGAGCTCTAGTTGTTGGTAATAAATACATGACAAACATGATAGACAACAACAAATCTAAGCAAGGTATTGAAAATGAAATACTTTCAAATAATACGTTGTGTAAAGAAGATGCAGTAAGAGCATTAGCTATGGTTAAATCTGTTATGGGTGGAGAAGAAATAAAAGCTGCAGAAAGAAAATGGAACAACAATGTTAAATTAAACAATGTTGAGCTTATAGAAAAAGAAACTGGAATGAAAGTAGAACTTCTTGAAAATGAGCAATCATTAGAATTAAGTAAAAAAAGAAAAGAAATTTACGAAAAATAAAATCCCCGAAAAGGTGATATAAATGGATAGATTAAAATATTCTTCTACAGAAAGAATGTATGAAGGTGTAATAGTTAAGATAACAGATGGTGGCGTTACTATTGATTTAAAAGGAAGACTTGGTCAATTTAAAATGCCAAAGAGAATGTTAATCACTGATTATGAATTAAAACTTGGCATGGAAGTTGGATTTTTATTAAGCTATCCTGAAGTATTAGGACCTGAAGTTAATGAAAAATATGCTGAAATAATAGCAGAAAATCAAAGACGAGAGCAAGAAAAAAATAAATAACTAACAGGAAAGAGAGGTAATAAATATGAGTCTTACAGTAATAAAAGGACTTCAATCAGAAATATTTGTACCAATAACACCTCCACCGGTATGGACACCTGTAACTAAAGAATTAAAAGATATGAAAATAGCTTTAGCTACAGCTGCTGGTGTGCACTTAAAATCAGATAAGAGATTTAACTTAGCAGGAGATTTTGGATTCAGAGTAATTCCAGGAGATGCTCCAGTTAGCGACATGATGGTATCACATGGTGGATACGATAATGCAGATGTTAATAAAGATATAAACTGTATGTTCCCTATAGATAGATTAAGAGAGCTTGCAGAAGCTGGATTTATTAAAGACGTAGCTCCATCACACTTTGGATTCATGGGCGGCGGTGGAGATCAACAAAAATTCACTGACGAAACTGGTCCAGAAATAGCTAGACAATTAAAAGAAGAAGGCGTAGACGCAGTTGTCTTAACAGCTGGCTGAGGTACTTGCCACCGCTCTGCCGTGATCGTGCAGAGAGCGATTGAGGAAATAGGTATACCTACTATAATGATAGCAGCCCTTCCTCCAGTAGTAAGACAAAATGGTACTCCAAGAGCAGTTGCTCCGTTAGTTCCAATGGGAGCAAATGCAGGTGAGCCAAATAATGTTGATATGCAGACTAATATATTAAAGGATACTTTAACTAAACTTATAGAAATACCAAGTGCAGGTAAAATAATACCTTTACCATATGAGTACGTAGCTCAAATATAATTTAAAAAACTTCCCTCTTTGAACAAAGAGGGAAGTTTTATAAAACAAAAAATACCTTCAAAAGGTGATGTATATGAATAAAGATAAAATTCTAAGAAGATTAGTAATAAAAGCTTTTCATATAGATAAAGTTAAATTTGGCCAAAAAAACTCAATATGTAATCGTTTGCTTACGATTGACAAAGAAATGTCAAAACATTTAGTCAATAGTGAGGAATTGATAGAAGATATAAATATCAATATAATAAATCCTGGACAACATGATATTTATGTAAACACTATTATGGACATCGTACCAATATCTACAAAGGTACTTGGTAAAATAGGAGAAGGTATAACTCACACTTTGACTGGAGTTTATGTTATGGTAACGGGAGCTGATAGTAAAGGAAAGCAGATGCATGAATTTGGATCATCTGAAGGACTTTTAAAAGAACAGCTTGTGTTAGGAAAAGCAGGTACTCCATCTAAGGATGATTACATAATTCATTTTGATGTAACTTTAAAGTCAGATATTCCATATGAAAGAAAACTTCCATTATCAGCTTTTAGGGCATGTGATAAATTTATACAAGGAATGAGATGTGTTTTAAAAGAACTAGATGGAAGAGATTCAACAGAGGCTCATGAATATCTAGACAGAATAAGGCCTAATTCTAAAAAAGTTGTAATAGTAAAACAAATAGCAGGTCAGGGTGCCATGTATGATAACCAACTTTTTTCAGATGAACCAAGTGGAGTTTCAGGAGGTAAATCTATTATAGACATGGGTAATGTTCCTATGATAATATCTCCTAATGAATACAGAGATGGCGCTTTAAGAGCCATGACGTAAGGCGGTGATATTATGGGTATAGGACCATCAACTAAAGAAACATCTCTTCATCATTTTAGAGATCCGCTACTTGATATTGTAAGTGGAGATAAAGATGTGGATCTTTTAGGTATCATGGTAGTAGGAACACCTCAAGATAATAAAGAAAAGTATTTTGTAGGGCAAAGAGCAGCAGCCTGGGCTGAAGCTATGAGAGCCGATGGTGTAATTATCTCGGTTGACGGATGGGGAAACTCTCATGTAGATTATGCAAATACAATAGAAGAAATAGGAAAAAGAGGAATACCTGTAGTAGGACTTAGCTTTGTAGGAACTCAAGCAAAATTCGTAGTAACTAATAATTATATGGACACAATTGTAGATTTTAATAAATCTAAAGAAGGTATAGAAACACAAGTTGTTGGAGAAAACAACGTAGATGTTTTGGATGCCAAAAAAGCACTTGCGTTTTTAAAATTAAAAATGAGAAAAGAGGGAAAATAATATGAAAGCTATAAGAAGTATTCACGCTGTTGATTCGCACACTATGGGAGAGCCAACAAGAATAATAGTTGGTGGAGTACCTAATATACCAGGCAAAACTATGGCTGAGAAAAAAGAATATTTAGAAAAAAATATGGATACATTAAGAACTGCTACTATGCTTGAGCCAAGAGGACACAATGATATGTTTGGTTCTATATTAACAGCTCCAGTAAATGAAGAAGCTGATTTTGGAATAATTTTTATGGATGGTGGCGGATATTTAAATATGTGTGGTCACGGATCTATAGGAGCTATAACTGTAGCGATAGAAACTGGTATGGTTGAACCTAAGGAACCTATTACAGAAGTTGTAATGGATACTCCTGCTGGAATAATAAGATCTAAAGCTAAAGTTGAAAATGGAAAAGTTAAAGAAGTATCTATAGTTAATGTCCCAGCTTTTCATTACAAGAAGGATGTAGAAATCGAAGTTCCTGAAATAGGAAAAATAACATTTGATATATCTTTTGGAGGAAGTTTCTTTGCTATAATACATGCTAATCAATTAGGACTTTCAGTTGAGCCTAAAAATGCTCAAAAATTAACTGATTTAGGTCTTAAAATAAGGGATATAATCAACAAAGATGTAGAGATACAACATCCAACTTTATCTCATATAAACACTGTTGATTTAGTTGAAATCTATGATGCTCCATCTCATCCAGAAGCAACTTATAAGAATGTAGTTGTATTTGGACAAGGACAAGTAGATAGATCTCCTTGTGGAACAGGAACAAGTGCTAAAATGGCAACTCTTCACTCTAAAGGAGAGTTAAAAGAAGGAGAACTATTCGTATACGAAAGTATATTAGGAACTCTATTCAAAGGTAGAGTAGTTGGAACTGATAAGGTTGCTGAGTACAATGCTATAATTCCTGAAATAACAGCATCAGCTTATATAACAGGATTTAATCATTTTGTAATAGATCCTGAAGATCCATTAAAGCATGGATTTATATTAAAATAAAAAGAATATACATATATTGTTATAGTAATTATTAATAATTACTATAACAATATATACAAAAAAATATATAACTTTGGAAATTGATGCGAATTGTTTACTTTTTATCAAAGTAATGATAAAATGTAAATAAAAAAATAAGGAGGGTACAAATAATGATAAACATAGTCTTAGGTGTTTTAGGCGTTTTAACTCTTTGGTTTGCAGTAGTATTTATATCGGACTTTATGAAGCATAGAAATAACTTAGAAACACATAATACTTGGGGAAAAGTTCTTTTCATCGGATTTATAACAGATTTCTTCGATACTTTAGGAATAGGTTCATTTGCACCTACAACAGCACTACTTAAAGGTATGAAACAAACTCAAGATAGACTTTTACCAGGAACATTAAATGCTTCTCATACTATACCAGTTGTACTTGAAGCTTTCATATTTATAACAGTTATAAACATGGACCCTACAACATTAATAGCTATGCTTGCAGCAGCAACTATAGGAGCTTATGTTGGAGCTGGAATAGTTTCTAAACTTCCAGAACAAAAGGTTCAAAAAACAATGGCAGTTGCTTTATTTATTACAGCTTTCCTAATGCTTGCAGGTCAGTTAAACTTAATGCCAGGTGGAGGAGAGGCTGTTGGATTATCAGGATCTAAGCTTATAATCGCAGTAGTTGGAAACTTCATATTAGGAGCTTTAATGACTGCAGGAATAGGTCTTTACGCACCATGTATGGCGCTTGTTTACTTATTAGGTATGTCTCCAAAAGTTGCATTCCCTATAATGATGGGTTCTTGTGCATTCTTAATGCCAGTTGCATCAGTTAAGTTTGTTAAAGAAGAAGCTATAGATAGAAGAGCTGCTATGGGTATAACTATAGGAGGTACTATAGGAGTTTTAATAGCTGCTTACCTTGTAAAATCTTTACCTATTAAAATATTAACTTGGTTAGTTATAGCTGTTATATTCTACACAGCTGCTACTATGTTAAAATCAGCTTCTAAGAATAAAGAAATAACAGAATAAATAAGTTTAAATAAAAAAACTGTCGATATATATCGACAGTTTTTTTATTTAAAAAATTATAAAGATTTTAAATATACAGAAAAAATGAACCTACTATATGTTAAGTAATTAACAAAAAAATACAAAAATATAATATATTTACATAAATTTAATTCTTAAATCTAATTATAAGATGAACATAAGTTATAGAAAAAATGTGAGTTTTATGCTTAAATTCTTTTTGAAAACCTGAATAAAATAAGCTGTATTCTAATATATTTATATAGATAATACATAAGAACATGGAGGGTAAGATGATGATCAATATAAAAGAAGATACGAATGTTGTGAATATGTTAGGAGAGATTGCAGAAGAACTTAAGGTAAGTCATGAAATATTTGGAGAAAAATTTTATACTACAAAAATAAAAATAAAAAGGCTTAGTGATTCACAAGATATACTACCTATTACAGTATCTGAAAGACTGATTGTAGACTTAGATATGGATATTGGCAAAAAGGTTGAAGTGTCAGGACAGCTGAGATCATACAATAAGGTTATTGATGGGAAAAATAAACTTATATTAACTATATTTGCAAGGGAATTAGTTTTTGTAGAAGAAGAAAATAAAGATCCTAATAACATATTTCTAGATGGATATGTATGCAAGAACCCTATTTATAGAAAAACTCCTCTAGGAAGAGAAATCACGGATTTATTGCTTGCAGTGAATAGAGCTTATAATAAGTCTGATTATATACCATCTATAGCTTGGGGAAGAAATGCAAAGTTTTGTAAGAATCTAAAGATAGGGGATAGAGTTCAATTATGGGGACGAATTCAAAGTAGGCAATATGAAAAAAAAGTTGAAGAAGGAGAAGTTGATTTAAAGGTGGCATATGAGGTTTCTGTATCTAAAATGAAAAAATTATCAGAAAATAATGCTAAGTAATAAATAAAAAAACAGTATTACTAATAATATCTTATACATTTAAGCAAATTAAATTCTTATTAAATTATAGATAATATTGATGGAAGAACTGAACTTGCAACCATTTAGAGCAATAAAGAATGTAGGGATCATTGAGAATATGAGTCAGTGTGTAGCAAATAGGTAAATTTTTTATATATTAATAAGAGTATTTATATTGAATAATGGAATTATATTTATTATAATAGATAAGTGATAACTAAAGAATAGACAGAAGGTGAATTTACTTGGAAAAAATATGTGTAGATACATCTTATTATATAAGAGGTAGTATAAGTCCTAATAAAAAACAAAATAATATAAATAACTTCTTAGATACCATAAATTGCTCTGTTGGAGATAAAGTCCTGCTTTTAGGGAACATATCTAACTATGGAAAGTACTTAAAAAAGCTAGGGGTAGAAGTTATTATACTTGAAAACGATAAATATGTTACCAGTTCTGCGATTGTGGATAATGGGAATTGTAACATAATTCAAGGCTCAGTTGAATATATGCCATTTAAAGATAATTATTTTGATAAAGTAATATTTTTAAATTATTTTAATTGCTTTGAGAATGAAAAAAATGCTTTAAGTGAATTGTATAGAGTTTTGAAATATAAAGGAAAGGTAATAATAGAGAATAAAAATCCTAAAAATTTATCTGTAAAATTGAAATCACTTCAAAATAAAATAAAAGGATATAATGGTAAATTTTATAGACCTACAGAAATAGTAAAGATATTTGATGAAAGTGGATTTTGTGGAACTTTTAAAGAAATAGACAGTGAAAATTATATTTATATGGGTATTAAAACAGATTAAAGACTAGGGTCACCTAGTCTTTTTTCTCTAAGATGAAGCGAATTTTTTTCTAAAAAGGAGGAAAAAATGAAAATTTATTATGAACCTATAGTTTGGATGATAGTTATTATTATACTTATGTCTATTCAGTACTCTATAAATAAAATTATTATTTTGCTAAGAGATATAAAAGAAGTATTGGTACAACTTAGAATGAAAGACAGGTTATAATATGGTTGATTTAATGCTTATAAAAGAAGATATAAAAAATACAGCAGATGTTATATCTTCTGTGTTGAATGTAGATGTTACTATAGTTGATCAAAATTTGATAAGAATTGCAGGAACTGGAAAGTATGCGAATAAAATCGGAGAGAAGATAAGTTTGTACTCTGCATTTAAGAATTCTCTAGATACAGGTGAAAGTTTTATAATCGAAAATCCAAGAGAAGATAAAATATGCAAAATGTGTAAGGATAAAAATCAATGTAAAGAATTTGCAGAGGTATGCTGTCCTATAGAATTAGAAGAAAAAATATACGGAGTTATAGGTCTTATAGCATTTACTCAAGAACAAAGTGATAATATAAAAAATAACAAAAGTCAATTGATGAGTTTTTTAACAAAAATGGCAGATTTAATATCAAGTAAGATAAAGGTAGAGAATAAGTCTTATGAAATAAAAATACAAGCAAAGAGATTAGAGATGCTTCTCAATAATATGGATAAGGCAGTAGTATCCACCGATGTTTATGGAAACATAGATAAATACAATGATAAATTCAAAAATATATTTAAACTAGATGATAAAATAGATAAAAATAATATATTTGATATACTTAAATTCATAAATAAAAATGAAATAAAAACTGTAGAAAAAAGGTATAAAAGCACATCATTCACTTATAAAAAGAACTATTATACGTTAAGAGGTATATACAATACGAATAAAATAATAATAGATGGAGATATAAAAGGATATGTATTTGACTTTATAGATAACTCTTCAGCTATAGAAAATTTTAACGAAATAACTGGGACAAACTATAATATAGGGTTTAATAACATAATAGGAGATAGTTTGTCTATGGAAAATGTCAAGAATGAAGCTAGAGTTGCATCAAAAACATCATCTACTGTATTAATAACTGGAGAAAGTGGTACAGGAAAAGAGTTGTTTGCAAGGGCTATACACAATAATAGTAGTAGATGTAAGCATTCATTTATAGCTATTAACTGTGCTGCAATCCCTGATAATCTACTTGAGAGTGAATTGTTTGGATATGAAGAAGGTGCATTTACGGGGGCTAAAAAGGGAGGTAAAGTAGGAAAATTTGAACTTGCTAATAGAGGAACTATATTCCTTGATGAAATAGGAGATATGAGTATACATTTACAGGGAAAGCTACTTAGAGTATTACAGGAAAGAGAAGTTGAAAAAATAGGAGGAAAAATAAATATACAAGTTGACGTTAGAATAATAGCTGCAACAAATAGAGATTTAGAAAAGATGGTTGAAAAAGGTGAATTTAGGGAAGATTTATATTATAGATTAAATGTTATCCCTATATATATACCTCCCTTAAGAGATAGAAAAGAAGATATAGTACTACTTGTAGATAATATAATTAAAGATTATTCTAAAAAATTAAATAAAAATATAAATGAAATAGAAGAAGATGCAATAAGAAAAATATTGGACTACCCGTGGCCAGGGAATGTTAGACAACTTCAAAATGTAATAGAGTACAGTATAAACATGTCAGATTCAGCTACTATAAAATATGAAAATTTACCCCAAAAAATAATAAAGAAAAATAAAAAATTTAAATATGATATGAATGATGATATAACTACTCTTAAAGAAGTAGAAAAACAAGAAATAATTAAAGCTTTGCATAAGTTTAAAGACTACAAGAAAGACAAAGAAAGAGCTTGTGAGGCTCTTGGGATATCTAGAGCAACACTTTATAGAAAAATGAAAGAATATGAAATAAAATAATCTCAAATTGAGACGTAAGTCTCAATTTGAGATTATTTTATTTCAAAAAGATACAAACAGGGATTTATAAACTATGAAATTGATAAATAATAAACTACAAGTATTGGGAAAACTGGTTTTTAAAAGTTGGCATAGTTTGTGCTATATATAAATGATATAAAATTGAATTGGGGGTTTTAAAATGAAAAAAATACTTGTAGATATGTTAAAAGCAGAAGTAAAGCCAGCTTTAGGATGTACAGAGCCAGTTGCAGTAGCACTAGCTTGTGCTAAAGCTAAGGAATTATTAGGAGAAGAAATAGTTGAATGTAATATATTTGTAAGCCCTAATGTATATAAAAATGGTATGTGTGTTGGAATACCTGGAACAACGAGATTAGGTCTTAAAATAGCAGCTTCTATGGGACTTAATGGAGGGGATTCTGAACTCGGACTTAGAGTATTAGAAAAATTAGGAGAAGAAGAAGTTGTTTTATCAGAAAAATTCATGGACCAAAATATGGTTAAAATATCACCTATAGAAACTACTGAAAAGGTTTACATAGAAGTTAACTTAAAAGGAAAAGAGAATACGTCAAAGACTATAATAATGACTAAGCATGATAACTTTGTTCATATTCAAAAGAATGATTCTGTAATATTGAATGGAGAGATAAGCTTAGATGTAGAATATACACATGTTGATAGCCCAACAGCTAAACTTACAATCAAAGAATTGATTCAAGAAATAGAAAAAATGGATGAATCTGATTTAGAATTTTTATTAGAAGGAATAGATATGAATCTAGATATGGCAAACGTTGCTATAGATAATAAGGTTGGTATTGGTGTAGGATATGGAATAAAGAAAGCTATGGATGATAAAATGCTTTCAGATGACCTTATGAACAAAGCTATGATGTTAACAGCAGCAGCCTCTGATGCTAGAATGAGCGGAGTCAATAAGCCTGTTATGAGTTCTAATGGAAGTGGAAATCATGGACTTACAGCTATACTTCCAATAGCTGCTTATAATGAAATGTATCCTCAAACAAAAGAAAAATTATCAAAAGCATTAGCTATAAGTCATTTAGTTACAGGCTATATAAAGAATTATACAGGAAGATTATCTGCTGTTTGTGGATGTGGAGTAGCAGCATCAACAGGTTCAGCAGCAGCTATAACTTGGCTTATGGATGGAACTTATGAGCAAATAGATGGAGCCATTGAAAATATGATTGCAAACTTAAGTGGTATGATATGTGATGGTGCAAAGGCTGGATGTGCACTAAAACTTGCATCTGCTGCATCTGCTGCTGTACAAAGTGCTGTAATAGCAAAATATAACTGTATAGTACCGGCTCTTAATGGAATAGTGGGAAATAAAGTTGAAGAAAGTATAAGAAATTTAGGAAAAGTTAGTGCACAAGGAATGACTATAACAGATGAGGTTATAATAAAAGTTATGGATGGTATGAATAACAACTAAAGTAATGTTGACAAAAATCTACTTTTTAATTAAAATAGAGTTTAAAATACAATTACTCTAGGAGGTTTATTATAAATGGATATAGAAACTAAAGTATGGGAAACATTATGCTCTGAAGAAGATATAGCTAGAAGAACTGTTGAACTTGGAAAGCAGATATCTGAGGATTATAAAGATAAGAAATTATTCGTTATATCTCTTTTAAAAGGAAGCTTTATATTCACTGCTGATCTTGTGAGAAAGATAGACATCCCAGTTAAATTAGGATTTATGACGACATCTAGCTATGGGCATTCAGAAGAGTCGAGTGGGAAAATAAATGTTCTTGCAGATATAAATGATGATATCTCTGGATACGATGTTTTAGTAGTTGATGATATCACAGATTCGGCTCTTACTATGAGTTTTGTTATGAATCATTTAAAACAAAAAAATCCTGCAAGTGTTAAATGTTGTGTATTATTAGATAAACCAGTTAGAAGAAAAGTAGATTTAGTTCCTAATTATGTAGGATTTGAGATAGATGATAAATTCGTAGTTGGATACGGACTAAACTATGGAGATTATTATAGAAACGTTCCATATGTATTTAATGTAACTGATCAAGATAGATAAAAAAGATGGCTGACTAGCCATCTTTTTTTTATCCTCTCAAATCTTCCATAAGTTTAGTTTTTTCTTTAGTTTTTTCATCTTTCATTTTTATAATCTTAGCAGGAGATCCAG
Source organism: Tepidibacter mesophilus (assembly GCF_002724055.1). Classification (GTDB taxonomy): domain Bacteria; phylum Bacillota; class Clostridia; order Peptostreptococcales; family Peptostreptococcaceae; genus Tepidibacter_A; species Tepidibacter_A mesophilus. The sequence goes on along the minus strand of NZ_BDQY01000005.1, from coordinate 5,055 downwards.
CTACAACAGCCCCTTCGGGTACGTTTTGAGTTACAACAGCACCTGCTGCTACAACAGCACCTTTCCCAACTACAACTCCTTCTAATATTACAGCATTTGCGCCTACAAGAACATCATCTTCTAGTATGACGGGTGTAGCAGAAGGGGGTTCAAGTACACCTGCAACTACAGCTCCAGCTCCAAGATGTACATTCTTACCTATAGTTCCTCGTGCACCTATAACAGCGTTCATATCTATCATAGAGCCTTCTCCGATTTCAGCTCCTATATTGATAACTGCGCCCATCATTATAACTGCGTTTTTCCCAATAGAAACCATATCCCTTATAATAGCTCCTGGTTCGATTCTAGCATCTTCATGTAAATAGTTATAAGTAGGTATAGCAGAATTTCTTCTATCGAATTCTAAGTGATAATCTGTTATGGTTTCTTTATTATCATCTAAAATATCTTTAATCGATGATTGCTCTCCTATTAAAATATAACTATTATCACTACCAAATATTTTTACGTTCTCGTAATCTTTATTTTTTAGTGTTCCGTTTAAATATACTTTAACTGGTGTTTTCTTAGTTGAATTCTTTATAAATTTTGCTATTTCATATGGGTCTGTTAATTTCATCATTAGTAAATTACCTCCTAAGTGTTATTATAAAGATACTATGTTTTTCATATTATAGTATCCATTTTCTTTGTTCATTATAAATTTAGCTGCTTGAAGAGATCCTTGAGCAAATATTTCTTTTGATAAGGCTATATGATTCAACTCTACTATTTCATCTTTACCTGCAAATATAACACTGTGATCTCCAACTATAGTTCCACCACGTACTGCGTGAATACCTATCTCATTTTCTTTTCTCTTTGCATTTTTACCATGTCTACCAAAGTTAAATTCATTATCTAAAATAGCTTGAATTTCATTTGCAAGCATCAAAGCGGTACCGCTAGGAGCATCAACTTTTTTGTTATGGTGTTTTTCAATTATTTCTATATCGAAATTATTTAGAGCTTTAGCTGATATTTCAACAAGTTTTAAAAGTAAGTTTACTCCAAGTGACATATTTGAGCTATGAAATACAGCAACTTCTTTAGAGTGCTCGCTTATCATATCGAGTTCTTCATTAGTATACCCAGTTGTTGCTATAACTAACGGGGTTTTAGTTTTTTTAGAATAATATAGCATATCGTTTAATGTAGTTGGATTAGAAAAATCTATTATAACATCGGCTTTCTCATTAATATCTAGTATGTTAGGGTATACATTATATTCAGTAGTCTCATTAATTTCTCTAGAAACACCTGCTACAAGTTTAAAAGCGTCATCATTGCATATAGACTTTGTCAAAACTTTTCCCATTTTGCCAAGACATCCATTAACTATAACTTTAATCATGTTACACCTCCTATAATAAAGCTATTTAAAATCCTATACCACATATGTAGTATAGGATTTTATAAAGTAAAACTTAATTCAGATGAAGTTCGTACTCCAAGTGAATTTTTAGCTTTTGGATAAAAAACTATAATTTGAATCCGTAGTTTGTTAATTCTTTCTTTAATACGCTTAAATTGCAATCATCCATATCTACAAGTGGAAGTCTAAGTTCACCCATGTTAAATCCTAATAAATTCATAGCTGTTTTAACTGGAATAGGATTTACTTCTATAAATAATGAATCTATCAAAGGTTTCATATCTAATTGAAGTTTTCTAGAACCCGCAATATCTCCTTCGAAATATTTGTATACTAAGTCGTGAGTATCTTTTGGACATATATTAGCAACAACTGATATAACACCGCATCCTCCAAGAGATAATAGAGGTAGAATCATATCATCATTTCCAGAGTATATTCCAAATCCATCAGGACAAACTCTTGCCATCTCAGCAACTTGAGATATATCTCCACTAGCTTCTTTAACTGCTACTATGTTTTTATGCCTAGCTATTTGAGCTAGAGTAGAAGGTTTTATATTAACTCCAGTTCTTCCTGGAACGTTATAAACTATTATAGGAATATTAACAGCATCAGCTATAGCATTAAAGTGAGAAATAAGACCTTTTTGAGTAGACTTATTGTAATAAGGAGTTATAACTAAAAGTCCATCTGCTCCTAATTCTTCAGCTTTTTGGCTAAGGTGTATAGAATGTGCAGTATTATTAGAACCAGTTCCTGCTATAACTGGTATTCTTTTATTTGTTTTATCTATCACAAATTTTATAGTTTCTATTTGCTCTTCATCAGTCATTGTAGATGCTTCACCAGTAGTTCCACATACTATAAATGCATCTGTTCCCTCTTTGATATGGTATTCTATAATTTCTCCTAATTTTTCAAAGTTTATTTTTCCATTTTTAAATGGGGTAACTAAAGCAACACCAGAACCTTTAAATAGCATTAAAATCATCCTCTCTATACTAAATTATATTTTAATAAAAGTTCAGCTATTTGAACTGTGTTAGTTGCAGCTCCTTTTCTTATATTATCAGCAACAACCCACATATTGATACCATTATCTAAACTAAAGTCTCTTCTTATTCTTCCAACAAATACCTCGTCTTTTCCTGCAGCATCTAATGCAAGTGGATATACATTGTTTTTAGGATCATCTACAACGACAACTCCATCTGCATCATTTAAAATATCAAATACTTCTTTAATATCAAATTCTTTTTCGAATTCAATGTTTACAGATTCACTATGAGAATACATTACTGGTATTCTTACAGTTGTAGCTGTTATTTTTATAGTATGATCATTTAATATTTTTTTAGTTTCATCTATCATTTTCATTTCTTCTTTTGTATAACCATTATCTAGGAATACATCTATATGAGGTAAAGCATTATAAGCTATAGGATGAGGATATAATTTATTTTCATTTCCTTTAATACCTTCTTTTAAATCGGATATACCTTTAACACCAGATCCTGAAACTGCTTGATATGTTGAGTATACTATTCTTCTTATACCGAATTTATCGTGAAGAATTTTTAAAGGTACTACTGCTTGAATAGTAGAGCAGTTTGGATTTGCTATTATACCGTTATGTTTTTTTACATCTTCAGGATTAACTTCTGGAACAACTAAAGGAACATCGTCATACATTCTCCACATGCTACTATTGTCTACTACTATAACTCCTTTGTCCTTAGCTATTGGAGCAAATGTCTTACTAATTTCTCCGCCAGCAGAGAATAAAGCTATATCTATATCTTTATCAAAAGAATTTTGTGTTAGTTCTTCTATTATGTAGTCTTTTTCATTAAAGGTTATAACATCTCCAGCTGATTTTTTTGATGCAAATAAATACAGGTTTTCTATAGGAAAATTTCTTTCTTTTAGAATTTCCAAAAATGTTCTTCCTACCATTCCTGTTGCACCAACTATAGCAACGTTTACTTTTTTCATAGATAAACCCCCTTTATCATAAATATATGATATTATAAATTTTATAATGAAGCAAAAATAAATACTTTATTTAATATATAGTACCATTCAATATAAATATATTCAACAAAATATGATGTTGTGATAATTGTTTTTTGAAAGGAGATATAAATGGATATAAGAACAGACGTTAGGGTGTTAAAAGACATTGTATATAATCACAGAAATAAATTGAATAACCTAGCAGAATTGGGTATGAAGGAATATAAAACATCTAAGTATATAAAAACATATCTAGATGTTTTGGGAGTAGAATATGAAGAATATCTAGAAACCGCAGTAGTAGGTATTATAAAAGGGAAAAAATCTAAAAAGAATATAGCATTTAGAGCAGATATGGACGCTTTGAATATAGATGGACAAATAAAGCATCTTTGTGGTCATGATGGTCATATGAGTATACTTTTGGGTCTTATAGAGTATTTAACTATTAATAAAGATAAATTGTTAGATGATATAGTTTTTATTTTTCAACCAGCAGAAGAATCTCCTGGTGGAGCACTTCCTTTAATAAAAGAAGGAATTTTAGAAAAATATAAAGTTGATGAAATATATGGACTTCATATATTTCCGGATATAGAAGAAGGATTTGTTGGAGTTAAACCGAATCATTTTTTAGCTCAAACAGGAGAAATAGATATTGAAATAATAGGAAAGGGAGGCCATGGAGCTATGCCTCAAAACTCTATTGATTCAATAATCATAGCTGCAAATTTCGTAAACTCTATACAAAGTATAATATCTAGAAATATAAGACCTCTAGATGCAGGTGTTTTAAGCATTGGAAAAATGGAGGGCGGAAGTAGAAGAAATATAATAGCTGAGAGTGTGAAACTTGAAGGTACTATAAGGGCGTTTAAGCAAGATGTGTACGACGAAATAAAGAAAAGAGTTTGTGATATTGCATGCGGATTTGAAAAATCTTTCAACTGTAATATAAATATCAATATAAAGGATGACTACCCAGCAGTTAACAATGATGAAGAACTATTCAATGAATTCAAAGAAGCTATTAATAATAAATATATAAAAATACTAGAGCCTTTGATGATATCTGAGGATTTCTCGTATTATCAACAGCATGTAAAAGGGTTGTTTTTTATGTTGGGATCTAGAAATACTGATAAAGAATTTGTAAATGGACTCCACAATATAAAGTTTAACTTTGATGAGAAGGTACTGTTAAATGGTATAAATGCATATGTAGAATTGTTAGAGTATAAAGGTGTTTTGAAAATCATATAATTTATGGGTATACGAAAAAGAGGTCAGCTATTTAGCTGACCTCTCAGACTGTTGACAAAGAGATGTTAATTTCAAGTAATTAACATCTCTTTTTTTGTCCATAATCATAAATGATAAGTTGATTTATTGTACTAGTTAGGGCTTAATTTCTTAAAAAAGGTGTTTAAGCGAAAATGAAGATAATTGAAATACCGCTACTTAATTAATCTTTTAATAAAACTACAGATTATATCTTATTAAATATCCTAAAACTTCTTAAACTCCCTTACGGTCAAACAACGAAGTTTCTTAACGGATATTTAAACGATACAACCTAAGTTTCATAGTAAAAGATTAATCAAAAGTAGCTAACATTT